>JAHBWC010000019.1 GCA_019637225.1 Labilithrix sp.
GGTCGACGACTCGGTGACCACCGGAGGCGGCGGCCTCGGCGCCGGAGCCTGGGGCCGCGCGGCGCTCCCGCGCGCCGGGCGGCCCGGCGCCTCGGCCTTCTTCGCCACCTCGTCGAGCGCGCTTCGCGTGACCGCGTCGCGGAGCACCCCGGTCGCCTCGGCGTCGTCCGTGAGCTCGTATCCGTAGCCCTCCTCGCTCGGACGGGCGAGCGGCAGCTTGACGAAGTCGTCGCGGTGCAGGCGCCGCACGTTGCCGTCCTGGATGGCGAGGACGTCGGCGAGCGACCTGCGATCGATGCCGTAACGCGCGTAGTCCTGCTCGGTCTCGAGGACGAGCATCGCCGTGTACGGCGTCATGATGCGCTGGCGCGTCGCGATCGACACGATGCTCTTCTTCAGGCTCTCGTTCGAAGTGGCCTCCCGCTCGAGCATGCTCGCGACCTTCGCCTGACCGACCGCCCGCTCCACCAGCGGCCTCTCGGTCGTGCGCGTCGCGACGGCCTCGACGGCGGCGCCGTCGACCGAGACCCGGAGCTCCTTGCCCGCCGGGACCTCGGCGTAGATCGAGAACGCGTCGCCGGCCTGCGCGCCGTCGATCTTCGACGGCCACGCCCAGGTGGCGCCCTCGACCTTCACGGCGATGTTCGAGCGCGTGGCCTCGCCGAGGCGGCGGGCGATCTCGGCCGGCTCGCGCGTCGCGTCGACGACGACGCCGTCGCGGGCGAGGTTGCCGCGGACGATCCGCTGGAGCCCGACGTCGTCGCGGATGCCGCCGAGCGCCACCGCGTCGATCCGATCGACCCCGGCGTCGCGCAGCGCGGCGACCTTCGGGAGCAGCTTCTTCGGGTCCGTCGCGCCCGCCGTCGCCACGCCGTCGGAGACGAGGACGACGCGCTTCGCGTGCGCCTGCTTCGCCGCGCCGCCCGCCCACGCGAGGGCGCGCTCGAGATCGCTCGCGCCGAGCGCCCCGCGCTCGCGGATCTTGGCGAGCTCGCGCGGACCGACGTCCGCCGCGCGGCCCTCGAACACGGGAAGGACCGTCTGATCGAAGCACGCGATGGTGACGCTGCCTCCGTCCTCCGCGATGCGCTTGACGACGCGGCCCACGAGCTCGACCTCGCGATCGAACCCGAGCGCGCGCGACGCGCTCGTGTCGACGAGGACGATCGCGGACGAGAGCGGCTCGGCCTTCGGCTCGGTCTGGGGCCGGACGCGGAGGATCGCGAGCTCTCCGTTGCGGACGCCGCTCACGCGGCGCTTCGCCTCGCGCTCGCCCTCGAGCGAGCCGACGTCGACGACGTAGTCGGCGGTCGGCGTCGTGTTCTTCGCGGCCAGGCGCGGCGGCGCCGCCTGCGCGCCGAGCACTCGCACGTCGACGGTCAGATCGCCGAGCTCGGGCAGCCCGCGGAGCGGCAGGACCCAGCGGCCGTCGTTGCGCTCCTCGACGTAGGCGACGACGATCTCCTTCACGCCGCGCGGGGGGATCGGAAAGACGCGCGCCGAGAACTCGTTGCCCGCCGACTTCTCCATGAGCGCAGGGTCTTGCTTCCGGTGGAGGAAGTCCTCGTAGGCGCGACGCGCAGCCTCGAGCTCGACGACCTCACCCTCCTGCCACGCGCCGTCGATCTTCATCGCGAAGCGTCCGAGCGACGCGCCCTGCGGGAGCGCGATGCGGAAGGTGCCCTCGAGCGTGCGGTCGAGCGGGTTCTCGAAGGCGAGCCGGAGCTCGGTGAAGGCGAGCGGTCCGTCGACCACCGCCTGGGCGTTCAGCGCGGCGAGCCGGAGGCCGGTGCCGTCGGACGCCGTCAGCGTCAGCGGCGCCTCGACCACCGCGAACCCCACGGAGGCCGCGCCGTCGCGCGCGGGCGACGCCGCCACGGTCGGCGAAGGTGGCGACGCAGGCGGCGGCGTCCCGCGGCAGCTCGCGACCGCGAGCAAGGTGACCGAGGCGAGGACGAATCGGTAAGGTCGCTTCATCGGGGACTCCGGATCCGACGCGGGCTACGCCGTGGAGCTTGGGTACGGATGACCTCTCCCGCGGGTCTTCGACCGCGCGCGGCCCCGTGAGAAATGTGCGCCGGCGTGCCGCGAGCGGCCGGCCGGGAAGTGCAGGCGGGCTCGCCTACTTCTTCTTGGAGCCCTTCTTCGTGCCCTTCTTCGTGCCCTTGCCGCGACCCGACTTCTTGCCGGCCTTCTTCTTCGGGGGCGGCGGCGGCGCGTCGGCCTCGTCGTCGTCGCTCGAGCCGCTCGCCGCGGCCGGCTCGCTCCTCGAGTCGGACCGGGCCTCGTCGTCGGAGTCGGTCTTCGCGGCGCGCGCCGTCTCGTCCTTGTCGTTCTTGGCGACCCGGGTGTCGGAGGACGACGCGTCGTCGCGGAGCGACGCGATCTCCTTCTCCATCTCCTTGGTCTCGCCCTCGTGGTAGCCGCCGTGGATGAAGCGGACCTTGCCGGAGCCATCGACGATGAACGTCGTCGGCATCTTCTCGACCTTCCAGCGGCCCGCGATCGCGTGGTCGCTGTCCCAGCCGATCGTGAACGTGGCGCCGTTTTCCCGCGCGAATTCGAGGATGCCCTTCTCTTCGTCGTCGACCGAGATGGCGATGACCTCGGCCTTGTCGCCGAGGCGCTTCGACAGCTCTTCGAGCTTCGGGAACGACGCGCGGCACGGCTCGCACCAGGTCGCCCAGAAATCGATGATGAGCACCTTGCCCTGCTTCTCTTCGATCGAGATCTTGCCCTTGTTGTTGAGCGACTGGATCGAAAGATCCGGAGCCTGCTTGCCGATCTCCGCGGGTCCGCCGCCGCCCCCCGATTCGTCTGCTGCGCTCCTCGCTCCCTTCTCGGATCCCCCACAGCCGGCGAGCGCGGTGAGCGAAACGAGAAGAGCGACGCCGAATCGTTTGGGCAGGATCGTCATCTGGACACCTCTCCGCGTCAGGGCTCTGTCCGCCTCGCAAGAATCGCGCGCACTGGCGCCGGCCCGACGCTCTCGAATCGTACCGTCAGACGCGCGACCTCCCGCATCGATCGACGCGGGCCGCCAAGATTGCGCAATTGCTCGTGTCGGTGCCGACCGTCGGGTGGTTGGATGTACCCCCAGGTATGAAGCCTACGTACCCTGATGCCGCAGCGTGATCTCGCTTAACGTTTGAAATCATTGGGGATCGCCCAAGCGCGGCCGGTAGGCACGGACATCGCTGAAGGTGAGGCATGCGACGCCTCCTTTTCATCGGCAGCCTGCTCCTCACCATCGTCTCGACGGCCTGCGCGACGGAGGTCGACTTCGACGAGAACGAAGACGACGAGGAGATCGCCGAGACGGAGGAGGCCCTCACGAACAAGTCGGTGTCGCTGAAGTACGAGGGCACGTGCGAGTTCCTCCGCAACTGCTCGCGCTGGTCGCGCGGCCTGCCCGAGGGCAACGTGCTCTGGGGCTGCAGCGCCGAGAACACGCGACGAAACGGCTCTCAACGCTACGGCGCGTGCGAGGACACAGGGCTCTGGGTCGCCGGTCCGACGCGCGGGTACTGCGGCAAGACCGCGAGGATCTGCAAGGGCAGCGTCTGCGTGAACGCGAAGGTGAAGGACGTCAGCGTCAGTCGCGACTGGGAGGCCTCGAACGGCGTCCTCGCGGCGCTGAACCTCCCGTACGGCCTCACCGGTCGATGCAGCGGCTACGGCGGGGGCCGGGTGACGGTCTCGACGAACTAGGGATCCGGACACCGGCGATGGCCTGACGGAGCGGCCCGATCGACCACTTTAGTGGTCGATCTCCTTGCCGATCGAGGCTTTTTCAACCACTATAGTGGTTGAATTCGCGATGCCCGCTGGGAAGTGCCATCTCGAGCTTTACCTGGACGGAGACTGGACCGTCGCGGCCGAGGTGCGCTGCGACGACGTCGACGGCGGGTTCCGGTCGAGCGCGCGCCTCGAATACGACTTCGACTACCTCGCGGCCGTGACCGAGCTCGACGTCCGGGATCGACGCGCGGTCTCCTGCCGCTACCCGGTCGGCTACGGCGTCCACGCGGAGGACGTCTGGCCGGCGTTCCTCCTCGACCTCATCCCGTCCGGCGCGGCGCGACGCTACTGGGAGGCCGAGCTCGGCGTGCCCAACACGTCGACCTCCGACTGGGCCGTCCTCATCGCCGGCGGCGGGAACCCTCCAGGCAACGTTCGCGTGCGCGAGGCCGCCGAGCCGCGCGAGCCCCGGCCCCACCCCGGCTTCACGCGCGGGGACGTGCTCGATCGCGCCGAGGGCTTCATCGAGTACGCCCGCCACGAGGGCGCGTCGATCGCCGGAGGCAGCGGCGCGGCGGGAGACGCGCCGAAGTTCCTCCTCCGCGAGGACGACCGCGGTCGCTTCCACGCCGACGGAGCCGTGAGCGACGCGCGCACGGCTCGCTCGTGGATCGTGAAGTTCCCTCGCTCGCCGCGAGCCGCCGATCGGCTCGTGCTCGAGACGGAGGCCGCGTGGTACCGCCTCGCCGCGCGCCTCGGCGCGAGCGTCGAGGGGCCGCTCCGCTGGGAGCGTGACAGCCTCTTCATCCCACGGTTCGACCGCCCGCGCGCGCCCGACGGGACGATCGCGCGGCTGGGCATGGAGAGCCTCTGCTCGCTCGCCGGCGTGAGCGACTTCGGCGTGCCGATCGCCAAGGAGGCGCTGGCCGCCGCGCTGGCGCGCTTCGCGACGGATCCCGCGCGCGAGCTCCGCGAGCTCTTGCTCCGTGACGTCCTCGACGTCGCGCTCGGCAACACCGACAACCACGCGCGCAACACGGCGGTGCTCAAGCGCGAGGACGGCCGGATCGAGCTGACGCCGCTCTACGACTTCGCGCCGATGGTCCTCGATCCGCAAGGCATCGCGCGCGTCTGCCGGTGGCGCGCCGAGGAGGACGGCTATCCGGACTGGGGCCGCGTGGCCGAGGTCCTCGACCCGCTCGGCCTCGACACCGGCGCGACCAAGTCCTGGCTCCGCGAGCTCGCGCCCGCCGTCGCCGAGCTCCCGCGACTCATGTCCGACGAGGCGGTGCCGGATCGAGTAAGGGAAATCCTCGAGCCACGCGTCGCTCGAGTCGCGCGAGCGCTCGGAGGCACGCGATGAGGCGCCCGCCTTCCCCCGACGACCCGGCGAAGGCGCGCGGCGCCGCCGAGCGTAGAGGGAGATCGAAGGAACGCCGCGCCGCGCTGCGCGACGAGCTCTACGAGCGGATCGCGCGGGGCGACATCTCGATCGCCGACGCCGTGAAGACGATGCGCAAGATCGCCGGACGCTCGCAAGCGGACTACGCGCGGCTCGTGGGCGTCAGCCCGCGGATCCTCATCGAGCTCGAGCGCGGGATCGGCAACCCGACCCTCAAGACGCTCGCGAAGCTCCTCGCTCCGTTCGATCTCGAGGTCGGGCTCAGGCGACGCCCGAAGGAGCCTCGCGCGCCGCGCCCGTGAGCGAGCGAGGCGCGTCGCTCAGGCGCGGGCGGCGCCGCGCGGGATCGACGCCTTCGCGGTCTTCTTGCGGTCGAAGATGCGGACGCGGCGGATGAGGAGATCGATCAGGTAGACGGCAAGCGCCGCGCCGATGAAGCGCGACCAGAGGTCCTGATGGTAGCGGACCGACTCGCCCGCCGGATCGAACACGTCCGCGGGGGCCGGATCCATCCGCCCTCCCGTGACGAGCGCCGTGCGCGAGAGCGTGACGAGATCGGGCGCGAGCGCAAGGTACTCGCGCGGGTACGGGTTGGTCACGTGGCCGTAGCTCTCCGCGACCTGGACGCTCTTCTGCCCGCCCTTGCCGTCGTCGACGCCCTTCTCCAGGCTCGCGTGCAAGAGGAACGAGCCGAAGCGCTCGAGCGGGAAGTCCGACTCGTAGCGGCCCGGCGCGGTCTGCTTCATCGTGACCTTGCGCGCCTCGCCGTTCGGCTGCGGGCCGGTCACCGTCAGCTTGGCGTCGAGGCCGTTCTGGAAGCGATCGTCGCCGCCGATCGCGTCGATCGACGCCTTCACGCGGCCGGTCGCCGGGTCGATCGAGCACGCCATGTCGAACTGCTGGCGCTTCTTCTGGCGCATGTGCTCGCGCACGAGCTGACCCCAGAACTGGCCGTAGCCCGGCCAGCGGAGCCACTCGACCGCCCAGAGGTTCTTGACGTCGCTCGTCCACGCGAGCGACCAGCCGAGGCCCACGTGCCAGCGCGCGAGGATCGGCTCGGCCACCTCGCTCTGGAGGATCTCCTGCGCCGGCGGCGGCTTCATCTTCGTCGCGACGTAGCCGTGGAGGAACGGCGCCGAGGCCATGTCGACGCCGCGGAGGAAGTCCGCGGGCGACACGACCTTCGGCTGGAAGTACTCCTCGACCGCGGCGTTGCGGCTGACCATCTCGGTCTCGCGCGTGAAGACGCGCGGGAGCTGCTGCGGGTCCATGACCTTGTAGAGGCGGCCTCCGCCGAGGTCGCTGATCATCCGGAGCAGCCCCTCGTCGATGCCGCTGCCGAGGCCGACGGAGGTGACGGTGATCCCTTCGGCG
Source organism: Labilithrix sp. (assembly GCA_019637225.1). GTDB lineage: Bacteria > Myxococcota_A > Polyangia > Polyangiales > Polyangiaceae > Labilithrix. The sequence continues at coordinate 6,518 of JAHBWC010000019.1, forward strand.
GACATCGCCTGGACGAGATCCTGGATGCCGTTGTGGGCGGCCTGGCCGTCCGTGAGCAGGATGACGTGCTTTCGCCGCGCCCGCGTCGAGGTCAGCGACTGGTACGCCGCGTCGAGCGCGCTGAAGATCTCGGTGCCGCCGCCCGCCTGGATGCGCGCGATGTCGCCCTGGATGCGCGCGCGATGCTTCGCGGCGGTCATCCGGACGACGCGCGTCGGCGCGGAGTCGAAGGCGATGACCTCGATGAGGTCGTCCGACGAGAGCGTGTCGGCCGTCGCCTTCGCGGCCGCCTTCGCCATCTCCATCGGGAGGCCGCTCATCGAGCCGGAGCGATCGAGCACGAGCACCATCGCGACCTGCGGCTCGTCGCGCTTCTTCTCGGAGTCCATCCGCACCGGCAGGATCCGCTCGATGGTCGTGTGGTTCCAGCCTCCGAGGCCGAAGCCCGCTTCGCCGCCGGCGAAGAGGAAGCCGCCGCCGAGGTCGCGCACGTAGCTCTCGATCGCGTCCTGCTGCGTGAGCGAGACCGCCTCGGCGGGGGCGTCGGAGAGGATGACGAAGTCGTAGCGCTCGAGCTCGCGGATCGACGACGGGATCTCGCGCGGCGAGCGGACGTCGACGTCGAACTCCTGCGCCGAGAGCGCCGACGCGAGGTAGCTCGCGCGCGCGGTGTTGCCCTCGGTGTAGAGGACCGACGGCCGACCGGGCACCGCGACGCTCACCGCGAAGCGGTTGTTCTCCTTGAACCGGTCCTCGGGGATCTCGGAGAGGTCGAGCGCGTACGTCACCTCGCCGGCGACGCGGACGACGCTCTTGAACGTGACGTCGTTGTCGCCCGCCCGGAGGTCGATCTCGCGGATGCCGTCGAGGCCGTTGATCGCCTCGCCCTGCTTCAGCGTGGCGCGGACCTTCTGCGGTCGCGACGAGAAGATGTTCGCGTGGAGGTTGAACGGCTCGCCGACGCGCACCTTCTCCGGGAGCCGTAGATCGCGGAGCGCGACCTCGCCGGGGACGGGGCGATGATACGGGACCGTGAAGACGCGGACGCCGAACTGACGCGCGCGGTTCGCCTCGGCGAGGACGTCGCCGTCGGTCTGCACGCCGTCGGAGAAGACGACCGCGCGACGGAGGTAGCCGGACGGGTAGAGGCCGTACGCGAGCTGCATCGCGCTCGCGATGTCCGTCGCGGCGCCGAGCCCCGTCCGGTTCTTCGTGGGCACGCCGTCCTTGGAAGGCGGCAGGTCGTGGCGCTCGAGCGGCGGAGCCTCCTTCGCGTCATCGGCGATCGCGACGACGCGCGGGCGCTTCGCGAACGTGATGACGCGGACGATGGCGTCGGCCGGCTTGGCCGCGAGCCCCTTCGTGATCTCGGCGCGCGCGTCCTCGAGCGCCGCGTCGGGCACCGACTCGGAGACGTCGACGAGGTAGACGGTGGCGACCTTCTGCGTCGTCGCGGTGCGCGCGAGCCGCGACAGGCCGAGCGCGATCAGCGCGACGAACGCGATGCGGAGCACGACCGAGAGGATGCGCTGCGGCACCGGGAGGTCGGCGAGGCTCCGTCCGATCATCCAGAAGAAGAACGGGGTCAGGAGCGCGAGGCCGAGCATCTTCGGCGAGAGCAACTCGTAGTCGGTGCCGTTCCGCGCGAACGAGATCGTCGCCGTTGGAGCAGAGAGGACCGCGCGCCAGTAGATCCAGACACCGACGAGCCCGACGACGCCGCCGACGACCGCGAAGGCGATCTTCGCCGTCTCGACCTCGCGCTTCGCGCGGAGCTGCAGCGCGAGCTCGCCGAGGGCCCGGAGGACGACCCAGCCGCAGCCGGCCGCGAGCGCGCCCGTCAGGAGGAGGTCCGTGCGCTGCGCGAGGAACCCCCAGACGAGACCCTTCGTGAGCTGGTTCGAGACGAAGATACCGATCGCGACCACCGCCGCGAGCACGGCAAAGAGACCGAGGCGCGTCCTACCGGGGAGGCTCATACCGTGATCCTCCGGTGGTAGGTGATCCACTCGATGGCCGTGAGGACGATGGCGGCGATCAGGAGGTAGATCCAGATCTCGCGGCGGACGCCGATCTGGAAGCCCGAGAGGGTGCCGGCCTTCCTGCCGTCGACGACGAGCTCCTTCGCCGCCTCGATCGAGCTCTCCTCGGCGTCGAGGAGGTTCGCGGCGAAGGCCGCCGTCGTCGCGGGCACGCCGTCCTTGTCCGCGGCGTCCTTCGCCTGAGGCGCGGGCGCGTCGGGGGCGTCGAGGCCCTTCGCCGGATCGAGGCCCTTCGTCGGATCGGAGCCGTCGGCGCCCGCGAGCTCGTAGAAGCCCGCGCGCTCGCCGAGGTAGACCGCGCGGCCCTCGTGCACGGGGACGAGCAGCTCCTCGCCGCCCGGCGTCTTCAGCCTCGCCTGCCCCGTCTGCGTGACCACGGGCACGCGCCAGACGTCGCCGGTCCGGAAGCTCGAGATGTACTGCGCGTCCTCGTCGGTGAAGAAGTTGACGCTGTTGAGGAGCAAGAGCGGCCACGCGACGCGGAGCGGCAGATCGCTGTCGCGGACGTCGAAGCCCATCGCGACGAACTTGTAGCCGCCGCGCTGACCGGTCACGAGGATCGGTCCCTCGACGCTCGCGCCGACGACCTTGTCGCCGGGCTGCGGCACGAGCTTCTTGCCGCGCGCGATGTTCACGTCGTCGAGCGCCGTCCAGCGGACGATCGGGTGCTTGCGCTCGATGCGGTCGAAGCCGGGGCTCTTCAGCTCGGCGTCGACCTTCACCGGCGAGCCGGGACCGCGCGGATCGAGGTAGATCGCGTGCGCGCGTGGGGGATCGGCGGGCGTCGCGCCGTCGAAGATGATGACGTCCTGCCGCTGGCCGCTCGGCGCGATCTTCTCGGCGTACTCGCGGGGCGACGCGAGCTGGACGTCGAGGTACTCGTCGAGCAGGAGCGCCGCCTCGAGGTACGTGTTGCCCGGCGTGACGACGAGAACCTTCGCGCGGCGCCGCTCGGGCAAGAGCGCGTACGCGCGGTCGTCGGCCGGCAGCTCGTCCTTGCTGTCCGCCAGCGGCACGAGCCCGGCCTCGAGCGCGCGGCTCGCGCCGGAGAGGTTCGGGTAGAAGCGCGGGAGGCGCTCGCCGGGCTTCAGGCGCAGCTTCGTGAGGTCGACGAGCTGACCGCGGTCGCCGCCGGCGCCCGCCTTCGGATCGGCGTAGAGCGAGAGCTCGACGTCCTCCGTCTCCGGACCGGTGTTGGTCACCTCGAGCATCACCTCGTAGCGGCTCTTGTCGAGCGGGTAGCGCCGGACCGAGAACGCCGTGATCCCGACGTTCCGTACGCCGCGGCCGATCGGGAGGTACGACAGCTTGATGTCGTCGCCGAGGCGCACCTTGCCGGAGGCGTCGACGGCCTCCCCCAACCTGCCGTCGGAGACGACGACGATCTCGGCGTTCTCGACGCCGCGGAGCGAGTCGGTCGCGAAGCGCAGCGCCCGCGGAAAATCCGCCCGCGCGTCCGTCACCTTGATCGTGTCGAGCGCGCGCTCGAGCTCCGACGTGTCCGAGCTCGTCGGCCCGAGCGGCGTGATCGCGGCGTCCATCTGCGCGATGAGCATCCGGTCGGATCCGCCGAGCCCGCGGATGACCTTCTTCACCTCTTCCTTCGCCGCCTCGAGCCGGTTCTTCGCCGGCGGCACGTCGGTCGCCTGCATCGAGGCGCTCGCGTCGACGATCACGACGAGGTTCCGGCCCTTGATCAGCGTCGCCGCCGCCCGCGGATCGCCGAGGGCGAACGCGAGCAGCGCGAGGAGCGCGAGCTGCACGAGCAAAGACAGGAGCCGCTTCAGCCGCGAGAAGAGGCTCGTCGCCTCCTTGTCCCGCAGGATCTTCTCCCACAGCTTCGAGAACGGCACGGCCACCGTCCGCCGCCGCAGCTTCAAGATGTACAGCGCCGTCGCAAACAACGCCGCCGCCCCGAAGATGGCCGCGAGCTGCGCGAAGCCGAGCCCCGCGAGAATCATCGCCCCCCTCCGACGAATGACGACAACCGCGCCGCACGCCCGGCCGACGGGCTCGCGTGGAGCACGATCGGTGGGAGCTCACGGAAAAGGTCGTCGGGGCGATGATCCAGGTTCACCGCCAGCTCGGACCAGGTCTGCTCGAATCGACGTACGAGTCCTGCCTCGCCGAGGAGCTCCTCTGCAGCGAGCTCGGCTTCCGGCGTCAGGTGCCGATCGCCGTCCACTACCGCAACGCGACCATCGATTGCGGGTACCGCGCCGACTTCGTGATCGAAGGCTGCTTGCTGATCGAGCTCAAGTCGGTCGAAGCACTCTCGAGCATCCATGTGGCTCAAGTGTTGACCTACCTCAAACTCGCGGAGCTCGAGGTCGGATTGCTCGTCAACTTCAACGCGCTGACGATTCGAAGCGGGCTGCGAAGGCTTACGCGGCGCGATCGGCGTGGCGGGGCGCGGGGGCAGTCGGCGGCTCGGTGAACGGGAGGATTTACAGGGAGACAGGGAGACAGGGAGAGATTTTTTTGGGGGGGGCGGTGGGGCGGTGGGGGCGTGACGCCGCTCGTGGCTCTTGTCGCCCTTGCAGGATTTACAGGGAGACGGGGAGACGGGGAGGGTCGGGGAGAGGAGGAGATTGGAGAGGGGGCGCCGTTCGAGTGAGACGGCGTCCGTAGCGGCGCGCGCTGCCTCGTCGAGCACCGCCCGCGCAGCCCCGTCACGACCGAGTCGGCATCGCCTCGCCGCCCCGTCACGACCGAGTCGACATCGCCTCGCCGCCCCGTCACGACCGAGTCGACATCGCCTCGCCGCCCCGTCACGACCGAGTCGGCATCGCCTCGCCGCCCCGTCACGACCGAGTCGGCATCGCCTCGCCGCCCCGTCACGACCGAGTCGGCATCGCCTCGCCGCCCCGTCACGACCGAGTCGACATTCTCTCCCCCCCTCCTCTTGTCTCCCTGTGCATCCCCCGCCGAACACCCAACGATCCCCCGAAGCGACGACGCCCAAATCCCCTCTCTCCCCGTCTCCCTGTCTCCCTGTGAATCCCGCAGGCCCGCAGACGCCAACACGTCCACCGCTGCACGACCCGCAGAGGCACCAAAGACCGACACCACGCGCCCAACGCAGGTCACCGGAGGAACCCTCCGCGGCGGAAGACGCGCAAGATGAGCTCGTCGAAGGGCGTGTTCACGTCGGCGCGAATGTACGGCACCTGCTTCGAGGTGCAGAAGCGATCGATGTCGTCGAGGTAGCTCTTGTAGGCGGTCTCGAAGCGCTCGAGGACCTTGGCGGTGACGGTGACCTCGCGCTCGTCGCCGGTCTCGCAGTCGTAGAGGAGGACGTCGCCGGAGAGCTTCGGCTTGGCCTCTTCTTCGTCGACGACGTGGACGACGAACGGGTCGAACTTGTTGTAGCGGAGGACGTTGATGCCGCGCTCGAAGCCGTGCGGGTCGTAGAGGTCGCTCGCGAGCACGACGAGGCCGCGGCGCTTGTTCTGCGCGACGAACGCTTTGAGCGCGTCCTCGAGGTCGGTCTGCCCCTCGGGCGCGAGCTCTTTGAGGAAGCGGAAGACCTTGAAGATGCGGGCCTTGCCGCGCGTCGCGGGCATGCGATCGAGGACCTTGTCGGTGGTCGAGACGATGCTGACGCGGTCGAGGTTCGCGAGGCCGACGTACGCGAGCGCCGCCGCGACGCGCTTGGCGTAGCGGAGCTTCTTCGCGTCGCCGAAGCCCATCGACGAGCTCGCGTCGACGATGAAGTAGATGGCGAGGTCCTCTTCCTCCTCGTACAGGCGGAGGAGGAGGCGGTCGAAGCGCTGGTAGACGTTCCAGTCGAGGTAGCGGAAGTCGTCGCCCGGCTGGTAGTCGCGGTGGTCGGCGAACTCGACGCCGGAGCCGCTCTTCTTCGTGCGCCGCTCGGCGCGCATGCGCCCCGCGAAGACGCGCTTCGAGACGAGCGCGAGGTAGTCGAGCTTTCGCTGGAAGTCGTCGTCGAACAGATCGTCGGCGGACGACTTCGCTACCGCGGGCCCGCGCCGACCGAGGACGGCGTCAAGAAAGCCCACGCGTATCCTCCCCACGGCGCTGTGGAGCGCCCTGGGCCTCCGACCGGCCGCCGCCGGTCTTCGTCTCGGGCAGCGCCTTCAGGATCGCCTCGAGCACCTGATCGGTCTTCACGCCTTCGGCCTCGCCCTCGAAGTTGAGCAGCGTGCGGTGGCGGAGCGCGGGGAGCGCGACGGCGCGGACGTCGTCGATGCTCGCGGCGAAGCGGCCCTCGAAGAGCGAGCGGATCTTGGCGGCGAGCAGCACCGACTGCGCGCCGCGCGGCGACGCGCCGAAGCGGACGAAGCGCTTGCAGGTGTCGGGCGCGTCGGGGCCGTCGGGGTGCGTCGCCTGGACCACACGGATCGCGTAGTCCTGCACGTGCCGCGCGACCGGCACGCGGCGGACGAGCGACTGCATCCGGAGGATCTCGTCGCGGTGGAGGACCGCCGCGCGTCCGGGCCGCGCCTCGCCGGTCGTCAGGTCGAGGATCGCGTGGAGCTCCTCGCGGTTCGGGAAGGGCACGTGGAGCTTCATGAAGAAGCGGTCGAGCTGCGCTTCGGGAAGTGGATACGTACCCTCCGACTCGAGGGGGTTCTGCGTCGCGAGGACGACGAAGGGCTCCTCGAGCGCGTGCGTCCGCCGGCCCACCGTGACGCGGTGCTCCTGCATGGCCTCGAGCAGCGCCGACTGCGTCTTCGGCGTGGCGCGGTTGATCTCGTCGGCGAGGACGATGTTCGCGAAGATCGGGCCCTTGCGGAACTCGAACACCTTGCCGCCCGCCTGCGTCTCGTCGATGACCGTGGTGCCGAGGATGTCGGCGGGCATCAGGTCCGGCGTGAACTGGACGCGCGAGAAGTTGAGGCTCAGCGCCTCGGCGAGCGTGCGGACGAGCATCGTCTTGCCGAGGCCGGGGACGCCTTCGAGGAGCGCGTGACCGCCGGCGAGGAGACACATGAGGACGCCGTCGACGACCGGCTCGTTGCCGACGATCGTCTTTCCGATCTCCGTCTTCAGCGTCGCGATCGAAACACGAAACTGCTCGACCTCGGCGCGCACCGCGCCCGCGTCAACGCTCTCAGTCATGTGGTCAGTGCCTTCGGTGGTTGGGGATCGCCATGCTCGAACGTCGAGCGGATGAGTGTCACGGCCCGGCCGGCGGCGCGGGCGCGGGGGCCGCGCTGCCGGCGCCGTCGTCGCGCGGGCGGATGAGCTGGAAGTAGCGCCGGACGTAGAAGCGGTAGCCGCCGGGGATCTCGTCCTTGTCGAGGGCCTCCTCCGCGACCGTGTGGTACTCGCGGTAGACCTTCGTGTAGCCCTTCGACGCGAAGCCGCGCTCCGCGGCGCCGAGGATGACCTCGCTGCGCGAGCCGCCCTGCCCCGTGTCGTTGCCCTGGACCTGCGTGTCCTGCGTGCCGACCTTCGGGTTCGTCGCCTTGCCCTGGACGTTGTCGTCGTGGCCGGTGCCCCAGCCCTGGCCTTGCTGGCCCTGGCCGCCCCCGCCGTTCTGTCCCTGGCCCTGACCCTTGGTGATCATCAGGATCTTCTCGCCGTTCGGTCCGAGGATCCACGTCTCGCCTTGGCCGCCGCCCTGGCCTTGTCCCTGACCCTGGCCCTGGCCTTGTCCCTGACCTTGGCCCTGCTGCCCCTGCCCTTGCTGGCCCTGGCCCTGACCGTTGCCGGCCTGCTGCCCCTGACCTTGCTGCCCCTGCCCTTGCTGACCTTGCCCCTGCTGGCCCTGGCCCTGCTGACCCTGGCCCTGCCCCTGCTGGCCGCCCTGTCCGGGCTGGCCTTGTCCCTGCGCGCGCTGCTGGAACACGCGGAGGCGCTGCATCTGGCCGGCGCCGCCTTGTGACTGCTGGCGCATCATCTCGCGGAGCTCCTGGAGCTTCTGCCGGAGCTGCTCCTTCTCCTCCTGCGTCATCTCCTGCTTCGCCATGCGGTTGATGTCCTGCGCGGCGTTGTCGAGATCGTTCGCGGAGAGGCCGAGGTCCTTCATGAGGTCCTCGGCGGCTTTCTGCAGCTCGCGGTCGAGCCGGTCGAGCTCGCGCTGCGTCTTCTGCTGCTGCTCGTGCTCGCGATCGAGCCGCTCGAGCTCGCGCTCCTTCTTCTGGAGGAGGCTCTTTTCCTGCTCGCTCGCGCCCGCGTCGCCCTGCTTTTGCTTCTGCTTGAGGAGATCCTGCTTCAGCTCCTCGCGCTTCGCGGCGAGCGCCTCGGCGCGCTTCGCTTGATCCTCACCGGCCTTCTTCAGGGCCTCGCGGAGCTTCTCGAGCTGGGCCTTGTCGACGCCGCCCTTGTTCTGGTCCTCGCGGAGCTTCTTCGCGAGGTCCTTGAGCGCCTTCTCCGCGGCCTCGAGGTTCTTGTCCGAGAGCGCCTCGCCCGTGGGCTTCGACATCTCGCTCTTCTTGAGCTCCTCGCCCATCTTCTTGAGCGCCTCTTCGAGCGCCTTGGCGTCCGCCTCGCGGCCCTGGAGGAGCTTGTCCTCGAGCTGCTGCATGCGACGGAACGCTTCGGTCCGGTCGAGGCGCTTGTTCGCGAGGTCCTCGATGAGCTGGTTGAACTCCTGCGTGGCGGCCTTCGCCTCGTCGGTCTGGAGGCGCTGGTCGATCTCGCGCAAGAACTCGCGCATCGCGTCGAGGTCGTCCTGCGTCACGTCGACGGCGTCGATCGTCCGGGCGCTCGCGATCGGCTCGTGGCGGCGCACCTCGAAGGCGACGATGGCGGCGATCGCCGCGCACATCGCCAGCAAGAAGGGCCACTCGCGCGGCGACTGCATCGGGACGGCGCGCGACGGATCGACGCGCTTCGCGTGGTCGAGCGCGTCGTCGATGGCGGCCATCATGAATGGCGTGCGCTCGGCGCTCCCGAGCTCGCCGAACGACAGCGCGCTCGAGAGACGGTCGGCGAGGCCGTGGAAGCGGTCGAGGGCGACGGCGCCGGCGCGGCGCGGCAGGCGGCGCGCGTAGGCGATGCCGGCGGCGACGAAGACCTGCGCGATCGCGACGCCCAGGCCGATCCGGCAGAAGCGCTCTCCGATCACGCCGACCTTGCGGAGGACGAGGAGGACGGCGACGGCGACGAGGCCCGCCGCGAGCGCCCGGGCGGCCCAGAGGATGGCGCGCCGTGTGCGGAGACGTCGTTCGGCCCTCCGAGCCGGCCGCTCGATCGGATCGAGGGACGGCACGCGCGTCGGCGTGGGGGGATCAGCGACGGCTTCCGAGGTCATCCTGGTCTCTTTCCAAGCTTTCTCGCTCTCGTCTCGCGTCTCGGCCCTGATCCTCGGCTTCGCCCCGTGCCCCCGCTGGGACCGTGGCCTTCCACCATCTCCTTCGACGTGGAACCCGTGACAAAGTTCCGTTCATGGGTCGGTCGATCGATCGTCGAAACGCTCATCCTCTCCGCGTCCTTACATCGTAGCAGGGATCCCGGAGCCGGAAGGGCAGCTCGAAGAGGACCTACGCCGCTGGCATGGAGTTTCATTCCCGCCTTCGGACACAAGCGCGAGCTGAGACCGTGTGCCGGATCGCCGCGACAACTCCGACTGGGTTAGTATCCGGGCTCGTGGCGATCCTGCCGGAGCTCCCCAAGGTCGTGCTCGACGTCGTCGCCGATCGGTCCGACGAGCGAGAAGGATTCCTCAGCCTCCAGCGCCAGGAGCTCGCCCTCGTCGGCGCCGCCGGCCGGGGCCGCCCCTTCCGCTACGACATGGTCCTGCGGCGCGCGCTCGACGCGTCGATCATGGCGGCGCACCACCTCGACCCCAGCGGCGCTCCGTGCGTCTACCTGCGGAGCGCTGTGAGACCGCCGGCCGCCCTCCGTCCCGGCGCGGAGCCCGCCGAAGGGTCCTTCTGGGAGGTGCCGGCGGGTCTCATCGAGCCGGGAGAAGCGCCGAGCGCCGCAGCGGCGCGCGAGCTCGAGGAAGAGCTCGGCTTCAAGGTCGACGCGAGCGCGATGCAGCCGCTCGGACCGAGCGTCTTCCCGGCTCCCGCGATGATCGGCGAGCGCCACTACTTCTTCCACGTCCGCGTCGATCCGGAGACGCGAACGGAGCCCGGCGGCGACGGCTCACCCCTCGAGGAGGCTGCGCACATCGTGAGCGTACCGCTCGAGCGCGCGCTCGCGGCGTGCAAGGCCGGTGAGGTCGCCGACGCGAAGACGGAGCTCGCGCTACGGCGACTCGCCGAGATCGTCTGACATGGCACGACGGAGGAAGCCGAGGGTCGCGGTCGTCATCAAGCGGACGACGTACCGCAAGTTCGTCCTCGAGGTGCACGATCCGCTCATCGCTCGGCTGCTCCGCCGGCGCGATCCGACGGTGGGCCGCCTCAAGCAGTCGCACGAGGATCACGAGTCGACGGCGCGCGAGGTCGAGGACGCGCTCGACGCGCTCGGCGCGGAGATCGTCTTCCGCGGCGGTCCGCGCGCGCGGGTCCCGGCGCGCACCGATCTCGTCGTGACCGTCGGCGGCGACGGCACGCTGCTCGCGGCCTCGCACCTCCTCGGCGACGGCGTCCCGCTGCTCGGCATCAACAGCGCGCCTGGCCACTCGGTCGGCTTCTTCTGCGGCGCGACGAAGGGCAACGTGCGCGCGACGATCGAGCGCGCGCTCGAAGGCAACCTCGCGACGACCGAGCTGACGCGCATGCGCGTCGAGCTGAACGGCAAGCTCTTGCACGGCCGCGTCCTCAACGAGGCGCTCTTCTGCCACTCCTCTCCGGCGGCCACGTCGCGCTACATCCTCCGCCTCCGCTCGGGCGAGGAGGAGCAGCGCTCGAGCGGGCTCTGGATCGGTCCGGCGGCCGGCTCGACCGCGGCGCAGAGGAGCGCCGGCGGGAGGATCCTCCCGCTCGAGTCCGAGCGCATCCAGTACGTCGTCCGCGAGCCGTACACGCCCGCGGGCGGCCGCTTCCGCTACGCGCGCGGGCTCGTCGACGCGGGCCAGGAGCTCGTCTTGCGAAGCAAGATGCGTGAGGCGAAGGTGTTCCTCGACGGTCACCGGCTCGTTCACTCGGTCACGATGGGCGACGTCCTCACGATGCGCCGGAGCGACGAGGCGCTCACCGTCCTCGGCATCGCGCGGAAGCGCCGCGTCTGAGCGGAGGACGCGCCGAGGCGTGCTCCTCCCACACGGACGCCGCCTCTGCGCGAGGCCGGTAAGGCGCGGTATGGCGAACCCGACCGTGAGTGACGCTATACTCGCGTCATGCGTGTCCGCCGAAGCGGCGTCAGGCTGACGGTGACGCTCGGCCTCTTCGCCCTCATGTTCGCCTGCGGAACCCGCTACGGGGACGGCACCGAGGCCGAGGACTCGCCGGGGAACGGCGAGGACGGCGGGACCGCGCGCGCCGACGCGCCGCCGGGAGTCGACGGATCGACCGACGACGCAAGCCGCGCCGTGGACGCGACGGCCGACGCGCCCCCGACCTTCTCCGAGGCGTGTCCGACGTGCCCGAACATGTCGAGCTGCCTCGCCTCCGGCTGCGAGGGCGCGACGACGGCGACGTGCAGCAAGCCTTTCGACCTCGTCGACACCTCCTCCCCCGAGCAGATCGTCTTCGTCTGTCCCGAGGGCCCGACGATCGACCTGCCGCAGATGTGCGTGCCCGGCGGGAAGAAGGACGGCCTGCACGTGGCCGTCTTCCGCATCAACGCCGCCGCCTCGACGTCGTGGAAGGTGACCGTGACCGGATCGAACGCGTTCGTCGCGACGGGCTCCTGCGTGCAGCCGACGACGTGCGCGGGCGGCACGAACGGCAGCACCGCCAACGTCGCCGGGTTCACGACCGTGATGGTCGGGACGACGAGCGACATCAACGCCTGTCAGCCGATCACGGTCCGCGTCGAGAAGAGGTGACGCGCGCGGCGCGTGAGGCCACCGGGCTTCGCGTCGCTCAATCGCCGGCGTCCACCGGGACGGCGACGGCGTTCAGGAGGACGCACCGGCTGTCCTTGCATGCGGCCTTCGCGTTCGGCGGCGGCTCGCACGACGGAATCGGGCAGGTGCACCGCTGGGCGATGCCGTTCAGGCTCTCGTCGAACGGCGCCGCGCGCGACACGAGGAGCGGACGGGGCGTGAGCGGGCACGCGCAGTAGTCGCCCGCGAAGCGCACGGTGCACTCGTCATCCTTGCTGCAGCCCGGCCCGCCGCTGCTCGCGTTGTCGGTGGCGGCGTTGTCCTCGATCGCGACGATCGCGGTCGCGCACTCGTCGCGCGAGCCGGCGCCGCCGTCCGTCGTGATCGTGCCCGGCACCTGACGCGCCGCCTCGCCGTCGAAGCCGCCGTCGTCTCCGCCGAGCGGCCCGCCGCCCCTGCATGCGATCGCGACGAGCCCGCCCGCGGCGACAGGGACGAGCAAGACGGTGAGAAAAGCTCGTGCCGTACGGTTCATGAGCGCCTCCTCGAGCCCCGCCGACGAGACGCGAGCTCGATGCCGGCTCAGCGTAGCCATCGTTGGGCCGGCGCGCTCGACCGCTCGCAGCGCACGTCCCGCCGCGCTGGGCGTTGCCGCGGGACGCGCGCCCCAGCCTGGAGCGGGCGGGAGCGAAGAGGGACCCCGCGGCCGGAGGGCCTGCGGTAGAGTGCCCGCATGGTGCTCGCTGGGATCCTCGCTCGCTCCTTTCCGCGCTCGGTCGTCGTGCTCGGCGCGCTCGCGGCTTGCTCGAGCACGGGGAGCTCGGGCGGGGACACGACGCCCCCGGGGCGCTACACGCAGGCGCCCGCGATGACGATCGACACGTCGAAGACGTACGCGGCGACGATGGTGACGTCGAAGGGGACGATCGAGCTGTCGCTCGACGCCAAGGCGGCGCCGGCCACCGTGAACAACTTCGTCTTCCTCGCGCGCGAGAAATTCTACGACGGCCTCACCTTCCACCGCGTGGAGCCGAGCTTCGTGATCCAGGGCGGTGACCCGAACGGCAACGGCTCGGGCGGTCCCGGCTACCGTATCCCCGACGAGGCGAGCGGCCTCCTCCACGTCGACGGCGCGCTCGCCATGGCGAAATCGGCCGCCCCCAACTCCGCCGGCAGCCAGTTCTACATCACGCTCGGGCCGCAGACGGACCTCGACGGCCGCTACACCGTGTTCGGCGCCGTCACCAACGGCAAGAACGTCGCGAGCATCATCGCCGTGGGCGACGTCATCACGAGCGTCACGATCACCGAGCAGTGAAGCGCCCGTGAGCGGCGCCGGACTGCCGCGACGGGCCGGACTGCGACGCTGCGCGCGCCGGAGTGCGGCGCCGGCGCTCCGGTATCGGCGTTGCACGCTCCGCGGCGATGCCCGCACGTGCCCGTCACGATCATGAGCTCATCGGCAACCTCGTGCGGCGGATGCACGACGGGCGCTCCGATGCGGTCGAGCGCGCCGGCGAGCTCCTCGGAACGCTCGCCGCCCCCGCGTTCGCGCTGACGAGCGCCCTCCGCCGCGCGCGCACGTTCCATCCGCGCGGCGACTGCGCCGACGCCGACGTCTCGATCGCGCCAGGCTCGCCAGCGCAGTACCGCGCGCTCGCCGAGCGCCTCGCTGGGAACGCGTTCGTTCGCTTCTCCGACGCGCTCACGAAGAAGAAGGCGCGGTGGCCCGACGTGCTCGGCTGCGCGCTACGTTTCGGCGGCGAGGCGGACGATCCCGCGATCGACGGCGACCAGGACCTGCTCTTCGCGACGATCAAGCGGCCGTGGACCATGCCGCTGTCGCCGTTCACCACGAAGGTGCACGACTACCTCGCGAACGACTACTTCGCGGTCTCGCCGTTCTCGGTCCCCACGCCGCGGGCGTTCGACGACGGCGCGCGCGGGGCGCGCGTCTATTTCCGGCTCCGCCCCGGCACGAAGGAGCCCGGCGGCCTCGTCACGATCGAGTCGTCGCGGGGGCCCATCTCCGCGCTCCGAGCGTCGACGCCGAAGTCGCGGCAGAGCCCTGCCGAGCAGCGGCGCCGCCGGTTCGAGCGGGCGATCGCGAACGGCTCGGCGGTGTTCACGCTCGGCGTCGCGAACGGGCCGTGGGGTCCGTTCGTTCCGCTCGTGCGCATCCAGCTCGTGAGCGTGCGCCTCACGGACCCCGCGAGCCTCCGCTTCGATCCGTACCGCAGCGGACGCGGGATCGAGCCGCGCGGCTTCGTGCACGCGCTCCGACGAGGCGTGTACGGCGCGAGCCAGCGCGCGCGGAGCGTGAAGGAGCGGCCGCCGTCGCATGCGCCCTCCTCGATCCCTCCGGCGGAGCCGCTTCGCTGAGCGCGGCGCCACGGACCGCAAGAGCTCGGCGCGCGGTGTGCTTCGCGACGGGCCATGACGAAGCGCATGGCTCTGCTCGTGAGTGTGGCCGCCGTCCTCGCTGGATGTGAGGCATCGGACGACGACCCGCGCCCGCGGATGGACACCCCGGCGACGGCGGCCCCCACGCCGAGCTCGAGCCCGGAGGCGGGGCCACCGCGCGAGAGCGAAGCGCCCGAGCCGGCCACGCGTCGCGTCGCGGGCCCGCCGCCGCCGCGAACCGTCACGAACGAGTTTCTCGACGTCGCCGGGAAGCCACGACCGTTCGTCCTCGTCGTCCCAGGCACCTACTCGCCGAAGAAGACCTACCCGCTCGTGCTCGTCCTCCACGGCGACGCTCAAGACGGCGCGGCGATGCGCGCGGCCTTCCCGTTCGACGAGGTCTCCGCGGAGGCGGCCGTCGTCGCGTACCCGTCGGGCTGGTCCGGCTGGAACCTCTACGATCCGCCGGACGCAAACGAGGACCTCACCTTCCTCGTCGCCCTCGTCGGCGCGTTGAAGGCGCGCTTCGCGATCGATCCCGCGCGCGTGTTCGGGACAGGCTTCAGCAGCGGGGCGTTCATGGTCAACCAGGTCGGCTGCCGGCGGCCGTCGCTCTTCCGGGCGATCGTGCCGCACTCGGGCGGCGCCCCGAGCGAGCCCCAGGATCCGGCGGCGACGCGCTGGGACAACAGCTACACGCGCTGCGCGGGCCAGAGCCTGGGCAACGGTCCAGCCGTGATGGTCATCCACGGGATGGCCGACACCGACGTCACCTACGACAGCGGCGCGTTCACCGCGAGCTACTGGGCGTACATCGACGGGTGCCAGTCGACGCGCTCGACGCCGCTCGCGCCGCCGCCGTGCACGCTTCACGACGGCTGTCCGACCGGGAGGCCCGTCGCGCTCTGCGCGATCCCGAACCTCGGTCACGCCGTCTGGTCGGAGGCGGCGAAGGCGACGTGGCAGTTCTTCAGCGCGCTCTGACGGCGGAGGCGCGAGGCCTCCCGCTCACTTCGGGTCGGGCCCCGGTCCGGGCCCCGTCACGGTCTTGCAGCCGAGGATGATCTTCACCTTGCCGTTCGGGTCGGCCTTCAGCGTGTCGCACGAGCTGCCGTGGAGAATGACCTTCTTCGGCGCCTTCGGATCGTCGTAGGTCCAGCCGTTGGTCGCGTTCTGGGTGACCTGCGAGCTCTGACCCGAGCCCGACGTGTAGACGACGTTGACCTTCGCCGGATCGACGTCGCCGGAGTTGAAGGCGAGCGCGAGCTCGCAGCTCGAGACGGTGTCGCGGATCTTGTTGATGGCGGCGAGAAAATCCGCCTGGATCTGCTGCGCGGTCTTCGTGCCCGGCGTGATCTGGAAGTGACAGGGGAAACCCGTCTTGTCCAGGTCGCTCCAGTTCGTGTTGCATCCCGGAGCCGCGGTCCCGCCCGCCTCGGCGAGATCGCCGACGAAGACCTCGTCGTAGACGTTCGTCGCCGACGCGTTCTCGTCGCCGATGCCGACGGCGAACGTGAGCACCGAGGGGGTGCCCGCGAGCGCGGTCGTGGCGGCGGTGAGGCACGCCTGCTTGCCGTCGGTCGGAATGCCGTCCGTCATGACGACGAGCACGTACTTGCCTCCGGGCTTGACCGGCGCCGCGGGCGTGTACGCCTTGAGGATCGGCAGCTGACCGTTCATCGAGGCGGCGAGCGGCGTCCCCCCGTTGGCGAAGATCGGCGGCATGACGCGATTCTTCAGCGCCGTCGCGTGCGCCGTGTCGACGAACGAGATCGCCACGTCGGTCTGGTTCGCGGGCTTCGTCGCGGTGCTCGAGAAGAGGTACATGCCGACCGCGAGGTTCGGGTCGGGCTTGGTCGCGAGGTCGTCGACGAAGGCCGCGAGGGCGCCGCGGAGGGCGAGCCACTTGCGCCCGGTCAGGCGGTTGCTCGCGTCGGGATGCGGATCGTTCTCGCGCTCCCCGGCGACGTACCCGTTGCCGCTGCTGTTCACGCCGTCCATGCTGCCGGAGCCGTCGACGACGAGGAGCATGTAGACGGGGATGCGCTCGGCCTCGGCGCTCGCGGTGGCGCACTCGCCGGCGTCGCCGCCGTCGCCGAGGTCGCCGCTGCTGCTGCCGCCGCCGCCGTCCTCGGCGTTGGGATCGAAGCCGCTGCTCGAGCCGGTGCCGCTGGTCCCGCTGCTGCCTTGATCGCCGTCGCTGAACGTCGAGTCCGCGCTGCTCCCGCAGCCCTGACCGAGAGCCGCCGCGGCGGCGAAGACGACACAGCTCGAGACGAAGGTGATGTGCTTCATGGAAAGCCTCTCCACGGCGCGCGCGCCGCAACCCCCCGCGCCACACCTCGCTGCCCGACTCCTGCAGCGAGACGCCTACGTAGCGTAGCACCACGGACCACGAAGCGCGCGGGCCGAAGTGGACCGAGCGCTTCGCGCCTCGCGGCAACGCACCTGGTGGAACGCCGATCCAGGGGCTGCGCCTCGCGACGGTTCGCCACCCGGCGGGCGTGTATGGTGGGTCACGTGGGACAACGCAGCTCGACGGAGACGCTCTTCGGCATCGTCGCCGCCTTTCTCGAGCGGCGGACCTGGACGCAGGCCGAGCTGGCGCGGAAGCTCGAGACGCGCGTGGAGACGGTCCGCCGCCAGCTCGGCGAGCTTCAGGCGGCCGGGCTGAAGCTTCATCGCGAGGAAGACCACCCGCACGTCTACTGGAGCGTGCCGAAGAACTGGATCCCCGGCGCCCTCGCCTTCAGCGCCGAGGAGGCTGGAGAGGTACTCCGCCTCGTCTCCCGCGCGCCGCGCGGTGCCCTCCGCGAGCGCGTCGTCAAGATGGCGCTGGCGCGCCTCGCGAACCTCGGCGACTCGAACGCCGCCTTCGATCCGGACGCCGTCCGCGCCGCCGGGATCACGGCCGACGAGGAGCGCTGGCTCGCCGTCGTCGAGGACGCGGCGGCCGGCAAGGTGACGCTGGAGATGCGCTACTACTCGGCGAGCCGCCGTCACGAGTCGAGGCGCCACGCCTCCGTGCAGCGGGTCGAGGTCGGCGGGCGCCCGCAGTTCGTGGCGATCTGCCATCGCGCCGGCGAGCTCCGTCGCTTCCGCGTCAGCAACGTCTTCGATGCGCGGCTCGCGCCCGCCGAGCCGTTTCGGCCGGCCACCGCGGCGGCGCTCGCGACGTTCGACCGCGAGAGCTTCGGCGGCTACCACGACGTCGGACCCGCGGTGCGGTGCGCCTTCGTCGTCCGGGACCCCGAGGCGGCGTGGGTCGCGAAGAACCTCCCCGACGAGCGCATCGAGCACGAGCCCGCCGAGGGCGGCGGGGTGCGCTTCTCGATCGAGACGCCCGGCGTGGCGGCGCTCGCTCGCTTCGTCGTGGGGCTCGGCGAGGTCGGGCGGGCGGAGACACCGGAGCTCGCGGCGGAGGTCCGGGCGATCGCGCGCGCCGCGCTCGCGAACGCGTCGGACGTCCGCGACGACGTCCCGCCCTCGCGCGCTCCGCGCAGCAGCCGCCGCGGCCGGACGGGCCGCACGACGCCGCCGACCTGAGCGGCGGGCGCGGCCTTCAGCGCGCGTGCGCCGCGAGCACCCGTCGCGCGCGATCGGCGATCTCGCGCCGGAGCGCCGGCGGCGCGAGCACCTCGACGTCGTCGCCGTGGCCGAGGAGGAGCCGGCGCGTGACGGGCGAGTCGTCGACGGCCGCCGCGACGACGACGAAGAGCGGATCGCGCGCGTCGGCGGAGACCTGCGCGCGGCGGGCGCGGAGGCGCCCCCACACGAGGTGAAGCGCGATCTTGCGGACGCGGAGCGAGACGTCGATCCCACCGGCGTCGGCGGCGTGAGCGGCCGTCGGGCTCCGGTGGGGCGCGGGTACGTCGAACGCGGAGTCGGCGTCCTCCGACCAGCGCCAGCCGTACGGGCGGGCGCGCTCGTCGGCCACGATGGGGAAGACCTCCGCGAGCTCGACGAGGTCACGCTGGATCGTGCGCCGGTGGACCTCGATCCCCCGCTCGCGGAGGCGCGACTCGATCGACCCCGTGTCGATGCGCCGCGGCGATCTCGGGAGCATCGTCAGGACATGCCATTGGCGCAGGATCGTGGCGCTCATACGGAACGACGTACGGCGTCGTGACCGGCGAAGAGCTCACGCGGTTGGACGTCGCTGCTTGCGCGTTCAGCACTTCACTAGGTCGATCGTTTCACGGCCGTGCGACACGCCGTGTCGCACGCGCGCGGAGCGGCCCGCGCGTCCGTTCGCGTGTGCGTCGCGCGAGACGAGTCGAGCGACGGCGCGCTCACCCGTTGAGGAGGAGCTCCGCGCCGGCGACGACGGTGACGACGGCCCCGGAGAGCCAGAGCGCGGTCGACACGCGGCGCTGCCCAGCCGTGCCCGCGGGGCGCGACGGCCACGTCCACGTCGGACCGACCACCGCCGCGACGAGCGAGACGACGACGAGGCCGAGCGCGAGGAGAAAGTCGTGGTTCGTCGAGCTCACGCCGCCCGCGACGGTCGCGGCGAAGACGGCGAGCACGAAGAACACGAACGCGAGCAGCGCCGTCGCGATCGCGCGGCCGACGAGGTGCGTCGTCGTGCGAGGCGGCGCCGCGAGGACGCCCCGCCGGACGCCCGCGATCCACGCCGCGAACGTCGTGAGCAGCACGACCGCCGCGGCGATCGCCGGAGGGAGCGGTCCGCCGCTCATCCACGACGTCGTGAACTGGCCGGCCACCACGAAGGACCAGAGCAGGACGGCGAACACGCTCACCGCCGGGCCGAGGATCGGCCACGGCCGACTCCCCGCGGCGCGCGCGTACGGCTCGAACGACGGCGCCTGCCCCGGCGGGACGCGGTACGGGCCGGCGGGCACGAGCGCGCTCCCGGCGGGCGCGGGCGCTGCCGGCGGCGCGGCTTGCACCGGCACGGCTTGCACCGGCGGCGCGGCTTGCACCGGCGGCGCGGCCGGCAGCGACGGCGGGGCGGCCGGGACCTCGGGTGCGGTCGCCTGGAGCGACGGGACGGACTCGTTCGGATCGCTCATTCGAAGGTCTCCCCGTTCCAGCGGAGCTCGGCGCCCTTGTCGCCCGGTCCGACGTCGACCTCGCGCGTGACGAGCCTCGCCTGACCGCGCTCGCCGCCGAGGACGAGCGCCGTCACGAGGCCTCGCGTCGGCCTCCCACCCGCGATGCCGGCGGCGCGACGGAGGCGGATGCGCGCGACGCCGCCGCCGCGCTCGATCCGCACCGCGGAGAGCCCCATCGCCGACGCGTCGAGATCGGCAGGCAGCTCGTCCTTGTCCTTGTCGCGCCGCGCGACGTACACCTGCACCGGATCGTCGAGGAGCGGCGTCCGGACGAGGATGACGCTCGCGACGTCGGGCAGCGCCGTCTGCGCGAGCCTGCGCGCGAGCAGCGCGTCGGTCTCCGCGCCCGGCGAGCCCTGGCGGGCGGCGGCGATGAGCGAGGCCCCGACGATCGACGCGAGCTCCCCGAGCCGTCCGTCGTCGCCTCGCCCGCCGGTCTGCGCGACCCGATCGAGGAGGCGCGTCGCGACGTCGAGCCGCCCGGCCCCGGCGTGGGCGAGCGCGAGCCGCAGGGCGACCGCCGGCTCGTCGGGCATGGCCGCGTCGAGGCGCTGGTAGGCCGCGAGGGCGTCCTCGTAGAGCCCCTCGGCGCGAAGGCGATCGCCGACGTAGCCGAGCGTCCAGGGATCGCGCGGCGCGCGCTCGACGAGCTCTCCGAACGCGCGCCGCCCCTCGGCGTCCATTCCGAGACGGCGGAGCGCCGAGGCGCACTCGGCGAGGAGGCCCGCGTCGGCGAAGACGTCGCCGCGGATCCGGTCGATCGCCTCGAGGAGCCCCGGACGGTCGCCCGTCGCCTCGAGCAGCGAGAGCGACAGCCGCCGCCCGAGCGGGCTGTGCGGCGCGAGGCGCAGGAAGCGCCGGAGGACCGCGCGGCGCGCCTCGTCGGTGCGCGCCGCGCGGTAGGCCGCGTCGAGGGCGCGATCGATCTTCGGCTCGTCGTCGATGAGCAGCCGGCGAAGCTGCTCGGCGTCGAGGGCGCCCAGGTCGACCTGACGGACGAGCTCCTGCTTCACGAACGCCGCGGCGTCCGTCTCGCCCTGGCGCGACAGGGTCCGGACGAGCTCGGTCCCGCTCGAGGCGCTCATGCCGGCGACGAGGATCCCGAGCAGCGTGCGGCGATCGCTCCAGGTCGGCAGCTCGCACGCCCGCGCCGCGACGGCGTAGTCGAGGGTCGCCTTCGCCTTGCGCGCGCGCCAGATGCCGCGCCGCACGGCCAAGGGCAGCGTCGACGCGACGCTGCACTCGGTGCGCCGCGAGGCCTGGCCCGGCGGGAGCGAGACGTCGTGCGTGAACGCTACGCCGACGCCCGCGGCGAAGAACGGGATCGCGTCGACGACGACGCGGACGCAGCGGTCGAGGACGGGATCGTCGTCGGCGGGACGCGAGGCCGTGACGACGACCTTCGTCGCGCGGCCGGTGGCGGCGACCGAGACGTCGACGCGGAGATCGCCGGTCACGCCGGGCTTGATCGACGCCCGCGCGTCGCGACAGGCGACCATCGCGCCGATCGAGTCCTCGATCGCGTGACGCGCCGCGATCTCCGCGGCCTCCTCGATCGAGGCCTCGCCGTCGAACACCGCCGGGGGCTCGAGCAAGAGCGACGGCGGCGGAGGGGCCGGCTCGACCTTGCTCGCGAACGCGGCGTCGAGCGCCGGTGAGAGGCCGAGCAGGCGGTCTTCCCACGGCACCGACGCGGTGGCGCCGTCGAAGAACCACCCGGTCCAGGGCGTCATCAGGCTCGCCTTCGTGGCGAGCGCGATCGCGGGCTCGATCCCGTCGGCGTGCGTGATGCTCTCCTCGATGCGCTCCCGTGCCCAGCGACGCGCGACGTCGGCGTCGGCCGGCGCGGGCACGAGCGCGAGGGCCCGCGTCTCCTCGACGAGCTCGGTGCCGCGACGGTAGCGGAGCGCGATCTCCCTCGGCAGGGCTCCCCGGAGGCGCCCGGCCACCGTCAGCGTCGAGCCCGCGAGCACGGTGCGCGCGTCGCGCGGATAGACGCGGTCGACCGTCGGCCCGAGGACGACGGAGACGTCGCGGAGCGTCGGCGCGAGGGCGTCGGCGACGAGCGCCGAGGCGGCGCGCGCGGCGTCGGGACGATCGAGGACCTCGTAGACGGGCCCCGCTCCTGCGACGAGCTCGGCGAGCATCCAGCGATCCGCTCCCTGGCCGACGGCGATGGCGCCGAGGCGCGGCACGCCGCTCGCGCGTCGCGCGAGGCGCCTGCGAAGGTCGCGCGCCGTCGTCTCGCCCACGGTGGGCCGGCCGTCGCCGAGGTAGACGACCATGCCGCTGCCGGCGCGCTCGGCTCCGTCGCGCTGGCCGTCGAGGAGATCGGCGGCGCGCTCGAGGCCGAGCCCGAGGTTCGACGCGCCGCCCGCGCGGACCGCGGCGAGCTCCCGCTGGATGCGCGCGCGGAGCTCGGGCGTCACCGGCGACGGCTTGTCCGGCCCGACGACGGCGGTGCCTTGATCGGCCGCGAGCACCACGACGGCGTCTTTCGGACCGAGCGAGCCGAGGAGCGCGTCGACGGCGGCGCGCTCGGTCTCGAGGAGCGCTGGGCCCACGCTGCTCGACGTGTCGACGACGAGCGCGAGGGTCGTGCCGGTCTCGGCGAGGTCGGGGACCTCGGTGCGGACGAGGAGGTACGGGTCCTCGTTCGGCCCGGCCTGCTCGACGTACGCGCGCGCGGCGCCGGGCCGGACGACCGACGGGACCAGCTCGACGACGAGATCGCCGGTCGGACGCACGTCCGAGCGGCGAAGCTCGATCGCTCCGTCCACGATCGCCGCGCCGGCGCTGGCGGAGAGCCACTTCGCGGGGGAGCGGGACGAGACGCGGACCGACAGACCGCCGACCATCGGCGACTCCGTCTCGCTCGCCATCGGGAAGCGGTACGTGGCGCGCCCGTCGACCTGCGAGAGCCACTCGACGTAGTCGACGACGAGGTCGACGGAGGAGCCGGCGCGCACGTTCTCGAGGGTGCCGCGGAGCCATCCCCCGCCGGCCCACTCGAGGCGGCTCGCCGTGCTCGAGCCCGGCCGGCGATCGCCCGGGCCGAGCGCCGCCGAGCGCTCGTTGGGCGACCCCTCGTCGAGCCGCGCGACGCGCGAGACGACCGCTCCCTCGGGCAGCGCCATGCGAACGTCGGCCACGACGTCGCGGTCGGAGCCGTTGAAGTACGTCGTCCGCGTGCGCGTGACGGCGAGCTCGCCTTCGATCGTGACGTCGACCTTCTCGGAGCGCACCACGAGAGGCGCGCCGGGATCCGCCTCGCCTCCTCCGGGCGTCGCCCAGAGCTCGGCGATCGCGCTCGCAGGCGCGCGCTCTCCGGACCACGGGACGGCGAGGCCGCCCGTCCAGTCGTCGAACGCGGTCTCCGGCGCGACCTTGGCGCCGTCGCCGCGGAGCGTGGCGGTCTCGCCGCTCGGGACATGGACCGATTTTCCCTTCGACGCGAGCACGAGCTCGCCGCGCGCGCAGTACACGCTCGGCGCGCCGCGGGTCCCGTCCTCGGCGTCGAACGCAGCCGCGCTCGAGACGACGGTGGCGACCGTGCCGCGGACCTCGACCTCGGTGCGCGAGGAGGCGCCCGCCTGGACGAAGACGCGCCCGCGCGTGAGGGTGAGCCGCTCGCCGCGAAGCGCGAGCTCGGTGGCGCCGTCGACGACGACGACCGTGCCGTCGTCGAGCCGGACGCGCGCGCGTCCCCCGGCGGCGGTCTTCACGTCGTCGCCATCGTCGAGACGCACGGCGCCGCGCACCTCGCGCCCGCGCACGAACACCTCGGCGTGGAGCGAGCGGAGATCGCCCACGGTCGTCTTCACGCCGGCGATGTCGACGGTCCTCCCACCGCGCGACGTCACGCCGAACCAAGCGCCCAGCGCCGCGCCGAGCGTGAGGACCGCGATCGCGGTCTCGAACCGAACGACCTTCGCGACGACGCGTCGAAGCGTGGACATCACCGCACCTCCGTGCGCAGCGCGCCGTTCTCGTAGTGGACGACGATGCGCGTCGCCGGCGCGGCCAGCTTGCCGAAGCCGACCTTCTGGCGCGTGGACCTCTCGGCGCTCGTCCCCTGCCCCGCGATGGCGGTCACCACGACCTCGAGCCCGAGACGCGCCGCGCGCGCGGCGTCGTCCGGCTCGAGCCGGAGCTCGACGGTCGCCGACGAGGCCGGGACCTTCGCCTCGGCCACGCCGAAGGCCGGGAAGTTGTCGGGCGACGGCATCGGCGCGCCGAGCGTCGTCGTCCAGAGCGAGGGGTGGAGCTCCGGGTGCGACCACGTGACGAGGAAGCGGACGCTCTCGGCCTCCGCCTGTCCGCTCGGCGCCGAGCTCGCCGCGACGAGGCGGCGGCCGCGCGCGAAGAGCTTCTCGGCATCGTCCTTCTTCCCGGCGCGGAGGGCCTCGTCGCGCGCCCACGCGATGAACGCAGTCGCGGTCGCTCGCGCGGCTCGCGCGAGCGCGCTCTTTCCGTCGGGCGATCCCGCGGCGGCCGCCTTCTCCGCCCAGCCGACGGCCTCCTCGACGCGCCCGAGGCCGTCTGCGGCCGATGCGATCAGGAGCGGCACCGCCGGATCGTCCGGGGTGAGCGTCTGGAGCGTGAGGTACTGCCGGAGCGCCTCGTCGTACCAGCCGTGCGCCCGGAGGAGATCGCCGAGGCGCCGGCGCGCCGCCGGATCGTCGGGCGCGAACTCGACGAGCTCGCCGAACGTGCGCCGCGCCTCGACGCGATCGCGATCGGCGTCGGCGCCGCCCGCCCGCGCCGCGAGGCGGAGGTAGTACTCGCCGACGCTCGTCCACACGTGCGCGGTGGCGTCGGCGCGGCGGCGGAGACGACGCGCCCACGCGCGGCCGCCGGCGTCGTCGCCCGCGTCCTCGTAGGCGTCGAGGACCCGGAGTCCGAGCTCGAGATCGTCCGTCCACTTGAGCGCGGCGGCCTGGAGCACGGTGAGGCGATCGGCGGGCGTCTTCGCCTTGGCCAGCATCCCCGCCAGGAGATCCGGATCGACCGACGCGAGCCCGAGCGCGCGATGCAGCTCGTGGAGCTCCGCGACGGTCTGCACGCGAACGACGATGGCGCGGTAGACGACGTCCGCGGCGGGCGTGAGGATCAAGGACTTCCAGAGCGCGACCCGCGCCGTCACCGTCCGGAGCTGCTCGACCATGAGCAGAATCAAGGTCGTCCGCTCGCGCCACGTCGGCGCCTCGCAGTCCTCGAGCGCGCGCCGGTAGACGGCGACCGACGCGTCGGCGGAGCCCCGTCCCGACGCGGCGAGGCGCTCGCTCCACAGGATGCGGCGCTCGGCGAGCGGAAGCTCCGCGGCGCTCCCGCACGGACGCGCGGCGTGACCGACGACGCCGATCGGGCCGGTGGCCGACGCGACGGCGCTCGCCGCGGGCGCGGCGCCGTCGCCGGGCGCGAACACGACCGGGAAGACGACGGTCACGATGCCGCCTTCCGGTTGCGGGAAGGAGAGGTTCTGGAACGCACGGACGACGCACGCGACGACGTCCCGGCTCGGCAGGTCGGAGCCGCCGTCTTGGGCCGACGCCACCGCGCCCGAGCGGTCGACCACGAACCTCGTCGAGACCCGCCCCGCGAGGCTCGGGTTCGACGCGAGGCCGTTCTCGTAGCAGAGGCGGAACCGACCGAAGTTCTGCCGGACGATCCGCTGGATGACCTCGGGCGGGAGCCGCCCGGTCACCTCGAGGACGCCGGCGCGGAGCGTCGGTGCCTTGGTGGCGTGCGCGCCGCCGAGACGGCCGCTCCCGCTCCCGAACCCCTGCCCGGCGCCCGTGCCCGCCCCGTGACCGAGCGTCCCGATGTTGCCGAGGCCGATGCCTTCCCCACGGCCGCCGCCGCCTGCGCCGGTGCCGCTCAGCCCGAGCCCTCCGGCGCCGGACGCGTCATCGACCTCGTTGGCCCACGCGCCGCTCTTGGACGCCGCCGACGGAGCCGGCGCGGCAGGCGCGGCCGCCTTCGGCGCGGCTTCGGCCGGTTCACCGCCGGCCGCCGTGTTGAGCAAGCCGATGATTCCGAACTGGGCAGCCTGGGCAGCCTCGTCGACCCTCCTGTCCCCGTCGGACGGCGCGTCGCGCTGGAGCGGCGGGCCGGACGGACGTCCCATCGATCCCTCCTCGCCCTTCGCGCGCGTCCCCGTCCCGCCCTCTTTCTGGTCGGCGGCTTCGAGGCTCGACGGGGCGGAGGCGGAGGCGAACGCGGCCTCGCTCTTCCGCCACCCGTTCGACCAAGGCCGCCAGAAGCGGCGCCGCTCGATCGCCTCCGCGCGCGCCTCGGCGATCTCGTCGTCGACGAAGCGATCGCCCGCGGCGACCTCGCGCGCCGTCGGCACGTAGAGAGACGTGTACGGCGAGACGAGCCCGTAGCGCCGCCCGATGTCGACCAGCGCCGCGCGGCCCGCGCCCTCGCCGAGGAGCTCCTGCATCCGGCCCTGTCCCCAGCGGCGGCGCAGATCGCCTGCGTCGTCGATCGTGACGACGCGGAGCGGTTTGTCGACGGTGGCCTCGCCGCTCTTCAGCGTGACGCTCGACGGCGGCTTTCCGGCGAGACGTCCGACGACGAGCACGCTCTCGTCGCTGCCGACGGGAGGGAGCTCGCGCGGCAGGACGCGATCGACGCCGCGTCCGAGGTCGACCGTAGCTCCGACCCACGCCGGGCGGTGCGCCGCCTCGAGCAGCCGGAGCGCCGCGCGCGCGGCGCTGTACGCGTCGCCGACCGACTCGACCGGCGCGCCACGCGTGATCGAGTCGAGCAGCGCCGTGTTCGCGCGGCTGCCGACGCCGGCGGCGAAGACGCGCGTTGCGCTCGGCAGCCGAAGCATCCGCTCGCGCAGCGACCTCGGCGCGAGCTCGCCTACCGAAGGCAGGCCGTCACCAATGTAGAGGACGGCCCCGCGTCGCGTCGCGTCGAGACGCCCCGCGGCTTCGGTCAGGAGCGCGCCGATGTCCGTCGCGCCGCCGCGCTCCACGCTCGCGAGGCCCGCGAGCCAGTCGCGACGGCGCTTCGCGTCGACGGCGACGAGCTCGCCGCTGCCTTCGGCGATCGGGCGGAGCGTCGCGTCGCCCGCCCAGAGCGCGGCGCGATCATCCGGCCCGAGGTGCGCGAGCAGCGCCGACGTCAGGTTGCGCGCGACGGCGAGGGCCCCCGACTCCGTCGCGGCCGACGTGTCGACGACGATCGCGAGGTCCATCCCCTTGCCCGCGTCCTTGGCGCCGCGCTCGGCGCTCCGGAGCGGCACGAGGAGGTAGTCGGGCTCTTCGCCCGAGACCTTCGCGGCGAACTTCGCGTCAGCGTTCATCGGGATGTCGTCGGCGCCGAGGGTGTGCGGCGCGCGGTAGGCGACCGCGTCGGACTCGCCCGAGTCGAAGAGCTCGACCGCGAGGTCCGCCTTGGGGACGTAGTCGAAGGCCTGGATGACGACGCCCTTCCCTTCGACCTTGCCGTTCATGCCGGCGCGGACGCGCGACGCGCCGGCCTTCGTGAGGTCGAGCGAGACGCGGAGCTCTTCGATGCGCGGGAGCGAGCCTCGCGCGCCCTCCGCCGCCATCGGATAGACGTAGAGGCGGCGGTCCGACCTCGGACCCTGGCGGACCAGCCACTCGCCGTAGCGCGTGACGACGCGCCGCTTGGCGCCCGCCTGGATCGGATAGAGGCGCGCGTTGTAGACACCCGGCCCGACCCACGAGAGGAGCGCCGGGTCCTCGGTCGAGCCCTGGTAGACGTTGCTCTCGTACTGGGCCTTCGCCGCCGCGCTCTCTTTGACCTTGCCCCACACGACGCTCCCGTCGCGGTCGACGCCGAACTTGCTCAGCACGGCGCCCGGCGGCGTGCGAAAGCTGAAGATCCCCTCGACGGTGTCGGAGCTCGGGTTCACGAAGGTCTGATCGACCTCGGTCACGGCGAAGTCGTGGTCGACCGTCACGCGCACGTCGAGGCGCTCGATCACGAGCGAGAAGCGCGGCTTGCCCTTGTCGCCCGGCGGGCGCGCGCCCACCGTCCCGAGGCCGAACGGCGCGGGTTGCGCCGCAGGATCGGCCGTCGCGAGGCCGCCGGTCCAGTCGTCCCACGCCACGGCGGGCGCTCGCTTCGCCGAGCCGTCCGCGCCCAGCGTGAGGAGCTCGCCGGCGGTCGCGCGCTCCGTGCTCGCGCCGGCGCGCGCCGCTCCGCGAAGGACGTAGACGTCGGCCCCGTCACCGTGGACCTCGACGCTCGCGCGCGCGTCGGAGAGCTCGATCGCGCCGCGTGGCAGCTCGACGCGCACAGGCGGGCCGTCTTCACCGTCGACGAACGCGCGCCCCGACGTGAGCTTCACGGAGTCGCGCTTCAACGTGAGCTCGGCCGGCCCCTGGACGAGCCACACCGCGCCGGCGTCGCGGCGGATCCAGGTGAGGGCGCCGGCGGCCAGCGTGACCTCACATCCCTCGGCGATCCGCTCGCGCGGATACGGAGCGCGCTTCCCCTCGCCGGGGGCGGCGACCGTGACGTCGCCCTTGACGGTGCGAAGCTCGCCGAACGTGTCGCCCTGCGCGAGCAGCGCCGCCGTCGGCCCGCGCTTGCAGCCCGCGAGCGCGAACGCGGACAAGAGGAACGCAAGGAGGACGCCGACGAGGGAGGACACGCGCATCTTGCTTGGCTCCGGCACGCTCCGCGATCTCGCGCAGCGCGACGGGTCCGAAGGTACGCCCAGTCGATCGCTGCGAGCAACGGGCCCGGCGCCCCCTCGCGGAGCCGGGCCGCGACGGCGCCGCGACCCGCGAATCCCACGTGATCTCGCGCGCTGTGGCCTCGAAGGCCAACGGCGCGCGGTGCGCGCGTTGCACGTCGTCTCCTCATCGTGCTGAACCGCCGCTCGACGCTGATCGGACTCGCCACGCTCACAGTGCCTCTTCTCCACGCGCGCGATGCGCCTGCGAGCCCCAGGGTCGTGGAGTCCTCCCCGGCCGACGGCGCCGTCGTCGAGAGGACGCCCGATCGCGTCGTGATCCGTTTCTCGACGGGCATCGACAGTCGCTCGACGCGGATCTCGCTCGTCGGTCCGTCGGGCTCGTCGTCGCTGCTCATCGAGGGCAGCGGCGGCCCGCCCGTCCAGGAGCTCACGATCCCGGTGCCCGACCAGGGCCGCGGCGCCTACCTCGTCCGCTGGGACATCGTCGCCGGCGACGGCGACCGGATCCGCGGCAGGCTCCGCTTCCGCGTCCGCGACTGACAGGTTAGGCGCTCACGACCGCCCGTCGAGACGTCGACGTCGCTGAGGCGCAACCCAGTTGCGCCGGTCCTGAACAGTCAGAAAGCGTGGCGCATACGGCGAGCTTCGTTGAGCCCAACGTCCGCTGCTCTCGTAAGAAGCCGAAGGCGGGAGCAGCGGACGTTGGGCTCAGCGAAGGTGAGCGCCGCTTTAGTCCGCAGCGGAGCGCGCGCGGTACTCCGGTGCGCCTTCGTAGACGAGCTTGCATCTGCCCGAGACGCAGAGGTACGCGTGCGTCGAGCAGGCCCCCACGCTGGGACAGGCGCGTTGAGGCGAGCACGTCTTCGACAGAGAGTCCTGAAGCGCCGGGAGCGCCCGACGGTTCACGACGTCGCTCGTGCAGGGAGCGGGGCAGCATCCTGGAGCGGGGACGCACTCGTCGTCCTGCGCGCAGCTCACGTCTCGGTCCGCCCGCGGAGGGCGAGACGTCGCAGTGGCGACCACGAGGCCCTCCGCCGCGTCCGAGGTCGACGTCACGAGGCCGTCGGTCTTCTTCTCGCATCCGAGCAGAACGAGGACCGTGACGAGGAGCGCCGCCGATCGAGGGAGCATGACTCACTCTACCGTGAGTCCGAGCTCACATGAGCGTCACGTGCGAGACGACGCTCGCGGCGCGCGCAGCCAGTAGCTCGCCGCCAGCGAGGCGATGAGGAGCACGAATCCGAGCGCGACCGACGCGCCGCCCCACTCGAGCGACGTGCGCGGCGCGGGGATGAGGCGCGCCTGGATGACGAAGTGCACCCACGCGGCGGCGAAGGGCGCGATCGCGAGGCGCGCGCGGAGCCTCCACGCGGCGAGCGCGACGACGATCGTGACGACGACGTCGAGCGGCACCACGTGCATCGGCCAGGGTCCGCCCGTCCAGCGGAGCGTCCAGATCGCGAGGTAGAACGCGAAGGCCGCGCCCGTGATCAGTCGCAGCGAAGCCGGGCGCGTGTCGACACTGATGCGCTCCCACTCCGGGGCGACCGGCGCCGGCCCCTCGTCGCCGGCGAACGTGCGGTACGGCGGGACGGTCGCGCGCGGCCTCGCCACGAGGACCTCGCCGATCGATCGGCGGACGTCGCGCGCCCGTACGGCGAGCGTGACGGCGGCGACGAGCGCGACGGCCGAGAACGAGCCTGGCAGCGTCGCCCCGACGAGGAGCAGCGTCGCGAAGACGACGCACCACGTGCCCTTTTCGCTCTGCACCCAGCGCGTGGCGAGCACGAGCGCGACGCACGCGAGCGCCGGGAGGCTCAGCGCGTACTCCGTCGACCAGAACAGGACGTGGAGACCGAGGAGGAGCGCCGAGAGGAGCCAGGAAGCGCGGACGGCGCGCCGGAGCACGGTCTGGCCCCACGCGTCGAGGTCCGAGAGGCTCGTGACCGAGCCCGCGCGATGAAGCGACGTGAGCGCGGCGAGCCAGACGCCGACGAGCGCCGTCGCGTAGCGCGGGTCCATCTGATGGAGCACGTGCGGAAGGAGCGTCAGACCGACGCCGCCGATCGTCGCGACAACGATCGCCGATCGCGCGAGGCGGAGCTTCATCGCCCACGCGAGCGCGTACATCTTTGCGACGAAGAGCGCGAGCCACCCGGCCGCGGCCCACGCGCCGACCGAGCCGAGGTTCGTGCACGCCTCGGTGTGGAGGGTGAGGTCGCACTGGTAGAGCACCGTCAGGAGCGCGAGCATCACCGCCGGCCTGCGTTGCCCGATGCGCGTGAGGAGGGCCGCGCCGCCGATCAGCGCGAGCGCGTAGAGCTCGGCGATCCCCGCGACGCCGATGAGGCCGTAGAGGCTGCCCTCCCGCGCCAGACCGCGCGAGGTCAGGATCATCCCGCCGAGGACGAGCGTAGCGCTGAGCAGGTAGAGCGGGTTGTACTCGACGAGCCAGCGGTGGAGCAGCCGTCGGCCGTAGCTCGCCGCGGGCGAAGCCGGGCTCTCGTCGTTCGCGATCGTGGGGTGCATCGAACCTCCTCGAGCGACCGCGGTGCAACGGGCGTACCGCCGCCGTGCGCGCGCGAGGGGCGAAGAAGCGTCGGGCCTTCGCGCGCGAAGCGCACGCGAGGACGGCCCGCGCGCGCCAGAGTGGCAATCGAGGCGGCCGCCTCGCTCAATCTGTCAGGCGCCCCCGGCGTCAGGGCGCGGTGACGCGGCCCATGAAGAGGACGAGGCCCGAGGCCTTGTCGACGATGAAGAAGAGGAACGGGTGGTCCGCCTTGAACTCCAGGGGCTTCGCCGGCGCGGCGCCGCCCGCCGCCATGGCGACCGCGGTCGCGGCCGCCGCCTCGGTGCCCTTCTCGTCGAGCTTGACGAACGCCTTGTGGAAGACGTCGTCGATGTTGAGCCGCTCGTCCGGATCCTTGGGGTCGGCGATCTTCGTGAAGTCGGCCCTCTTGCGCTCGAACGCGAGCGGCATGCCGAGCGCGGAGAGCTCCTTCGCGAGCGAGAGCGGCGCCGCGGGGTTCACCTCGAAGCGCGGGAGCGCGACGTGCACGTTCTCCGTCGCGAGGCGGCGCGTCCAGCCGTCGAGCGTCGCGTTCGACAGCGACGCCTCGAGCGCAGCGAGCCCGTCGACGCGATCCGGGAGCGCGACGAGGAGCGACGCCGCCCCGCCCTTGTAGGGCAGCTCGAGCACCTTCACGCCGTCGGCCTGCGCCAGGCGGACATGGGCGACCTGGTGCATCGTAGGCACCGGCTTGCTCGACGTCGGCGTCGTCATGAAGGGCTCGTCCCGCGTCCGCTTCGCCTCGAACGGCGACTGCCACGCGCCGAGGAAGTAGATCGCGTTCACGAGGACGAGGCGCGTGAGCGGCTTGAGCGACTTCTCCGGGAGGAGATCCTTGATGCGCTGCTCCGTCCGCTCCTCGACCCAGGCGTTGATCCGCGCGCGCGACGGCTCGGCCGCCGTCTTGAAGTCGACCGCCTCGAGCGGCGCGCCGAACGCCGCGCGCACCTCGTCGAGGTACGGCGGCTCGAACGTGTAGGTCTTCTCGCCGAAGAGCTGGTTCGCGATCCGGAGCGTCATCGGACGCGACGGCTCCGCGAGCGCCCTCGCGAGCCTGCCCCACGAAGCCATCCACGCGCCGGCGTCGTCCTCGGCGTGGAGCACGCGCTTCATCTGCGCGGCCGTCTCGCCCTTCGCGCCGCCGTAGGTCATCGCGAGCGCCACGGAGATGCTCGCCGGCGACATCGCGAGGTTGCCCGCGCCGGCCGCCTCCGAGGCGCGCGCGCGCGACCAGAGATCGAACCCGAGCGCGTTCGCGGAGGTCGCGAGGCGCTTCATCTCGGCAGGAGGCATCGAGGTCACCGGCGTGTCCTCCGCGGACGCGTTCGTGGTCGGGGTGGGGCTGGCCTCGCGGTCGGACGCCGAAGCCGCGGGCGGCGAGTTCGTCGCCGGCTTTGGCCCCTTGTCGCAGGCGAGGGCGAGGAGACCGAGGAGCGTGAACGCGAAGGCCGTGCGCATCGCGCTCAGTCTAGACGACCCAAATGACCGAGCATGATTCGGAATCATGCTTGGCCCATTTGGCTTCTTGTCATCACGGGGCGGCACGCGCCGCCCCGCCCCGGAAAAGCGCGGTTTTCCGGGGTCCCCACCCCACGCGGCGCTCGCTTCGCGAGCTGGATTTTGATCGCGCTTCGCGCTCGCTGATTTAGCCCTTCGACGCGTCGTCGGCGGACGGGCTGCAGCTCGGCGACTCGGGGAAGGTCTTCTCCGCGTCGGCGCGCGCGATCTCGCACGCCATCGTGCAGCTCTCCGGCGTGTCGCTCGACCAGCACGAGCCCTCGGGGCCGTAGACCGCCAAGGCCGCGTCGTAAGCCTCGGGAGTCGCCTCGGCGACGCACGCGAGGTAGGCGACGCACGCGGCGCTCTGCGCCACGGGGCGGCGGGGCGCGTCGTCGTCGCCGGCCCCGTCCGACGTCCCGCTCCGCCGGTTCGCCTCCGGATCGCTCGGCTCCGTGGCGTCGTCGCTCTCGCGCGTCTCGCTCGGCGCGGGATCGGCCTCGCTGGAGCAGCCGACGACGAGACCCGAGGACACGAAGAGCGAAGCGAGGAGGGCGCGGGCGAACATGGGAGCGCGGCTTCTACATGAAGACTCGAGTTCGTCCAGCGCTCACGCGCGAGGCCGGATCGTTTTCTCGATCGACGAGCCGATTCGAGGCGCACCGACATCGAGCGCTCCGACCGCTCGGACTCGAGGTGCGGCCGACGAGCCGCTGTCCGGCGCCGCCGAGCGCTACCTCGGGTGAAGCGAGTGGGACGCGTCGACGTTCGGGCCTGGCGCGCCCGTCGCGAACGCGACTCCGCAGGCGCGCGCGGACGAGCTCGGCCGAACGGTCATGATTTGACCACAATCCGGTGGCCTTTCCCGGAAGGGGTCGACCTTCCGGGCGCGCCTGGGTATGACCGCAGCGTATGGGTTTCGAGCTCATCGGCACAGGTCACTACGTCCCCGGATCCCCGGTGCCGAACGAGCGGCTCTCGAAGGTGATGGACACCTCCGACGACTGGATCTTCCAGCGCTCGGGCATCCGACAGCGGCACTTCGCCGGCGAGGGAGAGGCCGCAAGCGACTTCGCCTTCGAGGCGAGCAAGCGCGCGCTCGAGGCCGCTCGGATCTCGCCGCACGAGGTCGACTACATCATCTTCGCGACGATGACGCCCGACTACGTGTTCCCCGGCTCGGGCGCCGTGCTCGGCGCGAAGCTCGGCATCCAGGGCGTGCCCGCGCTCGACATCCGCCAGCAGTGCGCGGCGATGATCTTCGCGCTCCAGCTCGTCGACGGGCTCATCAAGGGCGGCGTCGCGAAGACGATCCTCGTGGTCGGCGCCGAGGCCCACGCGGGCTTCATGCCGTGGGAGGACTGGGACATCGTCGACGGCAAGTCCGACGCGGACGCCACGCCCGAGGCGCGCGCCCGCGCGAACGAGCATCGCGCGCTCGCCGTCCTCTTCGGCGACGGCGCCGGCGCGCTCGTCTTCCGCGCGACCGATCGCGACGCCGGCCTCGTCGCGTCGAAGGTCCACACCGACGGCCGCTTCGCCGAGACGCTCTACGTCCCCGGCGGCGGCTTCCGCACGCGACCGTACTGGAAGGCGAAGCACTGGGACGAGCAGGCTCACATCCCACGGATGGACGGCCGCGAGCTCTTCAAGTTCGCCGTCACGAAGCTCCCCGAGACCGCGCGCGCGCTCTGCAAAGAGGCGAACGTGCCGCTCGATCAGATCGACTGGTTCCTCGCGCACCAGGCGAACTACCGCATCAACAAGTACGTGCGCGAGCACCTCGGCGTCCCCGAGGAGAAGATGCCGATGAACATCGATCGCTTCGGCAACACCAGCGCCGGCACGATCCCGATCCTCGTCGACGAGTGCACGCGCGCCGGCAAGCTCAAGAAGGGCGAGCTCAACATGCTGCTCGCCCTCGGCGCGGGCATCCACTGGGGCTGCGCGCTGGTGCGCTGGTGATCCAGCGCCGCGTGCGCTGACGGTTCGCGCGGACGACGGCGGCGCAGCATGCGCGAGCGAGGGCTCGGCTCCGTGCTACCTTGTGGGCATGGTCTCGCTTCGAAGCGCCCTGTCGCGTGTCCTCGTCCTCGCTGCTCTCGGTCTGCCCGCGGCCGGCGTCCTGGTCCCGAGTGACGCGGCCGCATCGGTGTCGATCGCCGTCGGATTCGACGTGCTCGTCAAGGACGCCGACGCCGTCGCCGTGATCACGCCCGGCGAGCACACCTCGGTCTGGGAGGACGGCCGGATCTACACGTACACGAAGGTGCACGTCGATCGGGGCGTCGCGGGCGACGTCGGCGCGGGCGCCGACGGCTGGGTCCGGACCATGGGCGGCGTCGTCGGCAAGGTCGGTCAGCTCGTCGACGGCGAGCCCGTCTTCGTCAAGGACAAGGCATCGCTCGTCTTCATGCGCAAGTTCAAGGCGGGCGGCGTCTACGAGGTGTCGGCGCGCGCCCAGGGCCAGTACCCGGTGACGATCGACGAGGCGACGAAGCAGAAGCGCCTCCTCCGGTCGACGGCGGTGGGCATGCTCCTCCCGCCGAAGGCTCCTCAGCCCGCCACCCAAGCGCCGCCGGTCTCCGGCTCGGTCCAGCCGCAGAGCGGGAGCGGACCGCTGACCGACGCCGCGAAGATCCGCCTCGCGCAGGACGTCATGCACGACAAGCCGCTCGACGAGGTCGCCCGCGAGATCGCGACCGCGTGGAAGCGCCTGCACCCGGTCGACGCGAAGACCAAGTAGCGAACGGACGCGCGCCGCCCGGCGCGCAGATCGAGGCGTCGCCCTCGCGCGCCGCGCTCTTGCACGCTCGGGCGAGAGCCACAGCGTGCGCAAGAACGCGAGCAATCTGGTAGACGAGACGTCGTGGTCTCCGCTCGCCCAAAGCCGCCGCCCGTCGCCCTCGTCACCCGCGAGGCTGAGCTCCGCGACGCCGTCGCGAGGCTGCTCCGGGCGTCGCGCGTCGCGCTCGACATCGAGTCGAACGGGCTCTTCAAGTACCGGGCGACCCTCTGCACGATGCAGCTCGCCACGGACGACGAGGTCGTCATCGTCGACACCCTCGCCGCGCCGCTCGGCCCGCTCGCCGAGCTCCTCGGTCCGGGCGGCCCGCGCAAGATCGTCCACGACGTCGCGTTCGACGCGCGCATTCTCGCCGAGGCCGGCCTCGTGCTCGGCAACGTCCTCGACACGTCGCTCGCCGCGCGGATGCTCGGGCGCACCGCGACCGGGCTCGCGTCGTTGCTCGCGAGCGAGCTCGGCATCACGATGGACAAGAAGCTCCAGCACCACGACTGGACGGAGCGGCCGCTCCGGAGCCAGCACCTCTCCTACCTCGCGGAGGACGTGCTCCACCTCGGGGACCTCGCCGACAGGCTCTCGGCCGAGCTCGACGCGCCGGCGGAGAGCGGCGAGCGCGCGATCGCCGACGCGGTCGAGGAGGAGACCCGGTACCGCATCGCGCAGGCGATCGCCGCCGCGGGCAGCGTCGACCCGCGGCCGCCGTACGTCCGCCTGAAGGGCGTCGACCGCGCGCCGCGCGAGGAGCTGCCGATCCTGCGCCGCCTCGCCGACCTCCGCGAGGCGAAGGCGAAGAGCCTCGACGTCCCGCCGTACAAGGTCGTCGGGCCGGACGTCCTCTTCGCGATCGCGAAGGCGAAGCCGAGGACGATGGCCGACCTCGAGCGCGTCAAGGGAGCGACCGGCGGTCACCGCGCGCGCTCGCTCGCGCCGGCGATGCTCGAGGCCGTGGCTGCGGGGATCGCGGAGGCCGGCGTCATCCCGGCCGACGAGCGCGCGATGCTCGAGCGCCCGCGCCTTCCGCCTGCCGTCGTGAAGGAGCGCCGCCGGCGCGAGAGCCGGCTTACGGCCTGGCGCAAGGCCGAAGCGAAGAGGCGGGGCGTCGACGAGCAGGTCATCCTCCCCGGCCACTGCCTGCAGGACCTCGCCGATCTGCCCGACGGGAGCTCGCTCGACGCCGTCGCCGCCGTGCCCGGCATCGGCGCGTTCCGCGTCGCGCGGGACGGCGCCTCACTCGTCGCCGCGCTCGCCGCGCCGCCGGACGGAGCGGGAGGGACGAGCGAGGACGCGCCGCCGGCTCCGATCGCCGGCGAGCCGGAGCCGCCGTGACGCGCGACTGGGCCCCGACCTTCGGTGCGCGCGGATCCACGGAAGGCGCGCTGCCCGAGCTCCTCGTCGTCGCCGGCGAGGCCTCGGGAGATCGCGCGGCGGCCGCCGTCGTCGCCAAGCTCCGTGGTCGCTGCCGGGCCTTCGGGATGGGAGGCGGCGCGCTCCAGCGCGAAGGCGTCGAGCTCCTCGCCGATCTCCGGACGACGACCGCGCTCGGCGTCGGCGAGGTCGCGCGGCGCGCGTACGGCGTCGGCGTCGCGTGGGGGAGGCTCCGCGCGGCCATCAAGAAGCGCCGGCCGGGAGCGGCGCTGCTCGTCAACTACACCGAGTTCAACGCGCGCCTCGCCCCGCTCCTGTGGCGCGAGGGCACGCGCGTCCTCTGGTACGGCGCGCCTCAGATCTGGGCCTGGCGCCCCGGTCGCGCCGAGCCGCTGCGCCGGCACCTCGATCGTCTCGCCGTGATGCTTCCGTTCGAGGAGCCGCTCTGGCGCCAGCGCGGCGTCGACGCGCACTACGTCGGCCACCCCGCGCTCGAGGATCGCCGCGGTCCCGAGCACCGCGTCGCCGCGCGCGAGCTCCTCGGGCTGACGCCCTTCGCCTGGGCCGTGGCGATCCTGCCGGGCAGCCGCCCGCACGAGGTCCGGCGGCTCCTCGAGCCGATGCTCACCGGCTACGAGGCCGTCCGAGGCGATCGCGCGAGCGTCGACGCGCGGGTGATGCTCGCCGCCAGCCTCGACGATCGCACGCGCGCGTGGGCGAAGGACCTCGCTCGCGCGCGCGGCGTCGAGGCCGTGGACGTCGACGCCCGCGCCGGCGTCGCCTACGCGCTGCCGGCGTTCGACGCCGCGCTGTGCGCGTCCGGCACGGCGTCGCTCGAGTGCGCGCTCGCCCGCGTCGTGCCGGTGGTCTGTTATCGCGTCGGCTGGGCCACGGAGGTCGGCGCGCGCGCGCTCCTCGCGACGAGACACGTCGCGCTGCCGAACGTGCTCCTCGGGCGGGAGGCGTTCCCCGAGCTCCTCCAGCGCAATGCCGCGGCCGGCCGCATCGCCGACGAGCTCGCGCGCGTCCTCGACGAGCGTGACACGCTCCTTGCAACCTGCGCCGAGGTCGAGCAGCTCCTCGGTGACCACCCCTCCCCCTCGCGTGAGGTCGCCCGCATGCTCGAGCCGTGGCTCGCCGTCCCCGCGGTCGGATCGGGACCGCGGAAGGCGTGCTGACGGCGCTCACCGCGAGCCGCACCCCCTCGATTTTCCATGCGCGCCCTATTCGCCGTCAGCGTCGTCCTCTTCGGTCTGCGGCTCTGGGCGGCGAACCGCGTGGGCTTCGGCGACAGCGAGGCGCTCTATGCGTCGTGGGCGCTGCATCCGCAGCCGGCGTACCTCGATCACCCGGGGCTCGTCGGCCTCGTCGCGCGCGCGATCGGCGAAGGCGCGGCGCCGACGCCGGCGCGGACACACGTCGTCACGGCGATCGTCGCGACGCTCGTGCCTTGGCTCGTCGTCGCGGTCGCGCGGGCCGCGGGCGCCGAGAAGCGCCGCGCCGCGGCCGCGGGCCTGGTGGTCGCCGTCGTCCCCGAGATCGCAGTCGGCCTCTTCGCGCTGACGCCCGATCTGCTCCTCGCGCCGCTGTGGCTCGGCGCGATCGGCCTCGCCGTCGTGGGGCTCTTGCCGCGCGACGATCGCGGCGGCGACGACGCGGCGTCGGCGCCGGGCGCGCCCTCGATCGGCGCGGCCGGAGCGCTCCTCGGAGCCGGGCTCCTCGCGGGCGTCGCCGCGTCGGCGAAGGTCTCCGGGCTCCTGCTCGTCGCGGCGCTCGCGACGGCGTACGTCCAGATCGCGCGGTCGAGCGGAGCCGGGCGCGCCGCGGCGCGCTCGATCTGGCCGTGGGCCGGGCTCGCCGCGGGGCTCGTCGTCGTGTTCCCGTTCGCGCTCTACGAGGCGCGGCTCGGCTGGCCGATGCTGCGGCATCGCTTCGTCGACACTCAAGAGAACGCGGGGCTCGCGCTTCAGAACCTCGGCGCGCTCGCCGGCGGTCAGCTCGTCTACCTGTCGCCCGTCGTCGCGTGGCTCGCGCTCGTGGTGGCGCGCGACCTCGTCCGCCGGCGGAACGACGACGTGGCCTCGCGCGTCCTCTTCTTCACCTTCGCCGTGCCCCTCGTCCCGCTCACCGTCCTCTGCCTCTGGAGCCGGGTCGCCGAGCCTCACTGGCTCGCGCCGCCGCTCCTCGCGCTCCCGATCCACGCAGCGCGGCGCACGACGAGCGCGCTCCTCTCGACGCGCCTCGTGTCGATCGGCGCCGGCGTGGCGGGCCTGTTCACGCTGCTCGCACACGGCTGGGTGCTCGTGCCCGCGGCCGGCAAGCTCGTCCCGGCCGACGTCGATCCGAAGACGGACATCGCGAGCGAGCTCTACGGCTGGCCGGACGCGCTCGCGGCCGTTCGCGATCAGATGGCGCTCGCCGCGACGCCGTTCGATCCCGAGGGGCGCGAGGTCGTCGTCGTCGGTCCGCACTGGACCGTGTGCGCGCAGGTCCACGCGGCGCTCGCGGGCGTCCGCGTCGGCTGCGCGACGCCCATCTCCGACGACTTCGATCGCTGGCTTCCGCGCGAGACGTGGCGGCGTGCCGACAACGTCCTCTTCGTCACGGACAATCGGTTCCCTGGCGACGGCGCCGACCAGCTCCCCGCGCTCGTCCGCGTCTCGCAGAGCCGCGTCCGGGTCCTCCGCGGCGGACGCACGGCGCGAACGTTCGACCTCTATCTCTACTCCCGCCGCCACGGCGCCGCGCTCGGGCCGGACCTGCTGCCGGTCGCATCGCCTGAATCGACGGCGGGCGCCGCGCACGTTGGCGACGCGCTCTCCGCGCCGAGCACGCTCCTTGCGACCGCTCCCGTCCATGACGCGCATCCAGCTCATGTCTCTGGTCTCGGTCGCGCTGCTCGTCCTCGGCGCGTGCGGGAGCGACGGCGAGGGAAAGAAGGAAGGCGCGGGTTCGAAGAGCGATCCGCCGGCGAGCGCGGGCGAGGCTCCGCTCACCGCCGATGAGCGGTCGTGCGAGACGCTCTACCGCGCGCAGATCGACTGGACGCACCGCTGCGGCGGCATCCTGAACGAGTCGGCGCACGCCGTCGCGCGGTTCCGGACGCTCTGCGCGCGCGAGCTCGCCGCCCCCGGGGCCGGAGCCCTCCGTGGAGCGCGGACGAAGTGCGCGGAGCGCCGCAAGACGGCCGCGTGCGACGAGGACCTCCCGGAGTGCGAGCTGCCGCCGGGCACGCTCGCCGACGGCGCGGCGTGCGCGGTTCGCGCGCAGTGCAAGAGTCGCTACTGCAAGCTCGAGGAGAGCGGCTGCGGGACGTGCGCCCAGCCCGCGTCCGCCGGCAGCGCCTGCAAGTCGCCGGTCGACTGCGCGTTCGGCCCTAGCGAGGTCGCGAGCTGCGACATCAAGCAGGGCTCCTCGTCGGGCACCTGCACGGCCTGGAAGGTCGCCAAGACCGGCGAGACGTGCGGCAGCAGCACACTCTGCGATGCGAACAGCCACTGCATGGCGCCGGAGGAGAACGCGACGACCGGCACCTGCGTGCCGAACGACGACGTCGGCGCGACGTGCGACGGGACACGCGACTGCAAGGTCGGCCTCGTCTGCACCGCGGGCAAGTGCGGAGCGCGGCCGAAGGCGGGTGAGGCCTGCGGTCAGATCGACGAGTGCGCCGACGGCCTCGCCTGCGACAAGACGTGCAAGCCCGTCTCTTACGCGAGCGTCGACGAGACGTGCGACCTCGCCCGCCGCTGCGAGCGCGGGCGCTGCGTGCAGAAGGTGACGCAGGACGCGAACGGTCAGCTCGCGGCCGCCGGCCCGCCGACCTGCATCGCTCCGATCACCGACGGCGCCGCCTGCGGGCAGGAGCAGACGAACAACGGCCTCGTCTGCGACGAGTTCGCCCGCTGCCTCGGCGGCAAGTGCCTCCTCGCCGATCCGGCGCGGTGTCAGTGAACGGCGGTCACGGCTGCGCGGACCGGAGACGAAAACGCCGCCGAGCGGATGAGCTCGAGCGGCGACCGGTCCGTCACTCGGCCTCGGCCGACGTCCGCGGCGGCATCGCCTGGAGGCCCGCGTCGCGGATGAGCGCGAGGTCGTCGTCCTCGTCCGGGTTCGGCGTCGTCAAGAGCTTGTCGCCGTAGAAGATCGAGTTGGCGCCCGCGAGCATGCAGAGCATCTGCGCCTCGCGGCTGAGCGACGAGCGGCCCGCAGAGAGGCGGACGCGCGACTTCGGCATCAGGATGCGCGCGACGGCGATCATCCGGACGAGGTCGAGCGGATCGACCGGCTTCTGCAGGGCGAGCGGCGTACCCTCGACCGGGACGAGCGCGTTGATCGGCACGCTCTCGGGCTGCGGCTCGAGGTTCGCGAGCGTGCGGAGCATCTCGCAGCGATCGTCCGCCGTCTCGCCCATGCCGATGATGCCGCCGGAGCAGACGGTGATGCCGGCCTTGCGCACGTTGTCGAGCGTGCGGAGGCGGTCGTCGAAGGTACGCGTCTTGATGATCGAGCGGTAGTGCTCGCGGCTCGTGTCGAGGTTGTGGTTGTAGGCGTCGAGCCCCGCGTCGGCGAGCTTCTTCGCCTGGTTCTCGTCGAGCATGCCGAGCGTGACGCACGCCTCGAGGCCGAGGTCCTTCACGCCCTTGACCATCTCGACCACGCGGTCGAACGCCGGGCCGTCCTTCACCTCGCGCCACGCGGCGCCCATGCAGAACCGCGTCGAGCCGAGCTCCTTGGCGCGGCGCGCGCTCGCGATGACGTGCTGGACGTCGAGCATCTTCTCGGCGTTCGTGCCCGTCTCGTAGTGGCTCGACTGCGGGCAGTACGAGCAGTCCTCGGGGCAGCCGCCGGTCTTCACGCTGAGGAGCGTGCAGAGCTGGACCTCGTTGTCGGGGTGGTGCGAGAGGTGCACCCGGCGCGCCTCGTCGAGGAGCGGAAGGAGCGGCTGATCGTAGAGAGCGCGGACCTCTTCGCGGCTGAACGTCGGCATGGGGCGCGGACCATAGCCGATAAGACGACCCAGCTCCACGCCGGCGCGTGGGCCGGTCTCCCGAGGGGGCGGCGCGCCGTACCCGCGGGATTCGCGGCCCTGCCTCGGGAGGCGGCGCGTCATTTGCCGGCGCCGTCGATTTCAGACGCCCGTTCGATCGCCCGGCTTGTGACCGGGCGGGCCCTCCGACAAAGTCGCGCGCATGAACCTTCGCCTCCCCCCCGCGCGGATCGCCGCCCTCGCCGCGATCGGCCTCGCCTCGCTCGTCGTCACCGGCGCCTGCGGATCCGACCGCGAGGGCTTCGATCCCAACGGCGCGTCGTCCGGCGACGGCGGCTCGGGCGGGCCCGGCGACTTCGGTCAGTCGTCCGACGCCTCCGCCGACGCGAACGTGACGCCGCCCCGCCTCGGCTGGGTGACGGGCAAGGTGACGGCGCCCGAAGGGACGGTCCCGATCCGCGGCGCCCTCGTCTACCTCACGAGCACGCCGCCGCCCGCGATCCCCGACGGCGTCCACTGCGACACCTGCGTGACGCTCACGCCGTACGAAGGCTACGCGTATTCGAAGAGCGACGGCACGTTCGACGTCCCCGTCTACAAGACGGGCAAGCAGTGGATCGTCACGCAGAAGGGCCAGTTTCGTCGCGTCCGCGAGCTCGACGTCCAGCCCGGCGATCAGAGCGTCGCCGGCGACGTCACGCGCCTCCCGCCGGCGAACGACGCCGCGAACGGCGACACGATCCCGAAGATCGCGATGGCGGTCGGCGGCTTCGACCGCATCGACCGATCGCTGAAGAAGCTCGGCGTGACCGAGTTCTATCGATACGGCGACGGCCCGATCAACATCGGCGGCCCGCCGCCGGGCATCAAGACCGGCAAGACCATGCGCGCGCTCACGCAGGACGTCGCGGAGCTGTCGAAGCACCACATCGTCCTCATGCCCTGCGCGGCGCTCGGCTACACGGAGGGCGAGGGCGGCAACGTCTGCGGCGTCCCGCAGGCGGCCGAGAAGACGGCGTTCGGGACGTACGTCGACGCGGGCGGCAAGCTCTACGTCACGGACTTCGCCTACGAGGCGATCCGCCAGACGTGGCCGAACATGATCACCTGGTTCGACAACACGATGCAGCCGCTGACCGGCACGTCGAGC
Organism: Labilithrix sp.; assembly: GCA_019637225.1. Taxonomy (GTDB): domain Bacteria; phylum Myxococcota_A; class Polyangia; order Polyangiales; family Polyangiaceae; genus Labilithrix. The sequence continues at coordinate 48,957 of JAHBWC010000019.1, forward strand.
AAGCAAGGCCACGGCTGCCGCGGCGGCGCGGAGACCAACCCCGGCGAGGCGAAGGACCCCGGCCTCGCGGACTGGCTGACGACGATCGGGCACCCCAACCTCGAGCTCAAGGCGAGCTGGACGCGCATCCAGAAGGTCGATCCGCAGCCGGGCGTCGATCCGGACGGCAACCCGACGACGATCACGCCGAAGGTGTGGATGACCTCGAAGATCAACGCCAACCTCGAGCTCCCCGCGACGGTGAGCTTCGAGCAGAAGTGCGGGCGCGTCCTCTTCAGCACCTACCACTGCGAGGGCGACGACGGCTCGCAGCTGCTCGCGCAGGAGAAGGCGCTGCTCTACATCCTGCTCGAGGTCGGCGTTTGCGTCGGCGAGCTCCCGCCGCCCCCGCCGCCGAAGTAGCCGTCGGCGCGCGTCAGGTCTCGTCGTCGCCGAAGCCGGGGCTGCTCTCGCGCTCGCCGCTCTCGCGCTCGCCCTTGAGGATCCGGCCGATCGTGTTGCGGCCCACGCCGAGGCGGCGCGCGGCCTCGGCCTTGTTGCCCGAGCACGCGTCGACCGTCGCGGCGACGTAGCGGAGCGTCGCCTCGTCGAGCGTCAGGCCGAGCGGGACCGCCGCCGCCGCGCCGGGCTCGGACGCGAGCGTGGCCTCGGAGGGGCGAACGCCGGCCGCCGCGGGCGCGCTCCCCGCGCCGGCCGTCGCGACGGGCTTCCGCGCGCGCGGCAGGTGCGCCGCGCCGATGCGCCCGTCGGGGGCGAGGACGATCGCGCTCTCCACCCAGTGCTCGAGCTCGCGGACGTTCCCCGGCCACGAGTGCGCCCGCATCACGGCGAGCGCGTCGGCGCCGAAGGCGGGCGCCGGCCGCCCGTAGCGCTTCGCGTACATGTCCGCGAAGTGGATCGCGAGCTGATCCATCTCGCTCACGCCGCGCGTCCTGAGCGGCGGGATCTCGATCTCGACGACGCGCACTCGATAGTAGAGATCCTCGCGGAACCGTCCGTCCGCGACGCGCTGCTCGAGGTCCTGGTGGGTCGCGCAGACGACCCGCACGTCCGCCGTCATCGTCTGGCGCCCGCCGACGCGCTCGAACGTCCGGTCCTGGAGGAAGCGGAGGAGCTTGCCCTGGACGTCCTGCGGGAGGTCTCCGATCTCGTCGAGGAAGAGCGTGCCGCCCTGCGCGAGCTCGACGCGCCCAGGCACGCGCCGGTCGGCGCCGGTGAAGGCGCCGCGCTCGTGCCCGAAGAGCTCGCTCTCGACGAGCTGGATGGGCAGCGTCGTGCAGTCGACCGTGACAAAGGGGCCCGCCTGACGGCCCGAGTTGACGTGGATCGCGCGCGAGAAGAGGCCCTTGCCGGTGCCCGTCTCACCGCGGAGCAGCACCGTCGCGTCGGTCTGCGCGGCGAGCGTGACGCGCTCGTACACCGCGCGGAGCTCGGGGCTCCGGCCGACGATCCGGTTGAACGGGCCGCGGAGCGTGAGACCGGGACCACCCTCGTCGGCGGGCCGCAGCGTCGTCAGCGACAAGGCCCGCGCGATCTGCCCGGCGAGCGCGAGGAGGTACCGCTCGTCTTCCTCGTCGAACGCGACCGGAGCCGCGTCGCCCGCGCCGCCGCGGTTCAGCACCTGGACCACGCCGCGCACCGCCCTTCCCTCCTCGCGGATCGGCACCGCGAGGATCGACCGCGTCGTGTAGCCCGTGGTCCTGTCCACCGAAGGGTCGAAGCGCTCGTCCTTCGACGCGTCCGCGATCCGCACCGCCTCGCCCGTGCGCGCGACCCAGCCCGCGATCCCGCGGCCGAGCGGCAGGCGCAGCGCCGGGAGCTCCGGGAGGATCGCGACCCGCGAGACGAGGTCGCCCTTCTCCGCGTCGACGAGCCAGATGGTCGCGCGCTCGGCGGAGAGAGCCTCGGCGACGCGCTCGCAGGCGGTCGTGAGCAGCGCGTCGAAGTCGACCTCCCGCGTGAGGAGCGAGGAGAGATCGACGAGCAAGGAGAGACGGTTGACCATCGCGGCGTGCACGTCTCCGGGCTCCGAGGACGCCGTCGGCTCGCCGGGGAGGAGCGCGTGCCTCTCGAAGTTAGCGACGCCCGCGAGCTTTGTCGCCCCCTCGAGCGTGAGACGTGAGGCCCCCGCGCCGGGCGGCTCGACGCGCCCGGAGGTCCGCGAGCTCCCCGCGCGGCCGTCGTTCACGCCGCGACTCGCCCGGCCCTGCCCGTCCGGAGATCCATCTCCATGCCCTCGCGGGCCGCGACGCTCGAGCCGAAGAGCTCGCGCGCCTTCGCCTCGACCTCGGCCACGCCGTCGTCCGACCGCATCGGGTCGTGATGAAAGAGCACGTAGGTGCCGACGCCCGCCGAGCGCGCCAGCTCGGCGCCCGCGACGTAGGTCGAGTGTCCCCAGCCGACCTTGCCCTTGTACTCGTCGGGCGTGTACTGCGAGTCGTAGATGAGGACGTCGGCGCCTTCCGCGAGCGCGCGGAGCGCCGGATCGACGCAGGCGTAGTGCTCGGTGTCCGTCGCGTAGACGACGCTCTTGCCCTCGTGCTCGACGCGATACGCGACCACGCCGCCGGGGTGGTTGCCGCGAGCGACCCGCACCTTCGCCTCGCCGACGTCGAACACTTCGCCGAGGCGCACTTCGCGCGTGGCGATGCGCGCGCCGACCTCGTCGAGACGCACGGGAAAGACCGGCGCGCTCATCTGCCGCTCGAGCGTCTCGCGCACGCTCGTGACGCCGTTCTGGCCGCCGACGATCGTGAGCGACGTGTCCTTCATGTAGACGGGCACGAAGAACGGCAGGCCCTGGATGTGGTCCCAGTGGTAGTGCGAGAGGAGGAGCGTGAGCGCGAGCGGCCCGCGCGCCTCGCCCGTCGCGAGGAGGTGATTGCCGAGCGCGCGGAGCCCGGTCCCGGCGTCGAGGACGATGCGGGTATCGCCGCAAGCGAGCTCGACGCAGCTCGTGTTTCCGCCGACCGCCGCCGTGTCGTGGCCCGGCGATGCGATGCTGCCTCGGACACCCCAGAATCGAATGTTCATGGCGGGCCCGTACTTCAAGAGCGGTGCCAGCCCCGATGACCGCGAAATTCTCGCCTGTTCCCGCGAGGAGCGCCAAAGCGGAGCGCCCGATGCGCCGCGCCTGCACCGATAACGATCGCTCATGCGCGCGCCCTCGGGCCGTGGCGGGCAGCCGCGCGGCGCGCTCCACGGTGGGCTCGAGCGCGTTTCGTGCGGGCCCGGCGCGCCCATCACGTCTATCCTCGCGGCATGGCGCGCCGCGTGCTCATCGCCGACGACTCTGCCGTGGCTCGCGTGACCGTCGCGCGGCGCGTCCGCGCGGCCGGGCTCGAGGTCGTCGAGCACGACTCGGTCGCCGCGGCGTCGACCGTGGACGCGAGCACCCTCACGTGCGCGCTGCTCGACTTCGATCTCGGCGACGGCTTCGGCGTCGACGTCGCCGCGCGGCTCCGCGCGGCCGAAGCGACGCTGCCGATCGCGTTCTTCACGAGCACGAACAAAGACGAGCTCGACGCGCGAGCCGAGGCCTTCGGGCCCGTGTTCGCGAAGCCCGACGAGCTCGACGCGGCGATCGACTGGGTCGAGCGCCAGAGCCGCGCCTGACCGTCAGTCGATCGACTGCCCGCGCGCCGCGCGTGCGCGCGCGTAGGACTCGAGCGCGTCGATCGCCTCGCCGACGAGCGCCGGCCGGAGGCTCCGCGACTCGGGGCCGAAGAGGACCTTCGGATTCGTCGCCGCGCGCTTGTCGAGCGCGAGGCGGTAGCGACGGGTCGGGTCGAACTTGCTCCTCGGACCGAACCAGTCGTAGGTCGTGCCCGGCCGGAAGACGCGCGCGATCGCGCTCATCTCCGCGCCGCCGAGCTCGGCGATCCAGATCGAAGACGAGCCGGCCGTGCCCGCGGGCTGCCGCTGGCCGAGCACGGCGTCGTAGAGCCGCTGGAGCGTGACGTCGCCCTTCGGGAGCTTGGCCTGGCCGAGATCGCGACCGACGACCATCGCGTCCACGCGCCACGTCGCCGCCGCGGCGCGCCAGACGAGCTCGGAGACTGCCCTCCGCTCGACCGGCGCGGAGAGCCGCCCGATCGAGGCGTGCGCGTCCGGCGCGACCGCGTCCTCGATCCGGCGCGCGAGATCGCTGACCTCGGAGGCGTGAGGCAGCGCCTCGTCGATGTCGACGACGCCGTAGCCCTCGATCGCGATCGTCCGCGCCGCGCCGAGCTTGACGACGACTTCGCCGCGGCCGAGCGCCTGCCCGAACGGGCCGACCTGCATCACCCACGTCTTCGTGCCGTCCGGGTGGCGAACCACGACCGGAGCCGCGAGGCGGTCGTCCGACCCCGCGCCGACGACGAGGTCGACGAGCTTGCCGCCGCCGCGCGCGAGCGCGAGGTCTTCGGCCTGTCCGAGGTGCGTGAGCGCGACGAGGACGTCGACCTCCGCGCGATGCGCCTTCGCCTCACGCTCGAGGATCGCGGGGTAGCGATCGTCGTGAACGAAGACGCCGTCGTAGGGCGCCTTGGTCGGTCGACCGTCGGCGCCGGCGCCCTGTGTCACGAGCCCGATCACGCCCACCTTGGCGCAGCCGACGTCGAAGCGGGCGTACGGACGAAACGGCTGGGCCGACGCCGGCAGATCGGCGTGCATCACGTTCGCCGCGAGGACCGGGTGCCGGCTGAGGCGCGCGTCGCGAAGCACCGCCGTCTCTCCGTACGCGAAGTCGCTCCGGCCGATCGTCCGGGCGTCGATCGGGAGCGCCTGCACCAGCTGCCGCGTCGCCTCGCCCGACGAGCGGACCTCCGCGAGGGAGCCTCGCTCGTAGTCGCCACCGGCGTCGAGGACGAGCGTGGGCCGAGCCTCCTTGAGCTGCTTCAAGAAGCCCGCGATGTACCCGTAGCGGGAGTGGCCGCCGAGGAGCTCGCCGTAGCGCGCGTGGAGATCGCCGAAGTGCGCGAAGCCGAAGCGCGCCACGCCCTTCTCGCGCTCGGCGGGCGCGCAGGCGCCGATCGTCTCGGGCGACGCGGCGGCTGGCCCGCGCGCGAGCGTGAGGAGATCCGCGGGCGAGCCTGACGTCGCCGGCGACGGCCCTGCCGCCGCCGAGCCGTGCTCGGAGACCAAGAGCGCGACGGCCGACGCGAACGCCACGAGCAGGGCGAGCGCGTGTCTCGAAGAGCGCGGCGCCAAGTCGAGCACGGCCGGAGAGGATACTTCCCTCCGCCGTCCCCGAGAAGTCTCCCCCGCCCCTCGCCTCGCGGCGACGGGACCCGCGATCAGAAGCCGGCGGCCGCCCGCGCGATGTCCTTCTCGAGCATCCCCTGCATCAAGAGCTGCTTCAGGTGCATCTCGAAGGTCTGCATCGAGTACGGGTGCGTCCCCTTCTCCATCAACTCCTTCAGCGACGGGTTCCCCTCGGGGCGCTTGATCGACTCGCGCACCGTGCCGGTCGCGACGAGGACCTCCGCGGCGAGCACGAGGCCGCTGCCGTCCTTCTTCGGGAGGAGGCGCTGCGCGATGATGCCCTGGAGCGCGTCGCCGATGCGCTCGCGGAGCTCGTCGCTCGCGCCGGGCTGGTTGCGCGGCGCGAGCGCGAGCATGCGGCCGACGGTGCGGGCGACGTCCGGCGTGTGGAGCGTCGAGAGCACGAGGTGCCCGGTCTCCGCGGCCTTGAGCGCGATGTCGAGCGTGAGCTCGTCGCGGATCTCGCCGACGAGGATCACGTCCGGGTCCTGGCGGAGCGCGGCGCGGAGGGCGTCGGCGAAGGTCCCCGTGTCGATGCCGACCTCGCGCTGGCTGACGCTCGACTTGTCGTCCTCGTGGAGGAACTCGATCGGGTCTTCGATCGTGACGATGTGGAGCGGCTGCGTGCGGTTCAAATGGCCGATCATCGCGGCGAGCGTCGAGCTCTTGCCGTTGCCGGCCGCGCCGACGACGAGCACGAGGCCACGCTCGCGCTCGGCGAGGTAGGCGCAGGGGGACGGACAGCCGAGGTCCTCGAGCATCGGGATCTTCGTGGGGATCGACCGCATGACGATCCCGAGCGTGCCCCGCTGGCGGTAGACGTTGACGCGGAAGCGGCCCACGCCCTCCGCGGCGTAGGCGCAGTCGTACTCGCGGAGCGTGCCCACCTCGCCGCGCGCGCGGGCGTCGCGGATGACGAGGCGCGCGATGCTGTCGGTGTCCTCCTTGCGGAGCGGCTCGGTGCGGAAGAACACGAGCTCGCCGCGGACACGTGCAGCCGGCGGGATGCCGACCTTCAGGTGGATGTCGCTCGCCTTCGCGGCGACCGCCTTCGCGAGAAGCTGGTTGAAGTACGCTTCGCTCGCGTACACGTTCGACGAGGGGGCGGCGGAGTCGACCATCGACGACCACGATACCTGTTTTCAGGCGGTCCGCCCCTCCGCAGTGGGACGCCGCCCGCCCATCCCGACCGTCTCGGAGGTGCGCCGGCAGGCCCGCCGCGCGCGGTCACGCCGACCTCGACGTACCTCGTCCTCCGGAGCGCGCGGCCGCGGATTCACTTCGCGTCGACGTCGGACGGCAGCCCCTCGCCGCCCTCGAACGGCGGGCACGGCATCATCCGGAGCGCACGGATCGCGAGGACCCTGCGCGGGCGCGGCCGCGAAGCATCGCGCGCGAGGCCGACGAGCCCCTCGCAGCCCTCGCGGAGCTCATCGGCGTCCTCGGGATCCTCGGCGCGGCGCGGGCGCGCCGCGAGCTCGACGGTCGACTCGAGCGCCAGGCGCGCCTCGTCGTCGTTCTTGCCGCCCGCCGCCTTCGCGAGGTACGGCAGCTGCGCCCAGCCGCGCGCGTAGGCCATCGCGCGGATCGCCGTCGGACGGAGCGCCGGATCCGTCGTCGCCTCGACGAGGCCGATCGCGCCCTCGTGCGCCGCGAGGGTCGCGAGGTCTTCGAGCTCGCCCTCCTTCGCGCTCTCCCACATCTGGGGATCGCGGAGGTCCGCGGCGTCCTCGCGCGCCGTAGGCGCCGGCGCCGCGGCGTCCCCGCCGGCGTGCTTCGCGGCGGTCGCGGCGCCGCTGGCGGGCAGCCGCTTGCCGCAGCCGCCGCACGTCGCGAAGAGCGCCACGGCGACGACGGCGGCGCCCCCCGCGAGCGCGAGCCGAAGGCGTGCGCGCGGCGCGAGGCTTCGCGGATCGAGTCCGCGAAGCCTGTCGAGCGAGCTCGGCGACACGCGTTTGTTCGGGCCCAGTGACATGCGGCCTTCGCTTCGCGAACGCTCGAGCCTCAGCCGGTGAAGACGTCGAGCGTGCGCTTGCCCGCCTTCTTGTCTTCCTCGACCTTCTTGTTGAAGTCCTCGACGGCGCGGTTGATGTGCATGCTGCAGAACTTCGGCCCGCACATCGAGCAGAACTCGGCGGTCTTGAAGTACTCGTCCGGGAGCGTCTCGTCGTGCATCTCCTGGGCGATCTCCGGATCGATCGAGAGGCGGAACTGCTCCTTCCAGTCGAACGCATAGCGCGCGCGGCTGAGCGCGTCGTCGCGATCGCGTGCGCCGGGGCGGTGACGGGCGACGTCGGCGGCATGCGCGGCGATCTTGTAGGCGATGAGCCCCGCCTTCACGTCCGCCTCGTCCGGCAGGCCGAGGTGCTCCTTCGGCGTGACGTAGCAGAGCATCGCGGCGCCGGCGGTGCCGGCCATCGTCGCGCCGATGGCGCTCGTGATGTGGTCGTAGCCGGGCGCGATGTCGGTGACGAGCGGCCCGAGGACGTAGAACGGCGCCTCGTGGCAGAGCTCGATCTCCTTCTTCACGTTCATCTCGATCTGATCGAACGGGACGTGACCGGGTCCCTCGATCATGACCTGGACGTCCTTCTCCCAGGCGCGCTTCGTGAGCTCGCCCAGCGTCGCGAGCTCCGCGAACTGCGCCTTGTCGCTCGCGTCCGCGAGGCAGCCGGGGCGGAGGCCGTCACCGGCGCTGATCGAGACGTCGTACTTGGCGCAGATCTCGAGGACCTTGTCCCAGTGCGTATAAAACGGGTTCTGCTTGTGGTTCTCGATCATCCACTGCGCCATGATCGAGCCGCCGCGCGAGACGATGCCCGTGATGCGGTCCTTCACGAGCGGCAGGTACTCGACGAGCACGCCGGCGTGGATGGTGAAGTAGTCGACGCCCTGCTTCGCCTGGTGCTCGAGCATGTCGATCATGTCGGCGGCGGTCAGCTTGCTGACGCTCTTCACGTTCTGGAGGGCCTGGTAAATCGGCACCGTGCCGATCGGCACCGGGGAGCTCGCGATGATCGCGCGGCGGATGCCGTCGATGTCGCCACCGGTGGAGAGGTCCATCACGGTGTCGGCGCCGTGCTTCAGCGAGATGCTGAGCTTCCTGAGCTCCTTCTCGACGTCGCTCGTGACGGCGCTCGAGCCGATGTTCGCGTTCACCTTGCACGAGAGCGCGATGCCGATGCCCATCGGCTCGAGGTTCGTGTGGTTCACGTTCGCCGGGATGATCATCCGGCCGCGCGCGACCTCGCTGCGTACGAGCTCGGGCTCGACCTTCTCGCGCTTGGCGACGTACTGCATTTCCTCCGTGATCACGCCCTGACGCGCGTAGTGCATCTGCGTGACCGTCGCGCCGCTTCGCTTCGAGACCCACTCGCTTCGCATGGTCCGACCTCTTATGCCGGGCCGCCGGCAGGGGCAAGGCCCGGCGAACGGCCTGCGGCGCGCGCCGCGCCGCGGGAGGGCCGATTCGCCGCGGCGGCCGCCCCGCCGAGGCCCGCCGTCCGCCGCTCTCGCGCACCGCGGATGTGGCACAATGGCGAGCCATGGCAGAGGGCGAACCGATCCCCGACACGTCGCTCCGCGAGCTCTTCGAGCTCCGCAACATGGTCGACGACCTCATCGAGGAGGGCCTCGTCCACCGCTGGAGCGTGAGCGAGGTGCTCGGCGCGCTGCTCCCGCGCGTCGGAGCCCGACTCGGCGTGACCGGCGCCTTCGTCGAGACCTACGGCGAGGACCTCGCGCTCCGCCTCTTCGCGTGGAGCGGCGACGCCGGCAAGCCGCTGCCGATCCCGGACAAGGCCGACGTCTTCGCGCGCACGAGCGAGGAGGCGCGCGAGCGCGTGCTCCTCGACGGGCCGTCCGCCGTCGTCGTCGCGCAGCACCTCGACGTCGCGGGCGCCTGGTTCGGGCGCGCCGGCCTCATCGCGCCGGCCGGGAGCGACGCCCCGCGCCTCTCGGAGGCGCTGAACGCCGTCTGCGAGGTCCTCGACAACTACCTCTTCAGCATCCGCGCGATGCGCGAGAAGCACCTCGTGATGATGCGCCTCGGCAACGCGCTCCGGCACCGCGTGCTCGGCGAGGGCGTCAAGCAGGCGGTCAGCATCCTGACGGAAGCCATCCCGATGGAGCGCATGGTCATCGTCTACGTCGCGGAGGAGAACGCCGCGACGACGCTCCACGTCCAGATGTTCGACGGCGACCGGCTCGCGGTCGACACGCTCGCCGGCGAGCAGCAGACCCACACGCCGCTGCGCGTCCTCGGCCGCGAGTACCTCGCCGGCGAGAGCACGAAGCTCCTCGACGAGCTCGGCGTCACCGCGGCGCAGGAAGAGGTGCTGATCAACGGCATCACCAAGAGCGTCGTCGTCGGCAAGGTCGTCGTCACGTCCAAGCACGGCGTGTTCAACACGTACGACCGCGAGCTGCTCTCGGCGTTCGCCGGGTTCATCCGGCAGCGCGTCGTCGACTTCCACAAGGAGTGGCGCTCCCTCGCCTACTCGTTCCGCCCCGACGACGTCGCGCGGCTCCTCCAGAACGACGAGTACGAGCGGCGCTTCCTCGCGCCCCGCGAGGAGACGGTCGCCATCCTCTACGTCGACATCGCCGGCTTCACGCGCATCTCCGAGACGGTCCTCAAGACGCCGGCGAAGGTCGCGGAGCTCGTCGAGACGTGGAGCCGCGACGCCGTCGAGCTCGTCTGGGAGCACGGCGGCGTCTTCGACAAGATGGTCGGCGACTGCGTGATCGCGCTCTTCGGGCCGCCGTTCTACGACGACGCTCCCGGCGAGCGCCTCGCTCGGGCGCTCCGGTGCGCCAAGGCGATCCGCGCGATGACCAACGCGCTGCCGCAGCGGGTCGCGTTCGAGGTCCTGCGCGAAGGCGGAATCGCGGTCTCCACCGGCGTGAACCTCGCGCCGCTCTTCGTCGGGCAGTTCGGACCGAACAGCAACTTCACCGGCTTCTCGAGCGGCATGAACAACACCGCGCGCCTGCAAGGCTGCGCCGGCAAGGACGAGATCCTCGTCATGGCCGGCGCCATCGAGGCGCTGCCCGCGGACCACGGGTTCGAGTTCGGCGAGCCGAAGAGCGCGGTCGTGAAGAACGTCGCCGATCCGCTCGAGTTCCGCGCGCTCGTCTGATCGCGCCGCACGGACCGGTCGCCGACGCGCCTCTCGTACGGCGCGCGTCAGTCGGAGCAGCAGCGGAAGCCGACGTTGTACTGGCGGAGGTCCCGGCGAATGTTCGTCGCCTCCAGCCGGCAGTCGAACGGGGCGCCGTTGTCGAGGAACGAGCCGCCCTTGAGGAGGCAGCCGTCACTCGCGGGGCCCCCGTCGCCGCCGTCGACCTCGAGGGCGCCGTCCGCCGAGCACGGGCCGTCGAACCACTCCCACACGTTGCCGACGAGGTCGTGGATCCCCTGATAGCCGCCGACGCAGCCCGGCACCGTGCCGACCGGCAGCGCGCGCCCGGCGTCGTAGTCGACGAGGTTGCACTTGGCGGGATCGTAGAGCCCGCCGTAGGGATAGCGTAGGCGCGCCTCGGCGGAGCACGCGAGCATCCACTGGTGCGACGTGTAGTCCGACAGCCCTTCGAGCGTGACGGGCCCGGTCTTCTTGCCGTCCTCGACCTTGCCGCAGAGGTACTTGCCGGCCCACGCGCAGTAGGCGCGCGCGTCGCACCAGTCGACGCCGACGACCGGCTTTTCGGGCACCCCGCCGTCGTCCTCCTCGGGCCGGTCGCGATCGAAGCTCGCGTTCCACGCGCACTCCGGGGGCTGCCCCTTCGGGTCGACCTTCGCGGCGAGGAAGGCGTCGTAGGCGGCGTTCGAGACCTCGGTCGTGTCGATGCAGAAGGTGTTGCCCGGAGACCCGATTCGAATCGCGGGCGGCAGAGGCTTTCCGGGACACGCGACGCCGCTGTCGTCGGGCGCGATCGCGCCGGAATCGTCCTCGGCCAGCGCGTCGGACTCGCCCGCGTCGGGAACGCAGACGCCCCCCTTGCACTCGCCGATCGTGTAGCCGTCGATGCCGACGAGCGCGCCGCACGCCACGACCATCGCGACAGAGCCGACGCTGATCCCACGGCTCACGAACCGACCCGCGCTCGAGCGCCTCATCTAGAACGTGCCTCCGATGCCCGAGCCGGCCGGTCCGATCGTGATCGCGCCCGGCGCCGCCGAGGCGCGCGGCCGAGCGGTCCAGTCCCACGCGAGCCCGACGCGCGGCTTGGCGCTCGCCGGGCGCCGCGGGAGCAGGTAGCCGACGACGCCGAGGACGACGCCGGCGCCGCCGACGGCGAACGCGATCGTCGAGACGGTCGCGAGCGTGTTGGCGGCGTCGAGGTCGCCCTTCGCCTCGGGCGCGCAGATGTCGTTCTCGCACCGCGGGTCGACGTCCGACGCCCTCGAGAACGTCATCGCGCCGGTGACGCCGCCGACGCCGAGGCCGAGGATGCCGACGCCGAAGCCCCCGTACATGAGCACCTCGGACAGCGCCGTTCGCTCGCCGGCGGGTCGGAGATCGCCGTCGTCGTTGCCGAACCCGGCGACCTTGCGCGTCGGCGCGCCGCTCGTGTCCGCCGGCGCCTTCGCGGCCGGCGACCTCGCGACGCCGCCGGCCGCGGCGAGCGTCAGCTCGATCTCCTTCGCTTCGCGCTCGGCGATCTCGAGCTCGCCCCTCGCCTCGCCCTCGGGTCCCTTCGCGGAGAAGACGCGCGTGCCGGGGTTCACGGCGACGGGCTCGCCGAGGCTCGCGAGGGCGATCTCCACGTCGTCGACGGCGACGCGCGACGGCGCTCCGCCCTTGATCCGTACGCGGACGGTGGGGATGCGCGCCTTCAGCTGCGCGTCGAGCTCCCGCGCCTGCTTGCGCGCGGCGTCGAAGACCGCGGGATCGCCGGCGTCGTGCGGCATGCGGCCGACCTCGACCGCCACGTCGCGCGCCTCGACGAGGTGTCCTGCCGTGAGGTGCGCCCGCGCGAGCGCGATCCCCGTCGTCGGCACGTGCATGATCTCGTGCGCCTTCTGAAACGACTCGATCGCGCGCGCGGCCTCGTTGGCCTTGAGGCGCGCCTTGCCTTCGTCCATGAAGCGGCGCGCCGCCTCGCGCTCCGCGGCCGACGGAGCAGCCTCGGCGACGCCGGAGACGGCGAAGATCGCTGCGAGCGCGAGCGACCGGATCTTCCGAGGAGCCATGGTTCGAAGGGTCTCTCGCAGCGAAGCTAGAAGCCGTACTCGTCGCCCTCGGGCTTCGATCCGTTGGAACGCGCGCCTGCCTTGCCCCCCGTCTTCTTCCCGGCCTTCGCCGACGACGCGGACGACGCGTGCGACGCGTGCGCCCCGGACGACGCAGGCGCGGCGGACGACGCGGACGACGCGGCCGCCGTCGCGACGCCGGCGTCGCCGGCGCCGAGGACCACGCCGCCGCTCGGGTCGAGCGCGACCGGGGGAGCGGCGATCGACGCGCCGGCGTCGTCGGCGACGGCGGGCGGCGCCGCCGTGCTCGTCGAGGCCGCGGGTACACCCGGGATCTCGACGCCCGCCACCATCCCGTTGCGCGAGACGACGACGCCCCCGACCACGCCGAGCACGCCGACGAGGCCGAGCACGAGGAGCGCGCCGAAGACCTTCGCCGCCGACATCCCGGCGCGCGGCGGCGGCGGCAGCCCCGACATCGACGCGCCCTGCATCGTGCGCATCGACGGCCCGGTGCCCGGCCCCTCTCCGACGACCGGCCCGGTGACGCCGATCACCTGCGTCCCTTTCGGTCCGACGAGCAACTGCCCCTGCACCGGACGCGGCGACGACGGCACCTGGAGCGGCGCGACCACCGTGTGCACGCTCGCGCGCGAGACGCTCGGCGCGCCGGGAGCCGACTTCTCCTTCTCGAGCGACTGGGCCACGCGGAGCGCCGCCTCGATGGCGTCCTTGCGCCGCTGCGTGCGCTCGCGCGAAAAATGCGTCAGCACGTTCGCGACGTCGTCGCTCGTCGCGACGTGACCGATGGTGACCATCGCCTGCTCGAGGGCGTGGCGCATGTCCTCCGTCGTCCGGTAGCGGAGCTCGGGGTCGCGGGAGAGCGCGCGATCGACGAGCGACCTCACCGGCAACGGCACAGAGTGGTGAAGCGGCTCGTACGGCGCCCCGGTCATCAGCTCGTGGAGCGCGAGCAGCTGCCGTCCTTCTTCGGTGGAGCGGACGGGCTCACCGGAGAGCAGCTCGTAGAGCACCGCGCCGACCGCGTAGACGTCCGCGCGCCGATCGATGCGGTCGCCTCGCGCCTGCTCGGGCGCCATGTACTCGATCTTGCCCTTCAGCGTGCCGGCGGTGGTGTCCTCGGTCCGGCGCTCGCGCGCCTTCGCAACGCCGAAGTCGATCAGCTTGATGGTGCCGCGGACGTTGAGCAGGATGTTCTGCGGAGAGACGTCGCGGTGTACGACGTCGAGCGACACCCCGTCGGGCCCGCGGAGCTCGTGGACCGCGTGGAGGCCGGCGCACACGTCCGCCGCGATGCGCAAGGCGACGGCCAGCGGGAACGGGGCGCCCACGGCGCGGATGTCGCGATAGAGCTTCCGGAGCGACTCGCCGTCGATGAGCTCCATCGCGTGGTAGAGCGCCCCGCGGTCCTCGCCGATCTCGAGGATCCGCGCGACGTTCTCGTGGTCGATCTGCGCGGCGATCCGCGCCTCGTCCAGGAACATGTCGCTGAACTGGCGATCGTTGCCGTACGTCGGGAGGATCGTCTTCAGCGCGACGAGGCGCTCGAAGCCGTGCTTGCCGGTCAGGCGCGCGAGCCAGACCGTTCCCATGCCCCCCTGCGCGAGCACGCAGAGCAGCTCGTACCGATCGAGCCGATCCCCAGGCGCAAGCGCCGTCGCGGGGGGAGGTGTGAAGCTCCCCATGAACGAAATGATCACCCCCGCCGAGGGCGAATGCAAGCACGCGATACCAACGCACATGCGCGCACCCAGAGCGGAGCGCCGCGTCGCGCACGTCCGGCGACTTATCGAAGTCGCATCTCGAACCCGAGGCCGTCGGGGCCCTTCGCGACGACGGACACCGAGACCTCGTCGGGCGCGGTGACCGGGACGTCGGCGCCGTCGACCGTGACGGCGGCGATGGCCTCGCCGCGAGGGGGCCGGAGGACGAGGCGCCGCGTCACCCCCGGCGCGGGCCGCCACCGACCGCGGACGACTCCGCCGTCGCGCCCGATCTCGAAGAGCCGCGTGACGAACGCATAGCGAGCGTCGGGGACGTGCGGCTCGACGCGGACGCCGTCGGCGACCGGCTCGATCCCCGCCAGGCGCGCGGCGGCGAGCAGCGGCATCGCGTGGACGTTGTTGTTCATCGTCGGGAAGTCCGTCATCGGCGTCACCGGGCTCGCCCACGTTCGCCCGGTCGTCGAGGAGACGCCGTCCGGTCCGCTCCAGATGCCGTGCCACGCCTCCGGGAACGCGCGCGCGCGGGCGGCGAGCGAGTTCCTCGCGAAGTGAGCGAACGCGCGCTCGTCGTCGTCGCGCGTGTAGCCCCAGGTGAGAAGGTGGCTGATCGCCGGCCAGACCTCGGCGCCGCGCGTGAGGGGCGCGCCGATCGGCGACGGCAGATCGAGCTCGTCGCGCACCCGCGTCGACAGCGCAGCGCGCTCGCCCGGCGAGAGGATCGGCGCGACCAGCCCCCAGACCTGGGCCTCGAGGTCGATCGCGTCCGCGCCGACGAGCTTGCCGTCGCCGAAGTACGCGCGCCCGAAGTAGCCGGAGACGACGGCCGCGCGCGCGGCGCTCGCGAGCGCCGGGAGCCGACCGCGGATCTCGTCGGCGAGCTCCGGCGCGCCGGGCTCGACGAGATCGGCGACGAGCGGCAGGACGTGGAGCGCCATCTGCGTGTTCGGAACGCTCTCGCCCTTCGCCTTCGCGAGCGCGCGATCGGGCGCGCGGAAGACGATGCCGTCGGACCAGTCGCCGGAGTGCAGGCGCACGAGCCCGTGCTCGCCGGTGCCGACCGCGTCGAAGAGATGACGCACCGCGCGCGTCACGTGCGCGAGGACGGTCGCCTCGTTCTCGGCGCGCCGCGGCCAGTAGGAGACGCGCTCGTCCAGGAAGGCGACGTCGCCGGTCGCGCCGAGGTACTCGATCATCGCGAGGAGGAAGAACAGATCGAGATCGCTCGGCGACGAGTGGATCCCGAGGCCGTCGTCGAGCCTGCCGTGCCCCTGGAACGCGTACGAGAAGCGGGAGTCCTCCGCGTGCGCGAGCCCCATCGCGAGGCGGAGCTGCTCTCGCGCGCGCTCGGGGTGCGTGTAGACGAGCGGCATCGCGAAGAGCGCCGTGTCACGGAGCGCGCCGTCGGCGCCGTGGAGATAGAGGTACGCGGACCCCTGCGGGACGACGTGGCTGTCCCAGTACTCGCGGTAGCCGGTGCTCACCTCCACCTGCGACGCATGCCAGGCGAGCTCGCGGTGGAGGAACGGCTCGCGCTCGGTGGCGAAGTAGAGCAGCTTCGACCGGAGGGCGTCGGCTTGCTCTCTCCGGAGGTCACGCGCGGGATCGCGCCAGGCGGGATCGATGGCGATCGCCTCGCCTTCGGCCGTGTAGCCGTACGCGAAGCGGAGCGTCCTCTTCTCTCCGGGCGCGAGCTCGAGGTCGCTCCGCATCACGAACGCCAGCGGCTGACCGACGGCGGAGCGCTCGATCGTCGAGACCTCCGAGTCGCGCCGCCCGACGACGGCGTCCGGCGCCTCGGGCCCACCCGCGCCGAAGAACGTCTCCTCGTCGGTGAAGACGCGGGCG
The DNA here is from genome assembly GCA_019637225.1 of Labilithrix sp. Classification (GTDB taxonomy): domain Bacteria; phylum Myxococcota_A; class Polyangia; order Polyangiales; family Polyangiaceae; genus Labilithrix. Next base: position 64,989 of record JAHBWC010000019.1, read on the forward strand.
GTCTCGCCGATCACCTGGGCGAGGAACGGATCGCCGGGGTAGCGATCGACCTCGTCGGGCTCGCCGCGCGGAGGGCGCGGTGGCCCGATCCAGCGGCGGCGCACCGCGAGGAGGCGCTCCTCGGGCGACCACGTGGCCCGCTCGGTGAAGAGCTCGTTGCGCGCGTCGCGCTCCATCGCGGCGCGCTCGACGGCCTGCGGGAGCTGGCCGGAGACGAGCCAGTTGATCTCGATCGGCCGGCGAGCGACGTCCCAGTACTCGTAGTGCGCGACGGTCTTCCGCGCGCTCGACAGGTTCTCGATGACGACCTCGTCGAGCAGCACCGGCGCGTCGCCCGCCGGCGCGAAGGTGCGGCGGAGGACGCGGACGTCGCGGTGGCTCGTCTCGGCCTCGGCGTACCCCATGCCGAAGCGACGGCGCGTGACCGATCCGCGCGGGCGGAGCTTGTACGCGGTGCACCAGACGCGCTCACCGTCGTCGACCCAGCCGAAGCCGCCGCCGAGAGCGCGCTCGCTCACCCCGACCTTGGCGAGGTAGCTGACGCCGCGATCCTGCGTGACGAGCTCGACGAACCCGTCGTTGCTCACGAGGCCGTTGACGCGATCGTTGCCGAAGGCCGCCCAGTGCGCGCGCGTCTCGACCCCGTCCGTGCGTGGATACGAAGCGCGCTCGTCCGCGTTCTGATCGAGGCCGTAGTCGTAGGCGGGGAGGCCGAGGTCGTCGAGCGTCCAGGTCCCGAAGACGCCGCTGCCGGTGGAGCACGGCGCGAAGCGCGTCGGCTCGTCGACGGACGGCGCGACGCACGACTCCGGCGGCGGCACGTACGGCGGATCCTCGGGGGGCAGCGCCTCGCCGGGAGCGCCGGCTCCGCACGCCGCGCCGAGGAGGGCCGACGCGACCACCGCCGCGACGGCGCGACGGCGGGCGCCGGCGATGCGCGCCCACGAGGAACGATTCACGAGCAGGTTCCGAGTCGGGCTCACTGCCGCGGACGAGCAGCAAGCGCCGTGCCGCTAGCGCGCCGGGCCGCGAGCGCGCCGGGCGCGCGACGATCAGCCCTGGCTCCGCTTCATCAGGCGATGGAGGTGCTGGCGGGCGATCCCGGCGTGCTCGGCGGCGCGCGTCACGTTGCCGTCGAAGCGCGCGAGCACCTTGCGGACGTACTCACGCTCGACGTGATCGCCCGCGCGCTGGCGCACCTCCGCGAGCGGGCGATCGTCCGGGACGTCGAAGGCGAACGTCGCGGGCGTCGCGGACGGATCGCCTGCGGACCGCTGGGTGGAAGCGCCCGTCAACCCGAGCGCCACCGCGCGCTCGACGAAGTTCCGCAGCTCGCGCACGTTGCCGGGCCACGGCCGGACGCGCGCGCGGCGGAGGAGCTCGTCGAGGTCCGCCGGAGCGAGCCTGCTCTCGGCGAAGTGCGCGACGAGCGAAGACAGATCGTCCAGACGCTCGCGGAGCGGCGGGACGTCGGCCACGAGCACGGCGACCCGGAAGTAGAGGTCCTCGCGGAACGTGCCCTCGGTCGCGGCGCGCCGGAGATCGCGGTGCGTCGCGCAGACGATCCGGACGTCCGCCTTGCGATGCTGCGACTCGCCGAGCCGCCGGAAGGTGCGCGTCTCGAGCAAGCGCAGCAGCTTCGGCTGGAGCTCGATCGGCAGCTCACCGATCTCGTCGAGGAACAGCGTCCCGCCCTCGGCCGCCTCGACGGCGCCCGGCCGATCGCGATCGGCGCCGGTGAACGCGCCTCGCTTGACGCCGAAGAGCTCGGCCTCGAGCAGGTTCGCCGGCATCGCCGCGCAGTCGACCACCACGAACGGCATCCCGGCGCGCGGCGACGCGTCGTGGAGCGCCTCGGCGACGAGCTCCTTGCCCGTTCCGGTCTCGCCGCGGACGAGCACGGTCGCCTCGCTCGCGGCGCAGCGCGCGAGCCGCGCGTAGAGGGCGCGCATCGGGTCCGAGCCGCCTCGCAAGCGGTGAAACCTCGGATGCGCCCAGAGCTCGCGCTGCCGCTCGCCCTTTCGGTAGCCGACGACGAGCGTGGCGTCGCCGAGACGGATCGTCCCGCCGTTCGGGACGAGCGCCGAGCCCACGCGGATCCCCTCGAGCCACGTGCCGTTCTTGCTGCCGAGGTCGGTGACCCAGAGGCCGTCCGCGCGCGACGCGAGCTCGGCGTGGAGCCGCGACACCTTCGGATCGCGAAGCACGAGCGCGACCTCGTTCGACGCGCCGACGACGAGCACCTCGTCGACGACCACGGCGCGGACGCCGCCGCCGTCGGTGACGGTGACGGTGGCGACGATCGCCGGCTCGCGTCGCACCGTCGGATGGCCGAGCCCGGTCTGGGTCGACTCCGGACGCTCGTCGTCGAGCTCGCGCGCCATCGCCTTCAGGATATCCCGGCGTCACGCGCGAGACGACACCTCGCGGCTCCGGCGTCTCCTCGGAGGTGACACGGCGCGGCCCCAGAGCCCGACCGGTGTCACGCGGGAGGTGACAGGAACAAGCGCGTCTCTCTCGACGGGCGCGCGTGTCGGTCCGGCGAGCGAGTGGTAGCCTCGCGCCGATGCTCGGGGAGTCGCTCGTCAACACGGTCATCGCGGGCAAGTACCGCGTGGAGCGTGTGCTCGGCGCGGGCGGGATGGGGGTCGTCGTCGCGGCGACGCACCTCGAGCTCGACGATCGCGTCGCGATCAAGGTGCTCAGGCCGGAGACCGCGCGCGATCGCGTGAGCGTGCAGCGGTTCCTCCGCGAGGGGAAGATCGCGGCGCGGCTCGAGAGCGAGCACGTCGCGCGCGTCCGCGACGTCGGGCGCCTCGACGACGGCACACCGTTCCTCGTGATGGAGCTGCTCACCGGCGAGGACCTCCACGCGCGCCTCAAGCGCGAGGGCCCGCTCCCCGTCGAGGCGGTCGTCGATCTCGCGCTCCAGGCGTGCGAGGCGCTGGCCGAGGCGCACGACGCGGGCGTCGTCCATCGCGACCTCAAGCCGTCGAACATGTTCGTGACGCGCCGGCGCAACGGCGAGCCGTGCCTCAAGCTGCTCGACTTCGGCATCTCGAAGCTCTGCGACGACTCCGAGGCTACGGGCGTCACGCAGGCCGCCGCGGTGTTCGGCTCGCCGCGCTACATGTCGCCCGAGCAGCTCGCCTCGACGGGCAACGTCGATCCGCGCACGGACGTGTGGTCGCTCGCGGTCGCGCTCCACGAGCTCCTCGCGGGCGCGCCGCCGTTCCGTGGCGCCACGCTCGCGAACGTTCACCTCGCGATCATGAACGACACGCCCGCGCCGCTCGACCAGATCCGGAGCGACGTCCCCGAAGAGCTCGCGCGCGCCGTGACCTCGGCGCTCGCGAAGCAGCGCTCGGCGCGGACGCCGACGATCGCGGACTTCGCGGAGGCGATCGCGAGCCACGCGTCGCCGCTCGGACGCGCGGCGCTCGAGACGCTCCGCTTCACGCGGGACGCGCGAGACGCGCGGCCGCCCGCGTCGCGCGAGGCGCCCGCGTCGCGCGAGGCGCCCGCGTCGCGCGACGCCCACGCATCGCGCGACGTGGCGGCGTCGCGCGAGCCGGCGTCGCGCGAGGCCTCCGCGTTGCGCGCGCCCGCATCGCGCGAGGCCCCCGAGAACGTCCTCGACGCGTCGATGCTCGCGGACGGATCGGCTCGAAGCGTCGGGCGCGAGACCTGGACGCAGACCGAGGGACCGCACCCCGCGCTGGCTCCAGCACGCGCGGAAGCGCCGGCGCCCCCGCCCCCGGTCCACGCTCCGGGCGCGCCGGGTCACCCGACGACGCTCGGCAACTTCGCCGGCGGCTCGCTGCCTCCGCCTTCACCGGCGGGCGGCGGTCTCACGGCGGCCGTCGCCGGGTTCGGGCTCCTCATGCTCGTCGGCGCAATCGCGACCGGCATCGCCTTGACGCGACGAGCACCGCCGCACGCCCTCGCTCACGACGGCGCGACCGCCGCGACGACCGCCGCGCCTCCGCCGACGCCGATCGCCGTTCCCATCGTGATCGGCTCCTCGGCTCCGGCGGCGACGTCGACATCCGCCACCGAGTCCGCGCCGGCGAGCGCGACGCCCACGACCGCCGCGCCGACCCGCGCGACGGCGGCGCCCGGCGCGGGCAGGCGCGCGAGCCCACCACGGACCGCGCCGTCCGCGCGCCCGCTGCCGCTCCCCGACGATCGACGCTGACGCCGCGGCCTCACGGGCCGCGCGCGATCAGGTCGCGATCTGCGGGTGGAGCTCGGCCTTCGTCTTCGAGTGGTCCTCGGCCGGACGCAGGTGGCCGACGAGGTACAGGCCCGCGTTGAGCGCCGCCCACGAGCGGAAGTGCTCGAACGTCGTCATCCACTGGAGGACACGCGGGCCCTCGGCGGCCGCGCCGATCCGACACGCCGCGGCGTGCTCCTGCGCGTGGATGAACGCGTCGGCGATGCGCTGCTGCACGGCGAGCGGCGAGCTCCGCTCGCGCGCCATCTTCGAGGCGCCCTTGCCGATCCGCGCGCGCTCCTGCGGGTCGGAGAGGAGGTCGACGACGGCGCGGCCGAACGCGGTGTCGGCCTCCTTCTCCTCGCGCATGCCCTTGCCCGGCGACAAGAGCACGCCGTTGACGCCGTCGCGGATCTGCGAGGAGACGCCCATGCCGTCGGCGAACGCGACCGTCGGGGTCCCGCACCAGAGCGCCTCGCCCATGACGTTGCCGTACGTCTCGCTGAGCGAGGCGTGCACGAAGAGGTCGGCGTAGGCGTAGTAGTTCGGCATCTCGGTGAACGGGACTTCACCGGGGAAGAACACGCGATGGGCGACGCCCTCTTCGCGCGCGACGCGCTTGTAGTACTCGCTGTCGGGGCCCTCGCCGAGCAGGGTCAGCGTGGCCTCGCGATCGACCGGCGCGACGTGGCGCGCGAAGATGCGGATGATCCGGTCCTGGCTCTTCTCGCGCGTGTGACGCCCCGCGCAGAGGAGGCGCGCGCCGCGCCAGGCCGCGTCGCCCGCGCCCTCGAGGTGGGTGTACGGATCGTCGCCGAGCGCACGGTCGAAGATCGCCGGCTGCACCGCGCGCGGGATGACGTGGATGGGGCAGGTGACGCCGCGCTCGCGCCAGTACGAGCGGAGCCCCTCGGAGAGGACGACGAGGCCGTCCGAGTCGTTGTAGATGTTCGCGAAGTGGCTCTCGCACGGGCGCTTGAGGGCGAGCTCGAGGCCGGTGTTCACCCAGCCGAGGCGCTTCATGTTCTCGGGCAGGAGCACGTCGTACGCCGCCGAGAGGTGCGTGGTGTTCACGCAGATGAGCGGGATGCCGCGCATCTTCCGGAGCCACACGCCGAAGTGGAGCGAGAGCGTCGTCGCCTGGGCGAAGACGATGTCGAAGTTCCAGCGGCTCGCGTCGTAGACCCAGCGCTCCAGCGGGAGCGGAACATGCAGACCGGGATAGGTCTTCAGGGGCAGGCTGGGGAGAGCGACCGTACCGGGCGCGAGCTCCTCGGGCCTGGCGTCGGGGTCGTGGGGGCCGATGACTGTGACTTCATGACCACACCGACGCAATTCTTGGTACAGGAACCGTGTCTGAAACGCTGCACCGTTGGCGTAGGGAATTCGCGTGAAATCACTGAGGATCGCAACGCGCAGAGGACGGCCGTGCCGCGCCGAGAGGGCCGCGAACGGCGATTCGCTCGTCTCGTTGGCCGGCCCGGCAGCGCGTGAAAACGCGGACCTCGGGCCGTCGGCGCGGTGCGTACGAGGCTGCGCGGTGACGCCCTCGAAGGGAGAGCTGCCGCTATGAAGGTCCTCGACGTTACGGAATTCTATTCCGAAAGGGGCGGCGGGGTTCGAAGCCATCTGGCTCTCAAAGGTCACGTTCTGTGCCAGCTGGGGCACGACCATGTCGTGGTGGCCCCCGGGTCCCACGACGACGAGCAGCCGGGTGGCCGCGAAGGAGTTCCGAACGAGCGCCGTCTAGCACGCGCCGCCGGAAGCGCACGGGTGATTCGGGTCTCGGGCCCCGCCTCTCCCTACGACCCGAGTTACCATCTCTTGCTGAATACACGCAAAATTCGGGATCTCGTGGCGCGCGAGAGGCCGGACGTCCTCGAGATCCACTCTCCTTATATGGCGGCCGTCGGCGCCCTCCGCGCCGACCCGAAGACGTACGGGATCCGGACGTTCCAGTGGCACTCGGACTTCATCGACACGTACGGCGGCGTGCTCGAAGACAAGCTCCCGCGGATCCCCTCGCCGCTCGTACGGACGGTGACGCGCCCGCTCTGGTCTCTCGTTCGGTCGATCGCCCGGCGGTGCGACGCGACGCTCGTCGCGTCGGCGTGGCAGGTCGGAAAGCTCACGTCGCACGGCGTCCCGAACGTCGTGCATCGTCCGTTCGGGATCGAGCGCGACGTCTTCCGCCCCGACGCGCGCTCGTTCGAGGCGCGCCGCGAGCTGCTCGCGCTCGCCGGACGAGACGCGGCCGACGAGCGGACGGCGGTGATCGTCGGGGTCGGGCGCTTCGCGATCGAGAAGCGCTGGGACGTCGTGATCGACGCGTTCTTGCGGGTCCGCGCGCGCGGACGCGACGCCGTGCTCGTGCTCTTCGGCGACGGCCCCGAGCGCGAACGGATGAAGGCGCGCGCGCGAGGCGAGCACGAGGCCGGCTCCCCGAACGCGGGCGCGTTCGCCGACGACGTGGTGCTCCCCGGCTTCTCGAAGGACCGCGCCGGTCTCGCGCGGTCCCTCGCCAGCGCCGACGCGCTCGTCCACGGCTGCCCCTTCGAAACGTTCGGGCTCTCGATCGCGGAGGCGATGAGCTGCGGGCTCCCCGCGGTCGTCCCCGACGACGGCGGCGCCGCCGAGATGCACGACCCCGCGAGCGGCGAGCAGTACCCCGCGGGGGACGCCGCCGCGTGCGCGGACGCGCTCGACCGCCTCCTCGACCGCGTCGCCACGGACGGCGAGGCGATGCGCGCGTCGGCGGCGCGAGCGGCCTCCCGCCTGCCGTCGGTGCGCGAGCAATTCGAGGAGCAGGTCGCGCTCTACGCGGAGCTCCTCGCGCGCCGCACCTCGGAGCCGCGATAACCAAAGGGAAGTTCGCGGTGTGCTTCCCGACAACGCCCACGACAGCGCGATCAGGTGCGAGCGATCTGCCCGCGGAAGGTTGCGCGCGGGGAGGGTTCACGTGACGATGAGCCCCATGAAGAGCTCACTTTTCCTTGGTACCGCGCTCACCGCGCTGCTCGTCACGGGTGTCGCGAGCGCCGCGAAGACGACCTACACGGGCACGCTGAACGGCGCCTCCGAGGTCCCCGCCGTCCAGACGCAGGCGACCGGCACGGCGACGCTGACGTTCGACGACGCGACGAAGAAGCTCTGCGGGAGGATCACGCACACGCTCGGCGGGGACGTCAACGCCGCCCACCTCCATGCGGGCGCGCCCGGCGCGAACGGAAACCCGTTCGTCGTGTTCACGAGCTTCGCGAGCCCGATGAAGGTCAACCTCACGCTGAACGACGGACAGATCACGAGCCTCGTGACGGGGCAGTTCTACGTCAACCTCCACACCACGGCGCACGCGGGAGGCGAGATCCGCGGCAACATGGCGACGGGCGGCGACGAGCAGAGCTGCGACGCCGACGTGCCCGACGCGGGCCCGATCGACGTCGACGACGACGCCGGGACGAGCAGCGGCGGCACCAGCAGCGGCGGCACCAGCAGCGGGAGCGCCAACGACGCCGGCACCGTCCGGTCGGACGCGGGGACCACCGCCGCCGCCCCCGCGGAGGACGACGGGTGCTCGACGACGGGCTCGGCGCCGGGCAACGGCGTCGCCATCGCGTTCGGCGTCGGCGTCGCCCTCGCCGCCATCGGACGGAGCCGCCGCAAGCGGTGAGCCTCCCTCCCGCGGCGCGTCCCTTCGCGCGCCGCGGGCGACCGAGCCCCTTCGTGCCCAAGCGGCCTCGTGCTAGGTAGAGCCGCGTCATGGCAACGATCGTCGAGAACCTGGGCAAGGAACTGGAAGAGCTCGATCGCGAGTACGCGACCGGCTTCGCGGGGCAGTCGCGCCTCACGCGCGATCTCGACGCGCTCGACGGGATCATCGCGCGAAGCTCGTCGGTCCTCGAGCGCATCGACCAGATCCCGGCCGCGGCGCGGGGCGCGGAGCTCGTTCGCCTGCGCGAGACGGCGGTGGAGAACCTCGGGCTCTACTCCAAAGAGCGCGCGGCGATCGTGCGCGCCCAGGAGGTGGGCCCCACCTTCGAGGCGTTCTCGACGGAGGCCACGAGCGCCAACCTCGTCTTCGCGCGCTACGCGCGCCACTTCGCCGGCAAGGATCGCGGGACGCGCGACCTCGCGCTCCTCGGCGAGCTGGTCGACGAGCTGAAGCAGATCGACAAGCGGATGAGCGCGCTGGTCGACGAGTCGAAGGTCACGGACTTCGAGCACGACCGCAAGGTGGTGACCGACAGCCTCGCCCGGTACCAGTCGGAGATCGGGCTCGTCGAGAACGCCCAGAAGAGCGGCACGCCGGAGCAGCGCGCCAGCATCCTCGCCTCGCTCGCCAACGCGCAGTTCGCCGTCTACCAGGCGCACTTCGCGGGGGAGCCGCGCATCTCCCGGCGCCCCGCGCTCCTCATGCGCATCGTCTCGTCGCTCAAGAAGGCGCACGAGCGGATGGTGGGCTATCGCGACGGCGGGCTCGACCTCGACTTCAACACCCGGAACATCGGCATCGTCGAGGAGCGCCTCAAGATCTACGAGGGCGAGCTCGTCGAGATCCGCAAGGTCCGTCAGGCGACCGCGATGCCCGACATCATGGGCGAGCTCGGCGGCGCGGCGAACAAGCTGTTCGACGAGTACCGCAGCGCGTTCGCCGACAAGCCCCGCACGCAGGTCGATCTCGAGAAGCTGGGCGTCATCTGCGACAAGCTCGCCGAGATCCGCCGCCAGATGAGCGAGATGTCCTGGGCCGAGGACAACGAGATGAACGCCAAGAACCTCGACGTCGTCACCGAGCAGCTCGTGATGTTCGAGGGCGAGTACGAGGCCGTCGTCGCCGTCCAGGCGCAGGCGAAGAACGCCGCCGCCTGGGGCAGCGGGTCGAAGTCCCCTTCGACCTGAGCGGACCGGCGCGGCGCGACTCCATGGCCGTCCACGTCTCCATCCACGACGTGTCACCCGCGTGGGAGCGCGAGGTCGACGTGGCGCTCGAGATGGCGCACGAGGCCGGCGTCCGCCCTGCCCTCCTCGTCGTGCCCGACTTCCACGGGCGCGCTCCGCTCGCGGAGCATCCGCGGTTCGTCGAGCGTCTCCGCGCGCTCGAGGCCGACGGCCACGAGATCTACCTCCACGGGTACTACCATCGCTCGCGGCGTTGGGACGATCCCGACACGCGCGCGACGCGCGAAGGCGGCGCGGCGGCACGCCTGCGTCACCTGTTCGCGCAGAAGGTCGTCTCGGCGAGCGAGGCCGAGTTCAGCGACGTCTCGCGGGACGAAGCCGTCGCGCGGCTCGACGCCGGCGAGCGCGTGCTGCGGGACGCCGGTCTCACCATCGCCGGCTTCGTCGCGCCCGCGTGGTCGATGCCGCCCTGGGTGCTCGAGCTGCTCGGCGAGCGCGGCTATCGCTTCACCGAGGACCACCTCCGCATCCACGATCCGGCGGGGCGGCGGTCGCGCCCGAGCGTCGTCCTCAACTACGCGAGCCGCACGCCCGCTCGCCTCCTCTCGAGCGTCGCGTGGTGCCGGCTCGCTCGGCCCGCGCGACGCCTGCTCCCGGCGCGCATCGCGATCCACCCTGCGGACATGCGTTATGCGCTCCTCAGGAGCGAGATCGCGTCGCTGCTCTCCTGGGCCGCCGGCGACTTCGCTGCCACCGGCGACGCGTTGTTTTCCTGAGCGACGCTGGCCGAACAAACCGCGCGGCGCCGCACGGCAGAGCTGGCACCGCTTTCGGGGCGGTGGTAATTCGCTGCCGCGATGACCGGAAAAGGGCTGACGTGGACGGCCGCGCACCTGCGCTCGGCCGCATCCCCCGAGGACGTCCGCACGGCGATCGCCGAGGCCGCCGGGCAGCTCGCCGAGAGCGCCGTGCCCGCGGCCACCGCCCTCTCGCTGCTCGAGGAGATCGCGCTCGACTGCGCCAGCCTGCGCGCCGATCTCCGCGCCGCGACGCGCGTCCGCGAGGTCCTGCTCGCGAGCGTCGCGCACGACCTCAGGAATCCGCTGAACACGTTCGCGATGAGCGCCGGCCTCCTGCGCGACGACCTCGAGGGTCCCGACTTCGATCGCACGCGCGCGCTCTCCCTGCTCACGCGCATGGACCGCGCGTCGACCCGCATGCAGGCGCTCATCGAGGATCTGCTCGAGGCGAGCCGCGTCGAGGGCGGCGGCGTCGAGATCACCCGGCGACCGGAGCAGGCCGCCGTCGTCGCGCGGGCCGCGGTCGCGAAGGCGAAGCAGCTCTGCGCCGACAAAGGGGCGTCCCTCGAAGAGGGCGCGATCGAGGAGGACGCTCTCGTCGAGGTCGACAAGCCTCGCACGGTCGAGGCGCTCGTGAAGCTCGTCACCGTCGCGCTCCGGACGACCGGCGACGGCGGCGCGATCCGCGTCGGCGTCGAGCGGCACGACGCCGACGTGCTCTTCACCATCCGGGCGATCGCGCCGCGCGGCGCGACCGGCTTGGCCCCGCATGACGAGAGTCGAGGCGGCCTCGCGTTCCTCATCGGCCGAGGGCTCGTGGCCGCCCAGGGCGGACAGCTCCTCAGCGAGTCGACGCAGGAAGGGCCTCGCATGGTCGCGGCCTTCCCCGCGAAGTCCTGAGCTCGACGCTCCGAGCGCGACGCGCGACGCTCCGAGCGCGACGCTCCGACACGCAACGCTCCGAGCTCGACGCTCCGAGCGCGCGACGCTCAGGCGGCGCTCGACGAGGACGACGCCTTCGCGTCCCCGCGAGAGCTCGGCTCGCCGAAGGCGGCGCCACCTCGTGTGAGCAGGCGCACGACCACGCTGCCGAGCATCGCCGGGTGCACGGGCTTGGCGACGTGTGCGTCGAAGCCGGCGGCGATCGCCTTGGTCGCGTCCTGCCGCGACGCGTACGCGGTGAGCGCGATGGCGGGGATCGCGCCGTCGTCCTTGCGCGCGCGCACGGTCTTGATGAGCTCCATACCGTCCATGTCGGGGAGGCCGATGTCCGAGACGAGGATCTGCGGGCGCCCGCCGTCGAGCGCGTCGAGCGCAGCGGCGGCGGTCAGCGCCGACGTCACGCGCGCGCCGTAGCGCTCGAGGATCGTGCACACGAGCTCGTTGCCGTCGGGGTCGTCCTCGACGATGAGCACGTGCACGCCGCTCAGGTCGGGCTCCCCCGTCGGCGGCACCGAGGCCACCTCTTCGTCGCGTCCGACCGCCGGCTCCGCGGCGACCGGGAGCTCGACGGAGAACGAGGCTCCCCTCCCGTGCCCTTCGCTCGCCGCCGTCGCGGTCCCGCCGTGCTCCTCGACGAGGTGCTTGACGATCGCGAGGCCGAGGCCGAGCCCGGCCTGGTTCGCGCGCGCCCTCTGCCCTCCCGCGGCGCCGAGCGTCGGCGCCTGACGGAACCGCTCGAACACGTGAGGGAGGAACTCGGGCGTGATGCCGTCGCCCGTGTCCGAGACCGTCACGCGGACGCGCTCGCCGTCGCCGTCGATCCGCACGGACACCGTGCCCCCGGACGGAGTGAACTTGATGGCGTTCGACAGGAGGTTGGCGATCACCTGGCGCAGGCGCTCCGAATCGCCGAGGACGCCGCCGGCCTTCTCGATGCCGAGCTCGAGCGCGATCTCCTTTTTCGCGCACTGCGGCCGCGCCGCCATCACGGCCGCCTCGACGATCGACGCCAGCGAGACGTACTTCGACTCGAGCTTCAGCGTCCCGGTGACGATCCGCGAGACGTCGAGCAGATCGGCCACGAGCCCCGAGAGCGCGTGAGCGTTGCGGTCGATCGTCTCGATGGCGCGCTCGAGCTCGTCGCCCTCGAGCGCGCCCTTCCTCATCATGTCCGTCCAGCCGACGATCGCGTTGAGCGGCGTCCGCAGCTCGTGCGAGAGCGTCGCCAGGAAGACGTCCTTGCTCTTGTTGGCGAGCTCGAGGTCCTCGCGACGCCTCTCCGTCGTCGCGTGGAGGCGCGCGTTGTCGATGGCGACCGCGATCCGTCGCGCGAGGTCGCCGGCGAGCTCGACGTCGGCCTCCTCGAACCGCTCGTTGCCCGTGAGCTTCACGAACGTCACCGTGCCGATCGTGCGGTCGCGGCTGACGAGCGGGACGCAGATGTACCCGCGGACGCCGAGCTCGCGGAGGAAGCGCAGGTGCTCTCCTCCTCGGCCGGACGAGCGCGCCTCGCCCTGCCCCGCCGGCGTCGAGGCTTCGGCCTCGACGTCCAGGAAGACCTCGGCGCGCCCGGAGTAGACGACCGTGGCCGGCCCGAGGTCGAACCGTGGATCGTCGAGGCGCGACGGGTCGACGCCCTCCACCACGACACGGAGCCGCTCGGCGGCGATCCCGCCCGACGCGTACGGCTCTCTCGCGCTCGTCGCTTCGGTGCCGCGCACGTCGAGGAGCGCGCCGTCGCCGAGGATCGGCAGCGCGCTCTCGAGCACGAGCTCGAGGTCGCGGGTCGGCGTCGCGCTCGCGTCCGCGGGATCGGTGCCGAGCGAACGGTTGAGCCGCTGGCTCGCATCCGCGAGCATCTGGAGCGCGCGGTCGGCGCGCACGCGCGCGTCGATGTCGGTGGCCGTCCCGACCCAAGCGACCACCTTGCCGTGCTCGTCGTGCCGAGGGACGGCGCGAACGAGATGGACGCGGTAGCCGCGCGACGGAGCGCCGAGGCGGAGCTCCGCCTCCCACGCGACGCCCACCTTCACCGCGCTGCTCCAGCCCGACGCGAACGACTCGAGGTCCGCCGGGTGCGCGATCGTCGCGAAGTCGGTCGCGCCGAGGGACGGCCGCCGACCGCTCGGCCCGACGGGGGCCGCGCTCCCGTCGCTCGGCGTGACGCTCCGCGCCAGGTCGGCCCACCGCTCGTTGTGGTACGTGATGTTGCCCGCGGCGTCGGCCGTCCAGACGACCTGGGCCATCGAGTCGGCGAGGTCCTGGTAGCGCCGCTCGCTCCGCTCCTCGAGGTCGGCGAGCGCTCGCTCGCTGCCCGCGCGCAGCGCCTCGTGCTGCGCGCGCATGCGGGCGTTCTTCTTGGCGAGCTCGACGAACGTGGCCACCTTCGTGCGGAGGGCGTCCGGATCGTACGGCTTGAAGAGGTAGTCCACCGCGCCCGCCTCGTAGCCGCGCGTGACGTAGCCCTCGTCCTTGCTGATCGCCGTGAGGAAGATGACGGGCAGGTCGCGCGTCCTTGGCCGCTTGCGCAGGAGCTCCGCGGTCTCGATGCCGTCCATCTCGGGCATCTGCACGTCGAGCAAGACGACGCAGAACTCGGTCTTGAGCGCGTGCCGGAGCGCCTCGACGCCCGACGAGGCGCGGAAGACGCGCTGCCCGAGCGGCTCGAGGATCGCCTCGAGGGCCAGGAGGTTCGACGGCTCGTCGTCCACGATGAGGATGTTGCAGACGGGGCTCTCCTCGCAGCTCGGGGGAGGCGGCGTCCGGACGTTCGGGCGGATCATCCCTGGCTCCTGTGGACGAGCTCGCCGGCGATCTCCGCGAGCGCGAGGACGCGATCGGCGGCGCCGCTCGCGATGGCCGCGCTCGGCATCTCCGGGCTCTCGGCCGTCCTCGGGTCCTGGACGATCGCCACCCCGCCCGCCGCCCGGATCCGCGCGCAGCCGCGACTGCCGTCGTGGTTCGCGCCCGTCAGGAGGACGCCGAGTACGCCAGGCCCGTACGCGTCCGCCGCGGACTCGAAGAGCACGTCGATCGACGGGCGGCTGAAGCTCACGGGCTCGTCGGTGGACAGGGCGAGTCGGCCCGGCTCGAGGAGGAGGTGGTAGTCCGGCGGCGCCAGGTAGATCCCCGGCGCGGTGAGCTCCTCCTTGTCCTCGGCTTCGCGCACCGGCAGAGCGACGAGCCCCCGCATCACCGTCGCGAAGAGCTCGGAGTCGCGCGAGCGGTGCTGCACCGCGACGATCGGGATCGAGAAGATCGCCGGCAAGCCCCCGAGGATCCGCTCGAGCGCGCGCAGCCCGCCCGCGGACGTACCCATGACGACGACGTGCGGCCTCATCCCCCGCCTCCTGTCTCCCGCGGAGCGCGAGGGAGGCCGGTCCGCCGATAGATGCGCTCCTTCGGATCGATCTCCTCGAACTCCTGCTCGACGGTCGTGAAGCGGAGCGACTCGCGGCGGCCGAGGCAGAGCACCCCGAGCGACGACAGGCTGTCGCCGAAGAGCCGCAACGTCCGCGCCTTCAGATCCTTGTCGAAGTAGATGAGAACGTTGCGGCAGAGGATGACGTTGAACTCGCTGAACGACGTGTCCGTCGCGAGGTTGTGCTGGGCGAAGAGCACGTTCTCGCGGAGCCGCGCGTGGAAGAGCGCCGCGCCGTAGCTCGCGGTGTAGTACTCGCTGAACGAGCGCGTCCCGCCGCCTTGCTGGTAGTTGGTCGTGTACTCGCGCATGCGCGCGATCGGGAAGATCCCCGTCCGTGCACGCTCGAGCGCCTCGGAGTTCATGTCGGTCGCGTAGAGGCGCGCGCGCTCGTAGAGCCCCTCCTCCTCGAGCAGGATGGCCATCGCATAGACCTCCTCGCCCGACGCGCAGCCCGCGTGCCAGATCCGGATGGACGGATACGTCCTCAGCATCGGCACCACCTTCTCCCGCAGCGCGCGGAAGAACGTCGGGTCGCGGAACATGCCGGTCACGTTGACGGACATGTCACGGAGGAGCGCCTCCATCGACGCAGGCTCGTGGAGCACGCGGTCCTGCAAGGCGGAGAAGGTCGAGAGCCCCTCGGCCTCGAGGCGCTTCTTGAGGCGACGGCGGAGCGACGACGGCGCGTACTGCCGGAAGTCGTAGCCGTAGTGGCGGAAGATCGCCTCGAGCAAGAGCTCCATCTCGAGGCGCTCGAGCGCGGGAACGCCGGCGAACGGCGCCGGCGCCTCCGCCGCGGCCACCGTCGAGCCGCGCCGGCCCGGTCCGCCGACCTCCGGCGCCGGCTCGGAGCCACCGCCCGCCTCTCCGCCCGACGCCGCGAGCGCGAGGCCGCCCCCGCCCTCGAGGGAGGCCGGAAGGTCGACGCGCTCGTAGATGCCGCTCATACGGATCATGATCCCTTCCTCGCCGGTCCTTTCACTCGCGGTGGGAGTACAGCCACACCCTCATCAGCGACAGGAGCTGGTCAGGGTCGACGGGTTTGGTCACGTAGTCGCTCGCGCCCGCGGCGAGACACTTGTCGCGGTCGCCCTTCATCGCCTTCGCAGTCAGCGCGAGCACGGGCAGCGCCTTGTGCTCCGGGATCTGCCTGATCCGTCGCATCGTCTCGTAGCCGTCCATCTCGGGCATCATGACGTCCATCAGCACGATGCTGATGCCGGGGTTGTCCTCGAGCGCCTCGATGCCTGCCCTGCCGTTCTCCGCGAACACCACGTTCATGCCCGCCTCCTCGAGGACGGAGGACAGCGCGTAGATGTTCCTCACGTCGTCGTCGACGATGAGGACCTGCTTGCCGCGAAAGACCGAGCTCGGCCCCGCGGCCTCGTGGAGCATGCGACGCTTCGGCTGCGGGAGCTCCGCCTCGACGCGATGAAGGAAGAGCGTCGTCTCGGCGAGGAGCCGCTCGGGGGACCGGGCGTCCTTCAGGATGATCGAGCGAGCGAACTTCTTGAGGCGCGTCTCCTCCTGCGAGGACAGCTCCCGCCCCGTGTAGACGATGACCGGCAGCGCCCTGAGCTCCGGCTTGGTCGCCATCCGCTCGAGCAGCTCGAAGCCCGCCGTCGTCTCGCGCGCGTCGTCGCTCGTCCCGCCGGAGCTCCCCTTCAGGGTCAGGTCGAGCACCATGCAGTCGAAGCGTCCGCTCTCGAGCGCCTCGAGCGCGTCGTCGACGCTGCCGACGGCGGTCGTCTCGACGTCGTCGCTGCCGATGAGCTCGACCATGCTTTGCCGCTCGCGCTCGTCGTCTTCGACGATGAGCAGCCTGGACGCCTTGCGCTGGAGGAAGCCCTCGATGTCGACGAAGGTCCGGTCGAGCGCCTCCTTGCTGACCGGCTTCTCCACGTACGCGACGGCGCCGAGGCTGAGGCCCTCGTGCTTCCGATCGCCGCCGGACAGGATGTGGACCGGGATGTGCCGCGTCTGCGGGTGGGCCTTGAGGTGCTCGAGGATGCGCAGCCCGTCGATCTGCGGGAGCTGGAGGTCGAGCAGGATCGCGCTCGGCAAGAGACGCCGCGCCAGCGCGAGCCCGGTGTCACCGCGGAGCGCGACGACTCCCTTGAACCCGTGATCCCGCGCGATGCCGAGGAGCGTCGCCGAGAACGCCGGGTCATCCTCGACGATGAGCACGACGCGGTCGTTCGGCGACAGGACCTCGCGATCGTCGTCGACCTCGCCGGCAGGAAGCGGCGCGGCGTCCTCCGGCGGCGTCGCGTCGAACCCTCGCGCCACGGAGCCGGACGCGGCGTACGCGAACGGCAGGTAGAGCGTGAACGTGCTGCCCTTGCCGACCTCGCTCTCGACCCGGATCTCGCCGCCGAGGAGGCGCGAGAGCTCGCGGCTGATCGACAGGCCGAGCCCCGTGCCGCCGTACCTGCGGCTCGTCGTGCCGTCGGCCTGCTGGAACGCCTCGAAGATGAGCTGCCGCTTGTCCGTCGGGATGCCCGTGCCCGTGTCGACGACCGAAAAGGCGACGATCTGACCGGCGTGCTCCGCGAGCGCCGCGCTCGAGTACTTCGTCTCCGCGCTCGGGAGGTGCACGCGCAGCCGGACGCTCCCCTCGTCGGTGAACTTGAAGGCGTTGCCGATGAGGTTCCGGAGGACCTGCACGAGCCGCTGACCGTCGCTCACGAGCGTGACGGGCGCCTCGCTGTCGACGTCGACGCCGAAGTCGAGCTGCTTCTGCGAAGCGAGCGGCCGGAAGGTCTGCTCGACCTGCCGGAGCACGTCCGCGATCGCCACGTCCGCCGGGAAGATCTCGATCTTGCCGGCCTCGACCTTCGACAGGTCGAGGACCTCGTTGATGAGATCGAGCAGATCCGACCCCGCCTCGTGGATCGTGCGCGCGTACTCGACCTGCTTCTTCGTCAGGTTCGCGTCCTTGTTGTCGGAGAGCATCCTCGCGAGGATGAGCAGGCTGTTGAGCGGAGTCCGGAGCTCGTGGCTCATGTTCGCCAAGAACTCGCTCTTGTACTTGGACGAGAGCGTGAGCTGCGACGCCTTCTCCTCGACTGCCTGGCGCGCCAGCTCGACCTCGCGGTTCTTGTGCTCGACGGCGCGGTTCTGCTCGACGAGCAGCGACGCCTTCTCCTCGAGCTCCTCGTTGACCTGCTGCAGCTCCTCCTGCTGCTCGCGGAGCATCTCCTCCG
Organism: Labilithrix sp.; assembly: GCA_019637225.1. Classification (GTDB taxonomy): domain Bacteria; phylum Myxococcota_A; class Polyangia; order Polyangiales; family Polyangiaceae; genus Labilithrix. Next base: position 82,476 of record JAHBWC010000019.1, read on the forward strand.
AGGCGCGGAGCGTGTGGGCCTGCTGCTCGAGCTCCTGGTTCGACCGTTTCAGCTGGTCCTGCTGCTGCTGGAGCTCGCGCGACTGCTCCTGGAGCTCGTGCGCGAGCGACTGCGACTGCTTGAGCAACTCCTCCGTCCTCGTGCTCGCGCCGATCATGTTGAGCACGACGCCGATGGTCCCGGAGAGCTGCTCGAGGAAGATGCGGTGGATCGCGCTGAACGTGTCGAAGCTGGCGAGCTCCACGACCGCGCGCACCTCGTCCTCGAAGAGGATGGGGATGACGATGATGGTGAGCGGCGGAGCCTCGCCGAGCCCGGAGCTGATCTCGATGTAGTCGCCCGGCACCTTCGTGAGCAGGATGCTCTTCTTCTCGAGCGCCGCCTGCCCGACGAGGCCCTCGCCGAGCCCGAAGCGGTTCGCGACGTGCTTTCGCTCGCGGTAGGCGTAGGTGGCGAGGAGCTTCAGCGTCTTCGCCCCCTCGAGCTCGTCGACGACGAAGAACGCGGCGTGGGAGGCCTGCACGAGGGGCGTGAGCTCGCTCATGATGAGGCGGCTCACGGACTCGAGGCTCTTCTGCCCCTGCATCAGCCCGCCGAAGCGGGCCAGGTTCGACTTCAGCCAGTCCTGCTCGCGGTTCTTCTGCGTCGTCTCGCGCAGGTTCGCGATCATCTCGTTCACGCGCTCTTTGAGCTCCGCGACCTCTCCCTGGGCCTCGACGGTGATGCTGCGCGTGAGATCACCCTCGGTGATCGCCCTCGCGACCTCGGCCATCGCGCGAATTTGGTTCGTCAGGTTGTCGGCGAGCTGGTTCGTGTGGTCGACGAGATCGCGCCACGTCCCTCGGGCGCCGGGGACGTTCGCCTGACCCCCGAGCTCGCCGTCGGTGCCGACCTCGCGCGCGACGCGCGTGACCTCGCTGCCGAACGCGCCGAGCGTGTCGGTCATCCGATTGAGCGTGTCGGCGAGCGCGGCGATCTCGCCCTGCGCGTCCATCGTGAACTTCTGCGAGAGGTCACCGTCGGCGACCGCGGTGACGAGCTTGACGATGCCGCGCACCTGCGTCGTTAGGTTCGACGCCATCGAGTTGACGTTGTCCGTCAGGTCCTTCCACGTCCCGGCGACGCCGGGCACGCGCGCCTGACCTCCGAGCTTGCCTTCGCTGCCTACCTCGCGCGCGACGGTCGTGACCTGGTCGGCGAAGATGCCGAGCGTGAGGGTCATGTCGTTGATGGTCTCGGCGAGCTCGGCGATCTCGCCCTTCGCCTCGACGACGAGCCGCTTCGACAGGTCGCCGTTCGCGACCGCGGTGACGACCTTCGCGATCCCGCGCACCTGCGTCGTCAGGTTCGACGCCATCGAGTTGACGTTGTCCGTGAGGTCCTTCCACGTCCCGGCGACGCCGGGCACGAACGCCTGGCCTCCGAGCTTGCCCTCGGTGCCGACCTCGCGGGCGACGCGCGTGACCTCCGCGGCGAAGCTCCGGAGCTGGTCCACCATCGTGTTGATGGTGTTCTTCATCTCGAGCATCTCGCCCTTCACGTCGACGGCGATCTTCTGCGAGAGATCGCCGTTCGCGACCGCCGTCGTGATGAGGGCGATGTTGCGCACCTGACTCGTGAGGTTCGATGCCATCCCGTTGACCGAGTCGGTCAGGTCCTTCCACGTCCCTCCGACCCCCGGCACGAACGCCTGGCCGCCGAGCTTGCCTTCGCTCCCGACCTCGCGCGCGACACGCGTGACCTCCGCCGCGAAGCTCCGCAGCTGGTCCACCATCGTGTTGATGGTGTTCTTCATCTCGAGCATCTCACCCTTCACGTCGACCGTGATCTTCTGGGTGAGGTCGCCGTTCGCGACCGCCGTCGTGACGAGCGCGATGTTGCGCACCTGGCCCGTGAGGTTCGAGGCCATGACGTTGACGCCGTCGGTGAGATCGCGCCATGTCCCGCCGACGCCGGGCACGTTGGCCTGCCCGCCGAGCTTGCCTTCGCTGCCGACCTCGCGGGCGACGCGCGTGACCTCCGCGGCGAACGTCGAGAGCGAGTCGACCATGCCGTTGATGACGTTCTTGATCTGGAGCATCTCGCCCTGGACGTCGACGCTGATCTTCTGACCGAGGTCGCCCGAGGCGATCGCGGTCGCGACCTTGCTGACGTCGCGGAGCTGCACCGTGAGGTTGCCCGCGAGGCCGTTGACGCTGTCGGTGAGGTCCTTCCACGTGCCGCTCACGCCGCGGACCGTGGCCTGTCCGCCGAGCTTTCCTTCCGTGCCGACCTCGGTGGCGACGCGCGTGACCTCACGCGCGAACGACGAGAGCTGGTCCACCATCGTGTTGACGGTGTTCTTCAGCTCGAGGATCTCGCCCTGCGTCTCGACGACCAGCTTCTTCGACAGATCGCCGTTCGCGACCGCGGTGACGACGCCGGCGATGCCGCGCACCTGCGTCGTGAGGTTCGACGCCATCGAGTTGACGTTGTCGGTGAGGTCCTTCCAGGTGCCGGCGACGCCCGGCACGTCGGCCTGTCCTCCGAGCTTTCCTTCGGCGCCGACCTCGCGCGCGACGCGCGTGACCTCGCTCGCGAACGCGCGGAGCTGATCGACCATCCGGTTGACCGTCATGCCGATGCGGAGGAACTCGCCGCGGATGGGCTTTCCGTCGATCTCGAGCGCCATCTTCTGCGAGAGATCGCCCTCGGCGACCTGCACGATGACGCGCGCGACCTCGGTCGACGGGCGGACGAGGTCGCCGATCACCGTGTTGAACGAGTCGGCGATGACCTCCCATCCGCCGCGGAGGCCGTCCATGCGGAGGCGCTCGCCCATCTCTCCGTCGCGACCGACGACGCGCGTGACGCGCGCGACCTCGAGGCTTTGGTGCTCGAGGCGCTCGGCGAGCGCGTTGAAGGCGTCTTGAACCTCGCGGGGCACGCCGTCACGCGGCCTGAGGCGCCGGTCGAAGTCTCCGCGATGGAGCGCGTCGAGCGCGCTGACGAGGGCCTCGGTCTCGCTCGCGTCGTGGCCGGCTCCGTTCCTCTTCGTGGAGGTCGACTTCGGGGAGGTCGACTTCGTGGCGGCGGACGGTGCTCTCCTGCCGTTCGAGTCCCGGCGGGCTCGTCGCGCGCCGCGCGGTTCGCGCGAAGAAAGGTCCTCTGTATCCGCCACGTGACGCCCTCCGCTCGGGGTAGTCCCGAGACGGCGCTGCGTTTGCAAGCCTCACACCGCGGCCGATCCGCTCGCAATCGTGGAGATTTGCCAGGCGGGCGTCGCCGCGCCGCACAAGATCGCCACACCAGCGCGCGTCTGCCTCAGGTGAGCGCGAGCGCGAGGCGGCCCTGACGCAGCTGCCCGACCGCGGCCGCAAGCGAGTACGCCTCGGCCGACGCCACGCGAAGGCGAGCCGTGATCTCGTCGCCCAGGCCGCGGCCGTCCGACGGATGGACCTCCGAGAGGATGCGCGCGCACTCGGAGAGAAGCCTCCCAGAGGGGGATCCGTCGAGGACCGTCGCCGTCGACGCGAGCCACTCCCAGCGGAGTCGCTCGCAAGTCCGCGCGCGAGGGCGCACCTCGACGCCGTGACCTCGCGCGACGGCGACCGTCGCGTCGAGGAGGGCACGAAGGAACGACGCCGCGCTCCTCGCCGCCACGGCGATCGTCTCGTCGTCGGCGCGGCGGGCGCAGAGGTCGAAGCCCGCGGCGGCCGCGCTGCATGCCGAAACAATCGCGAACGCGACGTCGGGGAGCTTGCCAGAGTCGTCCGGAGTGATCATCTCTGCGGGCGTCTCTCCCCGTGTGGTTCGGTGCGCGGCGCTTCCGCGTTCACCGAGGGGGGCGGCCCCGTTCTGCCGGGACGACGAAGCCATGGCTCCCGGCCAACGTCCACGCGCGACGCGCAGCTTTCCACGCACCCGCCTCGCTTTCGCTCTCAGCATCGGCCGTCCTCCTCGCCCCGCCTCGCAGCGCGGTGCTGGTCTCGTGCCATCCACGCCAGCGCTTCTCTCGCGTCGCGCGCGCGTCTGACTGCGCAGCCGCGCCTGCCTCACCTGGTGCCTTCTGCTACGCGCGAAAGCGTGCCGCGAGGGGGCTCTGTCGCGCCCGCGGGCTGGACTGGAACGTGCCTGTGGAGAGTTCTCGCCACGCGCATCCCGCCTCGCCGGCGCATCCCGATGCGGCCCGACCTCAGCACTCCCATCCCCGACAGGCCACAATGACCGTCCAGCCGATCCTCGAGCCGCTCGATCGCCCTGTGTCCGTCACGATCGCCGCCGACGACTCCGCCCACGAGCCGCCGACGCGCACGACGACGCGTCTCGGAGACGCGGTCAACGAGGCGAGCCGCTCGGCCCACTTGCGAACGCAGTTCCTGCGTCGTGTGGCCCACGACATCGCCTCGCCGACCGGGGTGACGATGACCGTCCTCGAGGAGCTCGCGAACGAGAGCTCGCGGCCCGAGCTCGTCGCGATGGCGCGGCGCGGGCTCCGCCGCCTCCTTCGCTTGTCGGAGCAGCTCGCCCTCGCGGGCGACCTCGAGGCGGGCACCTTCGCGCCCGACGCGACGCTCGAGGACATGCGGAACCTCGTGAAGGACGCGCTCACGCAAGCCGTCGCGATCGACGGCCGCCGTGACGTCGTCACGTCGTGCGAGGTGCCCGACGCCAAGCTCGCCGCCGACGTGGACCGCCGCGTCCTCGGCTCCGTGCTGCGCGAGCTCATCGGAAACGCCCTCCGCCTCGCGAGCTCGCGCGTCGCGGTCGACGTCCAGCGCGCCGACGGCAAGGTGACGATCCGCATCCAAGACGACGGGCCGGGGTTCCCCGCAGAGGCGCTCGCCACACTTGGACAGCGGTTCACGGCCGGATCGACCACCCGCGGGCTCGGCCTCTCGATCTCGATGGCGAAAGAGGTCCTCGCCGCGCACGGCGGCACGCTCGACGTCGAGGCCAGCGGCCTGCCTCCGGGGCGGCGAGGCGCCCGCGGCGCGGCGGTGCTCGTGACCCTGCCTCTCATGTGAGCGCGCGCTCGCTTCACCGGACGACGGAGCGCCCTCGCTGCGCGACCACACCCTCGTAGCCCTGCGCGGCGGCGGAGGCGATGAACCAGCCGACGAACGCCGTCCACGCCGCGACGCCGAGGACGGGCCCTCGCGCGCTCAGCAGCGAGAGGCCGATGCCCACGAGGACCAAGGACCAGCCCACGACCTGCCCCGCCCACGCGGCCAGGCGCGTCGCGCGCTCGACGTCCCCCGTCGCCCTCCAGAGTCCGGCGCGGAACAGCCGTCCGCCGTCGAGCGGGTACGCCGGCAGGAGGTTCACCGCCGCGACCACGAGGTTCGCGGCGGCGACCTCGAGGAGGACCACGCCGGGCGCGCCCAGGCGGTCGAGATCGTCGAGCGCACGAGGGAGCGGCGCGCTCGCGATCGCCACGCCCGAAGCGAGCACCAGCGCGATCGCGAGGCTCGCGGCAGGAGCGGCCAGCGCGCCGAGCGCCTCGCTCCGCGGCGACGCCGGCGGCCGCTCGACGTCCGTGACGCCGCCGAGCACGAAGAGCGTGAGCCGCCGCACCGGCAGGCCGCACGCGCGCGACGCGAGCACGCGAACGAGCTCGTGCGCTCCGAGCGAGGCGAAGAGCCCCGCCGCGGCGGCGATGGAGACGAGCGCGAGCGCGGCTGCGCCGAGGTCCGGCAACAGCCGTCGGTTCAGCGACACCAGCGTCCACGTCGCGAGGACGAAGGTGGCGATCCAGCTCCAATCGGCGAGAACGTCGACGCCGACGAAGCGGCCGAGACGCAGGCGGCGGTTCATGCCGGAGGCACATTGCAGCGGCTGTACCGCCGCTCCGGCCGCCGCGACGCAGCGGCATCGAACCTGCAACCTGGCGCACCGTGATGACCTCCACCACCACGAAGCCCACCGAGCGAGAGCAATGGCGCGCCCGCATCCTCCAGGCGCTGGCGGAGCTCGACGCGACACCACCTGGGCTCGACCGCGCGGCGGTCCCGCCAAAAGACGACGGCGCGACGGCTTCGTCCGATCGGTGAGGGCACGTCCTCTCGAGGGCTCGTTCGTCGAGGTCGCGCCTTCGCGGCGAGGTGCGCGCCCTGGGCGCGATCTGGTAGCGTTCGCCCGTGACGCCGGACCAGTACATCACCGCCACGCCCGAGCCGAAGCGCTCCGAGCTCCGGGAGCTCCACCGCTTGATCCAACGGGTCGCCCCTTCGTTCGAGCCCTACACGGCCGGGACGATGATCGGCTACGGCAGGTACCGCTACCGCTACGAGAGCGGGCGTGAAGGAGAGTCTTGTCGCATCGGTCTCGCGGCGAACGCGTCGGGGATCAGCGTCTACGTCACGTGCGTCCACGAGGGCCGCTGGCTCGCGGAGACGTGGAAGGACCGCCTCGGCAAGGCCAACGTGGGCAAATCGTGCATTCGCTTCAAGCGCCTCGCGGACATCGACGTCGCCGCGCTGGCGAGCGTCTTGAAGATCGCGCGCGGGCTTCGCGCGCCCGGCGAGATCACCGCGGGCACGGCCACGCCGGCGACGAGCCGAACGGCCGCGAAGAAGCCTGCCGCGACGAAGACTGCCGCGACGAAGACTGCCGCGAAGAAGACCGCCGCGAAGAAGACGGCCTCCCCGCGAAGCAAGGCCGCGGCGGCCAAGGCGCGCTGACGTCAGGACGGCGGGAGGTCGGCGTCGGCCTTCGCCGCCTCGCCGCCGGCGGCCGCGCCGTAGCGTTCGAGCTTGCGGTAGAGGGTGCGACGGTCGAAGCCGAGCACCTGCGCGGCGCGCGACTTGTTCCCGCCGACGAGCGACAGGACACGCAGGATGTAGCGGCGCTCGAGCTCGTCCATCGTGACGATCTCCGTCGGATCGTTGGCGGCGACGACGAAGCGCTCGGCGCGGTACGCGCGGATCTTCTCCGGCAGGTCCTCGACCGTGATCTGATCGAAGCGCGCGAGGGCGACCGCGTGCTCCATGCAGTTCTCGAGCTCGCGGACGTTGCCGGGCCAGTTGTACGCCATGAGCTTCTCGGCGCCGGTCGTCGACAGCTCGAGGGACGGCTTCGCGTTGCGCTCGGCGAACTGCTTGAGGAAGTGCTGCGCGAGGTGCAAGACGTCGCCGCCGCGCTCGCGGAGCGGCGGCACGTCGATCTTCACGACGTTGATGCGGTAGTAGAGGTCCTCGCGGAAGCGCTTCTCGTAGACCTCGTCTTCGAGGTTCCGGTTCGTCGCCGCGACGATGCGCGCGTCGAACGGGATCTCCTGGTTCGCGCCGACGGGTCGGACCTTGCGCTCCTGGAGCGCGCGCAGGAGCTTCGGCTGCACGTCGATCGGCAGCTCACCGATCTCGTCGAGGAAGAGCGTGCCGCCCGTCGCCTGGACGAAGAGGCCCGTACGCTGCGCCTTCGCGTCGGTGAACGCGCCGCGCGCGTGGCCGAACAGCTCGCTCTCGAGCAGCGAGTGCGGGACCGCCGCGCAGTTGATCGCGACGAACGGTCCGTTCTTGCGACGGCTGCGGGTGTGGATCCCGCGCGCGATGAGCTCCTTGCCGGTGCCCGTCTCTCCGTGAATGAGGACCGACGCGTCGCTCTCGCCAACGCGGTTGATGAGCTCGTAGACCCGCCGCATCGCGCCGCTCTGGCCGACGATGCGAGCCGAGTCGCCCCCCTCGCCGTCCACGGCCTGGCGCAGGCGCTTCACTTCGTCGGAGAGCCGGCGGTGCTGGATGGCGCGCGAGACGCTGAGGAACAAAAGCTTCGGGTCCACGGGCTTCGTGATGAAGTCGTAGGCGCCGACGCGGATCGCACCGATCGCCGTCTCGAGGCTCCCCTGCCCCGTGATCACGACGACGGGCATGTCCGGCCGTGTCCCGAGGACGCGCTCGCAGAGGTCGAGGCCGCTCATCTCGGGCATGCTGAGGTCGGTGAGGACGACGTCGAAGTCTTGCTCCGCGACGAGCTCGAGCGCGCGCTGCGCGTTCGTCGACGGCGTGACCTTGAAGCCGTGCCGCCCGAGCGCCATCTCGAGCAAGTCGCAGGTCTCCTGCTCATCGTCGACGACCAGGATGTGACCTTTCATCGTGGGTAACCTCGGGAGGATGGGGCGTTCGAGCCCGGCAGCAGCAGCTCTACTGCTGGAAGGGCGAGGACCGCGGCAGCATGGGCTGTACCAACACCGGAGTCGCAAGACTCCGCATAGAACGAGGGTTACTCGGACGGACCAGCGGGGCAAGATGCCACGCTCGGTGCTTCGTGTCACGAGTGGGACACCGGTCGAGACGCGCGTCGAAGGGGGCTAGACCCATCCGATCGGTCCACGAGGGACGTCGCCTCGTGGAGAAGCGGCGCGACCGAGCGGCTCAGGCCGTCCAAGCCAGGGATCGTCGGAGCGCGACGAACAACCTGCTCACGCAGGACTCAGGCCGCGAGGGCGGGCGTCGGCCGCCGCGTCGTGTTCGTCGGAGGCGTCCGACGCGAGCGCGCCCCGCGCGACCCGCGTCAGGGCCGCCGCACCCGCAGCGTCTGCGACGGACGCGCGCCGGCGAGAAGCTTCTCGACCTGCGCCGCCAAGACGGCGCCGGGAATGGGCTTAACGAGGAACGCATCGGCTCCCGCGAGGAGCGCGGCCTCGACGTCCTGCCGCGCGGAGAACGCCGTCAAGACGATCACCGGGACGTCCTTCATGGTCGGATCCGTTCGCCACGCCCGCGCGAGCTCGAGGCCGTCACCGTCGGGGAGGCGGCAATCGAGCACGACCGCGTCGGGCCGTCGCTCGCGGGCGAGCCCGCGGGCCTGCTCGAGCCCGTCCGCCTGGATGACGTCGAAGCCGAAGTGGCGCAGGGTCGCGGTCGTGATGAGCTGCGCGTCGACGTTGTCCTCCACGACGAGCACGAGGCGGGGACGCGGGGGCTGCATTCGTCCGAAAGGAATGCAGCAATCACGCCGCTGCGCATCGAAACGACACGGGCACCCGAGGTACGGCGCGGACGCCGACCGGAGCCGCCGTGATCAGCGAGCCTTCTTCCCGCCGGCGCGAGGCGGTCGCTTCGCCTTCTTCGCGGTGGGCGTCGCGGCGGGCGTCGCGGCAGCGGCGACGCCCGGCTCGTCCGCGGTCGCCGAGGCGGGCGCGGCCTCCGTCGGGGCGACCGGCGCCGGCGTGTCGTCGGGCGCCGACGGCAGGGACGGCAGCTCCGTCGGAGCCGGCGGGTTGGTCGCGAACTGCGTTCGATTCTTGACGTTCTTGTCGGGTCCCCAGATCGCCACGCCGCCGATGCCGGCCGCGCCGACGACCATGACGATGAGCCCGAAGAAGAGCAACGTGTGGAGCCCCGAACGAGGCGCCGCCGAGGAGTGCCCGCGGCGTACCTGGACGCGCGGCGCGGACCCCTCCATCCAGAGCGGGGTCTCCTGAGGCGCGCGCACGTCCGGCATCGGCGGAGTCGACGACTCCGCCGGCACGTTCGCCGGCGCTCCCATGGGTGAAGCGTGATCCGCTTCCCAGTTCCCCATGGGCTCCACTCGAGCATCCTGCATGCCACCGATCAAGCCCCCAGATCTGCGGCGTTTTCAGGGGTAGCACCCCTCGAGACCGGATCGCCGTTGGCTCGGGACCGTCGCCGATGAATCAGGGTGAAGGGAGCCTTCGACCGCGGCTCGCGAGCGCAGAGAGCGCGAGCGCGAGGGGTGCCGCCGCGCCGCGTGGCCGGATGTCGACTTGCAGGTCCCAGGATCGAGACCTCACACTCTCGTCGGGCCATGACCTTTCACGTCGTGCGCAGGCGAAGGCTCTGGTGTATCGACGATCCCAGGCACGAGGTAGGCGGGATGTTCGTCGACCTCGCGAGCGCGATCCGCTTCATCCGGCGCCACGCCGCCTCGGCTCGCATCGTGGTGCGCGCGGTGCCGACCGCACCTTGAGCTGCCAGCGCGCAGGACGGCGAGGCGCGACGTGACCACGCCGGACGCGCCGGCCGCGCCGTCTGCGCCAGACGCGCCGTCTGCGCCAGACGCGCCGTCTGCGCCAAACGTGCCGTCTGCGCCGCATGCGACCGCGCGGGCCGAAACGCCGGCGAAGCTCGGGCTTGCGCTCGGCGCGCTCGGCGTCGTCTACGGCGACATCGGCACCAACCCGCTCTACGCGCTGCAAGAGGCCTTCGGCGGCGCGGACGCGCTCGAGCGAACGCCCGCGAACCTCTTCGGCGTCCTGTCGCTCGTGTTCTGGTCGCTCGTCCTCGTCATCTCGCTGAAATACCTGTCGTTCGTCATGCGCGCGTCCAACGAGGGCGAAGGCGGCATCCTCGCGCTCCTCGCGCTCGTCCCGAAGACGGAGCCCGAGACGGGCTCTGCGCGCGCCAGGCCCGGCGCGCCGCCGGCCCAGCGGCCGGCGTGGATCGTCCTGCTCGTGCTCTTCGGTGCCGCGCTCCTCTACGGCGACGGCGTGATCACTCCGTCGATCTCCGTGCTCGCGGCGGTCGAGGGCCTGAAGACGGCCGCGCCCGCCACGGCGCGAGCCGTCGTGCCTCTCACGATCGCGATCCTCGTCGCGCTGTTCCTCGCGCAGAAGCGCGGCACCCATCGGATCGGGCGCGTCTTCGGCCCGGTGATGGTCGTCTGGTTCGTCGCCATCGCCGTGCTTGGCGCGCGCCAGATCGTCCTCGAGCCGCGCGTCCTGGTCGCGCTCGATCCGCGCTGGGCGCTCCGCTTCCTCCACGACGAGCCGCGCCACCTCGTCCACGTCCTCGGCGCGGTCGTCCTGACGATCGCCGGCGGCGAGGCGCTCTACGCGGACATGGGGCACTTCGGGCGGAGGCCCATACAGCTCGCGTGGTACGGCGTGGTCCTTCCGTCGCTCGTGCTCGCCTACTTCGGTCAGGGCGCGCACCTCCTCAACTCACCGCTGCCCCCGCACGCGAGCACGTTCTTCGCCATCGTCCCTTCCTCGCTGGTGGTGCCGGTGGTGCTGCTCGCCACCGCGGCGACCGTGATCGCCTCGCAGGCGCTGATCTCGGGCGCGTACTCGCTCACGAACCAGGCCGTGGAGCTCGGCTACTTCCCCCGCGTCCGGATCCTCCACACGTCCGCCGAGCAGATCGGTCAGATCTACGTGCCGGTGATCAACGGCCTGATGATGGTGGCGTGCGTCGCGCTCGTCTCCGGGTTCGGCGCGTCGAGCCGGCTCGCGTCGGCGTACGGGCTCGCCGTGTCGGGGACGATGGCGATCACGTCGATCGCGTACTTCGTCGTCCTCCGCCGGCGGTTCGGCTGGCCCCTCCTCGTCTCTCTCTCTCTCGTCGGCGCGTTCTTGATCGTCGACCTCGGGTTCCTCAGCGCGAACCTCGCCAAGTTCTTCGCAGGCGGCTGGGTACCCGTCGGGATCGGCATCGTCGTCTACCTGCTGATGACGACCTGGACCAAGGGCCGGCGCGTGCTCGCCGAGACGCTCGCCGACCGCTACCTGCCGCTCGAGTCGTTCGTCGAGGACGTCGGGGCGAGCGGCGTCGCGCGCGTCCGCGGCACGGGCGTCTTCATGACGGCGCGCGTGGGCGGCACGCCGCTCGCGCTCCTCCACCACTTCAAGCACAACCAGGTCCTCCACGATCAGGTCGTCATCGTCCACGTCGTGACGACCAGCGTGCCGTTCGTCGCCGCCGACGATCGCGTGCGCGTCCGCACGCTCGAGAACGGCGTCTTCTCGGTCGTGGTGACGACCGGCTTCCTCGAGCGATCGAACGTCCCCGAGCACCTCGCCGCCTGCGCGCCTCTCGGGCTCGTCGTCGATCTCGCTCGGACGACCTACTACCTCGGCCACGAGACGCTCGTGCCCTCGAAGAAGAAGGGCATGATGACCTGGCGCAAGCAGCTCTTCGCGTTCGAGACCCGCAACGCCCAGAGCGCACCGCTCTACTTCGGCTTGCCCCCGAACCGCGTCGTCGAGCTCGGCATGCAGGTGGAGATCTGAGCCACGCGGTCGCGCGGTCGCGCGGCGCGCGACGCCGCGCGCGCCCATGACGGGGCGCGTTTTTCGAGCCGCCGAGCGCGGGTCGGCGACCTACGTTCCAACCGAGGTATCCGTCATGGTCGACCGGTCACCGCCCGTCCCGTCTCCCCCCTCGACCCGTCGCTCGCGCCTGAGGTTTCTGCTGCCGATCGTCTGGGTCGGCCTCGGCGTCCGCCTCGTGGTCGCGTTCTGGCGCGGCGAGTCCGTCCGCGAGGACTTCCTGTCGCTCGCCCTCGTCGCCTTCCTGATGACGACCGCGGTGCTCGGGAGCCGGATCTGGCTCTGGTTTCACGACCACTGGGATCGACTGCCGTTCGGACGCCGAGCGCCGGCGCTCTCGCCGCCTTCACCCTCCGGCGATCGCAGCTGAGCGCAGCGCGGGGCCCGAGCGCGATCAGCGCGGGACCGGGAGCGCGATGGTGATGCAGGTGCCGTGATCGTCCGGCTCACGGCGGCTCTCGACGTCGATGCGCCCGTCGTGCGCCGCGACGATCTGCCGGACGAGCGAGAGCGCGAGACCGTCGGCGTGCACCGCGCCGCGGCGGCGCTCGAAGAGGAACGGGAGCTTGTCGCCGGGGATCCCGGGACCGTCGTCCTGGATGGAGATCGAGGCGGTGTCCGAGCCGCTCTCGTGCGTCACGTGCACGAGCACCGAGCCTCCGACGTCTCCGCTCGTCTCCCCGTGCGCGACGTAGCGGAGCGCATTGCCCACGAGCGCCGTGACCGACCAGGCGAGCTTCTCGCGGTCGACGAGCAGGAGCGGCACGTCGCCGAGGGTCGCGATGTGGAGATCAATCCGCGATCGGGCGGCTTGCTCGGCGAGCGGCCGCAAGCTCGCGCGGAGCAGCTCCGCTACGTCGGTCTCTTCGAGGTGGAGCGGGACGTGTTGCTCGGGCATCGATCGCTAGCGTGGTTGGGCTCGGCGCCATCGTGAACCGCGCGCCGAGCGCGCGTCGAGGGGCAACGCGCCGCGGCCGAGCCGTGCGGCACGACGACCGCTTCGCGCTCAGGAGCGCGCCCAGGTGTCCCGCTGATCGCGCTCGGATTGTCCGCCCCCGATGAGCACGAGCTCCGTCCCTTCGTGGTCGAGGAAGACGGGATCGAGCGGCGTGCACCGCCGGTCGCCGAGGTCGTCCACGCGTCTCGGCTCCGGGCGCCCGGGACGGCGAGGACGCTCCGAGACCACCGGCGCCACGTGATCGCGCAAGCGCCACCGCGACTCCGGGTTCTGCACGACCGCGACGTAGCTCGCGCGCGGCAGGATGTGGAGCCGGCGCAGGAGCGTGGCCGAGATCGCCGCGCTCTCGCCGTCGAGCTCGTACATGAGGTGGGTGTGGTCACGGTGCGAGGTGATCGCGTAGGTCCCGCTGGCGACCTCGATCGCCGCCGCGGTCCGAGCGCCCCGCGCACGACGCGCGTAGGGCCGAGCTCCGCGACGGGCCGTCGCCGGACCGGCCGAGCCCACGTGATCGACGTGGGCCGCCCGCCGTTCGCGGACGCGGGTGTCGGGCAAGCTCCGCTCGCTCAGCGAGACGCGACGGACGACGCTGCGGTTGCGCGGCGTGAGCGTGAACGACACGCACTCGACGTCGTCGACGCCGAGCGGCACGCCTGCCTCGACGCGCGGGCGAACGAAGAAGCGGATCCTCCCGCTCTCGACGACGAGGAACGACGCCTCCTCGAGCACCTGCCTCGTCGCGACCGCGGAGGGGTGCCGAGCCGCTTCGTGGGACGACGACGCAGCGACGGAGTCGATCTCGGCCGGCTCTGCGCGTTCGAGTCGTTCACCCGTTACCCAGGAGTCTTGCGGTAGCTCGGTTCGGACGTCCATCGTGGAACCAATGTGCGTCTGCCGGCGTGTGAAGCGAGCGGGAGCGAGGTCGAGACGCTGTGGCTGAGCCGCGCGACGGAAGAGGCCGACCTCGGGTCAGCCTCTCCGCAACGGGACCGGCGCGAAGCGCGAGCATCATCCTCTGCTCGAGGGGTTTGACCCCTCGAGCTCCGCGAATCGTCCAACTTGGATGGCTCTTCAGTTGCCGTCGGCGCCGTCCGCGCCCGCGTCGCTCGCGCCGTCGACGTCACCGCCGTCTTCCGAAGCGTCGGCGCCCGCGTCGTCCGCGCCGGCGTCCGGCGCAGGCTCGAAGGCCGGATTGTAGCCGGGCATGCGGCAGCCCTTGGGATCGCCGTTGTTCGCGTTCGCCTGGGCGATGCACGCCGTCATCATGCGGGCGACCATCGTCTTCGTCGGAAGGCGGCAGAGGCCGTCCTTGCCCGACGCGCCGATCCACTTCCAGAGGCCGGAGCTCCAGGCGTAGCTCGACGTCGGATGACCGACCGAGTCCGTCGAGGCGTAGTCGTCGATCCAGCTCCAGAAGGAGCCGCTCCACATGCCACCCTGGAGCTCGCGCATCGCGACGGCCTCGGCCGGCGGATCGGCGAAGATCGCGTTGAAGCGGAACACCGCCGCCCACTGGCACTTCTTGCCGGTGTCGGTTCCCTGGTCCCAGCTCTTGTTGTTCGGGTACGGAACGTTCGGGTTCTTGAACCAGTCGAGGCCGCGCGTCGAGAAGCCGTTGGCCTGCGTGCCGACGGACGCGTTCGGGACCGGCACGTCGATGGCGTCGACGTTGATCTCGTACTGGTTGACGTCCGCGGCCGCGGTCTGGAGGGCCTTGAGCGTCGGATCGTTGTCGACCTGAGCTTGGCTGTAGGCGTCTTCGCCTTGTTCGGCGTCCTCCTCTTCGGTCGCTTGCGAGCAGCCGGCGAAGATGGCGAGGGTACCGAGGAAAAGGGCCCAGGGAGCAGTTCGGCGGTTCACGAAGCTCAGGTTCAGCACACAACGTACCACACGATTCCGCGGCGCCGCATTCAGTGATTTCAATGAGTTGAGTCGTGCCACCGGTCCGCGCGCGAGCCGCCGGTGGGGGACCATGGACTCACGATCCGTGTCCCACCCCGGCCGCCGCGGTGCGCCGGCCGGAGCGCCGCCCCGCGTTGCCGCCCGTGTCCGGGCCGACTATGTCCCGGGCGACGAAGGATGCGACGGCGACCGGCGGAAAGACGACAGGCACGCCCCCTCCGCTCGAGGTGCTCTTCGTGCCATGCGTGACGCCGAGAGCCTCCGCTTCGACGACGTCGTCACCTTCCTGACCGTGCATCACACGCGGTCGATCTCGGCGGCCGCGCGTCAGCTCCAGGTCACGCCCTCCCAGGTCAGCAAGGCCGTGGCGCGGCTCGAGGAGTTCGTCGGCGCGCAGCTGCTCGCGCGGGGCTCGCGCGGCGTCGCCGTCTCGATCGCCGGTCTCCGCGCGATCCCGATGCTCGAGGAGATCGCGCGCGGCGTGCGCGATCTGAAGAGCCAGCAGCCCGACGCGACGCCGATGGTCCGCGTCGCCGCGCCTTCGTCGATCCTCTCCTGCGTCGCGGGCGTCCTGGCGCGGAGCGCGCGGGGCGTGCGCTTCTCCTGCCTCGAGCTCGATCCGGCGCGCACCCGCGCGCTCGCGTTCGAGGACGTCTTCGACGTCGCGCTGCTCGCCGACGACCGCACGCTCGGCGAGCTCTATACGCACGAGCCCCTCGGCGAAGCCGAGAGCTGCCTCTTCGCGCGGCCGTCGCTCGCCCAGCGGCTCGGTCCGGCGCCGGTGGCCATCGAGTCGCTGCGCGG
>JAHBWC010000002.1 GCA_019637225.1 Labilithrix sp.
GGGTGGGGTCCACGTCGCGTACGCGATGCTCGTCCGTACGACGGGGAACGATCGCTTCTTCCGCGCATTCAAGGGAGACATCGCCTCGTTCGCCCTCGGGGTCCACGCTCTGGTCGAGGCGCGCCTCCCGCTTCGCGCGGGGCTCTCGCTCGCGATCGCCGGCAGGCTGGCGTTCGACGTCTACGACGGCGGCACGGGCTACGCGCTCGGCCCGCAGGTCGGCCTGGTGTTCTGACTCCGCGCGCGCTTGCCGTGCACGGCTGAGGCACACGTCGCGGACGAGCGCTGCCTCTCTCGTGAAAGCGCCGTACGCGAAACGCGTCGCGCGAGCTTCCGCGCGGAGCCCGCGTCACTAGATTTCTCGTCGACGATGACGAGCTGGAGACTGTTCGCGCCTCTCATGGGTCGTGCGCCTCGGCGCAACGAAGAGCTCCCGGATCGCTCCGCGGAAGACGAGGAGGCGCCTGCGCGCGCGCCCGAACGATGGCTCTCGAAGGTGCCGCGCTTCGTCGCGAGCCTCCTCCCGGTCCCGCTCACCCTCGCCTTCCAACTCGCGTTCTGGGCCATGATTCGGCCGTTCGGCTTGTTCCTCTTCGTCCAGGCCGTCTACATCAGCTCGTGGATCGGAGGGCTCTACGCCGGCCTCATCAGCACCGCCGTGAGCACGGTCATCGTCCACTACTACTTCGTGCCCACCGAACGGGCGTTCCTTCCGATCGAGCCCAGGCACGTCCTCGTCCTGACGATGTTCGCCGCCCTGGGCGTCGTCATCAGCCTCTTCCACGAGCGCTTCAAGCAGGCGAACCGTGCGCTCGGCGAGTCGCTCGCGCAGGGCCGGCGCACCAACGATCTGCTCCGTCGCGCGAACGACGAGGTCAGCCGCCTCTACGTGAAGACGAAAGAGGTCGACGAGCTCAAGACGCACCTCTTCGCCGGCGTCAGCCACGAGCTCCGCACGCCGCTCACGCTCGTCCTCGGCCCCGCCGAGCGGCTGATCGCATCTGCGAGCACGGAAGAAGCCGTGCGTCGCGACGTCGAGGTGATCGCCCGGAACGCGCGAACCCTCGTTCACTACGTCAACGATCTGCTCGAGGTCACGAAGCTCGAAGCTCGAGCCGTCGAGCCGGACTACGCCGAGACGGACATAGCGCGCCTGGCCCGTTTCGTCGCTTCCCAGTTCGAGAAGACCGCTCACGCGAACCGCGTCGCGTACGCGATCGAAGCCCCGAACGTGCTGCGCGGGGAGGTCGACGCCCCGCGGATCGAGCGAGTGCTCTCGAATCTCCTGTCGAACGCGTTCAAGCTCACCCCCGAGGGGGGGCACGTGCGCCTGACGGTGCGGGAGGACGCCGCCAAGAAGCAACTCGTCTTCGAGGTCGCGGACAGCGGGCCGGGGATCCCGCCGGACCGGCGAGAAGCGGCGTTCGAGGCCTATTTCCAGCGGCGGGCGACGCCGGAGGGCGCGGGTACGGGCCTCGGGCTCTCGATGGCGATCGCGCGCGCGCTCGTCACGCTTCACGGCGGGAGCATCCGGATCGCGGACGCCCCGGAGGGAGGAGCCCTGTTCGTCGTGGAGCTGCCTCGCAATGCTCCTTCGGGCACGGCGGTGAGGGCGACGGGGACCGCGCGAGCGCCGGAGACGCTCCGGATCGAAGCGCCGTCGTCCATCGAACGGTCCGCTCCGCCGCGACCGCACGCTGCCGGGCTGTCGGGTCGGGAGGGTCGACCGACCGTCCTCGTCGTGGAGGACAACCCCGACATGAACGACGCCATCTGCGAGGCGCTGCGCGACGAGTACCGCGTCGCGACGGCGTTCGACGGCAAGGAGGGGCTCCGGCTGGCCATCGAGCTGGTACCGGACCTCGTCCTCACCGACGTGATGATGCCGCAGATGGGCGGCGAAGAGCTCGTGCACGCCCTCCGCGCTCACTCGGCGCTCAGCGCGACGCCGGCCATCGTGCTGACGGCCGTCGCCGACGACCAGGCGCGCGCGAGCCTCCTCCGTGAGGGCGCGCGGGACTACCTCACCAAGCCCTTCCGCGTGGAGGAGCTCCTGGCGCGCGTCGAGAGCGCCGTCGCGCAGACGCGCGCCGAGCGCGAGATCCGCACGCTCAGCGCTCAGCTCGAGGCGGTCAACCGGGCGAGCATGAGCGTCGCCGAGGCCGTCGCGCGGTTGCCCCGAGAGAGCGTCGAGGCGGTCCTCCACACCATCGCGGCGCAGGCGCAGACGTTGACGGGAGCCGAGTACGTCGCCGTCGGGCTCGGGACCGATCCGGAGAAGGCGTTCGACCCATGGGTCTTCGTCGGCGTCTCGGGAGAGCAGTCCGCGTCGATCGGTCGCTTTCCGAGACCCGTCGGGGTCCTCGGCGTCGTCGCCCGCGGGAATGAGGCCCTGCGCATACGCGACGTGCGCAGCCATCCTGCCTACCGCGGCTTCCCGGCGGACCACCCGGAGATGTCGAGCTTCCTCGGTGTTCCGCTCCGGTACCACGACCGCGTCGTGGGGCACGTCTATCTGGCGAACAAGCGCGGCGGAGACGAGTTCACCGAGGCCGATCAAACCGTGGTCGAGATGCTGGCGTCGCGTGCCGGTGTCGCGCTGGAGACGGCGCACCTCTACGAGGCCGAGGGGATCGGGCGAGCGTGGCTGGAGGCGGTGATCGAGCAGCTCCCGGACGCGGTCATCGTGCTCGACGCCAGCGGGCGCGTCGCCACGCTGAACCGCGCTGCCACGGCGCTCCGCGGCGAGGACGCCGGCCGGCGTGATCCGTTCGGCAACCCGCTCCCCTTCGAGCTGCACCTGCCGAGCGGCGAGCTGATGGACCCCGAACGGATCCCGTATGTCCGCGCGTTCGCACGAGGCGAGACGGTCATCGGCATGGATCTCCGTATTCGGAAGGCGAGCGGTGAGCTCTTGCCGGTGTCGGCGAGCGCCGTCCCCATCCGCGGACCAGAGGGCGAGCTGACCGGCGCGGCCGCCCTCTTCCGCGACGTCTCCGTCCAGAAGGAGCTCGAGCGAACGCGGGAAGAGTGGAGCGCGGTGATCGCGCACGACCTTCGCCAACCGGTCGGCGTGATCGGCATGGCCGCGGAGCTGGCTCAGCAGGGTGACCTTGGGCCCGCCGCGAAGAAGCAGCTCGATCGCATTCGGAGAGCGAATCGACGCCTGAAGGAGATGATCGACGAGCTGCTCGACGTGACTCGACTCGAGTCGCATCGACTGGCCATCGCGCCCGCGAAGATCGACGTCGCGGCGACGGCGCGCGAGGTCTGTGACCGCGTCGACGGCACCTGCGTCGGCCACTCCGTCTCGGTGCGCGAGTCAGGGGGCGCCCCTGTCGCGTGGGCGGACGCCGGCCGGGTCGAACAGGTCATCACGAACCTCGTCTCGAATGCCTGCAAGTACGGGCAAGCCGACAAGGAGATCCGCGTCGATGTGGACGGCCGCGCGGACGAGGTCGAGGTGTCCGTCACCAACCGGGGGCCGGGCATCGCCCCCGACGAGCTGCCCCAGATGTTTCAGCGCTTCATGCGGAGCAAGGAGATCCGACGCTCCGGGATCGAGGGCATCGGCCTCGGGCTCTACATCTGCAAGGGCCTCGTCGAAGCCCACGGGGGCCGCATCTGGGTCGAGAGCACGCCGGGTGAGACGACGAGCTTTCACTTCACGCTGCCCGCACGCCCCGCCGCGAGCTCCTCGAGTTGACGCGGCCATGCGTTGGCGACGGCGGCGCCGGCTCGCGCGACGGCGCGCGTCACTTCATCTCACGCCCCCGGTCGCGATCGGCCGAGCGCGCGGGGTCAGAGGACGATCTTCTTCCAGCTTCCGCCGCGGAACTTCAGCGTCATCACGATCGCCGCGCCGATCGAGTAGCAGACCGCGGCGGCCCACATCCCTGCGAGGCCGACGCCGGACTGGATACCGAGGAGCCACGCGAGCGGGACGAGCAGGAAGAAGACGAGGCAGAACTGCGCCGCGGCGACGAACTTGGTGTTGCCGGCGCCGAAGAGCGCCTCGCTCAGGATCATGGCGACCGCGATGATCGGCGTCACGATACCCATCATGCGCATCGGCGCCATCGCGGCCGCGCGTACGGCGTCCGAGTGCGAGATGAAGTGGACGATCTGCGGCGTGAAGATCACGCCCTCGAGCAGCCCGACCACGCCGAAGAGGACGAGCCCGAGCCTCACGCTCGCCCAGCCGAACCGGTCGGCGTCCTGCGGGCGCTTGGCGGCGAGCGACTGCGCCACGAGCGTCGCCGTCGCGGTACCGAAGGCGATGCAGGCGGTGAACGTGAGCTTGAGGATCGCGACGATGTCCGTCGTCGCCGCGCCGTTGACGGCCTCGCGCGTACCCGTCGGCGACGCCGCGGCCTCGGCGGCGTCGAGCTTGCCGGCGACCTGCGCGAAGAGGCCGAAGCCGACCATCATGACGACGGTCGCCAGCGCGGCGGGGATCGACAGCTTCAGGATGTCCCAGGTGAGCGACTTCGAGAGGTTCGACCAGCGCAAGAACGAGAAGCGCGAGCGCTCGCGCGCCGCGTAGAACAGCATGATGCCGAGGCCGATCCACGTCGCGACGAAGGCCGCGAAGCCGGCGCCGGGGGCGCCCATGCGCGGCGCGCCGAGGTTGCCGAAGATGAACATCCAGCAGAAGAGGATGTTGAAGACGTTCATCACGACGGCCGAGACGAGGTGAACCCACGTCTTGCCGATGCCGTCGAAGAACGCCTTCAGCGCCATGGTCCCGGCCATCGAGACGATGCCGAGGAGGCGCCACTTCGAATACGAGTACGCGATGGCGTGGGCCTCGGGGACCTTGAGGATGACGCCGAGGAGATCGTGGATCGTCGCCGCGCCGAGGATCGCGAAGAGGATGCCCGCGACGAGGCAGAAGAACGCCGAGTTCGCGAGCACCGCTCCGGCCGCGTCGTACTTGCGCTCGGCGTAGCGCCGCGCGGTCAGGGCCTGGGTGCCGACGCTGATCGCCGAGAGCGAGCCGCCGAACAGCCAGACGATGAGCAGCGACGGCAGGAGCGCGGCCTGCGCGTTCGTGTCCTCCGGATGAGGGAGCTTCGAGAAGAAGAAGACGTCGATCTCGTTGACGATGCTCTGCGAGAGCATCGCCACGACCGTGGGCGCCGCCAGCCGGAGGATCGTTCGGTACGGGGGCCCGGAGATGAGCTCGAGATCGACGTCTGCTGTCGCGGTCGCCATTCAGTGCGGTTCGGCGTTCGCCGAATCCTCGAGAACCTCGGCGGACGCCGTCCAGCTCGCTGGGGGTCGTCTGCTCCGGTTCGTCCCGCCCGGAAGGGCGCAGGTCCTTCCGTAAGCGAGCGGAGGGCGAATGGCAAGGCCACGCCGCGTGAAACGCGTGTGAACGCGAACGATCGCGCGGTGTTCCGCGACGATGTGTAGCGCCGCGCTACGGCCCTGCTGGGGGAAGAATTGTGGATCTTTGGCGGCCCTTTGGCTTAAACCGACCCCATGAGCCTTGGCGCGCGCTCCTCCCTCGTCGTCGTACTGCTGAGCCTCTCGAGCGCCGGTTGCTTCGTGATGCAGAAGGATCACGAGGCCGTCGCCGCGCGCGCCGAGCTGGCCGACAAGCAAGCGGCCGCCGCGCGCGCCGAGGTCACGACGCTCCGCGCCGACCTCGAGGCCACCCGGCAGCGGCTCGACAACGCGCTCCGCGCCAACGCCGACTCGTCGACCGAGACGATGTCGACGAAGCAGCGGCTGAACGATCTCGCCGGGCGCGTCGACGAGGCCAACCACGGCGTCGAGGAGCTCCGGCGCGACGTCGCCGCGTCGCGTACCGAGATCTACGCGCGGATCGACGACATCAAGCGCGCCCAGCAGGCGACGCCCGTCCCCGCGCCGCCGCCCGTGCCGGTGCCGCAGGACAAGGCGGCCCACTTCAAGCAGCTCGAGGAGGCGCACGCGAAGAAGGACTGGGGGACCGTCCGCGCGCTCGCGCCCGAGTACGTCAATCGCTACCCGACCGACGACAAGGCGGACGAGGCGCTCTTCTATGCGGGCGACGCCGACCTCACCGACGGGCGCCCGAGCTCGGCGCTCGGCAACTTCAACCGGCTCCTGAAGCTCTTCCCGCGCTCGAACGTCCTCGACCGCACGCTCTACGGGATGGGCGAGGCCTACATGACGATGCACGACTGCGCGAACGCGAAGCTCGCCTACGAGGCTTGCGATCGCCGCTTCGCGAAGGAGAAGGTCGGCGCGGACTCGCGCGCGAAGCTCCAGGTCATCGCGAAGAACGCGCCGGGCACCTGCGCCCCGCAGTGATCCGGGCGCGGAGCACCTGCGCCCCGCAGTGATCCGGGCGCGGACCGCGCGCTCGAGGATCGCGCGCGGGCTCAGTTCGGGGCGGGGGCGCTGGGTGCAGAGGCGTCCGGGCAAGCCGCGAACTCGCAGTTCGGACCCGTGCGCGAGACGGCGGTGCCGTCGGGGCAGAGCTTCGCCTCCTGCGTGCAGGCCTTCGGCTCGTTGACGGCCGGCCCGTCGGGCGCGGGCGCCTTCGTCGGCTCGGGCGGCCCGCAGGCCACGAGGGTCGCCGCGAGGGCGGTGACGAGGACGCGGATCGGCATCGGTCGACCGTAACCGTCCGCGCTCGCGGGGTGGTGCGAAAGTTGGCCCGGCGGGCCCCGACTTTCTATGCAAACGTCATGAGCGAGCCTTCGCGACGAGAGAAGGATGCGGCGAAGTCCGAGGGACTGGCGTCGGCGGTCGTCAGCATCCCGCTCCCGAGGGTCTTCGGCCGACTCCTCCTCCTGAAGCTGCTCGCGCGCGGCGGGATGGGCGACGTCTACCTCGCGGCGACGACCGGCATCGAAGGCGCCGAGCGCCCGATCGTCGTCAAGACGGTTCGTCGCGATCACATCCACGACGGCTCGTTCCTCGCGCGTTTCCTCGACGAGGCTCGGGTCCAGTCGCAGCTGAACCACCCCGGCGTCGCGCAGATCCTCGAGGCGTCGACCGACGAGAACGGCGAGCCGTACACGGTCGTCGAGTACGTCGAGGGGCGCTCGCTCGCCGACGTCCGCCACCGCGCGGTACAGGTCGGGGCGCGGATCGGGTGGCCGGAGGCGGTCGCGATCGTCATCGAGATGGGGCAGGCGCTCGCGCATGTCCACGAGCGCGCGGGCGCGGACGGGACGCCGCTCGGCATCGTTCACCGCGATCTCTCTCCCCAGAACGTGATGGTCGGCTACGCCGGCGAGCTCAAGCTCATCGACTTCGGCACGGCGCGCGGCCACAACCGTCGCTGCCACACCGTCGCGGGCGTCGTCTTCGCGAAGCCGGGCTACGTCGCTCCCGAGGTCGCGCGCCAGCAGGTCGGCGACGGCCGCATCGACGTCTATGCGATGGGCGTCATGCTCTGGGAGCTCTGCGCGGGCAAGCGCCTGCTCCAGGGCGACGCGCAGAAGCACCTCGAGGAGGTCGCGGCGGGCAAGTTCGACGTGCCGCTGCTCGCTTCGACGCGCGGCGTCCCGAAGGAGCTCGACGAGATCATCCAGAAGCTGTGCAAGAACGATCCGGACGATCGCTACGCCAGCGCGGCGCACGCCTCGACGGATCTCGCGCGCGTCCTCGCGCAGGCGCCCGCCGGCAAGGGCGGCGAGCGCAGCGTCCGCTCGCGGATCTCTTCGCTGATGCGCGCGCTCTGGCCGCACGAGCCGGCGCGGTTGCGCGCCGAGTTCGCCAAGCTCTTGAAGCAGGCGCGCGCGCTTCGTCCCGTGACGCCCGAGACGCCGGCGTCGGAGCGCTCGATGCAGATCGCGGCCGCGACGCAGACGTCCGACCCGTCGATCCTCGCCGGGACGTCGTACCGTCTCGTGAAGAAGATCGGCGAGGGCGCGAGCGGCGAGGTCTTCGAGGCCGAGCACGTCGAGCTCGGTCGAAAGTACGCGGTCAAGGTGCTGTCTGCCGCGCACGCGGCGGCGAGCGACTCGGTCGAGCGCTTCCGCCGCGAGGCCCGCGCGATCGCGTCGCTCTCGCACCCGAACCTCGTCCGCCTGCACGACTTCGGCAAGTCGCTCGACGGTCGCGTCTTCCTCGTGATGGAGCTGCTCGACGGCAAGACGCTCGACGTCCACGCCGAGCGCGGTCCTGGCGATCGCGGAGGCTTGCCGTGGCGCGAGGCGACCACGCTCGCGATCCAGGTCGCGCGCGCGCTCGAGGCCGCGCACGAGGCGGGGCTCGTGCATCGCGACCTCAAGCCGCAGAACCTGTTTCTCACGTCGGACGGCGAGCTCAAGCTCCTCGACTTCGGCGTCGCGATGGCGCTCGCCGACACCGCCGACTCCGAGAAGCGGCAGAAGGGCTTCGCCGTCTTCGGTACGCCCGAGTACATGGCGCCGGAGCAGGTCGCCGGCGAGCCCGTCGACGCGCGCTGCGATCTCTACGCGCTCGGCTGCGTCCTTTACGAGCTCGTGACCGGCACGCGGCCGTTCGAGGGCTCGCCCGTCGTGGTCATGGGCAAGCAGCTCCGCGAGGAGCCGGAGAAGCCGCGCATCCGCGCGCCCGAGCGCGCGCTGCCCCCCGACGTCGAGAGCGTGATCCTGACGGCGCTCGCCAAGTCGAAGGACGATCGCTATCCCACCGCGCTCGCGATGCGCCAGGCGCTCGAGCGCGCCCTCGTCGCCCCCGATCGGCGGAGGTCGCGCGCGAAGATGCTCGCCTCGTTCGCGGTCGTCGCGTCGCTCGGCGTGCTCGGCGTGGCTGGCTTCAAGGAGCATGCGCAGACGCTCCGTGATCTCGTCGCTCCGAAGGCGGCGGAGATCGCGGTCGTGCCGGTCGAGTCGCTGCCCGCGGCGGCTCCGATCGAGACGGCGCTCGCGCCGGCGGAAGGCGCGCCGGTCGACGTCGTGGGCGGCCCCGCCGAGGCGGCGCCGGCTGCGGCGTCCGAGTCCGAGCCCGTGGTCGCCGCCGCCGAGTCCGAGCCCGCGCCGCCGGAGGCCCCGGCAGAGAGCCGGGCGAGCGTGTCGTCGGCCTCCGCTCGGCCGGTCCGCGTCTCGTCGTCGCGCGCCCGCGACGACGGGAGCGCTTCGGCGAGCTCGGCTTCGTCGGGCGGGGCGCCCTCCGACGGTCGCGCCGGCGACGTCTCCAAGGCGCCGCGCGAGGGTCGTCCCTCGTCGCTCCTCGTCCGAGCTTCGGCGAAGCACGAGGACGTCGACGCGAAGGCGAAGCTCACCGACGCACGATCGCGCGCGAAGGATCGCCCGACCGACGCGCGCGCGCTCCGCGCGTGGGCGACTGCGGCCATCCAGGCCGGAGAGACGCGCGAGGCTCGCCGCGCGGCCGAGGCGTGGGCCGTGCACGACGGGACCGCCGAGCCGCGCCTCTTCCTCGCGGCCGCGCTCGAGGCGAGCAGCCGACGCCGCGAGGCACGCGCCGTCCTCGAAGAGTGGCTCGCGAATCACCCCGACACGCCGGAGGCGCGAAAGATGCTGCAGCGCCTCGGAGCGTCCCCCGAGCCTGCGATCAAGCGCAGCGGCCGCGCGCGCCCGTCGTCGTCGGCGCGTGCGCCCGGCCGGACCTCGCTCCATCCGCCCGATCCGGTCGCGGACGGCGAGTAGCGGCGCGGCGCGGCGAGCGGCGGCGCGGCGAGCGGCGGCGTCGGCGCGAGGACGCGCCCGAGCGTCATCGACGCCGGTGGCGCGCGATCGATGCCCGGCGCGGCGCGGGCCGAGCGTCCCGCTTCGCGGCGTCGCGCGACGGATCGACCTCACGGCGTGGTGAGGCGCCGCTCGATCGGTCGCTCGATCGAGGCGTCGTCGTCGAGGGTCGCGCTTCGCCACGCGGGCTCGCCGTGTATCGGCGGTCACGGGTGCCCGCGAAAGCCCTGCCGCAACGGGACGGCACGTTCGGTGCTCGGCGCGCGGCCCCACGCAAGGAGCAGAACAATGGAACGCAAGTCTCGGTTGGCGGTGTGCGGCGTCGTCGTGTCGTTGATGGTCCTCGCTTGCGGCAGGGAGCGAGGCGAGCCTGCGACGACGACGACGACCACCGGCGCGCTCTCGCATGACGACGCGGTCATGCGGCTCGCGTCGGCGCGGTGCGATCGCGAGGTGTCGTGCAACGACGTCGGCGCCGGCAAGAAGTACGCGGATCGGGACACGTGCATGCGCGAGGCAGGACAGAACGCGCGCGGGACGTTGCGCGCCGACCAGTGCGCCACGCTCGATCAGGCGAACCTGTCGTCGTGCCTCAACGACATCAAGAACGAGCGCTGTAGCAATCCGCTCGACTCGCTCGAGAGGGTGGCGTCGTGCGCGCGCGGCAAGCTTTGCATCGAGCCGAAGTGAGCGCCCGCGCGTGATCGGGGCGTGAGCTGCGCGTCGATCCGGCGTGCGGCGTGTCCTCTCGTCGGACGGCCCGTGCGGCTTCGCGAGGCGTCGGCGCGGCAGGTGCGCCGTGCTGCGTGGCGCCTCGCGACCCACGAGCATGGGGCGACGCGCGCGCGCGTCACGCCGCGCGTGCGCGCCGTCGCCCGCGGCGGCGCGTCGAGGCGGCGAGCGTGATCCTGACGGGAGTCTCGCTCGCGGCGACGCCGCGACGGCGCCCGCGACAACGAGCGAAGTAGTCGACTCCGCTGAGCTTTTGCGTCGGGCAGCGCCTCCGAGTGGTCCCCTGGGTGCAGGGCGCTCGGCGGGAGGTAGCTCGACATGTTCAAGCTCCATCGTTCTTCGCAAGGTTGTGTTCCTTTGATGTCGGTCGCACTCGTCAGTCTCGGGCTCGCGCTCGGCGGCTGCTCGAGCGCTGGCCGAGGAGACGCGCCGCTCATCGCGGGCGAGCCGGTGCCCGCCGACCGGACGCTCGTCGACCCCACCTCGGACTCCGAGGACGAGGCGCCGCCCGGCGTCACGAATCCGTCCGGTGCCGAGGCCCCTCCGGCCGACTCGGCGCAGGCCACCACCAACCCGGACAGCAACGTCACCGATCCGCCGGCCGGGGAAGAGAAGCCTCCGGTGAAGGATCCTCCGCCGACCGAGCCGCAGAAGCCGGAGCTTCCGCAGCTCGAGAACCCGCTCCAGAACCCGAACGACCCGTTCCAGAACCCGAACAACCCGCTCCAGAACCCGAACGACCCGTTCCAGAACCCGAACAACCCGCTTCAGAACCCGAACGACCCGTTCCAGAACCCGTTCCAGAACCCGAACAACCCGCTTCAGAACCCGAACAACAACCCGTTCCAGAACCCGAACCTCAACAACCCGCTGCAGAACCCGGCCCTCAACCCGGCCTTCAACAACCCGAACCTCGCCAACCCCGGCTTGCCCAACCCGGCGCTCGGCATGGCGGGCCTCGGTGGGCTCGGCGGCCTCGGCGGCCTCGGCGGCCTCGGTGGGCTCGGTGGCCTCGGCGGCCTCGGTGGGCTCGGTGGGCTCGGTGGCTTCGGCGGCCTCGGCGGCTTCGGCGGCCTCGGAGGCTTTGGCGGCGCGGGGTGCGGATTCGCGTGCCTGTGACGCGGAGTCGGCCTGACCCGACGTCAGGGCGAGCTCGGGACGAAGCCTGCGCTCCGACCGAGCTCGCCCGACGAGTGTGGGACGAACGTCCTGGCGCCGTCGCTCATCGCCCTACACCGACGAGGGCCGCCGACGCGCGCGACGCGCCGCAGCGCGCGGGTCTCCTTCACGTCACGAGCCGTTGGTACGAGCTCGTTTTCATTGTCGTGCGCGCGAGCGCCCGCTTCCATGCGGGCCATGAGCCTCGATCGAACAGGCACGGCGGCGGTCCTCGCGAGGACGATCGGCAGCGCGACGCTCGCGGCGCTCGTGGCGCTCGCGTGCGGTGGCGCGAGCGAGGGGCTGCCCGCGCCCTCCGAAGAGGTGCCGTCCGGCTCGACGCCGCCGAGCAGCGGCACGCCCTCGAGCCCCGCCGCCGAGGCGCCGTCGACCCCGGCTGCGCCGACCTCGTCACCCACCGCTCCGCCGCCGCCTCCACCTGCGGCCGCCATCACGGCCGCCGATTGCTTCAACGATCTCTCGGGCTCGGTGCCCGGTCCCGACTACGACAAGTTCGGACCGACGATCGCGAAGAGCTGCGCAGGCACGCACCATCAGACGATCGCCGGCGTCGAGAAGGTCGTCTTCCTCGGCGATTCGGTCACCGTCGGGACGCCGCCGACGCTGCCCAAGGACTTCTACAAGAAGCGCCTCGAGGACACGCTGAAGCAGAAGTTCGGCGCCGGCCTCGAGATCGCGAGCTGCGCGAAGTGGGGAGCGCGCACCGACGATCTCCTCGAGGGCGGCAAGCAGATCGAGGCGTGCTTCCCGAGCGGCGTCGAGAACAAGAAGACGCTCGTCGTCATGACGAACGGCGGCAACGACATCCACGCCTGGGCGAAGAGCAAGCTCGGCACCACCGCGGCGATCGCCGAAGCCGACGCCGCGCTGCTCCGCCTCCAGACCGCCGTCGAGTGGCTCAAGTCGCCCGCGCACTTCCCGAACGGGTCGTTCGTCGTCTTCGCGAACGTCTACGAGTACACCGACACCTCCGGCGACCTGTCGAGCTGCCCGACGGCTTCGCTCGCGGGAATGAGCGGAAGCTGGCCCGAGGGGAGGCCGGCCGTCGTCCACTTCGAAGAGGGCTTCATGAAGGTCGCCGTCGACACGAAGACCGACATGATGTTCTTGCTCGAGCACTTCTGCGGTCGCGGCTTCAAGCGCAAGGACGCGAGCCTCCAGTGCTACCGCGGCGCGAACGCCCCGCTCTGGTTCGACGCCACCTGCATCCACCCGACCCCCGACGGCCACGCGCAGATCGCGCTGCAGTTCGCGAAGGTGATCGAGGGGACCTGAGGGCTCCGCCCCAAGCTCTGCAGCGGCGCGAGCCGGCGTCGTTGTCCGATCCTTCGGGTCACCCTTTCAACCCGTGCGCGAGCCTGCTAGGAGCGGCCTCGGAAGAAGACTCCGGTGCCCCGCCGCGACGACCTCCAGAAGATCCTCATCATCGGCGCCGGGCCGATCGTCATCGGCCAGGCATGCGAGTTCGACTATTCCGGGACGCAGGGCGCCAAGGCGCTCCGCGACGAGGGATACGACGTCGTCCTCGTCAACTCCAACCCGGCCACGATCATGACGGACCCGGGCCTCGCGGCCCGGACGTACGTGGAGCCGCTCGAGCCGCGCACGCTCGAGGCCATCATCGAGCGCGAGAAGCCCTCGGCGATCCTCCCCACGCTCGGCGGTCAGACGGCGCTGAACCTCGCGCTCGCGCTCGAGGAGCGCGGCGTCCTGAAGAAGCACGGCGTCGAGATGCTCGGCGCGCGCCCCGACTCGATCGCGAAGGCCGAGGACCGCTCGCTCTTCAAGGCGGCGATGGAGAAGATCGGCCTCACCTGCCCCCGAGCGGGTGTGGCCCACTCCGTCGAAGAGGCGTGGAAAATCGTCCAGGACACCGGCTTCCCGGCGATCCTCCGGCCGTCGTTCACGATGGGCGGCTCGGGCGGC
Organism: Labilithrix sp.; assembly: GCA_019637225.1. Taxonomy (GTDB): domain Bacteria; phylum Myxococcota_A; class Polyangia; order Polyangiales; family Polyangiaceae; genus Labilithrix. The sequence goes on from JAHBWC010000002.1 coordinate 13,473, forward strand.
GGCATCGCCAAGGACGAGAGCGAGTTCGAGACGAAGGTGGCCTGGGCGCTCGCGCAGTCGCCGACGCGCGAGGTGCTGATCGAGGAGAGCGTCCTCGGTTGGAAGGAGTTCGAGCTCGAGGTCATGCGCGACCGAGCCGACAACTTCATCGTCGTCTGCTCGATCGAGAACATCGATCCGATGGGCGTCCACACCGGCGACTCGATCACGATCGCGCCGGCGATGACGCTGACCGACAAGGAGTACCAGCGCCTCCGCGACGCGGCGCGCGCGGTCATGACGGAGATCGGCGTCGAGACCGGCGGCGCGAACGTGCAGTTCGCGGTGAACCCGGCCGACGGCACGGTCCACGTGATCGAGATGAACCCGCGCGTGTCGCGCTCGAGCGCGCTCGCGTCGAAGGCGACGGGCTACCCGATCGCGAAGATCGCGGCGAAGCTCGCGGTCGGCTACACGCTCGACGAGCTCACCAACGACATCACGGGGACCAGCGCGGCGTTCGAGCCGGTCATCGATTACGTCGTCACGAAGTGGCCGCGCTTCGCGTTCGAGAAGTTCCCCGGCGCCGACAACACGCTCGGGACGCAGATGAAGAGCGTCGGCGAGGCCATGAGCATCGGCCGGACCTTCTGCGAGTCGCTGCAGAAGGCGGCGCGCTCGCTCGAGACCGCGCGCGACGGCCTCGTCTCGCTCATCGGGCGCGTCGACTACCGCGTCCTCGCGATGCCGAAGAAGGAGCGCGACCTCGCGATGGAGGCCGCCGAGGTCGAGGCGCCGAAGACGCTCCCGCCGCCCGGCCCCGACGAGCTCGTCGCCGCGCTGCGGAAGGTCATTCCGATCCCGACGAGCGACCGCCTCTTTTACGTGGTCGACGCCATGCGCGCCGGCATCTCCTCGGCCGAGGTCCACGACCTCACGAAGATCGACCCGTGGTTCCTCGCGCAGATCGAGCGGATCCTCCGCGCGGAGGAGCTCATCAAGAAGGGCGAGCTCGGACCGGACGCGCTCGCGGGCTACAAGCGCCTCGGCTTCTCCGACGCCCAGGTCGCGAAGCTCTCCGGCCACACGCAGGACGAGATCCGCGCCCGGCGCAAGAAGGACCGCGTCGTGCCGGTCTACGCCCGCGTCGACACGTGCGCGGCCGAGTTCGTCGCGCACACGCCGTACATGTACTCTACATACGAGTCGGAGAGCGAGGCGCGCGCCGACTCGAGCAAGAAGAAGGTCGTCATCCTCGGCGGCGGTCCGAACCGCATCGGGCAGGGGATCGAGTTCGACTACTGCTGCGTCCACGCGGTGCAGGCGCTTCGCGAGCTCGGGTACGAGACCGTGATGGTCAACTGCAACCCCGAGACGGTGTCGACGGACTACGACACCGCCGACCGGCTCTACTTCGAGCCGCTCACGCTCGAGGACGTGCTCGCCATCTGCGACGAGGAGAAGCCCGAGGGCGTCATCGTCCAGTTCGGCGGGCAGACACCGCTCAAGCTGGCCGTGCCGCTCGAGAAGGCCGGCGTGAAGCTGCTCGGGACGACGGCCGACGCGATCGACCGCGCCGAGGACCGCGGCCGCTTCGACGACCTGCTCACGAAGCTCGCGCTCCGCCGCCCCCGCAGCGGGATCGCGACGGGCACCGAGGAGGCGTTCCGGATCGCCGACGAGATCGGCTACCCGGTGCTCGTCCGCCCGAGCTACGTGCTCGGCGGGCGCGCGATGATGATCGCGTACTCGCGAGCGGAGCTCGAGAGCTACATCCACCTCGCGGTCGAGGCGGCGCGCGACGCCGGCACGCAGACCATCCTCGTCGACGAGTTCCTGAAGGACGCGATCGAGGTCGACGTCGACTGCGTCGCCGACGGCAAGCGCGCCGTCATCGGCGGCGTGATGCAGCACATCGAGGAGGCGGGGGTCCACTCCGGCGACTCGTCGAGCGTCCTGCCTCCGCACTCGCTCTCGCCCGAGCTCGTGCTCAGCATCGAGGAGCAGACCCGCATGCTCGCGCTCGAGCTCGGCGTGGTCGGCCTGATGAACGTGCAGTTCGCGGTGAAGGGCGGCGACGTCTACATCCTCGAGGTGAACCCGCGCGCGTCGCGGACCGTGCCGTTCGTGTCGAAGGCGACGGGGAGGCCGCTCGCGAAGATCGCCGCGAAGGTGATGGCCGGCCGCACGCTCGACGAGCTCGGCGCCACCGACATCGAGGTCCCGCGCCACGTCGCCGTGAAGCAGAGCGTCTTCCCGTTCACCAAGTTCCCCGGCGTCGACACGATCCTCGGACCCGAGATGCGCTCCACCGGCGAGGTGATGGGCATCGCCGACACGTTCGCGCGCGCGTTCTACAAGAGCATGCTCTCGGCAGGGCTCGACGTGAGGCCGCCGGGCGACGCGCCCGCGGGCAGCGCCGGGAAGGGCGCCGAGGGCAAGCGCAGCGTCTTCATCAGCGTGCGCGACGTCGACAAGCCGGTCGCCTGCATCATCGCGCGGCGCCTCCGCGCGGCGGGCTACGAGATCGTCGCCACGAAGGGGACCGCCGCGGCCCTGCAGCGCGCGCGCATCCCGGCCGCGGCGATCAACAAGGTGCTCGAGGGCTCGCCCCACGTCGTCGACGCGATCCGGAGCGGGACGATCGCGATGGTCGTCAACACGACCATCGGCGCGCGCGAGGTGAAGGACAGCTACTCGCTTCGCCGGCAGACGCTCCTGATGAACATCCCGTACTTCACGACGATCCCGGCCGCCCTCGCGGCGTGCGACGCGCTCGAGTCGGCGCGCGGCGACGGCGGGGTGCGCGTGCGCTCGCTCCAGGAGTGGGGGCAGTAGAGCGCGGACGGCGCTCGGCGCGCTGCGCCAGCGCCGTCGGTCAGTGACCGGGGACGACCCTGCCGTGCGCGTCGACGCGCATCGCCGCGGAGGTGCGCTGGGTCGCGTCCAGGTACGCGAGCTCCTGGCTGGCGCTGTCGAGGTCGTCGCGGACCGCGATGCGCATGCGACGATGGGTCGGCTCGTCGCGGACCGCGGCGACCGCGGCGTCGATGCGCACGCGCGCCTCGGGCTCTCGGCAGTGGCGAAGGACGCGCGCCGCCGCGGCTCGCAGCTCCGCCTCGGCCTCGGGATCCTCGAGGATCGCCCAGAGGTCCTCGAGGTCGAGCGTGTTGCCGCGGTAGCCCGAGCCGGTAGCGAGCATCTGACCGGCCATGTCGAGGCGGACGAGCCAGTCGCGCGGCGTCTCGCCGTTGCGACGGAGGACGTCGACGCGGCCGGTCACGTCGTCCTTGTGCGGCCCCATCCCGCGCGCGCGAAGCGCCGCGGCCCGGATCTGAGAGAGGATGACGTGGCGATCGTCGGCCGACGGCCCGCCGAACGTGAACGAGCTCTGCTCGACGAGGACGGACCGGTAGGGCTCCGGGACCGTGAACGCGAGTCCGGCGGGATGCTCGTCGACGCGGTGGATGGCGTCGAAGGGCAGCGCGAACCAGCCGCGCGGCGTCCTCAGCCGTAGCCCGTCGGCCGCCATCACGATGCTCGGCTCGGCGGATGGACCGACGAGGCCCGCAAACCCGAGGATCGCCCCGACGAAGCCGAAGAGGCCGAGCATGAAGCCGACCGCGGTGCCCGCGCTCGCCGAGATCGCCAACGTCACGGCGATGGTGATGAACGCCGTCAGCGCGGCGATGATCCGCCCGACGAACGCCGAGCGTCGCGAGCCCTCGCCGAGCGTGCGCCACGCGATGACGCCGAAGCCGCCGTGTCCGATCCCGAGCGCGTGGCGCACCTTCCCGGCCGCGGCCTCGTCCGGCAGCTCGAGCGCGATCGGGTGCTCGCGGTTCCTGTGCATGAGCGTGAGCAGGAGGCCCGCCTTGGTGCGGGCCGTGGTGCCGCCGACGATGTCCTTCGCGTGGATGCGCTGGTTGCGGGAGCCGGCCTTCTTGACGTCGATGTAGCCGGGCCCGAGCTCGAGCGCCGCGCTGCGCGGCGTGCGCTGGCGGAGGTCGAAGAGGCCGATGACGTTGAACAAACCGAACGCCGAGAGCCCGATCATCGTCGCCGGGAGGCCGCTGATGGGCCCGAAGACGGCGAAGAGGAAAGCGAAGAGCGGCAGTCCGTACGGGACGAACCCCCAGACCTTCGGACCTCGAGGATCGGACAAGCCGACGAGCATTCATCTTCAAGATAGGAGAAGAGGCGCGTCTGGCAATCTTGGCGCGGACGAGGTCCCTCCGATAAGCTTCAGCGTTTGGCGGGGCCACGTCGACGGAGGCGTAGCGGTGAAATCGATGCTTGCTCGAACGGTGTGCGGACTGAGCGCTGCGCTCGTGCTCGCGTGTGGCTGTCGCGCCGTCAACGCGGACGCGCGCGACGTCGAGGACGCGGGCGTGACGCCCGCGGACGACGGGGGGCCGCTGCCTGACGCGGGTGCGACCGAGGCCGACGCCTCGGAGGACGCCCCCTCCCGTCTCGAGCCGCCGATCGTTCGGCCGGTGCCGGGCACTGCGGTCGAGACGGTCGCCGGCTCGTCGACGAAAGGTAGCCTGGACGGCGCAGGCGCTGCGGCTCAGTTCGACAACCCGGTCGGTGTGCTGGTCGACCCGTCCGGTGCGCTCCTCGTCACGGAGTACGACGGCGGTCGCCTCCGCAAGATCGCGCTGGACGGACAGACGAGCACGCTCACGACCGGACTCTTCGAGCCGTTCGCGCTCGTCGCCACCGATGACGCCATCTACGTGCAGACGGATCGCGATCGGAACGGCGGCAAGGGAACCGACACCGGGACCCTCTGGAAGATCGCGCTCACCGGTGGGGCTCCCGAGCTCGTCATCGAGTCGCTCGGTCGTCCGCGCGGGCTCGCGCGCCTCGCCGACGGACGCGTGGTCGTCTCCGATCGAACGCGGCACACGATCTCGATCCTGAACCCCGCCGATCGAACGCTCACGCCGCTCGCCGGATCGGGCGCGCCCGGCTTCGTCGACGGAAAGGGCGCCGCGGCTCGCTTCAACGAGCCGTACGGCACGACGGTCCTCCCCGACGGGAGCATCCTCGTCGCCGACTCGCGAAACCATGTCATCCGGAGGGTGACGCTCGACGGCGACGTCACCACCTTCGCGGGAGACGGCAAGCCGGGGATGAAGGACGACGCCGACAAGCGCCTCGCGCGTTTCGACAAGCCCATCGACGTCGCGGTCGACGTCGCCGGCAACGCCTTCGTGTCCGACCGTGGCAACTTCCGGATCCGTCGCATCGCGACGAGCGGCTCGGTCGAGACCGCCGCGGGCGACGGTACGCAGGGCTTCGCCGACGGCGTCGGCACGGCGACGCGGTTCTACGGGCAGGAGCAGCTCGACGTCACACCCGACGGTAAGGTGATCTACGTGAGCGACGGCAACGACGGCGACGGTCAGCCGTTCCATCGCATCCGGCGGGTCGCCGTGCCCTGATCTCGCGCGGAATGTGAGGGCCGGTCCGGGGCGTTCGCGGTACACTCCCGACGTCGCTGGTCGCACGATGCCGAGCCCGAAGTATCCGCTCAAGCCGCTCCTCGAGCACCGGGAACGCAAGGTCGACGACGCCACGGCCGAGCTCGGCGACGCGGTGCGTGCACGGGAGGCGGCCGACGCCGCCCGCGCGCGCGCGGAGGCGACCCGACGCGACGCGGAGGAGCGTGCGTCGCACGTGCGGGCCGAGGAGGCCGAGCGCCTCGGTCGCGGCGAGCTCAGCGTGGCCGATCTCGCGCGGGGGCAGGCGTGGGAGATCGGGGCGAGCGCCCAGATCCGGCGGCTCACGGAGGCGGTCGAGGTCGCCGAGCAGGACGTCGCGGAGGCGCGCGACGGAGAGGCCAGCGCCCGCGTCGATCTCGCGAGGAAGATGGCCGACCGCGACGTCGTCGTGAAGGACGAGGCCCGCTTCGTCGACGGACTACGAAAGCGCGCCCTCGCCGCCGAGGAAGAGGCTGCGGAAGAGGCGCGTCGAGGCGGAGGGCGTCGCTCGTGAGGCGGCCGTGGGTCCTCTCCTCGGTTGTGCGCACGTCGGGCACGCGCACGTCGGGCACGCTCGCGCGGGGCGCGGCGCTCGCGTGCCTCGTCGCGGTCGCAGGGTGCCGCAGCGGCTCGAACGCGGCGCCGCCGCTCGCGACGCCGGCCGCGTCGGCGGAGGCCAAGGGCGCGCCGGCGAGCGGCGCGATGTCGCTCCCGACGCTGAAGGTCCTCCTCGACGATCCGCGGCTCGCGTCGGCGCGCGCCTTCGAGCGGAGCAAGGACTGGGCGGCGGCCGCGAAGGCCGTGCACGACGCCCACCCTCTGGACCTGCCGCCGCCGGAGGCGTGCGCGTGGGACTACCTCGAGGGCCGTCTCTTCGTCGCGGCGAACGCCACCACCGAGGCGATCGCTGCGTTCGAGCGCGCCGAGGCGGCGATTTGCCCGCTCGCGGGCCACGCGAAGCTGCGCTCCGCGCAGGCGATCGCACGCTCCGGGCGCGCGGACGAAGCGATCGCGCGGGCGCGCGCCGTGCCCTCCGATCACACGTCGCTCAAGGACGACGTGAAGATGGTCCTCGCCGAGTCGCACGCCGCGAAGGGCGACCGCGCCGGCGCGCTCCCGCTCTGGCGGGCATGGCTCGCGGCTAACCCGTACGGGTCGCGGTGGGTCGACACGTCGGTACGGATCGCGAGCGCGCTGCTCGACGGGGTCGACGGACCGGCCGACGCGCGGGCGAAGGAGGCCTACGACGCGGCGACGCGCGTGGTCATCGAGGCGCCGCGGCTGGCGGATTCGTCGGGCGCGACCCAGGCGCGCACGAGGGCGGTGGCGCTCCTCCGGGCCAAGGATCGGACGGTCACCGAGGCGCTCAGCGACGTCGAGCGCGCGCGTCAGGCGCAAGGCTGGCTCGACGCGAGCGAGCCGACCCGCGCCTTCGACCTCGCGAGCGCGGTCCTGAAGGGGCCCTCCGGCGCGGCCTCGTGCAAGGCGGCGCTCACGCGCGCGTACGCGTCCGCGAAGAAGTCGCCGAAGGTCGACACGTGGGCCGACGCGGTCTCCGCCTGCGAGAAGGACGCCGAGCTCGTCACGGCGCTCTTCGCGGGCGCGAAGGCGCGGACCGGCAAGGATCCCAAGCTCGCGATCGAGTGGTTCGGCAAGGTCGAGGCGCTCTTCCCGAACCACAGGCTCGCGGACGACGCGCGCTTCCGCGCGGCGCTGCTCGTGGCGCAGGGGACGGACGAGGACCGCGAGGACCGCTCCGAGCAGATGCTCTGGACCTTGCCCGACGCCTATCCGTCGGGCGACATGCGGACCGAGGCGCTCTTTCGCGTCGTGCTCGCGCAGCTCCAGAAGGGACGCGTCGAGGACTGGGAGGCGGTCAAGCCTGTGCTCGACCGCATCGTCGAGCTCACCCCCGAGGATCGCCACTGGGCGACGGCCGGCCGCGCCGAGTACTTCCGGGCGCGCGCCGCGGCGATGACGGGCGACGGCGAGGGGGCGGTCCGGCGCTGGGACCACGTGGTCGAGCAGCACCCGCTCTCGTTCTACATGCTGCTCTCGTACGCGCGCCTCTCCGAGCTCGATCCCGCGCGGGCGAAGCGTGTCCTCGACGGCGCCGCCCTGCGCGACCGGGAGCCCACGGCGCCGGAGCTCCGGGCCTTCCCGTCGAAGGCGCATCCGGTCCTCGAGGCGCCGGCGGTCACGCGGGCCATGAGGCTGCTCGAGGTCGGCGACGTCGACGCCGCGCGCCGCGAGCTCGCCGCGTCGGGGGCCGTCGCCGAGGCGGCCGACCCCGAGGTCATCTGGACGGTCGGCGCGCTCTACAACCAGGCAGGCTTGTTCGAGCTCGGTCACGCGTTCTCGCGCGGCCGGGTGACCGACCATCTCGAGCACTACCCCGAGGGCAAGTGGCGGGTGCCGTGGGAGACGGCGTACCCGCGCGCGTATGCGCCGCTCGTCGCGACGACGTGCGCGAAGTACACGCTCCCGCAGCCCATCACGTGGGGCGTGATGCGCGAGGAGTCGAGCTTCATCGCCGACGTGAAGAGCCACGCGAACGCGTACGGGCTGATGCAGCTCATCATCCCGACGGCGAAGGGGGTCGCGGTCGGGACCGGCTACGGCAGCGACGAGGACTCGCTCCGGAGACCCGAGGTGTCGATCGAGCTCGGCACGAAGCTCCTCGCGTCGCTTCGGAAGAAGCACGGTCACGACGCGCTCGCGATCGGCGCGTACAACGGCGGCTCGGGCGCGGTGAACCGCTGGATGACCGGCCGCACGTCGGACGAGCTCGATCTGTTCGTCGAGAACGTGCCGTGGGAAGAGACGCGGAACTACATCAAGCGCGTCCTCTCCAGCGTCGCGGCCTACGGCTACCTCTACGATCGCAAGGCGTTCGACGACGCCCTCGGCATCCCGCTGCGGTTGGGGCGGTGACTCCGGCGGACGAGCCGGCAGCATCGGCGGAGGCGCGGCCTACGGCGTGGTCGAGCGGCGAGCTCGTCGTCGTCCCGACGGAGCGGCACGTCGAGCGCCTCGCACGCGACGGGCAGCGCGGAGAGACGCGCGCATCGCTCAGGGCGAGGCTCGCCGCGTCTCTCCTGCCGGGGGTGCGCTTCGCCGACGCGCGCGAGGCGCGCCTCACGCTCGCCGTCGCGCTCGAAGAGGCAGTGTCGTCGCAGCCGCCGTCGCGCAAGGAGGCGGCCTCGCGCGCGAGCGGGCAGCTCGGCCTCTTCGGCGCGGCCGCCGGTGGAGGACCCGACGATCCGCTGCTCGCGACGCTGCGAGGACGCGGCGGCGCGTCGTGGGTCCGCGCGGTGACCGCGATCGACGACGCGATCGGCGCGCTCCGCTCGCGCGGCGCGACCGAGCTGCACCTCGAACGGGTGCGCGGGACGGGCGTCGCTCCCGCGCGCGCGCGGACGCTCGCGGCGGCGATGCGCGCGCTCGACGACGCGCTCGCACGCGCGGGCGCGCGCGACGGCCGTCTCGTGGGGCCCGCGCTCGCCACCGCGATCCGCGAGGCCGGCGCAGGCGCGCTCGAAGACATCCTCGGCGCGCGCCATGTCCGCGCCCGGTGGCTCCTCGTCTGGGACCCGCACGACCTCGCTTGGTGGCGGGCGCTCGACGAGACGCTCGGCCGGAGCCGCGCCGCGCCGTCTTCCGGTGGAGAGTCGGCTGCGCGGCGCGGACCGGGCTTCGCGCGCGTCGTCCTCCCGGCGTTCGACAAGCGGCTCGAGGGCGCGCGCGAGCGCGATCCGCTCGAGGTGATCTCGGACGCCGTCGCGCGCCACCTCGACGCCGCGCCGGAGAGCGAGATCGTCCCCGCGGTGCTCGGAGACCTGGGCGCCACGCCGCCTCGCGTCGAGGACGCCGGCAAGCGCCTCCGCCTCCTCCGCGCCGCCGACGCGCGCAGCGGGGCCCGCGCGGTCGCCGATCTCGTGCGAAGCGCGCTCGACGGCGGCGCGCGCGTGGAGCGCGTGGCCATCGTCTATCCGCAGCGCGATGAGCGGACGCTCGTGCCGCTCCGCCGCGCGCTCGCCGAGATGTCGATCGTCTTTCACGACGCGCTCGGGCCGCCGCCGTCGAGCGTGCCGGTCGTCGCGGCGGCCCTCCACGCGCTCGCCGCCGCGGAGTCGCTCGATCGCCTCGCCGTCGCGCGCCTCCTTCGGTCGGGCTACATCGACGCGCCTCGCGTCCTCGGACAGCCCGCCGGTGAAGCGCCCGACTTCCGCGCCGCGGAGCGCTCCCTCGGTCGCGTCGCGCGCGCGCTCGAGACGCGCGCGACGGCGGCCGGCGCCGACGAGGTCGAGCGCCTCGTGCGGACGGGAGCGGCGCATCCGGACGACGAGGCTTCCGCGCGCCGCGTCGCGGACATCCTCGCGCGAGCCCGCGCGGCGCGGACCCGAGGCGAGCGCGTGCGCGCCGCGCAGACGTTGTTTCGAGACCTCGGCTTCGGGTCGCGCGCGGGCAGGGGAGCGCTCGCGACGTTCGCGCGGGACGAGGCGCCTTCCGGCGTCGAGCGCCTCGAGCGCCTCGCGATCGCGCGCGACGTGCGCGCGTGGGACGTGATGGAGGCCGCGCTCGACGTGTACGCGACGACGGCGCTCCGCGATCCTTCCGCGCGTGCGCGGCCGCTCGACGCCGAGGTCTTCCGCCTCGAGCTCACGGAGCTGCTCGACGGCTCGGCGGTGCTCCCGAACGCAGGCCGCGCGGGCGCGGTCCGGATCGCGCGTCTCGCCGATCTGCCGGGCGACGAGCTCGATCTGCTCGTTGTCCTCGACGCGAACGACGGCGTGCTCCCGCGCGACGTCCGGCCGATCTCGCTGGTGTCGGAGGCGCTCGAGGGCGCGGTCGCGCGCGCGGCGCGCGAGGCCTTCGTCCCGCTGCAGGCGAGCGAGCTCGCCGCGCGCGATCTCGCAGCGCTCGCGGCAGGCGCGGCGGAGAGCGCCGAGATTGTCCTCGTGACGACCGCCGAGGACGCCGGTGAAGCTCCCGCGTCGCCGTCGCGCGTGTTCGTCGCGCTGGCGCGCGCCGGGGTCGCCGTCGAGGAGGCCGCGCGCGCGGCCACGGGAACGGCTCCGCTCGGGGCTCACGCGCTCCAGACGATCGGGGAAATCGAGCGCCGCGCCGCCCGCGAGCGCGCGCGCGAGGGCTTCTTCCTCGATCCTGCGCGGCCGCAATCGGCGCTCGTCGGCAACCTCACTGTGGGGTCGAGCCCACGCGAAGCGATCGCGCGCGTCGTCTCCGCCGAGATGGGCAGCGGGCGCGATCGCGCCCTCGCGGTCACGTCGATCGAGCGCTTCGCGCAGTGCGCGTTCAAGGGCTATGCGCACGTCGTGCTCGCCGCGCGCGAGGGCGAAGAGCAGCGCGAGCTGCCGGACGCACGAGAGGAGGGAAACCTCGGTCACACGGCGCTCGCGGCCGCCTTCCTGGCGACGCGAGAAGAGTGGCCACGTCGTCCGCGCGACGCGGGCGCGATCGTCGCGAAGGGCCTCGAAGCGGCGGACGCGGCGCTCGCCGCGTCGGCGGGCCACGCGCCGCTTCGTGCGATCGTGCGGTTGCGTGTGCGCGAGTCCGTGCGCGCCGTGCTTGCCCGCGCGCTCGGCGAGGACGATTGGGACTTCACGCTCGCCGAGCAGGCGTTCGGAGACGGCAAGCCATGGCCACCCCTCCATGTGTCGAGCGGGGCGCTCGACGTATGGCTCCGCGGCTCGATCGACCGAGTCGACCGCGCTCACGGACGCGCCGCGGTCCGCGTCATCGACTACAAGCGCAGCAAGAGCACCGTGCGCGACGCGTCGTCGCTCCTCGGCGAGACCGCGCTTCAGGTTCCGATCTACGCGCTCGTCGCCGCCCAGCGCCTCGAGGCGCCGGCCACGGGCGCGTACGTCCCGATCCAGCCGCGCGATCTCGCGACGGAGACGAAGGCGAACACGCGCGCGGAGGACCGCGTCGGCGAGCTCTCCCGGCGCGAGGCCGCCGGCGTGCCGTCCGAGATCGAGCGTCGGGTCCTGCAGATCGCCGTCGACGCGCGCTCGGGTCGCTTCGCGCCGGTGCCGGCTCGCGAGGCCGAGTGCACGCATTGCAGCGTGAGCGGTGGCTGTCGGAAGCCTCGCTTCGCGATGGCACCGGCGGACGACCTCGAGGACAAGGAGACGCCGTGAGCGAGTCCGCGCTCTACGCGATGCCTCGAAACCTCGTCCTCGCGGCGAGCGCGGGCACCGGCAAGACCCACGCGCTCGTCGGTGTCGTCGTCCACCTCCTCGTCGGCGGGAGGGCAGGCGGCGCGGTCGACCCCGCGCGCATCGTCGCGACGACGTTCAGCCGCAAGGCCGCGTCCGAGATCCGCGCGCGCGTCACCGCCGAGGTCGAGCGGCTCACCACCGAGCCCGCCGCGTCGGTGTACGCGGCCGGGCTCCGCGAGGCCCTCGGCGGGTCGGCGAGCGACGCCGAGCTCGCGAAGCGGGCGAACAAGGCCCTCGCGCGCCTCCCGCAGGCGCGCTTCGGGACGCTCCACAGCTTCGCGACGGGCATCGTGCAGCGGTATGCCGTCGAGCTCGGCCTCGGCCCCGGCTTCGAGCTCGCGACCGAGGCCGACTCGCGGGCGCGCATCGACGACGCGATCGCGCGTGCCCTCGAGCGTCGCCTCGCCGAGAGCCCCGAGGCGCTGCGCGCCCTCGCAGAGGCCGCGGGCGGGATCGACAGGCTCGTGTTCTCGCTCCGGCGGGTGCTGGGGACGCTCGAGGAGGACGGCCGATCCGCACGCGACCTCGAGCTCGACGCGCGCGACACCGAGGTCGTCGAGGGCCAGATGCGCGAGCTTCTGATCCACGCGCGCGCGATCGCGAGCCACCCGCCCGCCGAGGCGCTCTCGCGCGAGCTGGCCGCCGCCTGGGACTCGGGCGACGAGCCGCGGATCGAGGCCGCCGCCGCGCAATTGACCGGGCTGCCCGCGCGGGGGAAGAAGACGCCCGAGCTCGAGGCGTTCTTCGTGTTTCGGAGCGAGCTCTCCGGCACGCGGAACGACGACAAGGGCCGTCGACTCGCGCGCGCCTGGCGAGCGCGGCACGCCTTCACGCGCTACGCCGGGCTCGTCCGCGACGTCGTGGCGGAGGCGGAGTCCGAGATCGAGCTCTCCGGGCGCGCGCGCGCGACGCTCGGGTTCGGCGAGGTGCTGCGCGCGGCGCGCGAGCTCTTGCGCGATCGGCCCGACGTCTCGGCCGAGGTGAGCGCCGGCATCGAGGCGCTCCTCGTCGACGAGTTCCAGGACACGTCGCGCGTGCAGCGCGATCTCCTGCAGCTCCTCTGGGCGCGACCCGACGCGCGGCCGGCCGCGGGGCAGATCCCGCCGCTCTCGGCGATGCGGCCGTCCGGGCTCCTCGTCGTCGGCGATCGCAAGCAGTCGATCTACGGGTTTCGCGGCGCGGACGTCGGCGTCTTCGCGGAGCTCGCGGTCGGCCTCGCCGGCGCGCCGGCGCGCGAGGCGCTCGGGATCCCCGCGGGTGTGACCTGGGAACCGAAGGAGCCGCTCGCCGACTTCCACGCGCTCCGCCACAACCGCCGGAGCGTCCCGTCGATCCTCGCGTTCGCGAACGCGTTCAGCGCGCGCCGATTCCAGCCCGGCGATCCGCCGCCGGAGCTGTTCGAGATCGAGTACGTCCCGGCGACCGAGGACCTCCTCGTCCCGCCGGAGCGCGACGCGACGCTGCCGAGCGCGCCGGCGACCACGTGGCTCCGCGTCTCGCCGAAGGGCTCGTCGTCGACGCGCCTCGAGGAGGCGCTCGTCATCGCGTCGAAGATCGCCGAGCTCGTCGCCGGAGGAGCCGCGAGCCACCGCGACGTCGCGGTCTTGGCCACGACGAACGGGATGCTCGACGCGGCCGCGTTCGCGCTCGCGCAGGCGGACATTCCGTACGTCGTTGCCGGCAAGAGCTTCTTCCGCGCGCGCGAGATCAGCGATCTGGCGGCGATGCTCGCGCTCTTGCTCGAGCCGAGCGATCGGCTCGCGGCGCTCGAGGTGCTCCGCGGTCCGTGGGCGGGCGTGCACGACGAGACCTTGCTCGGTCTCGTGGTGCCGGGGAAGGGCCTCGCGCCGCCGTCCTCGTGGGCCGAGCCACCCTCGCCGGAGCTCGTGCACGCCGAGGACAGGCCGGCGCTCGCGGCGATCGCGTCGCTCGTCGCGTCGATCGGGCGATCTGCCGGGCGCCTGGGCGCGGGCGCGATCCTGCGCGAGGTGGTCGCCGCGTGCGGCCTCGAGGCGGTGCTCGGCGCGATGCCGCGAGGGCAGCAGCGCGTCGCGAACGTGCAGAAGCTGCTCGCGATGGCCGATCGCCACCCCGATGCGCGCGCCTTCCGCGCGTGGCTCGACGACGCGAAGGAGCAAGAGATCGCCGAGTCGGAGGCGGCGACATTCTCGGACGACGACGACGCGGTTCGTCTCCTCACGATCCACGCGAGCAAGGGCCTCGATTTTCCGATCGTCTTCGTCCCGGAGATCGGCGCTTCGCTCCCGCGCACCGAGCGGGGCGTCGCGCGCGTCGCGCTCGGCGCGGGCGACGCGGCCAACGTCCTGTCGGTGCGGATCGCCGACGAGGCCGGCCTGGTCCTCGATCCGCCGTCCTATGCGCGCGCCCACGCCGTCACGCGCCGGCGCGAGCGCGCCGAGCGCCAGCGCCTCGCCTACGTCGCGGTGACGCGCGCGGCGGAGGCGATGTTCCTCGTCGGTGGGCGCGCGAGCGACACGGCGCTCGATCCGGGCGCGTCGACGCTCGCGGTCGTCGAGGCGCTCGCCGACGAGCGTCCCGAGCTGCTCGCGGTGGAAGACGTCGACGTCCCGGAGGCGAGGAGGCCCGCCGACGAGGCTCCCAGCGTCGCGCCGGAGCCTGGCGCGCCGACGAGCGCGCGGCGGATCCCCGCGTGGCGCGTGCTTCCGATCGCGCCGACCGCGCTCGCCGACTTCGATCACTGCCCGCGCCGCTTCGAGCTCGTGCACCTCCTCGGCCTCCCCGAGCACGTGCGCCGCCGGCGCGGAGGTCCTGAGCTCGGCGCAGCGGAGACGCCGGGCGTGGCGGAGGCGCCGGACGCGGCGAGCGCGCCGGACGCGCTGGATGAGCCGGACGCGCTGGATGAGCCGAGCGCGCCGGATGCGCCGAACGCGCCGCGCGCGCCGGACGCGAGCCCCGCGGAGCGCGCTGGGCCTCTGCGGGTTCACGTCCTCGTGGGGACCGCAGAGGCCGGCACGATCGCGCACGCCGTCCTCGAGCGTCTGCCGCTCGCAACCTTCCTCGATCCCGCGCGCGCCGCTCTGGACGTCGCACGCACGCTCGAGGGCGCGGGGATCCCGGAGGACCACCCGCAGCACGCGGCCATCGCCGGGCGCGCACGACGCTTCCTCGAGAGCGGATACGCGCGCGCGATCGCCGAGCGCGGCGCGACGGTCGCGCGCGAGGTCCCGTTCGTCCTCCCGATCGAGGACGACGCGGGGCGCACGGTCTCGCTCCGCGGCAGCATGGACCTCGTCGTCGAGTGGCCGGACGGCGCGGTCGACGTCGTCGACTACAAGAGCGCGCGGAGCGGGAAGACGGACAGCTACGCGTTCCAGCTCGACGTCTACGCCCTCGCCGCGCGCGCACGCTTCCCGGCCGCCACGAGGCTCCGCGCCGGCCTCGCGTTCCTCGGCGGCGGCACCGGCGAGCCCGTCTGGCGTGAGCTCCCGAGCGAGCACGACGTGCGCAGCCGGATCGCGAACCTCGGCGCCGAGCTGATCCGTGCGCGCTGGACCGACGCGTTCCCGCGCGTCGCCATCGAGCGCTGCGAGTCGATTTATTGCGGCTTCATCGGCCGCTGCCACCCGCGCCGCGAGGCGTGAGCGCGGCGCGACGCGCGGCTGTCTCCGGCCGGCTGTCGCCGCGCGGCTGTCTCCGGCCGGCTGTCGCCGCGCGGCTGTCTCCGGCTCGCTCTCGCCTCGTGACTCGCTCAGTCTTCGGCAGGTGGCGGCGGAGGCCACGGCTTGCCGACGCGCACGACGCGGACGCCGTCGCGGCCGAGGCCGCAGACGAGCAGGCGCGCCTCGCCCGACCAGAGGCTCACGCAGCGCGGCGTGCTGTCGAGCTCGCCGCCGTCCGGCGTGAAGAGGTTGCTTCGCGCCGCCTCGTCACCGCCGTCGAAGAGCTCGCCTCGCGCGGAGAAGCTCGGCGCGGCGCCCGGCGAGAGGGCGCGCTTGCGCACGAGGGTCGCCGACCGATCGAGCTCGAGCAGCTCGTCCGCGTAGAGGTGGACGCGATCGCCGCCGCGGCCGCCGACGAGCGAGACCGGGAGCTGCCCCGAGCGTCGCGTTTCGTACGTGGCCTGAACGTCGAGCGAGGGCAGCCCGAGCGCGAACATCGTCGCAGACTCGGCGAGCGCACCCGTCTCCTCGTTTCGCCGCGGCCCGCCGGGCCGTAGAGGCGTGCCGAGCGCGAAGAGGCGATCGCGTCCGAGCTTCAGGTGATCGGACCGGAGGCCCGGATCGGTGACGAGGCCACCGAGATCGCGGCGCGCGATTTCGGTGAGCTTCGTAGTGTCGAGCAAGGTGACCGTGAGGCGGCTGTCCGGAACGTCGTGCACCTTCGAGACCGCGACCCAGCGATCGGACGCCTCGAGGGAGACGCCGTTGCCGTCGCCCATCGGCTTCGTCGTGAGGACGGACAGATCGGGGCCGAGCGCAAAGAGACTCACGGAGCGCGAGCGCGCGACAGCCTCGACCGCGACGAAGATGCGGCTCGCGGTGCGCGCGATGCGGACGGCGCGCGTCGACTCTCCGGGCAAGCGAGGGAGCGTCGCCGAGCGCAGCGCCTTCTCCCCCGCGACGTCCCACTCGAAGACCGAGACCTCGGCGTCGTCGGAGACCGGGTCGGGGCTCGTCGACGCTGCGACGAGGATCGACCCCATGGGCAACGCCTTCGACGGCGCTGCGGCCGGCGTCGCATCGATGGCCCAGGACGCAGAGCGCTTCGTCACGAGCGCACCCACGGTGACGCTCGACGCGACGGGCTCCGCGCTCGGCGCTGCGATCACGCCCGGCCCGCGAGACGCGTCCGCCGCGTTCGCGAGCTCTTGAGTCGTGCCGGCGTCCTGAGGCGTCGCGCTCGGCGCGGCGCCGACCGAAGAGCCGCGCGTACGGCACCCGCCGAGCGCGAGGACGATGACCAGGACGCTCGCGTGGGCGAGGTCTCGTGACGACGAAGCGCAGAGGATCACGGCGTCCCCTTCGGTCGGAACGCGCCCATGTACGGCTCGTCGTGCGGCCCGGTCTCCGAGGTGTGAAAGGCCTTCGACTTGCCGTCGAAGTATCCCCAAGTGAACGAGCCTTCGTCGTAGACCCAGGTGTCGCGTCGAAACCCGCCGTGATCGCCGCCGTCGACGCCCGCTCCCCACGACGAGTCGACCTCGAGGACGTGGAAGGGCCCCTTGCCCGCGAAGAGCTCGGCGGCCTTCGGACCCGCCGCAGCGCTCATCCGCGCGCGCTCCGCTGCGCTGGCGACGTGACGATCGTAGACGACGACGTTGTGGCCGACGTCTCTCGCGGTCGGCGGATCGAGATGGATGACGTCGCCGGGACGGATTCCGGCGACGTTGATCTTTCGCATCTTCGGGTCGTGCGCGAGCCCCGTGAACGCGTCGCCGTGCGTCGGACGCTCGGCCTTCGCGCCGCGTGCAGCGCGGGCCGCCTGCTCGGTGTATCCGGCGCAGTCGACGCCGATGCCCCATGTCCACTGCATCTGGCGAATGCGCGTCTCGCGAGAGGAGTCGAGCCCCGGCGGCAGCTTGCCTGCGTCGATGAGCGCTTGCGTCACCTGCCGGAGCTGTCCGGGCGTGGGTCGACCGACCCTCGCGTTCCCGACGGCCACGTCCGGAACCTTGGCCTTCGCGCAGATCGCGCGGAGCGCCGCTTCGTGAGCGAGCCCCGTCGCCTCGTTGGCTCCGCCATTCATGCGGAACATCGGGCGGGCCTCCACGGTCTGGCCGTCGACCTCGTACGGACCGCTGAAGTGCGCACGAAACGAGTCTAGGCGTTCCTGCGTGGCGACGGCAGCCTGACCTGCAGCGGCAGCGGCGGTGCGCTCCGCCTCGGAGACCCGGACGGGCCGTTCGGCCTCCGCGTGCTTCCCGACGTTCGCGAGGAACTGGAGGTACTGCGGCGAGTCTGCGACGCGGTCGTAGCTGGGCGCCGAGCGCTTGGTGGCGCCGCTCCCCGTCGCCGCGCGGGTCGAGGGCGTGGCGGCGTCGGCCTCTCGTGCGCCACCGAGGTTTGCCCTCGAACGTTCCCGGATCGCGTCGGTCATGAGGGAGGAGTCGACCGCCCGCGCCGGCGGTTGCCTGTTTTCGGTTCCGGACTGACGTGACGACCGATGCTCGGCCCGTCGCCCGTGGAGCTCAGGCCGCGCGGATCACTTCGGAGGCTCTCGTACGCAGATCGACTCCGGGATGCCGGACACGGAGATGCAGCGCGGCAGCTTGCCGGTGCAGTCGTTCGTGTCCGTGCACTCGTCCGAGCAGATCGACTCGCCCTGGTCGGGGCCGTCGACGCAGAGCGAGCTCGCGCACTCGTTGCCGCTGACGCACGTATCGATGCCGTTCTTCCCCGTTCCTCGCGTGCCCGGCTGACACGCGCAGCCCGTGTTCTCGTCGCACTCGCAGCGCAGCGCGAGCTGGCAGTCGCGATTGAACGCGCACTCCTCGCCCGCCGCACCGGGGCCGTTGGCGTCCCGCTTCGGCCTCGCGTCGATGCCGGCGTCCTTGTTCTCGTTCGGATCGCCGCCTCCGTCACCCTCGCCGCCCGTTCCTCCGCTGTCGCCCGTGTCGGGGGAGGAGCCGTCGGCGTTCGCGTCCGGAGCTCCCGAGGAGGGCGTCGGGTCGTCGCCGACGCACGCCGTGACGAGCGACACGGCGGCCATCGCCGCGACGGAGGAGAGGAAGAAGAGGCGCGTCCTTAGGACCCGGAGCATCGTTCCGAGACTAGCAAGAGGAGCGCGCGCGCCGCGCCGCATTCTTGATTCGGCGGAGTAGCGCGGCCGGCTCTCGCGGCGGTGGTACGCGGCCGGCTCGCGCGGCGGTGGTCGTGTAGGATCGTCTCGACGTGCGCTGGCTCTTTCATGCCCTTCACGCGAGGGACCTCTCGTGGGGAAGCGACGATCGCTACCGGCCGGCTTCGCTCGAGCGAGAGGGCTTCGTTCATGGCTCCTTCCGCGACGTCGTTCGCGAGAGCGCGCGGCTCTACTTTCCCGCGGGGTCCGACCTCCGCGTGCTCGCGATCGATCCGCGCCGGCTCGATGTCCCGGTAGTGGTCGCCGACACCCCGCGCGGGCCGATGCCCCACGTCCACGGCGCGATCCCGCGCGACGCCGTGCGCGTCCTCTCCTTGGACGAGGTCGACGGACACGCCGATCGCGTGACGGGGACGCGGTTCGCCCTCTGCGCGTTCGCCGGGATGACGCTGCTCGATCTCGTCGGGCCGCTCGATGTCCTGTCGCGGATCGGGTCGATGGGCTTCGACCCGACGTCGTCATGCCGGGTGATCGCGCTCACGCGGGCCGAGCCCGATCGTGCGGGAGAGGTCGTCGTCTTGCGCGGATCGGCGATGACGATGCTCGCGGAGGCCTATCGTCCGCCGCTCGACGACGTCGACGTGCTCGTCGTCCCCGGTGGCCCCAGCGTCCGCGCGCTCGCCGACGATCCCGAGGTCGCCCGCTACCTGGCGTCGTTCCCGCACAGCCGCCTCCTCGCGGCGGTATGCACCGGCAGCCTCCTCGTCGGCGCGGCGGGGCGTCTCCACGGCAAGCGCGCGACGACGCACGCCACGGCCCTCGACCAGCTCTCGAAGTACGGGGCCATCCCGGTGCGCGACCGCGTCGTCGACGAGGGCCAGATCGTCACGTGCGGCGGCGTGACGAGCGGAATCGACCTCGCCCTCCACCTCGTCGAGCGGCTCGAAGGCGCCGAGGTCGCGCGCGCGATCGCCGAACGGATCGAGCTCCGTCGAGGCTGAACCTCCTTCGACGCCGCGGTCACGCCCGTGCGACGCGAGGGTGCGGGTGGGGGCGAGGGGGCGGGTGGGGCGAGGGCGCGGGCGGGGATGCGGGCGCGGGCGCGGGCGGGGATGCGGGCGCGGGCGCGGGATGTTCGCGACGCGTCGCGTCCATTCGAGGGCGACGTGATGGGCGCGATCGAGCAGCACCTTGACGAGCTAGATATACACAGTTATGTATATGCACCGATGCAACTGGACGCCTTTCAAGCGCTGGCCGATCCGACCCGTCGTCACCTGGTCGAGGCCCTGCGCGGGGGAGAGAAGCAGGTCGGTGACCTCGTGGCCCAGGCTGGAATCCAGCAGTCCGGGGTATCGCGGCACCTGCGTATCCTCCACGACGCCGGGTTCGTGACCGTGCGGCCCGACGGGCAGCGGCGCCTCTACGCGCTGCGCCCCGAGCCCTTCCGCGAGCTCGAGGCCTGGCTCGACCAGTATCGCGACCTCTGGGAGGCGCGGCTCGATCGGTTCGGGACCGCGCTGGCGAAGCGACAGCAGGCTCGGCGAGCCGCGAAAGAGAGAGAGAGCAAATGAGCGACAACACGGGATCGTCGGGCCGTACTTCGTTGGTGCTGGAGCGCAGCTATCGCGCCAGCATCGAGGACGTGTGGGCGCTGTGGACCACGAAGGAGGGCTTCGAGTCCTGGTGGGGGCCCCAGGGCTTCCGCGTCGAGGTGCACGCGCTGGAGGCGCGCGTGGGCGGCGCGCTCCACTACGACATGATCGCCGACGCCCCGGAGATGATCGCGGCGATGCAGAAGTCGGGGCAGCCGATCAAACATGCGGTGCGCGCCCGCTTCTCCCGACTGGAGGCGCCGCATCGAGTCGGCATCACCAGCGTCATCGACTTCCTCCCCGGAGTGGCGGCCTACGAGAACACCATCCTGGTGGACCTCTACGAGGAGGGGGAGCGTGTACGCATGGTCACCCACCTCGAGACCATGCACTCCGAGGACTTCAGCCGCATGCAGAAGCAGGGCTACGAGAGCCAGCTCACCAAGCTCGACGCTCGCTTCGCCTGATCGCCGTCCTTCCACGGCCGGCGCGAGCGCCCTGCAGCTCGCGCCTCCAAGGGCCGCTCATTCCAGCCGCACACCCGACCAGACGATCGTGCACTTCGAGTCGGCCTTCGGCGGGTCCTTGCCGGTCGCGCGCACGCCGACGAAGAGCGCCTCGCCGTCCTCGACCGCGAACGAGCCGTTCACGTTGATCGGCGCGTTCGGGAGCGCGCCGATGAACCAGTGCGGGTTCTCCGCGCGCCCGGCGAAGGCGAAGACCTCATCGGGGCAACCACCGCTCGCGTAGAGGTTCGTCACGGTGAACGGCCCGACGATCGCGCGCACTCTGCGGCATCGACTCTCGTCGCCGCCGAGCGGTCCGGTCTCGCACGCAGTCGCGCGCGGATCGGTCGCGGGCTTGGCCATTCCCGTGCGCACCAGGTCGGGTCTGTGGGCCTCCGTCGCCGCCGCGGCAGTCTCGACCGCGGACTCTGGAGCTCGCGCCAGAGCCTTGGGCTCCGGCTGCGCGGCGGGCTCGGCGCCGTCCCCCGCCAGGATCGCGATGATGCCGTCGATGGACGCCTGCTGCTCGCTCCCGAGCACGCTCGTGATCGGCTTGAGCGCGTCGGTGAACGCGCGGATCTTCTCGGGCGAGTTCGCTTTTGCGGCGGCGCGCAGCTTGGGCTCCGCGCCCGCCTTGTCGCCTTCGACGTATTGGACAAGGCCGTCCGTCAGGTCCTCGCACTTCTGGAGGCCGGCCGACGAGCACTGCTCGGCGACGGGCTTCTTCACGATCCACGCGCCTCCGCCGCAACCGGCGAGCGCCACGAGTCCGATCGCGCATGCCCGAGCGATCCTCGGCATCGTCACCTCCCTCTCCGGCGACCCGCCGGCGAATCCTTCGAGGATCGCTCGACCCGGACGGGGCGACCATCACCCCTGAGGCGTAGGTTTCGAGTGTGTTGATGGAGATAGGAGAGCGCCCCGAAGGGTTCCGTCTCAGCGGGGCGTGAGCTCGTCGCAGTCGACGCGGTCCGTCAGCACGCCGACCTTGCCGGTGTAGCGGGCGCCGGTCTTGAACGTCTTCCATCGGTCCTCGGCCAGCACGCAGTCGGCGTCCTTCTTGGCGGTCGCGTCGTGGAACGTCACCGTGTAGCGCTCGGTCCGCTTGCCCTCGCGCTCGCAACCGATGCACGTCCCCGTGCGCGCCGGCGACGTCGGCCATTTCGGCGGATCGTCGGGGCTCGTGCCCTTCTCCACGAGCGGCGGCCGCGGCCGCCACTCGGCGACCTCGATCCGGCAGCGCCAGTCGTCGATCGACTCCTCCCGGTAGTTCGTCGTGCACTCGCGCGTCTCGCGGTAGGTGCCGTCGCGGTTGTCGACCTTCTTGTTCTCGCAGGTCTCGCCGGCGGCGACCTTCCGCGTGTTGCGCTCCTCCTTGCGCCGCGACAGCTCACGCGCCCCGGCGGGGACAGCGTCGCACCAGACGTCTTTCGGGACGTTCTCGTAGCGCTCGATCGCGACCGAGCGCTCCCACGTGTGCCCGGTGACCTCCAGGCTCCCCTGGCGCGTCCAGAGCGCACCGACGACGATCAACGCGATGAAGAGGAGGACGATGCTCCCGAGGACCGCGAGGACGATCCCGATGATGAGCCCGACCTTGCTCTTTCGCGGTGGAGCCGGCGGCCGCGGCGGCGCTACGGCCGCCGGCGGTGCTCCGGCGTGCGCGACCTCCGCGCCCCGATCGATCGGACTGCCGCAGTTCGTGCAGCACCGCGCGGCGCGGCTCATCGGCTGACGGCACGCCGGGCAGTGGACGTCGGCTCCGACGTAGGCGTGCTGATGCACGGCCACCTTCTCGTGCTCGGGCGGGAAGTAGCGCCGCGCGGGGTCCTGGGGCGCCCCGCAGCGCGCGCAGAAGCGATGGGTGAGACCGAGCAGCTTGTCCTGACCGCAGTACCTGCAGTCCCACAACATCTCGTAGACGGCGTCGCTCATTCGTTGGTTCTGCGCTTCGAGCCCTCCTCAAGGTCTTCGATCGAGCGCCCGCCGTCCAGCGCGACCTGCGCGGCGCTCATCGCCGCGGCGCGGTCAGTAGCGAATGCCCACGCGAGGACCGATCGCGAGCGTGCTGAAGCCGGTGGCGGCCACGGTCTCCCACGTGGCGTCCGCGCCGAGCAGGACTTCGCGCGAGATGTGCACGTCCAGGCCGAGGCCGCCCATCAGCGCGGCGGACGTCTCGCGTGGGCCGTTCGCGTGCCCGATGCCGAGACCCGCCTTGAGGTAGGGCACGAGCGGTCCGACGGGCAGCATGGCTTCGACGACGGGCATGCCGGTCACCGCGCCGTTGCCGCCGAAGTACCCCGCGAAGCGCGCGCCCGGCGCGATCACGAACGGCTCAGCCGGAATGCCATAGGTCGCGTTCGCGTCGACCGACAGCCCCATGTCTCCACGCGAGGGGAAATACGCGCCAGGCCGGACGCTCGCGCCGGGACCGCTGTTGTTCTCGATCGGTCTGGCTTCCCCGATCTCCTGGGCTCCCGCTGGGCTCGAGGTCACCAGCGCGGCCGTCAACGACGCCGCGAGGGCAGCACCCGCCTGGACTCGTCGAGAGAACCTCTGCTTGCTCCATTCCTGGCTCATCGTGACCTCCGAGGGCGCACGACAGGACGCTCGCCGCTCGGCGTTGCCGGCTGCGAGCCGGATGCCATCGTCCACCCGCGGCTCGGCTCAGCCGCGCCTCTGCCGACGCGTCGCCGCTCGCGCAGAACGGCGGCGTTACCTCGATGCCCAGACGCGACGGCCGTCGCGCGCGTCCCAGACCGCGAGGTGTCCGTCGCTCGCGGCGCCGACGATCCGCCGGCCGTCCGGCGTGAAGTGCACGCCCGCGGGGCCGAACCCGGCCGAGCGCGGGAGGTCTGCGAGGACGCGTCCGTCGCTCTCGGCGGCGAGACGGAGGCCGCTCGAGGCGGCGACGAGCACGACCGGCGCGGACGGGTGGTGAACGAACGGGAGGCTCTCGCCCTCGGAGGCGAGCACCCCGAAGCGCCGGGCGAGCTTGTCGCCCTTGGCCGTGTGCTCGGCCAGCGCGTCGTTGAACGGCGGGAGCGACTCGCCGAGCCACTCTCTGAGCTTCCTCCCGCTCGCGAAGTCGTACGTGATGAGCTCGGCCTGCGACGGGATCGACGGACACCCGGGGCTGCACTCGGCGTCGGTCTTCAGCGCGCCGCCCTCGAAGCCGACGATATGCTCGGGCGCGATCGAGCAGGGCCGTCCCTGGGCGCGGAAGCGCGCGTGGACGCCGCTCGCGACGTCGAGCGTGTGGAGGAACGTCGGCGCGTCGTCCGCGGGCTCGTCGTACGCTTCCGAGTGCTCCGACCAGGCGACGCGCCCGCCGTCGTCGTCGACCACGACCTGGGTCACGAAGGCCGAGACGATGCGCGCGGTCCGGGCGAGGCCCGAGCGCCGTACTTCGACGACGCCGGGCTCGCCGCGCGTGCCCGGTCGCCACACGACGAACGTCGAGCCGTCCTTCGAGGTCGTCACGCGCGGGCTCGGCATCGCCGCGCGGTCCTCGCGAAGCGTGCTCGTCTCGACGAAGCGGAGCCCGTCGGCGTCGGTCCAGTACGCGCCGCGGCCGGTCCAGCGCACCTCGAGCGGCTCGTAGCGGTCGGCGCGGTAGGGGTAGCTCGCGCGCGCGCCGTCGGCGACGCGGACGAGGTCGAGGCGCTCGGGCGTCCAGGCCGCGAAGAGCGAGCCGTCCGGGGCGATCGCTACGCCGGATGCCTCGCCTCGCCATCCCGTGAGCGGCGCGCCTCGCCGCCGGAGATCTACGAACTCGAGGCCGGCGTCGGTCTTCAACATCATCGCGCCTCCGTCGTCGCTCGCGACGACGCGCGTCGCGAGCGACGTGGGCGAAAATCGCGCCTCCGTCCACATGTCGAAGTCGTCGCTCTTCTCGGTGACGGGGTGACCGCGCACGGCGAACGCCCGCTCGGTCTCCGCGTCGAACACGATCGTGTGGTCGAGCGTGTCGAACACGACGAAGCGCGTCCCGACGAAGCCGGCGATCTTCGGCGCGGGCGCTTCGATCGGCGGAACCTCTTCGCCGCCCGGCGTCGGGGCGGCGGTGACGGCGGAAGCGGCCTCGTCGCCGCGGCGTGTCCCGGTGGGGACATCCCGTGTGTCGCGGAGACCATCCTCGGTCGCCCCGCACGACGATATGACGGCCAGAATCGCGAGCGGCGTGAGCTTCGAGGCGTGCATGGCAGTGGCTCGTGCACCGCCCGTGCCGGTCCCGACGACCGGACACGTCGTCGTCTTCGAGCTTCCCGTGCTCCTTCATCGCGCGAGCGTCGCGCGCGCCATCGCTGAGCTCGGCGCCGGCGCGGCGAGGTCGCTTCGCGCTGCCTCGCCGGCGTCCGCTCGCGCGGCCTCCGCCGCCGGCGGGAGCGTCGGCACGCACGCGAAGCCGCCCCGCGCGACGACGACGTGATCGAGCAGTGGCACGCCGGCGATGTGCGCGGCCGCCGCGACGTCCGCCGTGAGCACGGCGTCTTCTCGGCTCGGCGTCGGATCGCCGCTCGGGTGGTTGTGGACGAGCACGAACGCGCTCGCGTCCGCGCGGAGCGCCGCACGGATCGGATCGGCGGCGCGGACCGCGGCGCCGTGCAGGCCTCCTCGCGCCACGCAGCGCGCCGCGCGGAGGTGGCCGCGCCCGTCGAGCGCGAGCATCCAGAGCTCCTCGTGGGCGAGGGCGCCGATGCGGGGCTGGGCCCACGCGGCGACCGCGACGGCCGACGTGAGCTTGTCGGGCGGGTGCGCGCGGGCCCGCTCGAGGCGGCGACCGAGCTCGAAGGCCGCCGCGACCGAGCGCGCCCTGTCCATCGCCGCGCGGCCGGGCCGAGACGCGCGGCGTCGATCGAGCGCGTCGAGGTCTCGGCCCTCGAGGTACGCCGCGATCTCGAACGCGTCGGCGCGCGCGAGCCCCTCGATGCCGCCGGCGCGGTCGAGCAGCTCGAGCATCGGCTCCCGCGCTCGGATCACCATCGCGAGGAGCTCTCCGACCGATCGTCCCGTGACGTCCGCTTCTTCCACGAAGCGCCGCGTCGCAACGGCCATGCCTCACGTCGCGCGCGCGATTTCGCGGCGTTGTCGCGCTTCGCCGCTGGCCCAGGCCAGCCGGTGCCGACCCGAGGGCCACGCGATCGCGCCCGCCTCGGAGCGCACGGCCGCTCGGGCAGCTCGGAGCGAGCGTCGTCTCGACCTCGGGCGCTACTTGCAGACGCCGACGGTCGTGTCCTGGAAGACCGAGCCGGTGATGCAGGTCTGCCCCGAGCCGCAGTCCGCGCCCTCGACGCGACACAGCTTGTAGCAGCGTCGATCTCCGGGGCTGCCGAGGCAGGTGAGGCCTCGGTCGCAGTGCTCGTCGTTGCACATCGCGCCCGCCTTCGCGTTGCCGGTCGGAACGCAGCCCGTGTCGCCGCCGTCGTTGACGACCGCGCACGTCTCCTTGTCGCCGCACTCGTCCTCGCGGAGGAGCTTGCACGTCTTGATCGGCATGCAGACCGGCGCCTTGTGCTGGGCGAGGCTCGGATCGACGAGCTTCCGGATATCGCAGAACGTCGGCCCGCCGTTCTGCGACGACTGGCTCGCGCAGGAGCCTGCGCAGCAGTAGCGCCGGCAGACGGCGCCCTTGTCGCTCTCGACGCAGTCGAAGCCGGGCGCGCACTCCGACCCGCTCGAGCACGAGACGCCGTCGACGCCGCGCGGATCGGCGGCGTCGCACTTCGGGGCGACGCCGCCGCCGTTCTTCGCGATCCGGCAGCCGAGCGAGCCGCCGGCGCCCGTGTCGTCGTCGGGTGGCGTGGCGCACGCGAGCGCGCCGTAAGGCGGGGTAGAGCGGCCGTCGTCGTCGGGCGAGCAGTTGTCCGTCACGACACCGCAGAGCCCAGCGTTGGCGGCCTTGTCCGTCGCGCCTGCGTCGCTCGGGTTGAACGTCGTGTTGCCGCCGCCGGCCGGAGCCTCCTGCTCGGAGGCCTCGCCGCTGCGAAACGCGCTCGAGTGCTCCGCGCTGCTGCACGCGGCGAGCAGGACCCCGCCGACGAGCACGAGCGTCGAAGCGAGGCGAGGCAAGGGAAGGAGGGTGCTACGCAAGAGGTTGCCGAGTCGCCGCGAAAGGCCGCGTGGGCCCCACGCGGGAGATGAAGGCCGAGTTTGGAAAGCGTACGCCGCCGGAGGCTCTCCCGTAAGGATCCACGCGTCGTGCCGCGCCTTGGCGCGCCAGGGCGACGCCTCGCCGCGATGGCCGTCGAACCTCGAAGTGGCGAAAATCCTCGTAGTTACGAGCTGAAGGGGAAGGGGGCGCGCCCGAGCCCCGACGGCCGCCGTGGGTGCGGCGGCCCTCGGACCATGACGCGAATGTCAGACCTACCGCGCTTCGAGGTCTCGCGAGACCGCGTTGCCCGCGGCGTCGAAGGCGCGCACGACGACGATGTGCGAGCCCGCCGGGACGACCGCGGACACGTCGCTGTCGACGCTCTCGTCGGTCGTGTCGAAGACGCCGTCGGCGGGCGCGAGCGGTCGCCACTCGGTCTTGCCGTCGACCGCGATCTCGACGCGAGCGATCGGCGAGGTCCCGTCGATGACGCGCGCGCGGAGGCGGCGCCCCGCGAGCGTGAGCGTCTCGATGCGCGGCGGCGTGTTGTCCACGAGGACCGTGTCCGACTCGAGCGCGTGCTTGAGGACCTGATCCGGCGGGTTGGCCGGCTCGTCGCTCGCTTCGACGCGCACGCGGTACTTGCCCTCGGGGAGCGCGGACGTCTCCCAGTCGAGCTCGGCCTTGGTGTGGACCTCGTCCGCCTTGAGCGCGTCGCGCCACTGGGTCTGACCCTCGCGCTTGAACGCCACGCGGTAGCGGAGGGGATCGGCGTCGGGGTTGTCGACCTTCCACGTCACCTTCACGACCGAGTCGCGCTTCGGCGGCTCGCCGCCGCTCGCGGGGACCTCCTTCACGGGCTCCTTCGTCGGGCCCGCCTTCGTCGACGCGCTCACCTCGGTGATGACGGGCCGGACGTTGTCCGTGACGAACGGGATCGTCACCTCGGAGAGCGTCGCGTTCGGCGCGCGCGAGAAGCGCGCACGCACCTGCACGTAGCGCGCGGTCGCGTTGATGGGCGCAGCCGCGGTGACGGGGTTGCTCCAGCCGCTCCACGTCGCGTCCGGGACGCCGGTGCCGCCGGTCCGGAACGAGAGCTCGACAGGGCCCGTCGAGCGCCACGACAGCGTCCCGAACCGAGCGCGCAGCGTGGCGTCGAGGACCTTGCTGGTCCAGACGGCGTCCGGTCCGCCGCGGCCGAGGATGCGGCGGAACACGGGAGGATCGCTCGTCGCGACGAACCCCTTGCCGCCGCTCACGTGGAGGGCACCGATCTGGCGCTCGTCGGTGTCCGCCGCGATCGTGACCGTGTGGGCGTCGTCGACCGTGTACACCCGACCCTCGGCGCCGGTGCCGACGTACGGCGCGCCGTTCTCGTCGAGCGCGAGCGACATGTAGTGGGTGTCGTCGTGCTTCATCATGCGCTCCATGCGACCCTGCGCATCGAAGCGATGGAGCTGTCCCTTGCCCGGCTTGCCCTTCGGCGCGGAGCTCGGGCCCGCGGGCACGCGCCCCGCCGCGGCCGAGCGCTTCGGCGGCTCGGGCGGCTCGCCGTACTCGTTCGAGATCACCCAGACGACGTTGCCCTTGCCGACGGCGATCGCCTTGACCTCTTCGCCCGGCATGTCGCCGATGACGGTCGCGCGCCCCGGCCCGGTGATCTTGTAGAGCTGGCCCTTTCCGCTCGAGCCCGCGTAGAGGTCGCCGTTGTCGGCGAGCGCGAGTGAGACGAGGTGCGGCTCGGTGCTGCGGAAGTAGACGGAGCTCGAGCCGTTGGGCTCGATGCGGAACACCTTGCCCTCCGGGCCCGTCGCGGCGAAGAGGCCGGTGCCGTTCTTGTCGAGGACGAGCGCCCAGACGTGACTCGCGTCGGGCAGCGTCGCGAAGACGTCGGCCTTGCCCTGGGCGATCTTGAAGACCTTCCCGTCGGGGATCGTCGCGGCGTAGACGGTCCCGTTCTTCGCCTGGACGATCGACGTCACGGCGAGCGCGCCGGTGTCGGCGAAGAGCGTGACCGCGTCGCCGGTGGCCTTGTAGACCTTGCCGCTCGGGCTGGTGCCGATCAGCGTCGAGCCGTCGGCGAGCGGCGCGGCGGCGAAGACCGTGGTCGCGTCGGGGACCGGGGCGCTGCCGAGCGTGAAGCCCGCGCGGACGGTGCCGTCGGAGCTCACGGAGACGCCCTTGAGGTCGCCGCCGGTCATCTTCTCGAGCGAGTCGAGCACGAACGTACGCGTGCCGACGGCGCCCGCGTCCGACGCGAGGAAGAGCGGCGCGAGCGCGAGCCCGGCGGCGAGGGTGGAACGAGCGAAGGAGACGAGGGAGGAAGGGCCGATCCGAAGGATCGCGATCATGCCGGGATCCTACATCAAGTCGAAGGCGTGGGCCTGTTCGTGGCGGTCTCGCGCGAACGTCGAGGGCACGACCGACCGGCGAGGTCGAATACTTGACGGGCGGATGAGGATCGCGGCGCCGCGCGCGGCGCTCGAGCTCAGCGGACGATCGGGCGGACCTTCACCCTCGCGCGGTCGGCGCCGTCGACGTAGCGATCGAGCGCCACGATCGTGCGCGTGTACGAGGGGAAGGCGTCCGGAGCGACGTCGGTGCTCGAGGGGCGGAGCGCGTCGAGCGCGAACGCGGGCAGGCGATCGGCGACGTGGCCCTTGTAGGCGACGCCCTGTGCGCGCGCGCGGAACTGCAGGACGAGGCTTCGCGGCGTGACGCTCTGGCGCGCGGAGTTCGACAGGAGATCGGCGAGGTTCTGCGGCGCCGCGAGGTCCGGGACCACCTGGTAGCCGGGGACGACCTCGAGGTCGACGTCGCGCCCGGCGAGCTCGGCCGGCATCTTGATCTCGAGGACCTTCGTCGTCTCGGGACCGGCGTACGGGACGAGGTGCACGCGGACGCGCGCGGACTGGCCCGCGTCGACGACGGGATCGAGCACGTCGAGGCCGCGGAGCTTCCAGAGGTCGCGCGTGTAGTCGACGAAGAGCGTCGTCTCGACGCGGTCGATGTGGGTGAGCTCCCACGGGTTGTTCAGCACCTCGCCGACGGCGCGCGCGATCTTCGAGTGCGCGAGCTCGCCCGCGTCGGGCATTCCGCCGGTGGCGACACCGAAGTCCTCGAGCTCGATCGTGCCGTGGTTTCGGACTGTGACCTTCGACTTCAGCTTCCACGTCACGTCGCGCCGCTCGCTGACGGACGCGTCGATGATGGATCCGAGCACCGAGGCGACGAGCCCGGAGCTCATGAAGCGCTCCTCGGCGATCTCGACGTTCCAGTTCTTCTTCGGGATCCCCTCCGCGCCGCGGATCTCCGTGACGAGCGGGAACACCGGGGCGCTCTTGCTCTCGTCGACGACGATGGCGCTCTGCCGGTCCTGCACGAGCGCGCCGAGCGAGCGCGCGGACTCGCCGATCTTCGAGGAGTGCTGATCGCTCGCGAAGATCCAGTGCACGCGCCCGATCGCCGTCGGGAGCGCGGTGACGCCGGCTTCCATCATCGGGTGGCCGAACCCGCAGAGCTTCGTCCCCTCGACGTGCGTGACGGTGCCGAGGCCCATGAACGACACGTCGCCGCGCGCCATCTGCACGCCGACGCCGCCGCCGTCGACGTAGTGCTTCGGCGCGTTCGGGTCTTCCTTGCCGCCGCCGGAGCCGGCCTGCACGGGCTCGAGGCCCATCGGCGCGAACAGCTTCCGCACGAGCGCGATCGAGCGATCGCTCATCCCGGCGAGCATGAGCGGCGTCGCCGTCGGCACGACGGGACGCGCGGGGTCGAGGCCCGCGGACAGGCGCGTGGCGACCTGGTTCGCGTGGGTCTCGACGTCGTAGGTGCCGGGCGCGCCGTCGAACGCGGTCGTCCCGTTGCCGGGACCGGCGTTGTCCGCGCGCTTCGGCGCCGCGCCCTTCGCCCCGCCGGGGAGCGGCGCGCCGCCTTGGAGCGGCCAGAATCCGGGCGGGATGGGCCGGCGCATCTCCGACAGCATCGGCGCGATCGGCGTCACGCCCGCCACCGGCTCGACCTGGAACGAGGCCCAGCTGTACGCGTAGGCGCCGGCGAGGCGGCCGTCGAGGTAGATCGGGCTGCCGCTCATGCCGCGGACGTTCTTCGTCACGTTGAGGCGCGGGTGAGGCGTCTTGACGAGAATCAGCTCCTGCGAGGGCCGGAAGTTCCGGAGGACGCCGACGACCTCGACGTCGAAGCGCTCCGGCTCCGTCCCCTTGAAGACGGTGAGGCCGTAGCCCTTCATGCCGTCCTTGATCTCGTCGACGGAGATCGTGCGCGGCTTCGCGTCGCCGCGGGCGAGGGGGATCGTCAGCCCGAGCCCGGCGAAGAGACCAACGGAGACCGCCGCGATCGACAGAAACTCTTTCCGCACGGGGACAAGTCTCGCGCGCCGCGTGAGCCACGTAAAGCTTTGGTCGAGCGCGACCGTAAGACCCGCGGGTCAGAGCTGGCTTACGCGTCGCATCAGCGTCGCGATCAGGTCCGACTGTGGGTTCTTCGCGCGCTCCACGTCGAGGCCCACCTGGAAGGCCGCGCCGGCGGCCTTCTCGTCGCCGAGGAAGACGTACGTCACGCCGAGGAGCTCCTGGTCGGCCGGCTCGGGCTCGCGCGCGGCCTCGACGAGCGCCTTGATGCGCGTGAGCGCTGCCTTGTGCGCGGAGGTCACGGCCGCCTTGTCCGCCGGGTGGGTCTTGGCGAGGACCATGAGCTTGAGCGCTTGCCGCTGCTCGTCGGGGCGGTAGTCGCCGAACGCGTCGCTGGAGAAGAGGTTTTCGTACTCCTGGTACGCCTCCACCGCGCGGCCGTTCTTCGAGAGCATCATGATCTTCTTCAGCGCCGCGACGAGCGCCTCGTTGCGCGGCTGGCCCTCGGTCTTCGTGACGAGGCTCTTCGTCGACTCCGGGATCGCCTCGAGGAGCGCGTCGGAGGACATCTCGACCTCCTCGACGACCTCGATCTGCGGCGCGTCGGACACCATTCGCTTCGGCGGCGGAGGCGTCGACGCGGGAGGGTTCTTCGGCGGCGGGACGGCGGTCGGCGGCTTGATCGTCCGACCGTCGATGCTCGGCGGCGGCGGAGGCGTGCTCTTGGGCGCCCTGGCGGCCGGGGCCTTCGGGGCGGGCGGCGGCGGGGCCTTCGGGGCGGGCGGGGGCGCGGACTTCGGGACGGGCGGCGGCGGCGCGGACGGCGGCAGCTCCGACCGCACCGGCGGCCGGTCGCTCGGGGGCGCCGAGGGCTTCGCCTTGTCGACGACGTCGAGGCCGAGCGAGTCGAAGAGGGCGCGCGACTCCGCGGGGAGCACCGCGAGCTTTTCGCGGAGCGTCGCCTTCGCGACGAAGATCTCCTCGCGGCGATCGTTCGAGAGGAGGCGCCTGAGGACGAGCTCGTTCGGCGTGAGCGATCGCGCCGAGATCTCCTGGCAGATGGGGGCCATCATCGCGACGAGACGCACGACGAAGTCGACGAACGTCGGGAGCGCGCGGAACTCCGTGTTGTCGAACGTCGCCGCGATGTTCGGGCGCCGCTCGAGGCCGCCGAGGCTCTCGCGGAGCTTCTGCACGAGCTCGACGACGAGCGGGACGTCCTCGACCTGGAGGTCGAACGGACCGACGGACTGATCGTCCGCGGGCCCGACGCGCTGCGCCTTGGTGACGGCGCCCCGGTCGGGGTCGACCTCGAAGTCGACGCCGATCCCCGACGTCGGCTCGGTCCGGAGCTCGACGCGCACGGTCGTGTTGTCGTCGACGAGCTGCGTGACGACGTAGCGCTCGATCCGCAGGGGCCGGACCTTGACCTCCTTGCTGATCCAGCCCGCGAGCTGCGGGGCGCGGATCTCGAGGTGGGGCAGGAGCCGCTCGACGCGCATCGGCGACGACCACGGGTGCCCGTCCGCGACTCCGACCTCGAGCGTCCACGCGAGCGCGGGCTCGGCCTTGCCCTCGAGCGTCGCGTCGTAGCGTCCGGAGTCGAGGAGGCCGAGGCGCAGCACGGTCGACGCGTCGGGCGGTTCGTGAGGAGCGAGCAGCTCGCCGAGCGCCTTCACGCAAGCGTCGCGCCCGGCGGCTTCGTCCGCCTCGATCCGCGCGATCGCCTCGGAGAGGTTGTGGCGGATGCCGTCGATGCTGGCCCGGTGGGCGTCGACGATGAGGCTCGCGAGGCGGGCTCCGCACTGGGCCGTCGGCGAGTCAGGCTCGCCTTTCTCTCCGTTGTGGACGGCGCGAGACACGGAGGTGATGAAGCGCTCGAGGCGTCCGCTCTCGGCGTCGCTCTCGGCGCCGAGCACGCGGATCTGCACGCGGCCTTCTTTCATCCGCGCGTCCGCCTGGAGCACGAAGACGGCGAAGTCGATCGCGTCGCGAAGGAACTCGAGGAAGTTGGACTTCAGCGTCGACGTCGTGGAGTCGCCGTAGAGGTAGTTCATGCCGTGAGCCTTCGGTGAGCATCGTACGCGATGCGGCTGCGAGAGTCCGCGTCAGTCGTACGGGTTCGGTGGCATCGCCACCGGAGGGTCGGGATCGCGGTCGGGCCGCGGCGCGCTGCTCCTGGGCCTCGGCTTCGCCTTGACGAACATCGCGACCTCGATTTCTTCGGAAGAGGTGGGCGTGACCTCGACCATCGCGTCTTCGTGTCCGTCGGCCGTGACGAGCACGGCGACGACGCCGGCGTCCGGGCGCGGCACGCTCGAAGCTCCGTCGGGGAGCTCGCGGCCGTCGACGAAGAGGCGCGCGCCGGCCGGGACGAGCAGCGTCACCGTCCGCGGCGCCTCGGGGGGCGGCGCCGGCGGGTCGAGCAGATCGCCCGACGCGCCGTCGAGCATCGGCGGCGGGGTGTCGATCGCCTCGGTCGGCGTCGTCGCGACCGCCATCGCGGCGGCGTCGCTCAGCGCCATATCGGCGGCCGCGCGACGTTCCCTCCGCGTGTTGCGGACGTACAGGAGGACGCCGAGGCCGAGCACCACGCCGACGAGGACGGCGAGGAACGCGCCGACCGTGCTGACGCCGTTCGACCTCGCGGCGCGCGCGACGGGCGTACGGCGGTCGAGCTCCATCGCGGCGCCGCTCTCGACGCGCGGATGTGGGCCGGACGCCGCGGACGGCGGCGCCGGAGGCACGACCGCGGGCTGCGTGATCGACAGGCCGGTCATGCGCGCGTCGAGCTCCGGCCCGCATCGCTCCTGGAGCAGGACGGAGATCTGCGGCGCGCCGACGGGAGGTCCGCTCGTCGCGAGCCAGCCCTCGAGCGCGTGCTTCAGATCGAGCGCCGTCGCGTACCGCGCGTCGGGCTCCGTGGAGAGCGTCCGCAGGAGGATCTGCTCGAGGCCGGGAGGGAAGCCGCGCGCGACCTCGCTCGGGGGCGGGAAGTTCCCCATGACGATGGCCGCCATGACCTGGGGATCGTGCTCGCCCTGGAACGGCCGCTGTCCCGTCGTCGCCTCGTAGAGCACGGAGCCGAGCGCGAAGATGTCGCTCCGTCGGTCGACGCCGCCGCCGACGAGCTGCTCGGGCGACATGTACGCGAGCTTGCCTTTGACCTGGCCGGCGATCGTCATGTGGCTCTTGCCGATCGCCTTGGCGACGCCGAAGTCGGTCACCTTCACGCGGCCGTCGCGCGTCAGCAGCACGTTGTGCGGCGACACGTCGCGATGCACCACCGCGAGGGGGCGCCCGTCGTCGCCGACGAGCTCGTGCGCCGCGTGGAGCCCGGCGCACGTCTCGGCGACGATCTTCACGGCGTGGCGGACGGGGAGCGCGACGCGCGCGAGGTCCTCGCGGTCTTCGGCGCCCGGCCGCAGCATGCGGATCATCGAGCTGCCGTCGACCCACTCCATGACGAGGGTGAGGATGCCGTCGAGATCGACGAGCTCGAACGTGCGCGCCACGTTCTCGTGCCGAATGCGCGAGGCGATGCGCGCCTCGTCGAAGAACATGTCGCGGAACGCGGCGTTCTCCGCGAGGTGGGGCATGAGCATCTTCAGCGCGAAGACGGCGCCCGCCCCGCGATGCCGGGCCGCCCAGACGTGGGCCATGCCACCCGAACCGACGGGCACGAGCAGCTCGTAGGGCCCGAGGATCCGGCCGGGATGCAGATCGAAGTCGTCGGACAGCCCGTGTCGCACCAGCCCGAGGATGATAGGGGATCGAGGGCGCGCTCGTCCGCTCCTTCGTGATCGGGCTTGGCGCCGCGTTTCGCGCTTCGCGCGCCCGGCGTGTCCGCGCTTCGCGCGCCGGCCGTGACGGGATTCTGAAATTGCGCGCGTGGGCGGCGTGGTGGCCGCCGCGAGGCTCGCAGCGCGCTGACGGCGGCGTCGCATTCGCATATGATTCCGGGCACGTGATCGGCGGCAACACATCTGTCGAACGCTATGAGCTCCTCGGTGAGCTCGCGACCGGCGGCATGGCGACCGTGTACTTCGGCCGCCAGCGAGGCGCGCTCGGCTTCGCGCGGACCGTGGCGATCAAGAGCATGCACCCGCAGCTCGCGAAGGACCCGAGCTTCCGCGCGATGTTCATCGACGAGGCGCACCTCACGGCGCGGATTCGCCACCCGAACGTCGTCCCCACGCTCGACATCGTCCAGTCGGAGACGAAGCTCCTCATCGTGATGGAGTACGTCGAGGGCGTGTCGCTCTCGGTCCTCCTCCGCGCGGCCAAGCTGCGCGGCACGAAGCTCCCGGTCCCGGTCGTCGCCGCCATCGCCCGCGACGTCCTCGAGGGCCTCCACGCGGCGCACGAGCTCACCGACGAGCACGGTCAGCCGCTCGGAGTGGTCCATCGCGACGTCTCCCCGCAGAACATCCTGGTCGGCGTCGACGGCATCGCGCGCGTCGTCGACTTCGGCGTCGCGAAGGCGACCGGGCGGAGCTACCAGACGCAGACCGGAGAGATCCGCGGCAAGGTCGGCTACATGGCGCCGGAGCAGATGTTCGGCGAGGCGGTCGATCGACGGACCGACATCTACGCGGCGGGCGTGGTGCTCTGGGAGTCGCTCGCCGCCGATCGACTCTTCAACGCGCCCACCGACGCGGCGCTCGTCCTGCTCGTGACGCGCGGGATGACCGTGGTCCCGAGCCTCGCGCGCGGCGAGCGGCTGCCGGACGGACTCGACGCGCTCGTGTCGCGCGCGCTCTCGCAGGATCCCACCTTGCGCTTCGCGACGGCGGTGGAGATGGCGAAGCAGGTCGCGAACGTCACGCCGTCCGCGTCGCGCGAGGAGATCGGCAGCCTGGTCCGCGAGCTCGCGCCCGCCGAGCTCGCGCTCCGCGCATCGTACCTGCGGCAGTCGACGCCCGAGCTGCAGGTCGCGTCGCTCGAGCCCGAGGCGAAGGCCGTGCTCGACGTGCTCACGCGCGCGACGGTGACGCGCGCGACGATGACGCGCGATCTCTCGGGGTCGAACCACACCGTGGTGATGCAGGATCCGGGGCGCCGGCCCTTCGTTCCGGTGCTCCTGCCGATCCTCGCGGGCATGGCGGTCCTGTCGATCGTCTTTCTGATCTCGACGATCACGTTCGTGAGCCGCGAGCGAGCGAGCGCGACCGTCGATGAGCCGACAGTCGCCGCGTCGTCGTCGTCGTCGTCGGTCGTGTCGTCGTCGACCGTGGGGAATGCGGAGCCGCCGCCCGCGGCGAGCGCACAGGAGCCCGCGACGGCGATCGACGCGCCCACAGCGGCCGTCGGCGCCGCCCCGCGGCCGATCGCGCCGGTCCCGCCGAAGAAATCGGCGAGCAAGAGCGGCGCCGCCGCGTCGAGCAGCGCAGCACGTCCCGACTGCACGTTGCCGTACACGACCGACCGCGAGGGGCATCGGCACTACAAGGCGGAGTGCCTCCGGTGAGGGCCGCCGCGCTCGCCGTCACCGTCGCGCTCGGGCTCGCCATGCCTTCGCTCGGACGCGCCGCGCCCGCCGGGAAGGCCGACACGAGCGCGTGCATCGCGGCGTTCGATCAGGGGCAGCGCGCCCGGAGCGATCGGCAGCTGCGCCGCGCCGAGGCCGAGCTCCTCGTATGCACGCAGGAGACTTGCCCCGCGGTCCTCCGCGCCGACTGCGCCGGCGTGCTCCGCTCGGTGCAGGCCGCCGTGCCGACGATCGTGCTCGCCGCCGACGACGGCGAGGGTCACGATCTCACGGACGTCACCGTGCACGTCGGCGCCGAGCGCGTCGCCGAAGGCCTCGACGGTCGCGCGATCGAGCTCGACCCCGGGACCCACGATTTTCGCTTCGAGCGCCGCGGCGGCGCGCCCGTCACCGTGCACGTCGTCCTCCGCGAGGGCGAGAAGAACCGCGTCGTCCGCGCGTCGTTCGCGAAGGCGGCCGCCTCGGTCACGCCGCCGTCGCTGCCCGCCGGCGACGCCGAGGAGCGGGCCGCGAAGCGCCCGATGGCCGGCTACCTCGTCCCGGCCGGGCTCGCCGCGCTCGGCGTCGCGGCGTTCGCCGTCGCGGGCGTCTCGCGGCTCTCGTTCGACTCGGACGTCGACGACATGCGCTCGCGCTGCGCGCCGGAGTGCACGCAAGCCGAGCGCGCGGACCTCTCGTCGACGCTCGTGACCGCCAACGTCGCGCTCGGCGTCGGGATCGGCGCGATCGTGCTCGCCGCCGCGTCGTGGTTCGTCTTCGAGCCGCGTCCGGCGAGGCGCTCGGCCAGCCTCACGCGATGGGCGTGGTAGAGTCGACGCTCCGATGGATGGCCGCCGCGCGAACCGGAACGCCGCGTCTCGCGTCGCGCTCGTCGCCGTCGTCGGCGCGACGCTCGTCCTCGGCGTTGCGATGGCGTGCGGGCCGGGCAACATCGGCGATCTGACGAGCGGCCGCCTGGACTCCGGCGCGAGCGAGGCGGCGGTCGCCGTCGACGCGGACGTCTGCGTTCACGCCGGCCCCGCGGAGCGCCCCGACGGCGGAGACGGAGCGTCGATCGCCGATCTCGTCTTCGCCGCGGACGAGATCCGGATCGACACGGGCGACTTCGACGCCGGGCTCCCGAAGCCCGAGAGCATCGACCTCGATCGCACCTGCAGCTGCGTCGAGCCGCCGTCGTGCGTCGCGCCGGCCGACGCCGGGGCGCCCGTGTGCGACGGCCCGGACGGGCGCGACAACGTCTCCGGTCCGCTGCTCGGGACCCTCGCGTTGCTCCTGCCCGCGCTCGATCCGGCGTTCTTGACGCAGCGGATCCGTCAGGGGGTCTACGGCATCCTCCTCTCCGTCCAGAAGTGGAACGGCCAGCCCAACGATCCCGACGTCGTGGTCAGCTTCCGGATGTCCGTCGGCATCCAGAAGGACGACGACGCCGTCGACGGCGGCGCGCCGAAGTTCGACGGCAACGACGTCTGGGACATCGATCCCGGGTCGATCGTCGCCGGCGACACGCTCGTCGGCCAGGAGTGCAGCGCCATCGGCTGCATCGGGATCGGCAGCGACGTCGCCGCGTACGTGCGTGACGGCGTGCTCGTCGCGCGATTCGACGAGCTCCCGCTCACCGTCAGCGTCGGGAGCGGCCGGCTCGTGCTGCCGTTCATCGGCACCGTGCTGATGGCGCGGATCACCCAGGACGGAGCCGGCTACCGGATCCGAGGCGAGCTCGCCGGCCGCTGGCGGGCGGCCGATATCCTCGCCGGCTCGGCGGCGATCCGCGATCCGATCACGAACACGTCGCTCTGCGGTAACCCCGAGACGTACGGCTACTTCAAGCGCAGCGTCTGTAGCTCGGTCGACCTCGCGGGGAGCCCGGCCGACGATCGAACGGGCGCGCCGTGCACGGCGCTGAGCGAGGCGGTCGCCTTCAGCGCGCGCCCCGCGAAGCTCGGCAAGGTCCGCCAGCTCACGCAGCCCCCGGTCGACTGCCCGGACTTCAAAGACACGTGTCCTTGAGCGAGCCGGGCCCGCGAAACGAGCGGGCCTGCGGCGGGCGCCGGCGCGCATCGCGTCCGGTCGCGCGTTCCCGATGAGGTGTCGTGCCGCAGCTCGGTCCGCGCCAAGCGTCTTCGAAGGCGCGAGCAATTTCAGGCATTTGAGCGGGTCGCTCGAAACGGTCGCGCACGTCGCGCGGGGCCTCCGCCGGCCCCGTGGACCGGAATCCTTGGAGGTCACTCCACAGGAGCAGTAACAAGGCCCGCATGAAGCGACTCACCTTCCTCTCCGCTCCTCTCCTCTCGTTCGTCGTCCTCGCCTGCGGAGGGAGCCCCCCGCCCGAGAGCGTGACGCCCGCGCCCGAGACGCCCGCGCCGGCGGTCACGACCGCTCCGACCGAGGAAGCGAAGGCCGAGCCGACGCCGGAGGAGAAGAAGAAGGCCGAGGCCCTGAAGGAGCTCGAGAAGGACCGCGCGAAGATGAAGGCCGATCACGAGGCCGACGTCGCGCGCTGGACCCCGGAGCTCAAGAAGGAGGCGCAGACGCTCGCCGACAAGGCGTTCCCGAACGCGAAGGAGGCCATCAAGGCCGCCGCGGCGAGCAAGGCGCGTAAGCCCGGCAACGCCGACCGCGACAAGTTCCGTCACCCCGTCGAGACGCTCGAGTTCTTCGGCCTCAAGCCGACGATGACGGTGCTCGAGTACGGCCCCGGCGAGGGCTGGTACACCGAGCTGCTCGCCCCCGCGCTCGCGAAGAAGGGCAAGCTCGTGGTCACCAACGGCGATCCGAACGGCCCGGCCGAGGAGCGGAGCACCTTCTACGCCGAGCGCGTGAAGCTGTTCCTCGAGACGTCGCCCGAGCTCTTCGGGAAGGTCGAGACCGTGACGATCGACGGCAAGACGCCGAAGATCGCCGGCAAGGACGGCCAGCTCGACATGGCGATCGTCATGCGCAGCCTCCACGGCATGGTCAACGCGGGCAAGCTCGACGAGTGGCTCGCCGCCATCCACGCGAGCCTCAAGCCGAACGGCGTGCTCGGCATCGAGCAGCACCGCGCCGCCGCCGACGCGAAGGCCGAGGAGGTCTCGAAGAAGGGCTACCTCCCCGAGAAGTGGGTCATCGAGCGCGTCGAGGCCGCGGGCTTCAAGCTCGCCGGAAAGTCCGAGATCAACGCGAACCCGAAGGACACCAAGGACTACGCGGACGGCGTCTGGGCCCTGCCGCCGACGCTCAAGCAGGGCGACAAGGACCGCGAGAAGCTCGTCGCGATCGGCGAGAGCGATCGCATGACGCTCAAGTTCACCAAGGTCGCGCCCAAGGCGGCTCCCGCGGCGGCGGCGAAGGCGGCGGCGCCGGCCCCGGCCGACAAGAAGTAAGCCCGCGAGTGGACACCCTCGCGGCTTCCTGAGAGAGTCGCGCGCGTGACCGAGCAAGCCGAACCAGAGGCCGTCGCCAGTCGAGGGTCGAGCGCCGGCGGCGGGGATGTCGAGCCGTACATCCCCGCCGATCGGGTCGTTCCCGAGTTCACCGTCAAGGCGGTCGCGATCGGCGCCGTCTTCGGCGTCATCTTCGGCGCGGCCACGGTCTACCTCGCGCTGAAGGCCGGCCTCACGGTCTCGGCCTCGATCCCGATCGCCGTCCTGTCGATCTCGCTGCTCCGACGCCTCGGCGGCTCGACGATCCTCGAGAACAACATCGTCCAGACGATCGGCTCGGCCGGCGAGTCGATCGCCGCGGGCGTCGTGTTCACGCTGCCGGGCTTTCTCTTCCTGTCGCGCGACGCCGGCACGGGTCGAAGCGTCGGAGAGCCCTACTTCGCGTACTGGACCATCTTCACGCTCGCGCTGCTCGGCGGCGCGCTCGGCGTGATGATGATGATCCCGCTCCGGCGATCGCTCATCGTCAAGGAGCACAAGACCCTGCCGTATCCCGAGGGCACCGCGTGCGCGCAGGTGCTCATCGCCGGAGAGAAGGGCGGCGCGCTCGCGAGCATCGCGTACCGCGGCGTCGCGTTCGCGTTCGCGTACGCGATCCTCCAGAAGGTCTTCAAGATCATCGCGGAGACGCCTGCGCTCGTCACGAAGCAGACGAACCGCTTCTTCCCGTCGGCCACGCTCAACGGGGAGATCACGCCGGAGTATCTCGGCGTCGGCTACATCGTCGGACCGCGCATCGCCGGCGTGCTCGTCGCGGGCGGCGTCCTCGCCTGGCTCGCGATCATCCCGCTCCTCGCGTCGCTGGTCCCGCCCGACGCGGTCGCCGTGCAGCTCGTGAAGCTCGGCTACCTGAAGGACGTCGCCGCCGCGGGCGGGAAGGGCGGCTGGGATCCCGCCACGCACACGTTCGCCAACACCGCCGTGGCGATCTACTTCGCCTACGTCCGGCAGATCGGCGCGGGCGCGGTCGCCGCCGGCGGCTTCATCACGCTGCTGAAGACGATCCCCACGATCGTCTCGTCGTTCCGCGACAGCCTCGCGTCGCTGAAGAAGGGCGCCGACGCCGCCTCGCAGAAGCGCACCGAGCGAGACCTGCCCATCACCGTGGTGCTCGTCGGCTGCGTCGGGCTCGTGCTCGTGATGGCGATCCTCCCGTTCATCCCCGGCACGTCGTTCGTGAGCAAGCTGATCCTCGGCCTGTTCATGGTCGTCTTCGGCTTCTTCTTCGTCACCGTGTCGAGCCGGATCGTCGGCGTGATCGGCTCGTCGTCGAACCCGATCTCCGGCATGACGATCGCCACGCTCATGGCGACGAGCCTCGTGTTCGTCGGCGTCGGCTGGACAGGCGACGTCTTCCAGCCGATGGCGCTCTGCGTCGGCGGCATGGTCTGCATCGCGGCCGCGAACGCGGGCGCCACCTCGCAGGACCTGAAGACCGGGTACCTCGTCGGCGCGACGCCGCGCTACCAGCAGATCGGCCTCGTCATCGGCTGCGTGACGGCGGCCGCGGTCATCGGCGTCACCGTCCAGGTGCTCGATCACCCGTCGGCCGAGCAGGCCGCTCAGGGCCTCACGCACGCGATCGGCTCCGAGAAGTTCCCGGCGCCGCAGGGCACGCTGATGGCGACGCTCATCAAGGGGCTGCTCGCGTTCAACCTCGACTGGCAGTTCGTGCTCGTCGGCGCGTTCCTCTCGCTGACGATGGAGCTCTGCGGGGTGAAATCGCTCTCGTTCGCCGTCGGCGCGTACCTGCCGCTCTCGACGACCGCGCCCATCT
Organism: Labilithrix sp.; assembly: GCA_019637225.1. GTDB lineage: Bacteria > Myxococcota_A > Polyangia > Polyangiales > Polyangiaceae > Labilithrix. The sequence goes on from JAHBWC010000002.1 coordinate 55,221, forward strand.
TCGTCGGCGGCGCGATGAAGGGGCTCGTCGACTGGGTCGCGGAGCGCGGCTCGTCGGGAGACGCCGGCGCGAAGGGCAAGCACGAGGACAGCGAGCTCGGTCCGGGCAACCTGTTCGCCACCGGCCTCGTCGCCGGCGGGGCGATCGCGGGCGTCGTCGTCGCGATCTTCTCCGCGAAGGACTCGTGGGCCGCCGCGCTCGGGAAGCTCAGCATCGAGCACGCGCTCGTCGAGGCGCTCGGCCCGAAGGGCTACGAGCTCCTCGGCACGATGCTCTTCGCCGCGATGGCCGCCGTGCTGTTCCGCGTCGCTCGTACGAAGGTCGAGACCTGATCCGAAGGAAGATGACCACCATGACCATGAACCGAACCGTCGCCGTCAGCCTCGCCCTCCTCCTCGCCGCCGGCTCCGCGGCGTGCGACGAAAAGAAGGAGGGCGCCGGCGCCTCCGCGAGCGCCTCCGCGAGCGCGAGCGCGGCCCCCGTCGCGACCACGCCGCCGCCCGAGCCGTCCGCGAAGCCGGCGGACCCCGAGCCCGCGCCCGCCGCGTCGTCCGACACGTCGATGATCACGGGCGACGCGAAGGACGTCGTCTTGACCGTGAAGGATCCGAAGAAGGAGCAGGAGAAGACGATCAAGGCCGCGGCCGGCGGCAGCGTCACCGTCTTTCTCCCCGACTACCCCGGGACGGTGTGGTCGATCGAGAGCAGCGACAAGGCGCTCGGCAAGGCGAAGGAGGAGGTCATCCCCGGCTTCGCGCCAGGCACCAACGGCCACCAGTTCAAGTGGACGACCACCGGCGCGGCCTTCAAGGCAGGGCACAAGCACAAGGTGCAGTTCGTCAACAAGAAGGCCGGCGACAAGGCCGCGAAGGCGACCGAGTCGTTCACGCTCACGATCGAGATCGCCTGACGCGCGCGCGGGCGCGGCGCGTCGGACTCGGCCGCCCGCGGCCCGAGCCCGTCGCCGCTCACGCGGCGCTCAGTTGACGGCTTTGCAGAAGACGCCCTTCACGAGGCCCTTGTCGTTGTTCGGGTCGCACTGCTGGAGGGCGTTGTCGTCGTTCGGGACCACGGTGACGTCCGTGCCCGGTGAAGACCGCGGCGGCGTCGCCCAGTTGCAGGCGACGGACTCGCACTGTCCGACCTGCAGGACGCCGGCGGTCTTCGCCCCGCAGACCTTCGTCGCGCCGACGTAGAAGCCGACGCTCACGCCGGCGCCGATCGGAGCGGTGCCGCGGTTGCAGATCGGCGTGGCGAGCCGCGCGACGCCGTCGGTGCACGTGAAGGACGCCGACGCCTGCGCGGTGAGGTCGCCGATGTCGAGCGCGTTCTGCGTGCCGGGCACGTTCTGGCGGAAGTTGTTCAGGTTCGGCTGCGTCCAGTTCTTCGCCCAGACGCTGGTCTTGGGAACGGTGCCGTCCTCGTTGATGTTCGTCACCGCGTAGGCGTGCTGGTTCCAGATCGTGCGCGAGCGCACCCAGCGATCGGCGGCGTCCTCGTAGACGCGGATCCCCTGCGTGGCCTTCGGCCGGTTCGCGCGGCAGGTGTTGCCCGTGCCCGGCGTGCCGGCGGGAGGCGCCGCGCAGCGCGTGCCGAACGCCTCGCACTGCGCGACGTCCTTGTCGCCGCAGCAGTCGGCGCTCGTCATGCAGCGGCAGAAGCCCGCGTCGCAGACGTTCGACACGCAGTCGGCGTTCGCGAGGCAGCGGAGGCCGGCGAACTGCGTGTCGATGGTCGTGGTCGGATCGGTCTGCGCGGTGCAGGGGCGTCCGACGCCGACCTCGCCGCAGGCGGTGTTCGACGGGACCACGAGCTCGGCGCGGAAGTCGCCGTCGACGTCGGCGACGATCGGGTTCTCGTTCCACGTGCACGACGAGCGGTAGCGCGAGAAGAGGACGCTGCCGTCGGTGCCGGAGTAGACGCGCGTGAAGCACTCGTCGGCGTAGACGACCTCCGCCTTGCCGTCCGCCTCGAAGTCGAACACCGAGCTGCCGGTGACGTTCGACGAGATGTCCTGCGTCGCACGCGACCAGAGGATCCGGTCGGGGCAGGCGCCGCCCGCGACGTGATCGCAGTGCGTGCGGTCGACGCACGCCCCGCCGGGGCGCGGCGTTCCCTGGCAGTCGGGATCGAAGACGGTGTAGTAGGCCTGTCCGGCGACGCCGATCTCCGGGAGGCCGTCGCCGTCGAAGTCGGCGATCGTCGGCGGTCCGCCGCCGCCGCCGGGCACCGAGACCGCCATTCCCATGAAGACGCTGTGGTCGGTCTTGAAGACCGTCAGCGAGTTGCCCGCGGACACCGCGATCTCGGGGACCTGCGCGACGCCGGCGACGCGATCGAAATCGGCGACGGCCGTCCAGCCCGACGGGCTCGACTGCGTTTGCGAGTAGTACGTCTCCTCGACCCACGCGTTAGTGGTCCCGTTGAACTCCCAGACGCGCGCGCCGTTCGTCATCTCGATCCGCGCGTCGTCGTCGAGGTTCGCGAGCACGGGGTGGATCCCTTGGCGGTAGGTCGCGTAGTTCGCCGGCGGGGTCGCCCTGAGCCTCCCGGTCAGCCCGTCGAAGACCCAGCCCTCGCGCACGATCTCGGGGACGCCGTCGTCGTCGAGATCGTGGATGCTCGGCGAGGCCCAGTTGCCCTTGCCGCTCGCGCCCACGTTGGGGACGGTCGCCCTGAAGATCGTGACGCCGTCCGCGAGCGTCGCCTTCTTCGTCGCCCAGAGGGGCTGCCACGTCCCGCTCTTGCGCGTGAACGCCATCAACGTCTCGTTGATGCCGGGCCCGCTCGACATGAAGGCGACGATGTCGGGGAGGCCGTCGGCGTCGAGGTCCGCGACGGCGACCGACGCGGACGAGCGGAACCAGTCCACGTTGCCGTCGTCGTCGAGATCGACGCCGCCGAGCACGGCCTCCTGCGTGCAGTCCGTGCCCTTGAGGATGCGGAGGACGCCGAGGTGCTCGGTGTAGTTGTCGAGGGTGCCGGTGAACGGCACCGGCTCGCTGAACGGCGCGACGATGCTCGGCGGCGTCGCCGCCGGACCGAAGCGGACGACGACGGGCGTGGTCTGGACGTCGACGTGGTTCGGGAACGCGTCGCCGACGATCGGGATCGCGGTCGGGAACTCGCATTTGGTCTTCGGCGCGAAGTTGCCGGGGATCGCGACCTGCGTGCACGCGGTGTTGTTGCCGCCCGGCGCGAAGGGCAGGCAGGTCTCCGTCGCCGGATCGCAGTAGGTGTCGAACTGGCAGGAGCCGGCGGCGCCTCCGTCGAGCGAGCACTTGCCCTGCGGCGGCAGGCACTTGCTCCCGACGCAGACGAATCCGTTGGGGCAGCCCGCGTCGCAGTCGAGCGAGACGCTCCCGTCGTCGGCCGGTCCGCCGTCGTTCTCGCCGAACGGGCCGGGGCCTGGCGGCGCGCCGCCGTCCTCGTCGTCGCCGGTTCCGGTGAAGACCGACTCGCCCGCGTCGCCGCAGCCGGAGGCCCACCCGAGCAACGCGAACGACGCGACGAGAGCGAAGACGTATCCGGTTTTGCGCATGGTTCACCCGTCAGCATACCGGGCATGGCCGGCGCGGGCGCGATCGACGTCGGCTATTTCTCGTCAGCGCGTGCCGGTCGGCGCGGCGGCGCGCCGATGAGGAGGCGATTCTTCGGCGTGATCGCCGGGGGGACGAGCTGGGTGTGGACCTCGTACCCCTGGACGGCGAGGCGGTGCGCCCGCGTCGCGTCGATCGCGAGGGAGACATCGACCCACCCCTCGAGCGCGCCCGCGTCGCAGGTGTCCGCGTCGTGGCAACACGGGAGCACCGCGACGCGCGCCCGCGCGGCGACCGCCCGAGCGAGGACCACGTCCGTGAGGGCGCCGCACGCGTGGGTCGAGACGACGACGTCGTCCTCGCGGAGCGCGACCGCCTCGACGGGTGCCTCGAGGTAGGTCACGCGCCCGTCGAGGCGCGGCCACGCGCGGACCATCGCTCCGGCGAGCAGCTTCGCGCTCGGCGGCAGACGCTTGTCGGCGCAGACCGCCTCGGGTGACGTGTCGTCGAGGAGCAACATCAGGTACGCGACGAGGCCGTGCCCGCACGCGAGGTCCACCACGCGACCGCCGCGGAAGCGCCGTCGGGTCCTCCGCGCGACCTCCCAGGACTCGTAGAGCTCCTTGCGCGGGAGGCAGTTCGCCTCGCAGAGCACGCGGGCGATCCGATCGAAGAGCGTGTCGCCGGTGAAGTGACGCGCGGTCGTCGGCTTGAGCCGGACCCGGCTCGACGGATCGAAGGTCACGAGCGGGCCTCCTCCCGCCTCGCTCGCGGAGGGACGCGCCTTCGAGCGGACTCGCCGCACGCATGCTCGAGCTTCACCTCGAGGATCGTAGCCTGTTCACGCCGGCGCGTGGGCCAACGCTCGTCACGTGCCGCCGGAACTGACCTAAGATCGGTCGTCATGGGACAGCTCGTCGACGGAGAGTGGAAGGTTGGTTGGTACGATCCCGACAGCCGCGGTGCGTTCAACCGGCCGAAGGCTCAGTTTCGCTCGAAGGTGGGCGAAGGCGATTTCGCCGCCGAGTCTGGCCGCTATCACCTCTACGTCTCGTACGCCTGCCCGTGGGCCCATCGTGCGCTGATCGTGCGGGCTCTGCGCGGGCTCGAGAGCGCCATCGGCGTCACGGTCGTCGATCCGAAGATGGGCGACGACGGATGGGCCTTCGGCGGCGCCGGCGAACGCGATCCCCTCTTCGACGCGAAGCTCCTCCAGGAGGTCTACCTCCGGGCCGTGCCACGCTACACCGGTCGCGTCACCGTCCCGGTCTTGTGGGACACGAAGACGAGCACGATCGTCTGCAACGAGTCGCGCGAGGTGATGCGCATGCTCGACGAACCGTTCGACGGGCTCGCCAGGCCGGGCTCGTCGCTCGCGCCGCCCTCGCTGCGCGGCGAAATCGACGCCGCGCTCGACGCGATCTACGAGCCGTACAACAACGGCGTCTACCGCGCGGGCTTCGCGACCACGCAGAGCGCGTACGAGGCGGCTTGCGGCGACGTCTTCGCGCTGCTCGATCGCCAGGAGAAGGTGCTCGAGAAGCAGCGCTACCTCTGCGGCGACGTCCTCACCGAAGCCGACGTCGCGTTCTTCACGACGTCGCTCCGCTTCGACCTCGTCTACTACAGCCACTTCAAGGTCAACGTGCGCCGCATCCAGGACTACCCGAACGTCTGGGGCTTCGTCCGCGACATCTACCAGATGCCGGCGGTGAAGCCGACGTGCAACCTCGATCACATCAAGGTCCATTACTACTGGAGCCAGACGACGGTGAACCCCCACCGCGTCGTCCCGGTCGGACCGACGATCGACTACGACGCTCCGCACGACCGCGCGCGGCTCGGCGCTCGGTAACCGTCTTCGCGCTGTGCGCGCGCGCGGTATCGAGTCGCGGAACGCCCCACTCGAACGCGCCTTTCTCCTGCGCCAGCGCGACAACGCGAGCGATGTTCGGGTGTCGCGGCGCGGAACGCGACTTGCTGCCTGTCCTGGCAGGAGAACCCGTTCATGAAGAAGACTCTTACGCTCGTGCCCTTTCGCTTCCTCGGTCGCCTGGCCGTCGCGGCGTCCCTGCTCGTCCCGGCCACGCTCGTCGCGGCGTGCGGAGACGACAACGTCGACTCGTCCAACGGGAAGGCGATCAGCGATCTCGACATCGGCGGTGACCTCACCGTCGACAAGGGGCAGACCAAGCAGCTCAGCGCGACGGTGAAGTACGCCGACGGGACGTCGATCGTCGTGACGACCAGCTCGGACCTGGTCTGGAACATCGGCAACACCGACGTCGCCACGGTAGCGGACGGTGTCGTCACGGGCGTCGAGATCGGGACGACGAACGTGAAGGCGACCTACCAGGGCAAGGAGAGCGCCTCGCACGTCATCATCGTGAAGTGACGCGGGATCGTGCGTGACGCGGGGCCTTCCCCGTGCGGCGGCGGGTCGGGCAGACGCCCGGCCCGCCGCGATCTTGACGGCATGGCCGGGGCCGACGACCCTCGATCGATGCCGCGGAACCTGATCTTCGTCGCGCCGTTCCCGACCGACCCGACGTTGCGCTTCGTGCGCGCCGTCCGGAGGCTCGACGACGTGCGGCTGCTCGGGGTCGTGCACACGCCGCCGTCGGGCAGCGACGCCGACCTCTTCGACGACATGGTGCGGGTCACCGAGCCGCTTGCGGTCGCCGACGTCCTCGACGGCGTCGAGGTGCTGCGCCGTCGCCACGGCGAGCCGTACCGCATCCTCGGGATCCTCGAGGCGATGATGGTCCAGCTCGCCGCGGCGCGCGAGCGCTACGGCGTCGCCGGGACGCCCGTGAAGACCGCCGAGCTCTTTCGCGACAAGGCGCTCATGAAGGACGCGCTCCGCGCCGCGGGGCTGCCCGTGGCGCGGCACCGGCTGATCGCCTCGCGCGAGGACGCGCACGCGTTCGCGGAGGAGGTCGGCTTCCCGATCGTCCTCAAGCCGCCGGCGGGGATGGGCGCGCGGTCGACGTTCCGCGTCGGCTCGCTCGAGGAGCTCGAGGCCGCCGTCGACGGGATGCGCGCCAGCGCGGGCTCTCCCGTGCTCGCCGAGGAGATGCTCCGCGGGCGCGAGCACAGCTTCGAGACGATCACGACGGGCGGCGTGCCTCGGGCGGCGTCGTTCGCGCAGTACTTCCCCGGACCGCTCGAGGTGCTCGAGACGCCGTGGATCCAGTGGGCCTGCGTGCTCCCGCGCGAGGTCGAGACGCCGCTCTACGCGAAGGCGCACGAGCTCGGCGTCGCGGCCATCCGCGCGCTCGGCCTCGAAGACGGCATGACCCACATGGAGTGGTACGAGAAGGCGGATGGCTCGATCGCGATCGGCGAGATCGCCCAACGGCCGCCGGGGCCGCAGCTCTGTCAGATGACGGGCCTCGTCCACGACGTCGACATCTACCGGGCGTGGGCGCGCGCCGTCGTCGACGGCGAGCTCGACGCGCCGTGGGAGCGCAAGTACGCCGCCGGCACGGCGTTCATCCGCGGGACCGGGCGCGGGCGCGTCGCGGCCGTGACCGGCCTTCACGAGGCGCACGAGGCGATCGCGCCGTGGCTCGTCGAGGCGAAGATCCCGGCGATCGGCGAGCCGAAGGGCGACAGCTACGAGGGCGACGGCTACGTCGTCGTCCGCGCCGAGACGACCGCGAAGGTCCACGAGCTGATCGACACGATCGTTCACACGATCCGGATCCGCTACGCCGGCTGACGTCGCCGGCGTCAGGCGGCCTTGCTCACGTCGACGGGCGGACCGCTCCGGTCGTGGGGCGGCGCGTCGCCCGGACGGCGTGGTCCGGCGCGGAGACGCTCGCGGAGCGCGAGGAACGGTCGCTCGACGTAGCGCCAGGTGACCGTCGCGACGGCGACGCTCGCGACGGTCGAGACGGCGAAGAGGAGGAGCGAGCTCTGTTCGCCGACGAGCCTCCGGCACGCCGAGACGATCGGGACGTTGAGGAGGTAGACACCGTAGCTCACGACGCCCACGTGGCGGACGACTCGGTTCTCGAGGACCGGCGCGAGGAGGTGATCGCGGCGGAGCGCGCACGCGCCGACGAGCGCCGTCATCGCGAGGTGCGTCGGGAGGAGCGGCCACGCCAGGACCGCCGCGGCGACGACCAGCGCGAGCGCGACGAGCGACGAGCCGCGGCGCGCGAGGAGCGCGCGGACGGGCGCGGCGGTGGTCGGGGCCCCTGCCGCGATCGCGAGCAGCGCGCCGAGGCCGATCGGCGTCGCGAAGCTCCGCGCCATCCGGAGGGCGAGCCCCTCGTCGAGGAGCGAGGCGAACCAGCCGCGTTCGGCGCCCTGATCGAGCGCGACGAGCGCGGACATCACGAGCGCGGGCCCGAGCGCGCCGCGGAGCAGGCGGAGCACGGGCGGCCAAAGCAGATAGAACTGCTCCTCGGCGGCGAGCGACCACGCGAAGGCGAACACGATCGGGTGGTCGACCGCGCCGTGCAAAAACCAGTTCGAGGTGTACGTCGCGTAGAACGCGACGCTGCCGAGGAAGTGGTCGCGCGCGGGGCCTGGCGCGCGGAGGAAGACGGCGTGCAGGACGAACGCGCCGAGCACGAGGTAGTAGAGCGGGAAGATCCGGAGGCTCCGCCGCGCCCAGAACCTTCCGAGCGCGACCTGCCCCGTTGTTCGCCGCTCGTGGAGCAGGAGGCTCGTGATGAGGAAGCCGCTCACCGCGAAGAAGAGGTCGACGCCGAGCGGTCCGCGCCCGAGCACGCCGTCGAGCTGTCGCGGCGTCGAGTGGTGCCAGACGATCGGCAGGATCGCGAGGCAGCGGAGCCCGTCGAGCGAGGGGAACCACGGGCGCGCTGCGTCGGCGGTGGGATGGGAGCCGGGGATGCTTTCGGTCGCGATCGTCACGTCAGGGGGCGTCGAAGGCGAGGAGCGTCGCGCTCATCGGAGGCGCAGCGTACGCGTATGCGTTCGTCTTCGTCAGCTTGTCACGCGCCGCGAGGTGCGGCTTCGGGTGCTCGGCGTCGAGGCGCCAGACGGCGACGCTCCCGAGCCGGACGCGGTGGAACGCGCGGAGGCCCACGCGGCGGCTCGCGTTGGTCTTGTTGACGACGAGCATCGTGACGCGCGTGTCGCCGTCGCTCCCCGCGTAGACGGACGTCTCGACCTTCTCGGGGTGCTCGACGCGCACGACCGTGTCGGCAAAGCGGAGGCCCTTTCCGTCGGTGTTGCGGAGCAGCGCGAGCGCGCCGAGCGCGAACTCGAGGCGATCGCACGCGGGCCACATCGCCGCGAGGTGCACGCCCATCCTCGCGAAGACGCCGAGCGTGTCGGCGACGGCGACGCCGCTCGAGACGTGCGCGCAGCCTCCGGGGAAGTACTCGGACACGCCGAGGTGCGTCCCCGGCCAGGCGAGGTCGAGTCGCTTCTGCAGGCGCTCGATGATCCACGCAGGGCCGGCGAGGTGATCGTTCGTGATCCACGAGTCCTCGTCGAAGTCGTGGTCCCAGTAGCTCCGCGGGCTCTGGACGATCTCCTCGATCTCCTTCGCGGTGAGCGGGCGAGTGTCGTGGTTGAGGTCCCAGACGAACACGCCGTCACTCAGTGTCTGCGGGTACCAGTGGAAGTCCCACGTGTCGAGGAGCCGCTTGCCGAACGTGTCGCTCGCGGTCCTCACCGCCGCGAGGAAGTCGTCCATGTACCACTTGCCCAGGCCCGAGTACTCCGCCATCGTGGCGTGCCACGTGGTCCAGCCGTCGAAGTGGTAGTGGCTCGGGCCCACGATCGTCGCGTCCGGAGCGAGCGTCTTCACGCGCCGCGCGAACGTGAGGAAGCGCGCCGTGAACTCGGGTCCGGTGATGCGCGTGCCGATCTGGACGCCGTTGGTGGCGAAGAGCGGCGCGCCACCGCCGTTCTGCAGCATCGGGAAGTTGAACGCGTAGAGGTCGGGCTCGTTGTCGATGCCGACCATCACCTGCGTCGGGCCGGGCGCGTAGATGTCCCCGGCGAATTTGCCCCGCATGAACGAGAAGTGCTCGTCGGTGTAGACGTGGCCGTCGCCGAGGTCGGGCGTCGTGGCGAACGCCGTCGGCTTCACGAAGCCGACCCGGTTGAAGTACTGGGGGCGGTTCCACCCGCCGGGCTGGTCGTAGGGGATGCTCCCGCCGGCAGGACCGGCGACCCAGTCGTTGAGGACGAACGGCACCATCGAGCCGCGTCCGGCGGCGCGGTTCCGGGCGATGAGCTCGAGGTCGAGCGCCGCGGGCGCGTTGGGGTTCGCGAGCCCGGTCGCGAGGTACATGTCGTTGCCGAAGTTGGTGGCGAACGAGCCGTTGGAGACGTTGGTCTCCCAGTTGTACGCGTTCGCGCGATCGCCGCCGCGGCGGACGAACGTGACGGCGGCCATCTCGGCGGCGGGCCGCGGCGCGCCGGTGATGGTGTTGATGCCGTAGATGAGCGGCGAGATCGGCTTGCGATCGACGGCGGTGCGGACGATCGTGACCACGTCGACCTCGTTCGCGGCGAACGTGTCGGGATCGCCGGCGAGGGTGAGCGGAGGCGACGTCGTGGTGGGAGGAGGCGGAGGGCTCGTGTCGCCGGACGCGACCGGCGCGCCGCCGTCGGCTCCTTGGCGCGGTCGCGGCTCCGAGGAGCAGCTCGTCGCGGTGAGCGCGCCTATCGAGCAGAGCGCGAGCAGGCATCCGCTCGCGCACGCGAATCGTTCAACACCGGACCGGCCCCTTCCCCCACCGTCGATCATCCCGGCTCATCCTAAGCGATGGATCGGCGACGCGCTCCTCGCGTTCGACGTTCGTCGAGCATGCCGCGCTCGCGCGCGCGGCAGCGATGCGCGAGACATGGAAGCCGTGCGTCTCACGCGGCGTCGGACGCCCTCGCCATCTGTCGTGCGTTACACGCCGCGGCTCCGTCGCCGCCTTTGCTTGCGTCGCAGGCGGCGACGTGGACAGATGGATCGCGTGAAGCTCGTTCGCCGTCAGCTCCTCGCGCTCGGGTCGCTCCTCGCGGCGTTCCCGCGCGCGGCGATCGCGGGTGAGCCGCGCGTCGCGCTCGGTCGCTTCACCACGACCTACGCGATCGACACCGAGCACAAGACGCGGGCGTTCAACGTGGAGCTCGCGGCCGAAGCCGTCGACGGGCGGACGATCGCGCCCGGTGCGACGTTCTCGTTCAACGACGCCGTCGGGGAGCGCACGGCGGCCTTCGGCTACGCGAAGAGCGTCGTCCTCCGCGACGGTATGCTCGCCGAGGGCGTGGGTGGCGGAGCCTGTCAGGTGGCCTCGACCCTCCACGCCGCGGCGCTCCTCGCGGGCCTCGACGTCGTCGCGCGTGCGCCCCATTCTCGCCCGAGCGCGTACATACGCATGGGCCTCGACGCGACGGTGGCCTTCCCGAAGGTCGACCTGAGGCTGAAGAACTCCGGCGTCGTCGCGGTCGTCCTCCACGCGCGCGCGGCGCGCGGCGTGCTCGAGGTCTGGATCGACGCACGCGGTACGGTGAGGCCCGACGTATCGCTGCAGAGCGAGATCCTCGACCGCACGCCGTTCGCGCGTGTCGTCGAGCGCGATCGGGCGATCACCGACGACAAGGCTCACCGGAAGGCCTTCGGCATCCCCGGCTACCGGGTAAGGCGCACGCGTGAGGTCCGCGCCGCCGACGGCAGCGTGCGTCGCGACGTGCGCATCGACGTCTATCCGCCGACGAACGAGATCGTGCGCGTGGCGCCGTCGTTCGACGAGTCGCGGCTCGGCGCCCGCTCGGGCGATGAGGACGAGGACGAGGCGGCGCCGGCGGAGATCGTCGTCGAGCCGGGCGCGGCGCGGCCGGTCCGCGTTCAGGTGCGTCCGACGGCGGTGGTCACGCTCGACAACGGCGGCCCCTGACGGCCCGGTCGACCTCGTCGGGCGTGAGCCCGTCCGCAGGCGCGAGCGGAGAGGGTTGCCCCAGTCGGAGGCGATCCGTGGCGCAGTGACTCGGGCCGCGCGGTGCTGCCGGCGCGGCCAAGGTGCTCGTCCATCGAGGATCCGGCTGAGACGCGGGGCAGGCGTGTCGATTGCATCCGGCTCCGACCATTCGTGCCCGAGCCGTCACTCGGCGTGAGCACGAATGAAGGAATGGATCACCCGATGCGCGATCGCGAGTCCCGGGAGGTTGCTCATCTGCGTCCGACGGTCGTCGTGCGGAGGCGCTTGGTCATCGACGCCGCCACCCTGACCGCGAGCGAGGGCGCGAGCCGTACGCATACCGAGTCGGCGACGGGCTCGGAGCCGTCCGGCTCGACCGAGGAGACCCAGCACGCGCGCTCCTCCGGTTTCTTCGTGCGCGGCAGCGTTCCGGCGGAAGACGAGTCGTCCGTGTCGCTCGTCCCTGACATGTCGTCTCCCACAGACGACGAGCGGGAGGATGAGGACGTCGAGGAACGCGACGACGTCGACGCGTACGCGGCGCCGTGTCCCCCCGCGCCGGTGAAGGCACGTCCGCCCGTTCGCCTCGAGCCGAACGTCACCGTCCGCGCGATCGCCGAACAGCTCGGGGTTCCGCCGGCGCAGGTCGCCGCCGAGCTCGTGGGCCGTGGCTTCTTCGAGGTCACTCCGGCGTCGACCCTCACGCGAGACGCCGCTAGGATCGTCGTCGAGGCCTTCGGCCGATCGGTGGTCGAGGTTCCGGTCTCGAGGAAAGCCGCTCGGCCCCCGACCCGGCGCTCGTCCACGGCCCGCCGCGCGGCGCCGTCGAAGCGCGCCGCGAAGACCTCGTCCTCCCCCACGAAGAGGTCCCCCAAGGTGTCCAAGACGAAGAAGAAGCGTGTGAGCCGCGGGCGTGCGGGGTGGCGAGCTGCATGAGCGAGCGCGCCTGGAAGAGGAAGAGGGGAGCTCTTCGGAGCCGATGAGGGTCACGCTCGAGCGCGTCGACACGCGAGGCTTGCGCGTCGACCTCCCGTCGCCTGCGCGCGATCAGGCGGTCGTGCTCGCGTCCGCCTCCAACCTGCGCGGGACGCTCGCGATCGACGAGGGAAAGACCACGCTCTCGGACGTCCTCGCGGACGACGTGATCCTCGCCTCCCTCCGGATTCTCCTCGGCGAGCTCGTCCTCTCGAGCGCCGCGGGCGCGCGCCTGACGGGTCTCGGCCTGGCCCTCGAGCAGTCGGCGGGTGGGCTCGCGCTCGACGTCACCGCGGCGTCGCTCCTCGCCGAGGACCTGAGCGTCGTGATCGGCGACGTCGCCGTGCGAGGTCGCGCGCACCTCGGAGGGGTGAAGCTCGTCGTACGCGAAGGCGCCGGGAGCCTCGCGGCCGAGAGCGTCGAGCTCGGCGCGTTCTCGCTCCGGATCGGCGACCTCGAGCTCGCCGCGGAGGTCGTGCGCGGCGAACGCGTGACGATCGCGTGGGGGCCCGATCCGTTCCGGCTCACGGGCGCCGCCCTCCACGCGCCGTCGCTCCGCGTCACGGTCCCCGACACGGCCATCGCCGCCGAGGACGTGACGCTCGCGGGGCTCGACGTCGACGGAGGCAGCATCGGCGTGGCGCGGGCCGCGGTGGAGAGCGCTCGCGTCGAGGTGACGCTGGCGGCGTCGGCTCCGGCGGACGCCGCGAGTCGAGCTCCGGCGGCTCCGTCGCGTGCGGGCGAGCCGCTCGTCGATCTGTCGCTGCTCGACGCCTTGAACGGGCGCCTCGACGTCGACGTCGCGGTCGACCTCACCGTGCCGATCATCGGTCGCCGTCACGCGACGCACCGCCTCCGCGTCGCGATCGATCAGGGGACGATCGACTACCTCGCGCTGGAGAAGAACCTGTCGCGCCTCGAGGACGCCATCCTCGACTTCGCGGTGCGCGACGGCGGGCTGGCGCTCGAGCGCGTGAACCCGCTCCTGCCCGCCCGCGGCCACGGAAAGCCGATCGTCGTGTGGGACCTCGACGCCGGCGACCTCGAGCTCGCGAAGAACGATCGCGTCCGCCTCGCCGTGCTCCCGACGGCGCGGGTCGTGGGCGCCGACGATCCGAAACCGGGCGCGCCGCCCGCGAAGAGCCCGATCGCGCTCCGCCAGCTCGCGTTCGTCGGGATCGACGCGCGCCTCTCGGTCACTCCCGGCGAGCCGGCGCTCGAGCGCGGGCAGCTCCGGCTGAAGCGCGTCGGCTCGCTCGCGCTCGGCGGTGAGGTCCGCTACGACCCGGGTGAGCCCGCGCCGCCGGGCCTCCTGCGAGGCGATCTCGCCGAGCTCGCCGCGAGCGTGCACAGCCTCGCGGTCGGCACGAGCGTGCTCGACGTCGAAGCGGTCGAGGCCGTCCGCGTCGCCCCGTTCGAGATCGTGTTCGCCGACGTCACGCCGACGGCGATCCGCCTCGATCTGAACCGCCTCGCTCTCGAGCGGATCGCGTTTCGACCGTCGACCTGACGAGCGCCGGGGCGCGCTCGCTCGTCAGGGCGTCGCGCGGACGGTGAGCGTGGTCGCCGCGGTGCGGCCGTAGACCTCCGGCGCGTACATCGCCTCGATCCGGGTCGGAGGAACGACGAAGGAGCCGATCGACGTCGCGCGCGCGAGGTAGCGGACGCGGTACATGCCCGGCTCGATCGTGTCGAAGAACGTGACGACGCGATCGTCGCGCACTTCGCCTCGCGACTTCGCCGTGCGGAAGGTGGTCCCGAGGAACTTGGCCTTCCGGTCGAGCGGCTTCTCCTCCGCGTCGCGGCTGGCCTGCGACGTCGTGTCGAGATCGTAGTCGAGCGCCTCGAGCCCCGCGGGGAGCGGATCGTCGAGGACGATGTGGTCGCGCGGCTCCGCCGACTCGAAGAGCAGATCGACGACGACGAGCTCGCCGGCGTTCACGGCGTCGGCGCTCCGCTTCGGGATGGTCGCGAGCGCCTCGTTCACGGCCGACGGCGCGACGCCGCGGACCAGCTTCGTCACGAAGAGCCCCTCGTCGCGGGCGCGCGCCGGCAGGGCGCTCGTCGCGTAGTCGAGCCGGGCCGAGTAGAACACGCTGCCGCCGCGCGCCTCGAACGTGAGCGTCGGCCCGCGGGTCATCAGCGCGTCGGCCGACACGAAGATCTTGTCCTCGCGCAGGCTGCCGCGCGGGAACTTGCTCTCGAGCAGCTCGCTGCCGCCGAGCAGCGCACGCGCCTCGAGCGCGCCCTGCCCCGACTCCTGGAGGCGCCGGTAGTCGGCGAGCGCGAGCAGCGACCACGCGTCCTCCTGCGTCGTGCGCCACGCGCCGTCCTGCTGGCGGAGCGCGAGGAGGCGCCGCGCGAGGCGTGGCGCGAGGGCGTGCTTCGGATCCGCCGCGAGCAGCGCCCGCAGCACCATCGCGTGCGTGCGCGTGCGCGAGTCGAGGACGGGGCTCATCGAGTAGGCGTCGTCCTCGTCGACGTCGGCGCTGTTCGGGCCGACGCGGAGCCGCGCCTCGACCTCCGTCGCAAGCGTCTTGATCTGCGCGGGGTTCATGTTGCTCCGCGCCATCGCGTGCAGGAGCGCCGCTTGACCGAAGAGCCGCTGACCCGCGCGCGCGTCGTAGAGCACGTTCAGCGCGCCGGGGTTCGGCCAGCCGAGCGTCGAGAGGGCGTCGCCGACGACGGCCGCGCCGACGAAGTCGAGCTTCCGCGCGATCGCCTGGCGCTCGCGTCGCTCCGCTTCGGTGAGCGGCGCGCCGTCGTCGTCTCCTTCGCGGTCGTCGTGGCTCCGCGTGCCCTCGTCCCCGTCGCGCTCGAGCCTCGCGAGGCGTCGCGTGGCCGCGGCGAGGCTCATCGAGAGGTAGTCGCGACCGCGCTCGATGACGTCGCGCGGGACGAACCGCTTTTTCTCCGCGGCGCCGGCGACGGCGAGCATGGCGTAGGCGCTGAGCCACGGCTCCGACGACCCCTTGTCCCAGAAGCCGAAGCCGCCGTCGTGGTTCTGCCGCTTCAGGATGGTCTCGAGAGCGGCGTCGAGGACGCCGTTCGCCTTCGCCGGCGGGTAGGCGTCCTTGGCGAGATCCATCATCGCGACGAGCGGGAGGATCTTGCTCGTGACCTGCTCGGTGCAGCCGTACGGGTACTCCTCCAGTCGATCCATCGTCATGCCGAGGCCGACGAGCGCGCTCGAGGAGACGCGGACCTCGAGCCCGCCGTAGTCGCGCCGCATCGCGCTGAGGTCGCCGAGGCCGATCGCCGCGTCGCCCGCGGTCTCGCCGTAGATCGCGACCTTCTCGATCGAGACCGGGAGCGCGACCTTCCGCTTCATCTCGACGCGATCGACGTCGTTGCCCGACCTGACCTCGAACGAGACGAGCGCCTCGCCGGGCGCCGTCGCCTTCACCGGAAAGCGAACCTCCATCTGCCCGCCGCGCGCCATCGTCACGCTGCGCGCGGCCGGGCCGGTCACCGTGAGGCCGGCGGCGTTCATCTTGACGTCGACCTTCATCGGCGAGGTGTCGCGCGTCTTGTCGTCCAGCTTGGACGAGACGATGACGCTCGCCTCGAGCGCGTCGCCGACGCGCAACAGCCGCGGGAGCGCGGGCCGCGCCATCAGTCGGCGGAACGTCGTGACGCGCGACTCGCCGGAGCCGAAGCGATCGTCGGCGCCCGCGGCGACGGCCATCAGGCGGAACGTGGTGAGGTTGTCGGGGAGCTTGAACGAGAAGCGGGCCTTGCCGGTCTTGTCGGTCTTGCGGCCGGCCTCGAAGTACGCGGTCGTGCGGAAGTC
Source organism: Labilithrix sp. (assembly GCA_019637225.1). Taxonomy (GTDB): domain Bacteria; phylum Myxococcota_A; class Polyangia; order Polyangiales; family Polyangiaceae; genus Labilithrix. The sequence goes on from JAHBWC010000002.1 coordinate 71,429, forward strand.
GGCGCGCTTGGTGCCGTCGCCGTCGCCGCCGTCGTCCCCCTTGTCGTAGGCGTCGCCGGGGTTCCGCGCGAGGGCGTACTCCCAGCCGAGCGGCGAGAGCCTCTCGCCGGCCTTCATCGGGAGGATGCGCGCGAGGCCCTCGCGGTTGTCGAACGTGAACACGGACATCTTGCGACGGTGCACGAACGCGGGGAGCGGATCGGGGGTGACGTAGCTCGTGAGGGCGAGGACGCCTTCGTCGACGACGTAGAAGGTGAGCGCGCTCTCGACGGGCTTGCCGTCCTTGTCCTTGACGACGACGTCGGCTTCGACCGTCGAGCCCGGTTGGTACTCGCGCTTCGGATCGGTGATGCTCACGTCGAGGCGGTGAGCCTCTTCGTTGACGCGGAGCTCCGACCAGCCGAAGCGGAACTCGGGGCCGCCGAGGTCCGCGCCCGACGCCGGCGCCGCCTGGATGCGTCCGCGCACCGCGACGACGCTGACGAACGCGTTGGGGTAGAAGTCCGCGCGGATCGGCACGTCGACGACGGGCACGGGGCCCTTGATGGGGACGACCTGCCGCCACAGGACGCCGTTGCGCTCCACGGTGACGAGCGCCTGTCCTTCCTTGAAGGGGCTCCGGAGGAGGACCTTCGCGGTGTCGCCGATGTCGTAGGTCTTCTTGTTCGCCTCGAGCTTGATGCCGTGGCGGTCATCGACGGCCCACGCGGTCGGCGACGTCGGAGCGTCCTCGGTGCCGTAGACGGCCATGCTCGCGCGTACGGTGTTGCTCTGCGCGTCGCTCGCGGTGGCGCGGACGACGAAGTAGCCGGCCCTGGGAACTCGCAGGCTGCACCCGCCGGCGCTCGCGGTCGTCGTCGCGTCGCACGCGGAGACGACGGCGTCCTCTGCTCGGGTCTGGCTGAGCGGCCGGCCGTCGGGCTGCTCGCCGGTGACGCCGCGCCAGCGACGCTCGACGAGCTCGACCTTCACTTTGACGCCCGCGCGGCGCGCGCCCGTGGGATCGAACGCGGCGACCTCGGTCTTCAGCGCTGTGCCCGCCGCGACGAAGCGCTCCTTCGGGGTGCGGAGCGCGACGTAGAACTCGGCCGGGTGCACGACGACGCTCGTGCGCGCGGAGACGTCGCTGCGCGACAGGTCCTGGACGTCGGCATCGAAGACGACGCGCTCGGGACGCCGCTGATCGTCGAACGCGAGGTCGACCCTGCGCTTGAACGTGCCCTTGGCGTCGAGCAGGCCGTCCTGGCTGTCGATCTCCTCGGCGGCCTTCGTGTCGTCGGGGTAGTCGCCGGTGTAGACGTCGTCGGTGAGCGTGAAGTCGTCGGTGCCGGGCGGCGCGAACGGGACCTCCTGGCGGGACACCGTCGTGGTGACGGTCGCGCCCTGCATCGGAGCGCCGTAGAGGTAGTCGCCCTGGACGGAGAACGTCGCGGTGTCGCCGCGCACGTACCAGGGTCGGTCGGGCTCGGCGGTCACCTTGAACTGGTTCGCCTTGAACTCGAGGATGCGGATGTCGTGCTTGAAGACGCCGGAGTCCGAGGTGTTCGATTTGCCGCCCGGCAGCGCGGTCGCGACGACGGTCGCGGTCCCGACGTCCGCGGTCTTCGGGATCGGCAGGTCGGTCGCGAACGTGCCGAAGTCGTCGCACCGCGCGCGGCCGTCGAAGATCTGCTCGCCGTTGCGATCCATGAGCTGGATCCGGAGCTCGCGCTGGGGGATCGACCGGAGGCCGCTGCCCTCGGCGACGCGGACGATGCCGGCGATCTTCGCCGTCTCGCCCGGACGGAAGACGCCGCGCTCGGCGAAGACCAGGCCGATCCAGCGGCCGTCCTTCGAGAGGCGCTGGAAGTCCGACGTGAGGCGCCCTTCGACCGACGACTGCGCCACCTTCGTGACCGTCCAGTCGTCGCCCGAGCGGACGATGATCACCGCGTCGTCGCGCACGCGCGCGTAGTCGTAGCCGTCGTCGTTCCTGGCTTCCTTCGCGAGCGGGTCGAACGCGTCGACGGGCACGACCACGAGGCCCTGGGGGTCGGTCGTCCCGCGGAAGACCTCGCCGCCCTTCGCGGTGCGGATCGCGACGTTCGCGCCGGCGGCGGGCCTGCCGCTCGAGAGCTGCGTCACCCAGACGAGGCTCCCGAACGGGCTCATCTTGGCGGTCACGCCGAGGTCGGTGACGTTGACGAGCGACTCGACGCGACCGCTGTAGTTGTCCTTCAGGGCGCCCGGCGGCGACACGACGAGCAGCGCGGGGCCGCGCCCCTTCTTCGGCGCGAGGACGGCGTCGAGGTCGATGAAGTCGACCGCGCGCTGGTTGGTCGCGGCGCGCGTCGTCACCCAGGTCGACGCGAAGCCGTTGCGCGAGACGAAGTCCGCCGTGCTGCCTCGAGCGACGGTCCACGCGGTCGCTTGGGCGTCGGTGAGCGGCGCGGCGAGGCTCGTGTAGCTCGGGATGTTGGTCGCGCCGACGGGGATCTTGTGGCTGCCGCTCGCGGCCTCGAGGACCTGGCCGACGAGGCCGAGGTCGAGCTGATAGGGGAGGCGCTCGCGCCGCGGACGATCCGCCGGCGCTGCGTTTGCCGGTGGGCGCTTGCCGGCGAGCGGCGCAGGCGCCTCCGCCGGCGCCCGAGCGGCGGCGCCCGCCGGCGGGTTGGTCAGCGGCGCCTCGACGACGAGATCGAAGCTCGCGTCCTTCTCGAGGCGCTGCCCGTAGACGTCCTTCATGCCGGCCGTGAGCGTGACGCGGTACGACTCGCCGAGCTTGGGCGCGACGCCGAGCCAGTGCTCGGTCGACGGATCGACGCTGCGCTTCGGTGTCTTCGCGCCCGGCTTGGCCGGCGGGCGCGGCGGGAGCCTCGCGGCGCGCACGTGGCTCTTCAGCTCCTCGGGTGCGACGGGGTTCGAGAGGACGACCTTCACGTCGCCGTTCGCGCGGCAGCGCCCCTTCGTCTCGATCCGCGGGCAGTAGAAGTCGACGAAGCGAAGCGGCCCGTGCGTGCGCATCATGCGCGAGATGGGCGCGCTCATCGGGCGCGGGCCGCCGGTGCCGCGGAGCGAGGCGGCGACGGTCAGCTCGACCTGGTGATCGAGCGGCAGCGGCTTCTCCGGCGCGAGCACGACGACGTGCGACGTGGGGACGGGCGGTGACGCCGTCGCGCTCGCGGCCGCGGGCGTCTCGCGTGAGGCGGCGAGGCGGATCGTCTCGCCCTTGTCGCCGTCGGCCTTGAAGACGCGGAGGCTGGCGGCTTCGCGCACGGCGCTCACGTCGACGCTCTGGTCGAGCTCGACGCGGAAGGTCGCCGTGCTCGGGAGCGCCCGCTCGGTGACGCCGGCGGGGCCGAGCACCATGAAGCTCGCGAGCGACGGACCGCTCGTGTCGAGCTCGAGGGTGTACGGCTTGCCGAGCACCGATCCGTCGAGCGCGGTGACGTCGGGTGGGACGGTGACGACGAAGTCGCTTCCGCCGGGGAGCTCGCCGTCGGGCGTGAACAGGAGCCCGCGCGTGCCCGTCCACCGCCAGTCGCCCTTCACCGCGTTGCCGGCCTTCGTCTTGATGGCGATCGCGGGGACGCGCTCGTCGTCGGCCATCTCGACGGAGCGGACGCTGCGCGAGAAGAGCACCGTGACGCCCGGCTGCTTGCGGTCGACGACGTGCCCCTTCGGAGCGGCGTAGACGACCGCGAACGGCCCCTGCGCGCGTGGCGACGGCGCGTCCGGCCCGCGCGGCGCGAGCGTCACCGTGGGAGCGGCTCCGCGAAAGCAGGATGCCAGGACGAGGAGGCCCACGGTCCCGATGCGCGCGTGACGCCACTGGATGTTCGCCATGTCGCGGCCGAGGTTATCCGCCCGCGCGCGCGCGTCACCGGTGATTCGTCGTCTCACGTGGGGCCCGCCGCGCGGTCGAATAGGCCTTGACCGGCGCGCGAAGCACGCCGGCGGCGCGGGCGGGACGGGACGCGCCCCGAGCGGCGCGAGGCTACTTCACGACGGGCGGCGGCTCGGGCGGCGTGTCGTCCTTCTGAACGCAGGCCGAGAGATCGAAGAGCATGAACTCCAGCGCCTTCTCCTGCGCTGTGAGCGGCGTGCTGTTGCAGAGCGCCGGGAAGGTCCCGCCGCCGCCGGTGGTGACGTGGAAGCTCGAATAGAACGCGCGGCCGCACTGCTCCGCGGCGTCGGTGCCGACCGGCGTGTTGAACGAGTACGTCTGGGTCGTCGTGCTCGAGTAGATCCAGCGCTGCGACGGAGCGTTGACGGTGCTGACGCGCGCGAAGGTGCCCGTCAGGTTGAGCTGGCCCTTCGTCGTCGTGGCGCCGACCGCGTGGAGCCAGTCCGCGAGGGCTGCGCCCTTCGGGAAGGTGGTGTCGACGTTCGCGGGGTTCGTGTAGCTGCCGCTGACCGTGAAGTTCGCCGTGGACGGCCACGGCGCGGGACCGGACTTGATGACGTCCTGCGAGAGGTCGGTGATGAAGACGCGTCCGCCGCTGTTGGTGTAGTCGACGACGTTCTGTCGGTCGCCCGCGGTCGTCGGCTGCGAATTGCAGGGAAGAGCGACGACGTCGTACTTCTCGAGCTGCGTCTTCGATCCCCAGAGGGCGCCGCCGTTCGGCGTCGTGCCGGGGAGCGTCGAGCCGCCGCCCTGGTAGAGGTGGATGCGGCCGTCCTTGTCGGAGGTCGTGAACTCCTCGTCGGCGACGCCGATCTTGCGCATCAGGCACTCGGTGGCGTCGTACGGGCTCGTCACGATCGCCATGAGCGGGATGTCGCCCTCGCTCTTGTTGCGCGGGAGCCGCGTGAGCTCCGCGTCGAGCGGCGTGTCGGTGCACTCCGCGACCTTCGGGATCTTGACCTCGCGCCGCCAGCGTCCGACCTGGATGACGAGCGGGATGTCGTCGCCGACCGGGACGTTCTCGAGCACGAACTTGCCGTCGGCGCCGGAGAGCGCCGTGGCGATCGGCTCGCCGGACGTGATCGCCCCGCACTTGTCGCACGAGACGCCGACCGGGAACGGCTGGAGCTTTCCGTTCGGGACGTAGAGGATCGCGTTGTAGATCGGGTCGGCCTTGCCGTACTGCGGAGGTGTCGGAGCGTAGACGACGCCGCTCACGGTCGTCGTGCCGCCGCCCGAACAGCTGACCTGCTTGCACTGGAGGTTCTTGCAACCCGCCGGCGGAGCTTGGGCGTCGTCACCGAGCGCTCCCGGCCCGCCGAGACCGCCGCCTCCGCCTCCGTCGTCGTTTTCGTCGAACCCGCTCGTCCTGTCGCTGGACCCGCAAGCCGACGCGACCATCCCCGCGATCGCGAGCGCTCCGAACAACGAAGCGATGTGCGTCCTCATCGATACCTCCCGAGCCCCCGCGACGATGATAACGGACCGATTCTGCGCTTGCGAGCGGCACCGACGCCGGGCCCGCCGAGCGGAAGAGCACGTACATCTACTCCGGATAGCCCCGCGATCTTCCCCCGGTCGTGCGCCCTCACCGTACGACGATGTGCACCGGGGGCGAAACGCGCCCGCCGCTCCGCGCTGTGATCGTGTGTGGGCCTGCGGCGAGCGGCCAGCTCCGCGTCTTCGCGATGGGCTGGTCGTCGACGAAGACCTCGGTCGACGCGGCGCTCGGCTCCACCCGGATGTCGAGGCGCTGCAGGTCTACCGGTCGTTCGGGGTCGATCACGAAGCGGGCGCCGTCGAACGGGTACACGACGCGCGGCGCGGAGGGCTCACGCGCGGCGCCGTCCTCGTCGCGGGCCGCGGTCGGCGCGTCGTCGATCGGACACGCCGGCGAGCTCCCCTCGGGGACGAGCGCGCGGTTCGTCCGCCGCGCCCACTCCTCGTAGGGCGGGCGCCAGCGCTCGAAGACGCGGCTCGTCGTCACCTCGGTCGGGCAGCCAGGGCCGGCGCGGAGGCCGTTGCGGGCATCGAGCCGCACGCGCTGGTGCGTCGAGCAGGGCGGCGCGTGATCGGCGTCGGCCTGCGGGAGCCACTCGTGGATTCGATGGGGGCACGCCGACGTCGGCACTTCGCCCGACAGCGCGCAGATCGGCGTTCGCGCGAGGCCGAGCCGCGCCGCGTCGGCGTCGAGGGCGAGCGTGCTCCTCGTCGACGGCGAGGGTCGGCTCCGCGCCGCGGCGCCCATCACCTCGCGGAAGATCGGGCCGGCGCCGGAGATGCCGCTGACGTCGTTCATCGGGGAGCCGTCGAAGTTGCCGGCCCACACGGCGACGGTCACCTCGCGCGTGTAGCCCACCGCGACGTTGTCGCGGTAGCCCTTCGAGGTCCCGGTCTTGGCGGCGACCGGGACCTCGAGCTCGAGGACGTTCTGATCGCCGAACGCCGACATGCGCGCGCCCTTGTCGCTCAGGATGTCGGTGAGCATCGCCGCGACGCGCTCGTCGAGCACGCGCGCCTCTGCGCCCGGTACGTCGAAGTCGATCGCGCGATCGCCGCGGACGAGGCGCGTGACGAACCGCAGCGGCCGCCGAACGCCGCCGCGCGCGAGCGTCGCGTAGGCGGCGGCGAGCTCGAGGAGCGTGACCTCGCCGCCGCCGAGCGCGAGCGCCGGGCCGTAGTGCTCGGCGTCCTCGACGAGCGACGCGAAGCCGAACGCGTGAAGGCGGTCGAGCACGCTCTTCGTCCCGAGCTCGTGGATCGTGTGGACCGCGGGGATGTTGAGCGAGTTGCCGAGCGCCTCGCGCAGGCGGACGGGCCCGCGCTGCTTGGCGTCGTAGTCGTGCGGGACGTAGTCGCCGCCGCCGGGCAGCGGGATGTGGATCTCGACGTCGGGCAGCAGCGTCGCGCCGGTCCAGCCGAAGCGGCTCATCGCCTCCACGTAGACGAACGGCTTGAGCGACGAGCCCGGCTGCCGGAGCGCGAGGACGCCGTCGTTCTGACCGAGCGCCGCGGCGCTGTGGAAATCCGGCGAGCCGACCCAGGCGAGCACGTCGCCGGTCGCGTTCTCGAGCACGACGACGGCGGCCGCGGTGACGTGCGCGCGCGCGAGCGCATCGAGCGTCGTCGCCACGGCGCCCTCGGCGGCGCGCTGGAGCTCCGGATCGATCGTGGTGTGGACCTCGGAGAGCGTGGCGCGGTCGCGCATCGCCTCGGCGAGCTCCGGCTGCGTGCCGGCGAGCGTCCCCGCGACGAGCGCCCGCGTGAAGTGGGGCGCCCCGAACGCGGGCTTGTCGACGCGCGCGACGATCGGCTCGGCGACGGCGCGCGCCTTCGCCTCGTCGTCGATCATCCCGGCCTCGGCCATCCGCGCGAGCACGCGATCGCGGCGCCGCCTGGCGAGGTCGGGCCGCTTCGTCACCGCGTAGAGCGACGGTCCGCGCGGGAGCCCCGCGATGAGCGCGGCGCCCGCGAGCGAGAGCGACTCGGGCGCGGTCCCGAGGTAGGCGTGGCTCGCGGCCGCGTACCCGCGGAGGTTCGGGCCGTAGACGACGCGGTTCAGGTACTCCTCGAGGATCCGATCCTTCGAGAGCGACGCCTCGATGCGGAGCGCGAGGGCGGTCTCGGTGACCTTGCCCCAGAGGCTCCGCCGGTGCGGGCGCACCGTGCGCGCGAGCTGCATCGTGATCGTCGAGGCGCCCGACACGACGCGACGATGCGCGACGTTCGAGAGCGACGCGCGGAGGACCGCGACGAGGTCGACGCCGTGGTGCGCGTAAAAGCGCCGATCCTCCGCGGCGAGCACCGCGCTCCGGACGTGCGGCGGGAACGAGGCGAGGGGGAGAGGACGCGCGCGCGCGCCGTCGTCGGTGCGCACCTCGCGCAGAAGCTTGCCGTTGCGGGCGTGGACGCGGAGCGACGGGGCGGCGGGCTCGCGGAGCTCCTCCGGCATCGGCGTGAACAGGGCGACGATCCCCACGAGCACGAACGGCGCGGCGACGACGGCGGCGGCGACGAAGAGGAGGCGCCGCCGCGCGGCCCGGACCCGCCGCACCCACGCGCCGAGCGATGCCCGAAGGCGTCGTGCACGGGCGTCGAGCGCGGGCCGGAGCGCCATGGCGGGCACCGTAGGCGAAAACATGCGCTGAGGGCGCACGGTTTCACGCGCTAACGGGCTCCAAAACGCTGAAATCGCCTTGCGCGGAGGCCGACTCCGGATCAAGCTCCGCCCCTGATGCGGGCCCCGAAGATCCGGAAGATCGGCAGTCGCGAGTCGGCCGTCTCGTTGCGCGCGCCGCCGCCGCCGCCGGACCGCCTCAAGGCGCCCGTCTGGCAGGTCTGGATCGAGGGCGGCGATCCGATCGGTCCCGTCTCCGCCGATCAGCTCGCGCGCGGCATCCAGGCCGGCAAGGTGCCGACCCACGCGAGCGTCCGGCGCGAGTCCGACACGTTCTGGGGCGATATCCTCGACGCGGCCGACATCGTCGCGGCGCTCAAGGCCGTCAGCGCGGAGAGCGAGCCGCCGCCGCCGCCGAGCCTGGCCCCGAGCCTCGTCATTCGTCAGTACATGGTCTGGGTGCCGGGCTCCGATCCGGTCGGGCCGGTCTCGGCCGATCAGGTCGCGCGTGGGATCCGCGCCGGCAAGGTCCCGCCGGACGCGAGCATCCAGCGCGTCGGCGATCTGTTCGCGTCGGACGTGCTCGACGAGCCCGACGTCATCGCCGCGCTCAAGCAGCTCTGACGCGCGCTCACGCCGTCGACTCGAGCGCCCGCGCGCCGAGGTGCCCCGAGAACCACTTCGCCGCGGAGTGCGCCACGCGATCGAGCGCGCCGGGCTCTTCGAAGAGGTGCGTCGCGTCGGGCACGATCTCGAGGAGCTTCTCGCACCCGAGGAAGTACAGCGTCTCGCGGTTGAGCGTCAGCACCTCGCCGTCGAGCCCTCCGACGAGCAAGAGCGTCGGGGCCTCGACACGATTGAGCGCCTCCTCGGCGAGATCCGGTCGGCCGCCGCGCGAGACGATGGCGCGAACGACGCCGGGCCGCTCGGCCGCCGCGATCAGCGCCGCCGCCGCCCCCGTGCTCGCGCCGAAGTAGCCGATCTCGAGGCCCTGCGTCTCGCGCTCCTGCCGCGCCCAATCGGTCGCCGCGCCGAGGCGCGAGGCGAGGAGCGAGACGTCGAAGCGCAAGTGCGCGGTGCGCGCGTCGACCGCCTCTTCCTCTTCCGTCAGGAGATCGAAGAGCAGCGTGGCGAGCCCGGCCTGGTGGAGCACGCTCGCGACGTACTGGTTTCTTGGGCTGTGACGGCTGCTCCCGCTTCCGTGCGCGAAGAGGACGAGCCCCCGCGCGTCCGGCGGGATGGTGAGCCTGCCGTCGAGGAGCGCGCCGTCGGCCGGGATCTTCACCTCGCGTTGCTTCGTCACGCGGACGCGCTCCGATTTTCCGGGTGCTCGCGTCGCGGCCGGCTCGCGCTCTTGCGTGGCACGCTCCGCTCGGGCGCGCGCGAGCAGCTCGACCACGTCGTCGTCGGTGGTCGGCGAGAAGTCCTCGTACCAGGGGCTGACGGCGTAGAAGGTCTCCTCCGGGTGGAGACAGACGATCTCGTCGGCGACGGCGGCGAGCTCGTCCAGCGTCTCGGACGCTCCGACGGGCACGGCGAGCACGATCTCACCGGCGCCGCGCGCCCGCAGGGTCTGGAGGGCCGCGCGGGCCGTGCCGCCGGTGGCCACGCCGTCGTCGACGACGATCACGGTCTTGCCGCGGACGTCGAGCGGCTCGGAGCCCTCGCGGAAGCGTCGCACCTGCGCGGCGACCGCCGCCCGCTTCGTCGCGATGATGTCCTCGAGCTCGCCCTCGGCGACACCGAGGCGATCCATCGTGTCGCGGTCGACGTAGACGGAGCCGTCCTCGCCCACCGCGCCGAGGCCGAGCTCCGGCTGGAGCGGTGCGCCGAGCTTGCGGACGACGCAGATGTCGAGCGGGACCTCGAGCGCACGCGCGACCTCGTACGCGACCGGTACGCCTCCGCGCGGCAGGCCGAGGACGAGCGCCGACGCGCGGCGGTACGCGCCGAGGTGCGAGGCGAGCTTCTGCCCTGCGTCGCGGCGATCCCGGAACAGCTTCCGTGGGCTCATGCCAGTGGCCCTTCAACATCGGTGCCGAGCGTGCGGCGGTCCGACCGTGCCTCGCCACACGCGCGCGCCGCTGCCGAGGCGTCCCGGACGCCGAGGCGCCGATCGTCGGCCTGCGCGATCGCCGCGCCGCACTCCGCGCTCGGCGTCGGGCCGAGCTCGCCGCGAGCCGATGGGTCGCGCCGCGCTCAGCCGGCGGGCTCGGGCTGGAGCGAGAGCCACTTCAAGATGTCCTGTCGCCGGATGAAGCCGCTCAGCCGCCCGTGATCCACGACGGGCAGCTGCTCGAGATCGCGTTCCGCGAGGCACTCGAGCGCGGCGCTCGCGTCCGCGTCGGCTTCGATCTTCGGCAGCTCGCTCGCCGGCGTCATGACCTGCCGAACGGTGACGGTCGGCCAGTCGGCGTTCGGGACGAGCTGGATGTCGCGCACGGAGATCGCCCCACTCAGGTCGTCGCCTTCGAGGACGGGGAACGAGGTCTGATCGCTCCGCATGACGTGGTGACGCACGAGCTCGGCGAGGGTCATGTCGGGGACGACCGTGTCGAGGCCCGCGCGCATCACCTCGCGCACCGGGAGGTGGGCGAGGCGCGTCCGGACGCGAAGCGCGGCCCAGCTCGCGCGCGCGGCGTGGTTAAGAAACCACCCGATGAGCGCCACCCAGAGGCCACCGCCGATGCCGGTCCCGAAGAACGGGACCCGGTAGCCGAGCGCCATCAGCAAGCCGACGGTGATGAGCGCCCAGCCCACGGCGCGCCCGGCTCCCGACGCCCAGCGCGTCGCTGTGTCGAAGTTGCCCGTCGCCCACCAGAGCAGGGCGCGGAGGAGGCGCCCGCCGTCGAGAGGGAAGCCGGGGACGAGGTTGAAGAGCGCGAGCATCACGTTCAGCGGTCCGAGCCAGAGGAGCACCGTCGCGATCGGGCCGGCCACCCGGACGAGCTGCTCCGGATCGGACGGAAGCCCACCGGCGAGCAGCGCGAGCTGGACGCCGGTGAAGCTCGCGACGATGCCGATGAACAGGCTGGTGAGCGGGCCCACGGCGGCCATGAAGAGCTCCGCTTTCGGCGATGACGGCTCGCCGTGCATGTGGGCCATGCCGCCGAAGACGAAGAGCGTGATGCGCGGGACGTTCACGCCGACGAGCTTGCCCACGAGCGCATGGGACAGCTCGTGGACGAGGATCGACGCGAAGAACGCGACGGAGGCGGCGACGGCGACCGTCCATTGGAGCAGGAGGCTCCACTGCGGGTGCCAGCGCGGCAGCGCGCCGGCTCCGAGCCCGACCGCGACGAGCCCGAAGATGATGGCCAGGCTCCAGTCGATGTAGATCTCGATCCCCGCGATCTGCCCGAGGCGCAGCCCGCCGATCGGGCTGCTGACGTGGGGGCGCGCCCTGATCTGCGGCGGCGGTGCATCGGTCGTCCGAGGTGCCATGCGCGTCGTGAGAGCACACCGCGTACCGCGGCTCTCGGTGAGCGCCGGCGTGCGCTCGCGTCCAGAGCCGCGCGCCGCGTGCGGCTCTCGCCCGTCGAGGCGCCGTTTTTCGCCCGGAAACGCGCGCGATCCATTCGATCAAAACGTTGCCCCAAAACCCGCGGCATTCCTCGATTCATCGGAGGTGCTTCGAGCGCCCGACGCGAGGTCGGCGTGCCCCCGGACACCGTGACGTCCGGACCGTCGCGCTCCCGGATCGGGGTCGCGAAGCTCGCGTCGTGGAGCCGCTCGACTCGAGCCGAGCAGCCGGTGACCCGGTTCGAAAGAGCGAAATTCAGCGCTCCAGGCGCTGAATTTCGGTTGCTCTGCCGTGCGGACCGCTCTACCCCTGTTTGCTGAAACGAGGTGGACTCATGGCAAAGGGTGCGAAGAAGACGACCAACAAGCCGCTCTCGAAGAGCGCGATCCTCGAAGCCGTCACCGAGGCGGTGGGCGAAGAGCTCTCCCGCAAGCAGGTGAAGCTCGTCGTCGAGACGCTCGTCGAGGTCGGTCATCGGGAGCTCAAGAAGAACGGCATCTTCGTGTTGCCGGGCTTCGCGAAGTTCGTCGTCGTGAAGAAGCCGGCCCGTCCGGCGCGTGAGGGAATCAACCCCTTCACGAAGGAGAAGCAGAAGTTCGCCGCCAAGCCGGCGAGCAAGGCCGTCCGCGCCCGCCCCGTGAAGGCGGTCAAGGACGCGGTGACCTGAGAAGTACTGTCGAGCACCACGAAGAGCGGGTCAGAGTCGCCGCCACATTCCGGAGACACTCTGACCCGCGTCGTTGGCCCGTGCCGCCACGAGCGTTCCGGCGGGCCTGTCATGAAGTCGAGCTCCGCGCGCGCGTGTGTGGTGGGAAGCTCGTACGGCTCCGCGCCGTATGGGGACGAGGAGCGAGCGAATGGCCTTCGATGCGATCGCCTACGGGCCGGACGATCTCTGCCTTCTGACGATCGACGGCGCGGAGCTGCTCGCGTACGACGCCGTGACCGAGGGGCCGAAGTGGCGCCTCTCGTTCGAGCACGCCCTCGTCGCCGTGCTGTTCGTCGATCCCCAGGCGCTGCCGGCGGGGCAGGGGGGAAGCCCATGGCGATCGCCGGGGGCGACCGGTCGCTCGGTCCTGGCGCTCGACGCCGAGGGGCATCTCCACCTCGTCGATCCGACGCTCGGGCAGGTCTCGGCCAAGCTCGGGCCGTTCGGCAAGCCGCGCGCGCTCGCGTCGTCGCCGGCGGCCGCCGCCGTCGCCCTCGCCGTCGACGACGCGGTCTTCGTGCTGCGGAGCGGTGCGCGCATCGACGTCCCGCTGAGCGCGAGCGCGAGCGGGCACGTGACGGCGCTCGCCTTCTCGGCCGACGGCGCGACGCTCGCCGCGGGCACGGACAAGGGCGAGCTCCGGATGTTCCACGTCGCCGAGGCCCCCGAGGAGACGTTCCGCGCGGACCTCCGCGGCGCCGTCTCCGACCTCGCGCAGCACCCGAGCGGCTCCTGGCTCATCGCCGGTCGCGACGGCGTGTCTTCGGTCGGGCCTTCCGGCGTGGCGCGCCTCGAGAAGCTCCCGGCCGGCGTGAAGCGCGCGCGCTTCGACGCGAACGGCGGGCGCGTCGCGATCCAGCGCTCGGACAGGAGCGTGATCGTCTACGAGTGGCCGAGCCTCTCGGTCACGATGCGGATCGAATACACGGATCGACCCGTCCACGGCATCGCGTTCGGACCCGGAAACTGGCTCGGCCTCGCGCTCGACCACGGCGACGGGAACAAGATCGACGTGGTGACGTCCTCCACGCACCGGACCGACACGCACGCGGGGCGCGAGCACCGGTCGTGGACGCTCATGGTCGAAGGCAAGGCCGAGCGCCTCTCGGCCAAGGAGGCCGAGGACATCAAGCGGATGAAGGCGGCGTTCCACGCGCCGCCGAAGAGCAACGGCAACGGCGTCGGCGCGCGCATCGGGATCGGCGCGATGATCTCGATCGCCCTCCTCGCCGTGCGCGTGTGCGTCCGCTCGTCGACGCCGCACACCTCCTACAACTACAAGCCGAACGTCCTCGGCACGGCGCCGCTCGGTACGAGCTGCGATCGCGCGTGCGCGCGGGGCCGCATCGAGCGGCTCGCGATCGACTGCGAGAGCGCCACGCTCGCCTGTTCGGACGACGCAAACGCCGCGCTGAAGGCCCTCGCCGACGGCGACTGCGCGGGGGCGAAGGCGGCGCTGGGGCGGATCGAGTCCGTCCCGACCTCTCCGGGGAGGGGTGGCGACGCCCCGCTCTTCGGGGCGAACCGCCTGCTCGCCAAGTTCGGCCTCGACGAGGCGTGCGCCAGTGGCGCCATCCGCCCGCGTCCGGTGACGCATGCCCAGCTCGTCACGCTGACCGGCCCCACGCGCGAGCCTACCGTCGAGCGCATCCCCGACGCAGAGCCCGGTGAGCAGCCGCGGGCGGTGTGGGTCGCGCCCGACGGGACCGCCTTCATCGCGACGACCGCGCCGGACGACGCTCCCCGGCGTAAGTGTGTCGTCTATCGGCGGACGAAGGCGGGTGAGTGGGCCACGGTCCACGAGGCTCTCGGAGGCACGCGCGCGTCGCTCTTCGGGCGAACGTCTTCGGACGTGTACCTGATGACCAACACCGCCCTCGAGCGCTTCGACGGGGCGACGTGGAAGGCTGTGCCCGCGCCGTCGCTCGACCACCTCAGCTCCGCCACCGTGAGCGGCGCCGACGTGTTCTTCGCCGGGCTGAGCGACGCGGTCGGGCAGGTGCATCGGCGTCGTGGTGACACGTGGACCAAGGAGCCTGTCCCCGAGGGCCTCATCGTCACCGAGGTCTTCGGCGGCGGTGCGTCCGTCTGGGCGCTCGCGGACGATCCCGAGTCGGAGCAGGCGCTCCTCCAGCGCTCTTCCGCCGGGGCGTGGGTGGTCCGCACGCCGTCGGGCGACGCGGGCTCGTCGACGATGTACTCGGTCTGGACGAGCCCGACGGGAGACACCTTCGTCGCGACGGACGAGGGCGTGCTTCGCTCGACGAACGGCGCCTCGTGGAAGACGCTCGAGACACCGGGCGTCGTCACGTCGTTGTGGGGTCGGTCGAGCCGCGACGTCTACGGCACCTCGGTGTTCGGCCTCGTCCACTACGACGGGTCGAAGTGGACGGAGACCTCGTATTCCGGCCGCATCGGCGCCGTCTCCGGCACGGCGACGGAGTTGTTCGTCGTCCGCGCCGCGGAGTGAGCGCGCTCGCGACCGCCGGCGCGTGACGCCCCGGCGTCAGAGCGGGAGCTTCAGGCGGAAGACGGCGCCCTGCGGCTGATGGTCGGCGATCGAGATCTCGCCGCCATGCGCCTCGATCGCCATCCGACAGAAGACGAGCCCTAGCCCGCGGCTCGTCCGATCGATCGCCGAGCCGTCGACCTGCGCGTACTTGTCGAAGATCCGCTCGCGGCGCTCGGGCGGGATCCCAGGGCCCTCGTCCGTGACCTCGAGCACGAGCGCGCCGTCGTCCACCCGGGCCACGACGTCGATCGCTCCGTCCGACGGCGTGTACCTCAGGGAGTTGTCGAGCAGGTTCTCGAGCGTGCGACGCAAGAGCAGCGGATCGACCTGGATCGGCGCGAGGTCGGGCGCGACCTCGACCCGGAGCGTCTGCCGACGGCTCTCGGCGCGGCGCCGCGCCGGGCCCTCGACCTCGCGGAGGAGCGCCGCGACGTCGACCTCGGCGCGGCTCGGGGAGAGCGCTCCGCTCTCGGCGCGGCTGATGTCGAGGAGGTTCATGACCATCTGATGCATCGCCTCCGTCGACGCCATCATGTCTTCGACGGCGGCCTTCGGTTCGCCGCTCACGTCGGAGGTGCTCAGGACGAAGTCGCCGTTCGCCAGGATGCCGGCGAGGGGGTTCTTGAGATCGTGAACGAGGAGCGACGTGAGCAGCTCCTTCTGGCGCTGCACCGTGAGGAGCGCGTCGCGATCGCGCCGTAGCTCGTTCTGAAGCCGCGAGATGCGGATCAGCGACCGCACGCGGATCAAGAGCTCCGTCCGGTGGAACGGCTTGCCGAGGAAGTCGTCGGCTCCCGAGACGAGCGCCTTGTCGTGCGTCTCGTGATCGTGGAGCGCGGTCAAGAAGAGGACGGGCACCTCGTCGCCTCCGGGCAGCGCCCGCAGGCGACGGCACGTCTCGAAGCCGTCCATCCCCGGCATCATGACGTCGAGCAGAACGAGATCGATCGCGCCCGCCGCGAACGCGGAGAGCGCCTGCGCGCCGCTCTCAGCCTGCGTGACGGTGTAGCCGGCCGCGTCGAGCTGCGCCTCGACGAGCAGCCGGTTCGCCGCGTTGTCGTCGACGACGAGCACGTGTCCGGAAGTGCTCATCGGTGCTCTCCTCGGATGAAGGCCTCGACGGTGGGGCCGAACGCCCGCGTGTCGATGGGCTTGCTGACGTAGCCGTCGAACCCGGCGGCGAGCAGGCGCGCGCGATCGCCGGCCATCGCGAAGGCCGTGACGGCGACGACCGGCAGCGTCGCGAGCTCCGCCTGCTCCCGGATCGAGCGGAGCACCGCCTCGCCGCCGCCGCCGGGGATCTGGACGTCGAGCAGGACGAGATCGGGGACGCGCGCAGCGAGCGCGCGCGCCGCCTCGTCGACGTTGCGCGCCTCGACGACCTCGTGCCCGCGGTGCTCGAGGACGTCGCGCACGAGGAGGCGGTTCATCGGGTGGTCCTCGACCACGAGGATGACGCTCACCTACGGCTCCTCTCCGACGACGGCCCCACGGCGGAGAGCCGCGGGCGCGGGACCCCTACGTCGGGGCAACACGACGGTGAACGTGGAGCCCATGCCCAGCTCGGAGGTCACGGTGATCGTGCCGCCGTGCATCTCGACGAGGCGCTTCGTCAGGGCGAGCCCGAGGCCCGTCCCTTCGGGCTTCTCCGCCATGCCGGTGGCCTCGAGCTGCTCGAACTCCTTGAAGAGACGTGAGAGGTCCGTGCGCCGGATGCCGACACCGGTGTCCTCGACGCCGAAGCGGACGGCGCCGTCGTCGGCGCTCGCGACCACGCGCACCGCGCCGCCGTCCGGCGTGAACTTGATGCCGTTCGACACCAGGTTGTAGAGGATCTGCTTCACGCGGACGGGGTCGACGTCGAGCAGGGGCAGCGTCGTCGGGACGGAGACGTCGAGCGTGACGCCGCGCGCCGCGGCGAGCGGGCGGGTCCCGTGCTCCACGGCGTCGATGATCGCGCCGAGCTCGGTCCACTCGGGATTCAGGGCGAGCTTGCCGGCCTCGATCTTCGACAGGTCCAGGATGTCGTTGAGGAGGTTGAGGAGGTGACGCCCCGCCTGGAGGACGTTGGCTACGTAGGTCGTTTGCCGCGCCGAGAGCGGACCGGCCACCCCTTGCTCCATCAGCTCGGAGAAGCCGATGATCGCGTTGAGGGGCGTTCGCAGCTCGTGGCTCATGTTGGCGAGGAAGCCGCTCTTCGTCCGGCTCGCGAGCTCCGCCTGGATCCTCGCGCGCCGCTCCTCCTCGATGGCGTGGCGCGGGCCGATGTCGCGCGTCGTCACGATGTATCCCTCGACGGCGGGGTCCTCGAGGCGGTCGTGCACGATCGACTCGAGGGACCGCTCCGAGCCGTCCTTGTGACGCGCCGTGAGGTGTACCGTCCGCATCGCGCCGCGCGCCGCCTCGGCGTCGCCGCGCTCGTCGTCGGCCTCGGCTCGGCCGTCGGGGGGGGCGAGCCACGTGACGTCGCGACCGAGCAGCTCGTCCGGCCGGTAGCCGAGGAGCCGTTCCATCGCGGGGCTGATGTAGCGAGCCTTGCCCTCACGGTCGAAGAGCGTCACCACGTCCGACGAGTGCTCGACGAGCAGCCGGTGGCGCTCCTCGCTCCGCCGCACGGCCTCCTCCGCCTGGCGCCTCTCCCGCCGCGAGGCCGCGTTGCCGAGCTCCCGCTCGATCGCCGGTCCGAGCCGGAGGAGGCTGCCCTTGACCACGTAGTCGTGCGCGCCGGCGCGCATGACGTCGACGGCCGCGGCCTCGCCGACCGTACCGGAGACGATGATGAAGGGGACGTCGATGCCGAGCTCGGCGACGAGCGCGAGAGCCTCGGGCGCGCCGAACGTCGGCAACGAGTAGTCGCAGAGCACGACGTCCCAGCGCTCCGTCGTCAGCTTCTCCTTGGCGGCGTCGCGCGTCTCGACGCGTTCGAACGTCGCCTCGTATCCCGCGCGGCGGAGGGCGATCAAGTTGAGATCCGCGTCGTCTTGAGAGTCCTCGATGAGCAGGACGCGGAGCGGGCGCGGACGGCTGGGACAGGAGGCGTCGTCGGGCATCGTCACCACGTGTGCGAGGACGGCACGAGCGCCGGCCCCGGCTTTCCGAGCAGGTAGCCCTGGAGGTAGTCGCAGCCGAGGGTGATGACGCGTCCGAGCTCGGGCACCGTCTCGATTCCCTCGGCGACCACGAGCATGTCGAGCTCGTGGCAGAGGCGGGTGATGCGGTCGACGATGTGCGAGCGAACGGGCGAGGTCTCGATGTCACGGATCAGCGACATGTCGAGCTTCACGATCTCCGGCTCGAGGATCGCGAAGCAGGTCAGTCCGGCGTACCCGGCGCCCAGGTCGTCGACGGCGATCCGGAAGCCGAGCGCGCGGAGCTCGCTGACGCGCTGGCGCGTGGTGGCGACGTCGTTGAGCGCGCTCCTCTCGGTCACCTCGAGGACGACGTGTTTCGAGATCCTCCCGAGCGGTGAGGCGGCGTCGAAGAGCGCCGGATCGTGCAGCTCCGACGGGTGCAGGTTCACGAACAGGAGCGTGTCGTCGTCGGCCGGATGGAACGTCTCCGCGGCGATCTCGCGGACGCGGCGACCCATCTCGTCGAGCCGCCCGACCCGCTCGGCGAGCTGGAGCATCGCGCCGGGGTGCGGGACGTCGGGCTCTTTCGGACGCATCAGCGCCTCGAAGCCGGCGGTGCGCTGCGTGCGCCGGTCGACGATGGGCTGGAAGTGAATCGTGAGGGTGTCGAGCGCGCGCTCGAACGTGGCGCTCAGCTCTTCGCGCTCGCCGGTCAGCGACGCGCCCGCGCCGGCGGCGATCGCCTCCCGCCGCAGCCGTGCCATGCGCGAGAGCTTCACGGCGTGGCGCAGCGTGGCCTCGAGCACGTCGTTCGCGACGGGCTTGTGCAGGTGGGTGAGGGCGCCCAGCTCGAGCGCCTCACGCATGGTCTCGGCCGACGGCTGCGCGGTGATGAGGACGACGGGGACGTCGAGGTCGTAGGCCCGCACCAGGCGGAGGAGGTCGATGCCGGACATCCCTGGCAAGGCGATGTCGCTCAGCACCGCGTCGTAGTCGGTGCGCACGAGCAGCTCGGCGGCGTTGGCGCCGTTGGAGATGGCGGTGACCTCGAACTCGGTCCCGAGCGCGCGCGCTAGACCGCGTCGCAGCTCGCCGTCGTCCTCGACGAGGAGGAGCCGCGGCCTACGCACGTCGAGGGCGTCCCGCGCCGCCTTCGGCCCAACTTCGCGTGTCTCGCGCATCGTGCCAGGGGACCGCGCGACGCGCGGGCCGTCAAGGTCGAGGTGAACGATTTTGGGGTTTCTGTCATTCGTGGCGATTTGGACGAATTGTCGCAGACTTGGGAGGCCGAGGCGACGTCGTCAGTCGGAGATCTTCGTGAGGACGACCTTGTCGAGGCTCGACATCCCGTAGATCGTGAGCTCCGTTCCGTCGAGCACGAAGCACTCGCGGCGGAAGCCCTCGGCGGTGTCGCAGCGCTTCGTCGTGCCGGGCCGGGCGTTGGCGCGGCACGTGATGTCGCCGGTCTTCTTCTCGTCCTTCTTGCTCTCGAGGACGCTGATCTCCGACTCGTCGACGCGGGCCGCCACCGTGACGCCGACGACCGCGGACTCGTCGCCGTTGTCGCGCACGCACCGGGTGGCGAACGTCATGGTCGATTGGCCGAGTCTCATCCGGGAGTCGAACGTGAACGACAAGTCCTTGGTCGCGCCGCCCCAGAGCCCGAAGATCGAGCCGGCCGTGACCGCGGACTCCGACGGCGCGTCGAACAGCGCGTCGTGCTCGCTGCCCGATCCGCTGCCGTCGCCGGAGCCGCTGCTCGCGCCGCCCCCGGAGCTGCTGCCGCCGGAGCTGCTGCCGCCGGGGCCGTCGACGTCGCCTCCGGCGGCGGAGCCGGAGCAACCGGCGAGAACGAGGGAGAGCGCGATCGTCGACAGGGCAGAGCGAGACTTCATCGGGGACCTCGGCGTGGGGGGAAGCCAGCGCCGAGAGCAACAGCGGTGCCGCATGCGCGATGCCGCCAACCCCGTGAGATCCCTTCAGCCTGCCGCGCGCCGCGCGCGCGGCGAGGGCGCGCGTGACACCGGTTGCGCCGCGTTGGCGCTTCGTTGGCGCAAGCGGAGCGTCGCCGACCGGCGTCGGCGTCAGCGCGGTGCCGGCGCTCCTCGGCCCGCGTCGGTGAGCCCGAGCGTGTCGGGCGCGAGACCGCGTGCTTCGAGCGCCCGGCGGACGAGCGCGACGCGATCGTCGGTGAGCGCCTCGTTGTCGCGGGGGGACCGCGACGGATCGCGGCTCGGTTCGATCGCGAGCGTCGTCGCGCGGCCGGCCTTGCGGCACCGGGCGAAGCGCTCGAGCGCGACCTCCGCCGACGAAGACAGCTCGGAGGCGCCGCTCGCGAAGCGAACCATGACGTCGCGGCACTCGGTCGTCCTCTCCGTGATCGGCGCGCAGCGACCGCGCGTGCAGAGCGCTCCGCCTTCGCAGCTCGTGTGCTCCGCGCAAGCTGGGCCTGCCGCGCCGGTCCCCGGGACCTCCGCGCCGGTCGTCGTCGTCTCGCGGCTCGCCGACTCGGGGCGACGGCTCATGCGCACGAGGACGAACAGCGCCACGAACGCGAGGAGGCCGAGGACTCCGAGCCACCACAAGGACCGATTGCGCCGACCGTGTCGCTGCGCCATGGCGACGACCTCCGTTCGCGAACGGCGCTGCAGACGGCATGCCGCCGAAGGCGGCGCCGGCGGGGGAGCGCGTGCGGCGCCGCGACGGCGCTACTCGGTCGCCGGGATGAGGCCGTGCTTGCGGCCGAACCAGTACGCGATGAGGTACTCGGGCGCGGGCGGGCGCGCCGCGATGTCGCCCGCGTAGCGCATCTCGGTGCGGAAGCGGAAGGTGTCGAGCGCCTCCTCGAAGAGCGGGACGCTGCGGAGCGCCTGCGTTCGGTCGGTCGTCGTCCAGTCGTTCTTCCAGGGCAGCGCCGGGTAGGGCGACATGCAGAAGTCCGGGTTGATGCGGTGGTCGACGTGGTGGACCGGCTTCGGGAACGGCATCTCGCGCAGACGCCAGAGCACGTCGTCCGCGGCGGCCTTGTCCGGCGGCTGTCCGGAGTACGCGGCGCCGAGGAGGTTCCAGAGCGGCAGCCGCTGCTTCTTCAGGTTCGTCGACACGTCGGCGATCACGCCTTTGAACGCGGCCTTCGCGTCTCCGCCGACGTTGTACCGGTCGGCGAGGAGCATGTGGAACACGTTGCCGACGAAGCCGAGGTTCAGCCCGCTCCAGTCGGCCGTTCCCTGCTCGTAGAGCGTCGTGTTGTTCGTGATGACGACCTTGCTGGCCGTCCACGCGACCTCGGCCTTCGCCTGGTACTGCGCCTTGGTCAGGACGTCCGACGTGACGACCGCCGTGAGCCAGGCCGAGTCGAGCTCGTCGCTGCCGCGATCGACGTTGACGTCGTCGGCGAGGTGACGCGCGTTCGTCCGGATGCGAGCGCAGAGCGGATCGCTGCCCGACAGACAGAGGAGGCGATGACCGAGCACGTACGCGATGTAGAGCCCCTTCATCATGTCGTTGTTGCCGCCCTCGAGCCACTCGAGGTTCGACAGCGCGCCCGCGCCGGCGTGCCAGCCGCCGCCCGTGTTGCCCGTCTGCGGACGGATCGCGCGCGCGAACACCTTCCAGTTGCCGGTGACCTCCTGCAGCTTGAGGATCCCGTCGAGCGCCTTCATCGCGTTGGCCTTCGCCTTCGCGTCACCGGTGACCTCGAAGCGGTACACCTGGCTGGCCATGTAGATGCCGGTCCAGAGCGCGGCCGAGAAGTGGACCTCCTTCGGCTGTCCCGCCGGCGCGGCGTCGAGGAGCATGCCGGTGGTCGGCTCGATGAACTCGGCCTCGATCTCGTGGTCGAAGCCGGTCGCCTTCTCCGCGAGCGTCTTTCGATAGGCGTTCGCGCGCGCGAGCGCCTCTTGCGTGCTGATCGCGTCGATCGACCGGCTCACGACGCGGATCGCGTCCGGGTTTGCTCGGTAAAAGGCGAAGTCGGTCGTGTCGACGATGTGCCCGTGGACCGCCGCGTCGAACTCGGGACGCGTGACGTAGGGCGCGACGGCCGGCAGAGCCCGGAACGACGTGTACGTCGACCAGAACGCCTGCTTCGTCAGCGCGCTGGGCGGCGCGTGTCCGGTCGAGATGGTGCGCGAGACTGCGAAGATGGGCTCGGCGCCGTTCGCCGTGCGCTTCTGCCAGACCTCGTTGCCGGCGATCGCCGCGCCGTTGTACGAGGCCTTGCCCTTGCCGCTCTCGAGCACGACCTTGCCGCCGACCGCGATCGGCGCGTCGGCGAGCTTGTGCTCGACGTCGCCGCGCTTCGCGATGAAGCCGCGGTTGTCGAGGACGACTTCGAGCGCGAGCTCCGACTTGGGATCGCCCTTCGCTTCGCCGGTGACCGTCCAGTGAAGCGCTCGGCCGTCCTCGACCTTCACTGCGTCGTAGCGGATCGAGCGGATGAACTGCAGCTTGCCGCCGGCCGATCGGACCTCGGCCTGACCCTGGTAGGCGCCGCGCGCGTCCTTGCCGGAGACGGACCAGACGCCCGTGAGCTCCGTCGCCGTGTCGGCGTTGCTCGGATCGTCGTTCGAGCCGGGGCCCCCCGGCGAGCTCGCGCCGGGATCGCGGTCGCCTCCGGTGCCGTCGCCGCCGCCCGGCGTCGTCGTGTCGCCGCCGGAAGCGCCGTCCGCTCCGCAGCCGATCATGAAGAGGAACCCCGCTCCGACGAGCGCTGCCCGTCGCATCCACGTCTGCATCCCGCGACCTCCAGTCGAGACGCGGCGCATCCTAGGCGTGCTCGGCGGGCACTCGCGCGGTGCGAAAGACGTTGTAAGAGGTTCGGCGGAGCGCCTCAGCGATACCGACGCCGCAGCTTGATGGGGTGGCAGGCGAAGCCCCTGAAGTCGAGCACCTCGCCAGGGCCGCAGATCGGGACGCACCCGTCGAACGCGTCCTTCCACTCCTTGCCCGCCGGACAGCGCTTCGCGTCGGTCACGCAGGTGTTGCCCCCGACGTCGAGCACCTTGCCCGCCGGGCAAGTCGGGACGCACGCGCTGCGCGCGTCGCTCCACTCTCGTCCCGCAGGGCAGTCGCCGGCGCTCTCGACACAGGCGCCGTCGGCGCTGCGCACGGTCCCCGAGGGACAGGCGGCGACGCAGCCTCCGGCGGCGTCGCTCCAGACCTCGCCCTGCCGGCAACCCTTGGGCTCGTCGACGCAAGAGCGCCCCTTTGCGTCGGCGACCTTGCCGCGGGGGCACGTCACGATGCACGCGTCGTGTGCGTTGCTCCATGACTTGCCCGCGGGACACCGGGTCGGTAGCGCGACGCACGCGCCCGCCTTCGCGTTCAGGATCGTCCCCGCGGGACACTCCGACGCGCATCTGCGCGTCTGGTCGTCCCACGACGAGCCGGGTGCGCAGACGCACCCGCCCTTGGCCTCGTTCCAGACCTTGTCGGCCGGGCACGCCTTTCGTTTCGGCGCGTCGACGCGCTTGGCGGGCGGGGACGTGTCGGCCGATGCCGGCGTCGCCGTCGCTCCGAGGAGCATCGCGCCGAACGCGCACGCCGACCGTCGCCAGAGCATCGGATCTCCTTGCCGCGTTTCGACCGAGGCGACAACCTCCGCGACACCCGGATCGCCTCGCCGCCGCCGACTTTCCGGAGCAGCGCGCGGGGGACGATGTTACCTGTACATCCGTACATCGCGAGGTCCGATGACTGCGAGCGCGCGAACCGCCAACCGGAAACCTGCCGTACCGGCCTCGGCGCGCGCTGCCGTCACCGACCGCGTGAAGCTCGTCGTCGGCGACACGCGCGACGCGCTGCGCGACATCGACGACGGCACGTTCCATTGCTGCGTCACGAGCCCGCCTTACTGGGGGCTGCGAGACTACGGCTACGAAGGGCAGATCGGCGCGGAGGCGACGATCGACGCGTACGTGCAGTCGCTCGTGGAGGTCTTCCGCGATGTCCGTCGCGTGCTCCGAGAGGACGGGACGCTCTGGTTGAACATCGGCGACGCGTACACGAGCGGGAATCGAACGTGGCGCGACACCGACAAGAAGAACCCCGCGCGCGCGATGACGTACCGCCCGCCGACTCCGAAAGGCCTGAAGCCGAAGGATCTGATCGGCCTCCCGTGGCGCATCGCGTTCGCGCTCCAGGCGGACGGTTGGTTTCTCCGCTCGGACATCGTCTGGTACAAGCCGAACTGTCAGCCCGAGTCGGTGAAGGACCGGCCGACGCAGGCGCACGAGTACCTGTTCTTGCTCACCAAGAGCCAGGACTACTACTACGACGCGGCGGCGATCCGAGAGACGACGAAGGACGGCCGCGGCTCGCGGAATCGTCGCTCGGTGTGGGAGGTGAGCACGGAGCCGTACGCGGGCGCGCACTTCGCGGTGTTCCCTCGTTCGCTCGTCCGCCCGTGCATCCTCGCTGGCAGTCCGCGCGACGGGCTCGTCCTCGATCCGTTCTTCGGCTCGGGCACCGTGGGCGCGGTCTGCCTCGAGGTCGGTCGCCAGTGCGTCGGCATCGAGCTGAAGGCCGAGTACGCCGATCTGGCGCGCGAGCGGCTCCGCAACGTTCTCGATGGGGCCACGGAGCGCGCTCTCGCGTCGCGCGGGCGCGCTGCGCTACGCTGATCGTGTGAGACTTCGCTTCGATCTCGTGCTCGCAGGCCTCGCGGCCGCGTGCGCGGTCGCCTGCTCGATCCTCGTCGACTCGACGGGGTTCACGGGCGCGGACGCGAACGAGGGCGACGCCGGCCCTCCGCGCGACGCGGCCGAGGAGGCGGCGTCGATCGATGCCGGTGAGGATGCGAGCGACGGCGCTCCGGAGGTCCATCCTTACGTGCAGGCCGTCCTCGCCGACGGCCCGTCGCTCTACTACCGCCTGGAGGAGACGAGCGACGGCCCCGCGAAGGACGAGGCAGGGAATCACCAGGGCAACTACATCGCGGGCGGCGTCCACGCCGTGCCTGGGGCGTTCGCAGGCAGCACCGCGTACCACCTGGTGGGCGGCACAGGCGGCATCGACCCCGGCGACATCTTCGACTTCGAGGGCAACGCCGCGTTCAC
This sequence comes from Labilithrix sp., assembly GCA_019637225.1. Lineage (GTDB taxonomy): Bacteria > Myxococcota_A > Polyangia > Polyangiales > Polyangiaceae > Labilithrix. The sequence goes on from JAHBWC010000002.1 coordinate 96,305, forward strand.
GCTCGAGGCCTGGTTTCGGCCGGAGGGCTACGACACGCAGTATCGCTTCCTCGTCCACCACAACGACGCGCGCGCGCTTCGCCAGAACTACGGCATCTACGTCCACTCGGAGAGCGGCCTCGTCTTCGAGCGGTACGTCGACGACTCGGGCCGCGGCGCGTACACCACGAATCCGACGATCGGCTCCTGGTACCACATCGTCGGCGTCTACGACGGAGCGTTCATCCGGCTCTACGTCGACGGTACGCTCGTCAACACCGGCGCCGACAATCGCTCCGCCAAGGACAAGCGCAGCAACCTGATGATCGGCTACGGCTACAACGGCGGAGGCGCGGTCATCGGCGTGCTCGACGAGGTCGCCATCTACGAGAAGGCCCTCGACGCCTCACGCATCACCGCGCACTACCGGGCGGTGCGGTAGCGCGCCGGCGTTTCGCGAGGGCGCTCGCGAGCCTCGAGGTCTCTGCCCGGCCTCGGGGCTGTGGGCCTTGAATTCGCGGCGTTCTGTGCTCGTCTGTGGGTGGTGCAAGGGGGGCGCGCGGGCGCAATTTGCGTCGCAGGAATGCCCTCGACCCACTCCCTTCGAGGCGCGATGCGATTCCACCGGCTGTCCACTCTCCTTCTTCTGTCCGGCCTCGCGATTGTCGCGGCTCCCCACATCGCGTGCGGAGGCGGCGCCGCCGAGCAGCTCACTGCCGACGCGGGGACGCCTGCGGACGGCGCCGACGCTTCCGTCGGCCGCGCCGACGAAGATCGTCCGCTCATCCCGGCGTCGAAGGTCGACCTCCTGCTCGTCGTCGACGACTCGGCGTCGATGGGCGACAAGGCTCGCGTCCTTGCGAAATCGATCGGCACGCTCATTCGTGACGTGGCGAGGGTCGGAGACGTCCACGTCGGCGTCATCACCACCTCGCTCGGAAGCATGGGCGGCGACGTATGCTCGGCAGACAATCCGGCGGCCAACACGCGCGCCCGTCTTCAGACGAGAGGCCCCGACGGTTCGGCGGTGCCGGGCGCAGAGACGGGCGTGCTCAGCTACACGGGAGGCGACGTCGAGGCGTTCATCACCTCAGCGGCGAACCTCGTCCTCGGGGTGGGCGAGAACGGCTGCGGGTTCGAGGCTCAGCTCGAGAGCGCTTATCGTTTCCTCGTCCAGCCGGACCCCTGGGCTTCCGTCACGCTCGCCGGTCAGAGCGCCTTCACGCTGGACCTCGACAGGGAAGTGCTCGCGCAGCGCAAGGCGTTCCTTCGAAGCGACTCGGCGCTCGTCGTGGTGATGCTTACGGACGAGGACGACTCTTCGGCGGATCCGCTCTCCGTGAGCGGGCAGGGCTGGGCGTTCATGGCGAAGAACTTCCCCGGCTCGCAGGTCTCCCGCACCAGCGCGGCCCAGGGCACGACCGCGCCACGCGGGACCTCGGTGTGCCAGACCGATCCGGCGAGCGAGGAGTGCACGTCGTGCGGATTCGCGGCGCTTTGCGACCCCACGGAGGACGCGTGTCGGAGGTTGAAGGCCGACCCGAGCTGCACGACCTCCGGGATGCCCGGAAAGTCCGGCGCCGGCTTCGACGGGTACCACGGTCCCACCGACGACGAGCTGAACGTCCGCTTTCATCGGATGAAGGAGCGGTTCGGCATCGATCCGCAGTTTCCGCTCCGCCGCTATGTCGAGGGCTTCACGAAGTCGGTCGTGCCGAGTCGAGCGAACGAGCACTCGGCGAGCGGCCCCTTGGGGATCGGACCGTACGAGGGCACGCCGAACTGCACGAACCCGATCTTCGCTGCAAACCTGCCCTCGTTGCCGGGTGATGAGCTCTGCGACCTCGAGCGCGGCACGCGCTCGCGCGAGCTCGTCGTCTTCGCGGTGATCGGCGGCGTTCCCGGCTCGCTCGCGACCGACGCACCGGACTGGAAGAAGATCCTCGGCGAGGATCCGGACGCGTTCGACTTCCGCGGGATAGACCCGCACATGATCCAGTCCACGGCGCCCAGGCCGGGGCTTCCGCCGCCGTCCGACACGCCGGGTGACAACGGCACGGACCCGATACACGGCCGCGAGTGGGACACGTTGAAGGGGGACCTGCAGTACGCGTGCACCTTCGCGCTGCCCACGCCGCGGACGTGCGATGGGGCCGCTCCCTACTGCGATTGCAGGCCTGAGGACGTCATCCGTCCGCCGCTCTGCGGGGCGACGCCGGGCGAGCAACTTCGCGCGAAGGCGTATCCGACGATCAGGCCGCTCCGCGTCGTCCGCGAGCTCGGCGATCGCGGCGTGGTCGGATCCATCTGCTCGGACGACTACGACGCCACGATGACCCTGCTCGCAGCTCGGCTCGCCTCGCGTCTCGCCAAGTGAGGCCGCGGGCGGGCCGGAGGCGAGGCCATGCGAATCGTTGTTGACTACACAGATCTCCGTCGGCATACCTGTTGTCGATGAGCGGCCCTGAGCGCGCCCGGCGCGCGATCGCGTACATTCGCCTGTCGGATACGAGCCCGGAGCTCGCCGAGGGCTCCACGGAGGCGCTCGGAGCGCAGCGGCGGACGATCGAGGCCTGGGCCGGGCGCGAAGGCGTCGAGGTCCGAGCGTGGCAGCTCGATGTCGGCGTCAACGGCGCCACGCCCATCGCCGAGCGACCCGGCCTCCTCGCCGCCTATGCGGCCATCCGCGAGCATCGCGCCGGCGTGCTGGTCGCCGCGAACGCCGATCGATTCGCCCACGACGAGCTCGTCCGCTGGCTCATCGAGCGCGCCGCGCTGGCAGAGGGAGCGGCGATTCACACGGCCGACGGCTCGCCCGTCCGGCGCGCCGAGCCCGCCGCCGTCGAGGCGCCGGAACAGAACGTGGGCTTCACCCGCGGCGCCGTCGACCTCGCTCGCGCCTACGATCGTGTTCTCTTTCGGTCACGCGTTCGAGCGGCGCTCGCCGAGAAGAAGGCTCGCGGCGAGCGCGTCGGTACGGTGCCGTACGGCTTCCGCCTCGCCGCCGACGGCGTCCACGTCGAGCCGGACGACGCCGAGCAAGCGGTCGTCTCGAGCGTCCGCCGACTGGCCTCCGAGGGCCTCTCGCAGCGCGCCATCGTCGCCCACCTCGCCGACCGCGGCGTCGCCGGCCGAACCGGCGCTCCGCTGAGGCAGACGCAGGTCGCGAAGATCCTCCGCTCGGCCTGATCCGCGCGCCGCCGTCGTCGTCGAAGGCGGAGACGTGCTCGGTCCCTCGGAAGGTGCCGCTCGAGCGCGCGTCAGCGCCTCCACCCGATCGCGCGCGCCGTCACGTCGCCGACGCCGAGCTCGTCGAGCGTCTCCGGCGGGACCTCGTCCGTCGGCGACAGCGGCCGATTGCGCGCCATCGCTTCGGCGAACCGCTGCGGGTAGCGGGGCTGCCGATCCGGCTCCACGAGCCCCGCGGGGACGAGCGCGCGGCCGGTGGCGTCGTAGCTGTCCTCCGCGCCGAGCGTGTGCATCAGCTCGTGCGTGACGACGAAGAGCGTGAGGTCCGCCATCGTCTCGTCGAGCTCGACGTCGACGAAGCCGATCCGTCCGCCTTGCTCGCTCCGACCTTCGACGCGCGCGCGTGTCTCGTGCTCCGGTGGCCGCGCCGCGACGTAGACGCGTGCGTCGAAGTGATCGGGCACGACGCCGGCGCGGGGATCGATCTCGGCGAGCCAAGCGCGCATCGCCAGCGCATGCCTCGCGAGGTCGACCACGCCGTCGCTCGCGGGGACCGGACACGCCGGCGCGTCCGCGACGGAGCCGAAGACGCGAAAGCGAAACGGCGGCTCCGACGCTCCGCCGCGGTGGCGCGCCATCTCGCTCGCGAGCCGGGCCTCGAGCGCGGGCGTTCGATCGCGCAGCGCCTGCAGGGCGGCGCCGGAGACCGGGGCGGCCCCGGGCGCGTCGACGAGGACGATCGCGACGTCGAGGGTCCTGTCCCAGCTCGTGCGCGCGCGCCGGCTCCAGACGTCGCGCACGGCGACGAGGACGACGACGAAGAGCACGAACGACAAGAGCGCGACGCGCACGTAGAAGAATCGGCTCCGCGCGGTCTTCGCCACGCGATCGAATGTAGCCCACGGCGGGCGCCGCTCGCTCGCTTCCGGCTGCCGAGGCGGCACCGCCTCGTCCTCCGACGCGACGAGGTGGAGCGTCGTCGTCTGCCTTCCGCGACGAGGTGGAGCGCCGTCGTCTGCCCCCGCCTTCCGCGACGAGCGTGTGGATCAAGAGCTTCGTGGAACCGGCCGCACGTCCGAGGTACGATCTTCGTTCGAGGAATGGCCGGCGCGATCTCACCAACCATGTCTCGGCGAGCGGCGCTGGCGGGGATCGCGAGCCTCGTCGCCTGCAGGACCACCTCGAGCGGTGAGGGCCTGCACGATCCGTCGACGGCCAACGACTCGTGGGCGGGCAAGGTGTTCGGCCGGCCGCCGGCCGCGGTCCTCATCAAGCGCGTCCAAGGCATCGTGCCGAACCACGATGAGGAGCCGTTCTTTCGGGGCTGGCAGATCGGCTGGCAGACGTGGTGGCCGAACGCCAGCCGGTCGGCGACACAGACCGAGATCTGGGAAGACCCCTCGGGCGAGAAGATCGCGATTTTTCGCGGCATAGGCCAGGTCGATCCCCGGACCGCGAGCTGGATCGATCGTGGACGTACGCGCGCCGGCGTCTGGGAGCTTCACGCTGCACGCCTCGGCGATCGCTTCCGGATGTTCGTCCTGCCGGACGGCACGTGGATCGCCGGTTGGGGCACGGTGGCGTTGCGGCTCTCCGGACACTTCGCCGCCGGCGCGTCGGCTTCTCCCCCGCGCGTCGACCCGAAGCCGACCGCGCTCTTCGTTCAGCAGTTCGCCCGTTCACCGACGTACCGCGAGGTCGGGATGTCGTCGGCTGCGCTCTATGCCTCCGACGAGATCCGCGGCGTCACGGTGGCGACGTACGGCGCGGCTCCGGGCGCCGAGGTGCCCACGACGCTCGACATCGTCTACTCGACCGCCGCCCTCGCACAGGCGTCGGCACAAGACCTCAACCGAATCCGCGCGGCCAGTCGAGCCGACGGCGTCTCCGTCATCGACCAGTTCTTCCGCCGCGCCGTGATCGCGTCGGAAGGCAACGCCGTCGTCCTTCGGAGTTTCTTGCCCTTCGAGAAGCTCGTCTACTGGACGAGGGGCTGACGTCTCGCGCGCCCGCGGAGGCGGCGCGATTCCCGACACTCACGCCTCGGTCATCGCGAGGAGCTTCCGGGTCGTGTTCCAGTTGCGGATCGTGAGGCTCTTGTAGAGCGCCAGCTGCACGACCCGCGCGAGGCGGCTCTTCGTCGCCTTCGCCGCGACCCGCCGAAAGTACAGTGCGTGGGCGCCGGCGTGGACCTCGTCGACGCCGGGAGCGGTGGGTACCTCTGGGAGCGCGGCGTGTGCCGTGAGCGGAGGCTTCACGAAGAGCACGTCGTAGCGGTAGCGCTCCGGCTGGCTGCCGAACCCGCGCGGCGCCTCGGCGACGACGTCCGAGAGCTCCTTCGCCGACACGAGCACCACCTTCGAGTCGTACGCGAACGTCTTCGTGAGCGCGGCCTCGATCTTCTTCGTGAGCGCGGGCTTCTTGTCCGAACGCGCCTCGAAGACGACGTTGCCGCTCTGGATGTACGTCGTCACGGCCGAGAAGCCGAGCGCCTCGAAGGCCTCGCGCAGCGCGACCATCCTGATGACGTTGTTCCCACCGACGTTGATCCCACGGAGCAGCGCGACGTAGACCACGAGCGCATGCTCGCGCACGACACGCGCGCCATCAAGTCGCTCGCTCGCCCTTCGAGTCGCGCGCTCGCGTATCCGGCCGCTCCCCTCGAGCTCGACGGCCGAAGCGCCCTTGCGGTCATGAGTCGCCGCGCCTCGAACCGCGGCGCGAGCGCCGCCGGCAGTGCGTCAATAGTCATTTCTTCATCGGGAGGCTGCACACGTCTGACACGAATAGGCGCCGCTTCCCAGCCGCGTAGTGGCGATAGAGCCTAAGTGGTTTCCGCAGTTGACACGGTGCGCCGCGTTATCGATTCTCAAGAAGATGCGTGCGCGCCGTGTTCTCGTGAGCGGTCGGCCTCACGTATTGCTCACGATCCCGCTACGGAATGATCCGGCCGTGAGCACGCTCACCGCCGCGGAGCGCGCCGTGGCCCGCGCGCTCATCACCGGAGCAAGCAACGAGCTGGTCTCCGCGGCGCGCAACACGTCGGTGCGCACGGTCGCCAACCAGGTGCGCGGCGTGTTCGACAAGCTCTCGGTCGGCTCTCGAGCAGACCTCATCGCGCGTTTCGGCGACGTCGACATGGGGGAGTAGCTCGATGCCGCGTTTGCTCCTCGTCGACGACGAGATCCTGATCCTCGAGGAGCTCGCCGCGTTCTTGACCCGCATCGGGCATGACGTCGTCGTCGCGGATACGCTCGCCCTCGCCGAGGCCGCGCTCGCTCGGGAGCCGTTCGGCGCGATGATCGTCGACGTCCGCATGGGCACGTCCACGGCCGTGGACTGGCTCGCGTCGAGCGGCTGGGCGCTCCGCCTGCCCACGTTGCTCCTGTCGGGCATCGCTGATCTCGACGAGGTGCTCCGGGGGATCGTGGTCGGGGCCCTCGACTTCGTCCACAAGACCGATCCACCGGAGGCGCTCGCTCTCGCGGTCGAGAGCGCGCTCGAACGTCGAGACGAGTCGAGCACGCCGGCCCTCGATCTCGATCTGACCTCGCTCGAGATGGCCGGCGAGCTCGCCCCGAACGAGGTCCGGCCGGCATTGCTCGGAGGAAAGCTGCGCTACGTCGTCGAGATTTCCCAGGGCGCCGAGAGGCACATCCTGCTCGAGGAGCTCACCGACGCGGTTCCGCTCTCGAGCGAACCCAGCCGTGCGCTCGACCTGATGGCGCGCGGACATTCGGCCAAACAGATCGCGTTCGAGCTCGGAGTGAAGCCGACGAAGCTCTCGGGCATCGTCGAGGGCGCGCGGCGCACGCTCGGCTTTCGCGATAGTCGACAGATGCGCCGTCTGATGGCGGTGCTCGCAAGGTCGTAGGTGTGCGGGACGGGGGGAGACGCTGCTGACTCGATATCTCGTATCGGTGGACAACGAACGGGCACGACTCGTGCGCGAGCCGACCTCGCGAATCGTCTCGGTCGTCCTCGCCGCGCTCCTGCTCGTCAGTGCTCTCGCCCCGATCGAATCGCTCGCGATCGATCGATGGGACGCCGTCGCGACATGCGCGCTGGCGGCTGCCCTCGCGAGCGAGGTCGCGCGACGCGCTCGAGCGATACGGGTCGCACGCGTGGGGGTCGTCGCCTGGCTGGTCGCGAGCGAGACGGCGTTCGCGGTGGGGCTCGTGAGTGGGCGCTGGCTCGTCGCGGTGCTGTGCTCGATGGGATGGGCCGCATTGAGCAATCTCCGCGCGTATCAGGACGAGGTCTCGAAGCAGGCGCCGGCGCCGTTGCTCGACACGACGGCCGCGTTCGTCGGCGCCGGGCTCCTGGCGACCCGCTCGGCCCACGAAGCGGCCGTCCTGGTCCTGAGCTACCTTCCGATCGCGGCCGCGTCCGGGATGTGGGGAGGATTCGCCTCGAACCGACGCATCGGGCAGGAGACGCGCGCGCGGGTCGAGTCTGCGATCGCCCTTTCGCGCCATGCCACGCTCACGCGCGAGGCGGGGGAGCTCGGCGCGCTCGAGGCGAGGTTACGGGAACGGCTCGTCGCGGCGCTCGACCAGGCGCGCCTGTTCCTCGCGACACCCACGACGGGTCAGGGCATGGACGGCCGCAGCGTGTTCGATTCACTCGACGCGCTCCGGGTCGAGCTCCGCGCCGTCAACACGATCGGACGGCGCGCCGTGTCGCAGGATCCGCGCGACGCGAGCTCGCCGCCGTCGACCTCCGCGTCGACGTTCGGCGTTTGGGTTCGCGACCTGCGCGCGTATGCGCAGGGCCTCTTCCTCGTCACGCGATACGACGTGCTCGCATCCGGGATTGCATGGCTGGTGATGTCGAGCGTCGGCGCGTGGATGCCCCGTCTCCGGGACAGCATCGCGCTGGTGCCTTGGATCACGTTGTTCGTAGGCGTGGGCGGCCTGCCGTTCATCATCATCCTGGACCGCCGCGCAGTCCGTGCGGCGAGCACGGCGGGATTTCTGACGTGCCAATGGACGAGCGTGACGATAATGCAGATCGCATGCGCTGCGCTCGTCGCGTGCTCCGGACCGGAGGGCAGCATCGCCTATGTCGCTCAGTATTCCGCCATCATCGTCGGACAAGGCTTCCACTACCGGTTCTCGCTCCGAACCCCCTGGGTGCTCGCGACGTCCCTCACCGGGCTCGTGGTCGGATGGTTCGTCGCGCGGGGTGACGTCCAACGCTCGATCGTCCTCACTACGTTCGTCCTCTCGATGCCTCTCGCGCTCGTGGCCGGAGGGCTGGCGCGCGACCTCGACCGTCTCGCCGAATCGACGCGCCAGGCGCGACGCGAGTGGGAAGCCCATCGGGACGAGGAGGTACGCGCACGACTCCGGGACTTGAGCGACGCGCTCCGCGGTCTGTTCGGCGGAGCACACGACGCTTCGAGCCCCTTTCTGGCAGCCCGCTTGGCGGCGACACGGCTCGAAGGCGCCGAAGGACGCGAGAGCGCCGATCTCAACGGACGTCTGGCGGCCCATGTCGGGGAGGTCGCGCGGCGTCTCGAGAAGACGCTCGCCACGAACGCTCCCCGCACGGGCGCGGCGGTCCCGGTCAGCGTCCCGGACGTCATGACTCCGCTCTTGCGCGCGGTGCGGGCTGGGATCGACGTCGCGACGGAGCTCGAGCCCTGCGTCGCCGACGTGCACGAAGGCGTCGAGACGCTACGGCGCGTGGTCGCGAACGTGCTCTCGAACGCGGTCGACGCCGCGCGTGAACGTGTGCGCGTCGCATGCGTTCCGACCGTCGACGGACACGTCGAGCTGGTGTTCGAAGACGACGGCGCGGGCTTCCATGAGGGGTACTCCATCCGCGCGTTCGGAACCGGAAAACCGAACGGCGTCGGCCTCGGCCTCTTCGTCGTCGACCGCCTCGCGTCACTCTCGGGCGGCGCGCTCGACCTCGGACGCTCGCCCGATCTCGGTGGCGCCCGTGTCACGATTCGATTGCTCGCGTCGAAGAGTCCCGCATCCGGCGAGGCCGGCTGAGCGGGCCCGCTCGAATGAAGTACGCCCGCTGGAAGCTGTGACTCCAGCCTCCTCCATGATCGCGACGCCATGGGCGGATCGCGCGCAGGGTGCCAAAATCGTCGGCGAGCTGCGATGGCATGCACCGTGCTTCGCGCGAGCCCCATCGTGCGAATCGCTCGCTCCCTCCTCGCCGCCGCCTCCTCCCTGATCTGGCCCGCCGTTGTCGTCGTGATCCCCGTGGGCATCACGTTCAGCGCGGCACGCGTCTACGCGGAGTCTGGCTCGCCACCGCCACCGGCATGTACGGACTCCACGGTCACGGCGTGTGCCGATGCCAGTGCAATGCAGGCCTGCGACTGTGGCGATGGCTTCGACTGCGCATGTGCGCCCAAGCAATGCTCCGGAGCAAGCGGCGCGACCGAGGCACTCGTGTGCCAGCAGGTCGTGACGTCGTGCAGTGCTTACGCGGTTGCGCCGTGCGAGGGAAAGGCGCCAGGCGCTGCCTGCGTGCAGACGGACACCGCCGGCAAACCTGGCGCGTCAGGCACGTGCAGCGTCCTGTCCAGCGGCTGCCTCGTGAAGAACGCCGCCGGCTTCTATGAGAACACCAACCCGCTCGCTTGCACGGTGGACGTGAGCGGCAGCGATGCGAGCACGACGCCGTCCTCGCCGAAGGACGGCGATGGGGACTCGGGATGCTCGATGCTGCCGGGCGCGGTCGGCGACTCGACGCTCCTCGCGGTGCCGTTCGGGCTGGGCCTCGTCGTTGCTCTTCGGCGCAAGCGACGTCGTTGAGCGCCGCGCGCTGCGCGACGGCGTCTACGCGACGACGAGGGCGAGGGTGAAGCCGTCCCAGCCCTTCGTGCCGACCGTCTGGATCGCCGTCGCGTTCACGCGCGGGTTCGACGCGATGAGCTCGTGGAGACGTCGAACTCCCTGCACCGCGTCGTCGCCGTCCGGGTCGATGACCGCGCCGCCCCGCACGACGTTGTCGACGATGATGACCGCGCCCGGCGCCACGAGATCGAGAGCCCGCGCGAAGTAGTCTGGGTTGCTCGGCTTGTCGGCGTCGATGAAGACGAAGTCGAACGACGCGCCCTCTCGCTTCAGCGCCGCGAGCGAGTCGATCGCCCGGCCCTCGCGCACGATCGCGACCTGCGATAGGCCTGCGCGCTCGAGGTTCGACCGCGCGACCGCGGCATGCTTCGGGTCGATCTCGAGCGTGACGAGCCTCCCGTCCTCGGGGAGCGCTCGCGCGAGCCAGATCGCGCTGTAGCCGCCGAGCGTGCCGACCTCGAGGATCGACTTCGCGCCGCGGATCCGGGCGAGCAGGTGGAGCAGCTTCCCCTGACTCGCCGACACGTCGATCGCGGGCAGGCCCGCTGCGGCGTTGGCCGCGAGCGCCGACTCGAGCGCGTCGTCCTTCGGCGTGAGCACCGCCTCGAAGTAGTGGTCGACCGCAGACCAGGTCTCTTTCGACATGCCCGATGGATACGCCACCGTCGGCGCGGAGACGAGCCCGAGCGGAGGGCGAGCCCGAGTCGGAGGGCGACACCGAACGCGTCGCGACCCACGTGCCCCAAGAGACGCGCTCGAGGAGGTACGGCCTCGAGCAGGCGCTCCGTATGGAAGAGACCCGGCCCGAGCGGAAGCTCCGGATCGAACGCGAAGGACCGGGGATGCGTGAGCCATTCCTTCGCATACTCGAACGACGCGCTCTCCTTCGCCCCACGCGCACGTGCCCATAGGCGGCCTGCGCGTACGGGCTCGTCGTCGACGTCGATGTAGACCAAGAGCTCGCGGTCCATCAGCGCTCCCCCTCGCGCGACCGCGGGCTGCGCACGCGCTGCGGAAGACGCTCCTCCTCGAGCGCGAGCCCCATCCGATCCGTAGCGGCGTCGGCCAACGCCCCTATCCTGTCGGCGAGGCCGAGCACGAACAGGACGCTCGCGTAGATGCCCATCGATACGGCCGGATCGCCGCGCTCGACCCGGCGGACGGTCGCGCGACTGACGAACGCGCGCTCGGCGAGGAGCTCCATGGGGATCCTCCGTCGCCGGCGCGCGGCCGAGATGTCCTGGCCGAGCTTCGTCAAGGCGCGCCGGACGGCCAGCGGAAGCCCAGCCTTGGAGCGGGTCGTCTTCATGGCTCAAAAAACGCCCGAAAAGCGAGCTAATGAGCAGTATATGGCCCATCAAGCGCGCGCGCCATGCGTTCGAGCTCGGCGCGGCCGACCTCGCGGCGTTCGCCGTTCGAGCCTCACGAAGTCCTGCCGTGACCCAAGCCGAGCTCGATGCCGAGCATCGCGTGGGCGTGCCCGGCACGAAACCCGTCCTCCCGCGGAGATCCGCGGCGCGGGCGTGCTCAGCCCTTTCGCTTGCCCTCCGCCTCGAGCTGCTTGCCGTAGGCTTCGGTCTTCTTCGCGAAGTTGCCGCTCGCCAGCACCATGCCCTCGGCGAAGAGGGTGCCCATGCCGACGACGTTCATGTTCTGGTGCAGGTACTGATTGAGCCACTTCTTGGTCATCTTGAGACCGAGCGGATCGTACGAGAGGAGCTTCTTGATCAGCTTGTCGACCTCGGCGTCGAGCGCGTCTCTGGGGACGACCTTGTTGATGAGGCCGATGTCGTAGGCCTCCTGCGCCGTGCACGAGCGGTCGGTCATCAAGAACTCGCGCGCGCGGCTCAGGCCGATGCGCGCAGGCCAGAGCAACGCGCCGCCGTCGCCCGGCGGCACGCCGAAGCCGGAGAGGTGGGGATCGCTGAACGTCGCGTCGTCGCTCGCATAGACGAAGTCGCACGCCAGCGCGATCGACGCGCCCAAGCTGTGCGCGCCCGGCGCGTACACCTTCGCGATCGTCGGCTTTTCGCAGTTGATCTCGTCGCGAATGATGTCCTCCGCTTCGCGGAAGATCTGCAGCATGTCGGTGTACACACCGAGCTTCTTGACCCACTCGAAGTCGTACTGCTCGGGCGCGATGAAGGACTTGTTCTTGCCGGTCACCACGACGACCTGCGCGTCGGACTCGTGCGCTCGCCGGAAGACGCGAGCGAGACCCGCGTGGGTCTTGCCGTCGAGGCCCCCGATCTCGATGGTGAAGACGCCGTTCTCCTCGGTGATTTCGATCAAACCAAACTCGGACATGTCGTTCTCCTGGTCTCGGGGGTTTCAGCCGTCGATGGCCCGTGATGAGCCGACGCGCGCTCTCAGCTCGAACTTCTGGACCTTCCCCGTCGAGGTTCGCGGCAGCGGACCGAAGATGACCGTGCGCGGCACCTTGAAGCCCGACAGACGCTCCCTGCAGAAGGCGATGAGCGCCTCGGTCGCGACCTCGGCGTTGGGACGGAGCTCGATGAACGCGCACGGCGTCTCACCCCACTTCGGGTCGGGCTGAGCGACCACGGCCGCCGCGAGCACCGCGGGGTGACGACAGAGAGCGTCCTCCACCTCGAGGCTCGAGATGTTCTCGCCGCCGGAGATGATGACGTCCTTGCTCCGGTCCTTGACCTTCACGTAGCCGTCGGGCGAGCGCACGCCGAGGTCGCCGGTGTGGAACCAGCCGCCCGCGAACGCGGCCTTCGTCGCCGACGGGTTCTTGAGGTATCCCTTCATGGTGATGTTGCCGCGGAACATCACCTCGCCCATCGTCTCGCCGTCGGCGGGCACCGGGCGCATCGTGGCCGGATCGAGCACGCTGACGATCTCCTGGAGGTGGTAGCGAACGCCCTGCCGAGCGTTCAGGCGCGCGCGCTCGGTGAGCGGCAGCGCGTTCCAGGCTTCGTGCTTCTCGCAGACGGCCGCCGGCCCGTAGGTCTCGGTGAGCCCGTACACGTGCGTGAGGTCGAAGCCGGCGTTCTCCATCGCTTCGAGCATCGCGGCCGGCGGCGCCGCCCCCGCGACCATCGCCGAGACGCGGTGCGTGATGCGGTGCTCGTGCTCGTCCGCGGCGCTCGCGATCATCGAATGAACGACGGGCGCCCCGCAGTAGTGCGTGACGCGGTGCTCGCGAATGAGGTCGAGGACCGCCTTCGCGTCGACCTTGCGCAGGCACACGTTCGTCCCCGCGCGCGCGGCGATGGTCCACGCGAAGCACCAGCCGTTGCAGTGGAAGAGCGGCAGCGTCCAGAGGTAGACGGGGTGCTTCGGAAGATCCCACTCGAGGATGTTGGAGATGGCGTTCAGGCACGCCCCTCGGTGGTGGTACACGACGCCCTTCGGATCGCCGGTCGTGCCCGAGGTGTAGTTGAGGCAGATGGCGTCCCACTCGTCCTCGGGACCCGCGTAGACGAACGAAGGATCCCCTTCGGCCAGCAGCGCCTCGTAGCTGAGCTCTGACGTGGGCGGCAGGTCGAGCTCCGGCGCCTCGACGTCGACGACCAAGATGTCGCGTCCGAGCCGGTTGACGGCCGAGCTTGCAAGGGCGGCGAGCTCGCGATCGACGAGCAAGGCCTTCGCTTCGCCGTGCATGAGCATGAAGGCGAGGCTCTCGGCGTCGAGTCGGGTGTTGAGCGCGTTGAGCACCGCGCCGCTCATCGGCACGCCGAAGTGCGCTTCGATGAGCGCGGGCACGTTCGGCATGAGCGCAGCCACGGTGTCACCGCGACCGATGCCTCGTCGCCGGAGCGCGCTGGCGAGGCGACGGCAGCGCTCGTCGGTCTCGCGCCAGCTCTGGCGGAGCGCGCCGTGAATGATCGCCACGCGCTCCGGGTGCACCTCCGCCGCGCGCCCGAGGAAGCTCATCGGCGTCAGCGGGACGAAGTTCGCGTCGTTTTTCTCGAGGCCGAGCTCGTAGATGGATGCCATGCGTCGTCGAGCGGAACGCGACAACCGCGCCCTACCCGGCACCGTAAGGGCGCGCCACGAGCTCGTATTGAACGCGCGTCACGCGTCGCTGGAACGTTTCGGACGACGCGCTGCAGCGCGCCACCCGCGGCGGATCGCGCGGAGTGGAGTAAATTCGAGGGATGGCACGCGAAGAACGCTCGCTCGTCAGCATCGACGCCCTCGCGCGAAGCACGGCGAACTATCGCCCGTGGCTCGAGGGATCGGCGGCGACCGCGAAGCAGATCGGCGTGCACGGCTTTCGGTTCGACGCGCACGACCAGCTCGCGGGGGTGGCGCTCGACGCCTTCCACGCCATCCTCTGCTTGCGCGGTCAGGCGTCCATTCGCCGCGCGATGGGCGACGCCGTCGAGGTCCTCGAGCTCGGACCGGGCGACGTGCTCGTCAATCCGATGGCCGTTCCGCTGCGCTGGAGCTGGTCGGGGGCCGTGGAGGTGCTGAACGTCACGGTGCACCCGGGCTACCTCGACGAGCTCCTTCGTGAATCGGTGGGCGGCGCGGCGCGCCTGCGCCCCCGCGTCGTCCCGTATTCCCCCGACCCTACGCTCGCCGACCTCGGGCTCGAGCTTCTTCACGAGCTGTCGACGCCGCAGCTACTCGGGGCGCATCGCGGTGCACGCGCGACCGGCGAGCGGATCGCGCTCCACGTGCTGCGCCGGTACACCGACGTCGAGTACTACAACCACGACCGGACCTTCACCCCCGACGAGCGGCGCCTGCTCTTGGAGTACGTCGAGGCGCGGCTCGACGAGCCGATCCGCGTCGAGCGGCTCGCGTCGCTCGTGCGCCTCGGCGAGCATCACTTCACGCGAACGTTTCGCGCGACCTTCGGCCAGAGCCCGCAGTCGTGGCTTCGCGAGCGACGTCTCGAGCGCGCCCGCGAGCTGCTGGTCACCACGAGCCAGTCGATCTCGAGCATCGCCATGGCGACCGGCTTCTCCGACCAGAGTCATTTCACGCGCTGCTTCGGCGCTGCGTTCGGCGTTACACCGGCGGCCCTGCGTCGAGGGCAGCGCGCGGCTCACCGTGGCGTCGACTGATCGGTCGCGCGAGCCCGGTCGCTCACCGCGCGCGCGAGCTGGCTGCGGTTCGTGATGCCGAGCTTCGCGTACACGGCGCGGAGCTGGTTCGCGATGGTGCGGGGAGAGACCTGACGCTCGCTCGCGATGCGATCGTTGCTCCATCCGCGCGTGACGTAGCTCACCACCTCGAGCTCGACGGCCGATAGGGCGCTGGCGTTCGCACCGCGCGGCCGACCATCGACGGCGAGGATGCCGAGCTCACGGTCCGCGAGCTCGACGTCGAGCCGATCCATCCGCGAGGGATCGCTCAGCACCGCGAGCTCGACGCGGCGCTTCACGCGGAGCTTCTTCAAGACCTTCGTGACCGCCGAAGTCACGGTCCCGGCGGAGAGGCCGAGCGCAAACTCGATCTCCTTGTTCGTCGCCCCGATCGCGAGGTACCTGAGCGTGGCGCACTCCGTGGGCGTGAGCGCGCGTGGGTCGCGGACTTCGGGGCGGTTTCGATACGCCGCGAGATAGCGACGTCCGCCGGTCTCCCATTGATCGACGAGCGACCACTCCCCGGCGACGAGGCCTTGCCAGAGCGCGAGCGCGCGCTCCGGCGAGCTGCGCACCGCCTCGCTACGCGCCTGCTCCATCGCCGCGACCGCGCGAACGAGGGTGGCCCGCGCGAGCCGATCGCCAGCGACGGGGGTGGTTGCATCATGCAACTTGCCCGAGGGATCGAGGAGAGCGTCTCGTTCCGTCGCGTGCGCGGCGAGCTTGCGCCGCAGGCGAAGCGCCGAGGCCATGTGAAGGCCGACCCTTCGCCAGATCCCGCGCACGCGCGGAGCGAGCGTCACGAAGCTGCGCGAGGGCGCGGAGACCGAGACGCTTCCGCTCTCGGCATCTCGGGCGAACAGGCTGAAGCCGTCCGTCACGCCGGTCGGCTTCACCAGCGCGCGGAAGCTCTTGAGGATGGGAGAGTCCGCCCCGAGCGTCTGCTCGAGCCCGCCGCAGGTCACGGGGCGCGGCCTCAGGAGATCGTAGACGTCGCGGGGCGCTTGGCGATTGACGTCCAACACGCGCTCGCTGAACGCCGCGTCGAGACCTTGCTGCACGAAGGCGGGGCTCGCCTCGAGGTTCGGGAGCGACTCGTCCCCAGTGAAGGCATAGACCCCGCAGCCGGTGTCGAGGTCCGGACGCGCGCTGGCGAGCACGGCGTCGAGCCACTCGGCCTCGGTTCCGTCGAGCCGATAGGCCGCCTCGACGATCTCGATCGCGCGCAGCGCCCGGATGTCTCCGCTTCCTCTCGGCATCGAGCCCCTCGCCGACGAGGATAGCGGAGCGTTACCCCCGCCGCCCGATTCGACGCTGCGAGGCCATTGCGTCGTGTGAAATGATTATCGCTCGAGCTTACTTGGGACAGGGCGCCGGGGCGGGGCAGCTGCCCGTCTCTGGCTTGGGAAACGTCTGGTTGCACCGCGCGACGTTCGTGAACGTGTTGGTCGCGAGGAGCTCGACCGGTTCTCCGGTCCAGCCGCGGACGATGCCGTCGCCGGCGCTGCTGTCGATGGTGGTGTTGGTCACGAGGGGGCCCGCGGGCCGGCCGCCGACGATCAGGATCGCTCCTTCGTTCGCGAAGGTCGTGTTGAGCGGGCTCGGGCAGTCGAAGCCCGACACCTGCGACGCTCCGCCGGCGTGGGAGATCGTCGCGTGGGCGATCGCGTCGCGCGGATCGGGCGTCCCCTCGAACACGATCCCGACCCAGTCGCCCGCGGCGGGAGTCGCGGCGGCGGACGCGAACACGATGGGCTTGTCGGCAGTGCCCTCGGCGCGCAGCGCACCGATCGCCGCGCCGGAGAGCGCGTCGATCTCGAGACGCACGTCCTTGTCGAAGCGCAGCGTCGCGCCCGGCTCGATCGTGAGAAGCGGCACGGAGCCTTGCCCTGCCACGGTCAGGGACTTCCCACCTGTCGGACCACCGATTCGATACGGCACGCCGAGCGCCGCCAGCGTCGTGTCCTCCTTGATGTCGTCACGCCCTCCCATCGCTGGAAGGATGATCTCGTCGACGCCGTTGCCGGTGTACGTACCCTTCGGCAACGTGCCCGCCGCGCGTCCCCAGATGCTGATCGGGAACGTGGCGCCGCCGGTGATCGTGAGGTCCTTGGATCCGGGCGCGAAGCCGCCGCCCTCGCGGACGAGGATGCCCAGCGACTGCGAGCCCTTGATGGTCACGTGGTCGGCGAGGAGCGTCGGCTGGGTCGGGCTCTCCTGATCGCCTCGGAGATCGAACGCCCCGACCTGCGTCACCGAGCTGCCCGCCGGGTTCCCGCCGCCCTCGACGGTGACGTACGCGAGCCGCAGCTCCGAGCCCTCACGAGCCTCGATCGTGGTCCATGCCGTCGCCGCGTCCCCTCGCTCGAAGCGAATCGGCTTGTCCGCTTCGCCCAGAGCGAGGAGCTTGCCCTCGACGAGCATGCCGACGGCGCCCTTCATCTGCACGACCGCGCACGGCTCGACGGTGATCGTTCGACCGGCGGGGATCGAGAGCGCCGCGTCGATGACGTGCGGGCTGCCCTCGGCGGTCCACGTTTCGTCTGCGGTCGGAGTGACGTGGGTGGTGCCTGAGCCGGTGATCGCCGCGCAGGTCGAAGGGGTACTCGGGGGCGGGGTGTCCGTACCCTGTGGCGTCGACGCATCGTCCGAGCAGGCGAGGACGACGAGAGAGACCGAGAGGCTCGCGGCGAGGGTTCGAGTGCGCATCACCACACCGGGTGACAGCTCTTGCCGTCGGTGGTGATCGCCACATCCGTCGCGGGATCCTTCGTGAGATCGATCAGGTGGAGGTTCGACGCATCGCCCTCTCGGAGGCAGTACACGATGCTGCCCCCGTCGGGCGCGATGGTCCCATCGGTGACGCGACTGTCCGCCGCTTCCGGAAGGACGATGGGGCTCGCCTTGCGTGACGCCATGTCGAAGGCGAAGAGCCCGCGGACGTTGTTCGAGACGGCGATGAACAGAAAGCCCGACCCGTCTGGAAGCCAGCGCGGGGGCTCGAGCATCACGTTCAGCGTCGCGTCGCTCCGCACGAGGAGCTCCGGTGTACCCGAGCCGTCTTCGGCGTAGAGGTGGATGCCGTCCTGGCCCTGCCCTGGAATACAGACGTTGTGGAGGACGGCGACCTTGCCCGTGCTCGGGTCGACCGACGGAGAGACGAGGCTGCACGGGTTCGGCGCTTTGAAGAGGTCGGGGACCTGGTCGCCCGCAGCGCCGACCGTCCAGATGCTGGAGGCACCGTTGAGGCTCGTCCCCTCGTACCAGTACTCGCCGTAGCCTACGAAGACGGTGGCGCCGTCTCGCGAGAAGGAGGGATTGCGCACCTCGATCTGGAACTGGGCGCGTCCTTGGCTCGTGTTCTCGAACACGGGCGTGAGCCGGCGGAAGTCCGAGCCGTCGGTCGCGAAGGACCAGATTCTCTGCGCCGAGAGCTTCGTGGCGACGTCGGCTTGCGTCGGGCCGTACAGGGTGGCCGCCGCGATCCGCGTGCGGTCTTTGGAGAGGCTGTAGCCGTCGATCGTCCAGCCGTTGCTCCCGTCGCCACGCAGGTCGGTCACCGTCCGCGCCTGACCGCTGTCCCGATCGTACGCCATGAGGACGTCTCGATCGGCGGCGACCCTCGAGACGTAGAGGAAGGTCGAGGCCGGCAACGCGTCTCCGCTCGGCGATCCGCTCGACCCGTCCGACCCGCTCGATCCACTCGATCCGCCATCTTCGCCGGACGGCGCAGGCGTGTCGCCGTCGGAGGACGCTCCCGTGCTCGTGCACGCCCACAGCGCGACGGCGGCAAACCCCAAAGCAATCGAGAAAGCTCGCATCCTTCGAGGTTAGGCAGCGCGTCCCAGCACGACCATGGCACGTTGCCTCGGTGCGAATGGTCATTTCAGATGCTGAAATGGGGCCAAGGCCCCGTGCGACGAGCTCGCGTGCAGCAGCGCCCGCGAGCTGGTGGCTCGGGATCCTGTCCCGATGAGGGGCGGCCTAACGCAGCGTTAGCTGGGTCGCCCGGCCGCCGGCGTCGCCTCGCTCGCCTGCAAGAACGTGCAGGCGATGCGCTGTGAACGCGGTTGACGCTTCACCACGACTAAGTAGAACGCGCGCATGAGTAGACTTGTCTCCTGCGCCCTCGCAAGTGTTCTCGCGTTGCCGTTCGTCGCGTGTGGAGGCGAAGCGGACGAGAGCCCGGCCTGCTCGTTCGAGGCATGGGATCAGTGTCCGAAGCCTTCGGACGAATCGCTCTCGATGCCCTGGCCCGAGCTGAGGGCGCGGCTTGCTCAGCTGGGAGACGCGACGGAGAAGGCTGTGGCGGAGCCCGAGCGCTGGCACATTCTTCTGAACCGCATCGACGCTCTCTATGACGCGCCTTTCATGAAGGACTGGTCGGGCCCCGTGTCCCAGAAAGACAAGGAGCGCCGCTACTCGCCGAGGCTGGACGTCGACGTGACGTTCTCGGGCTTGTTCAGCGACCTGGCTAACCTCCATGTCAGCCGCAGCCCCGCCAACGTCGAGGCGGCCCTGAGGAGCGCGAACGAGGCGGAGACCGCCTTCGCACAACTGAAGTCGAACAGCCTGTTCCAGGATCCGTTCGGCCGGCCGGAGCCGCGCACGACGCTCGTCTCGTACGCCCGCGGGGTTACCGTTCTGCAATTCCTGGCCCGGACCGGGAACCAGCGCCGTTGGATCGCGGACGGCGCGTCGGCCTTCCTCGACGAGCGTCTGCGTGAATGGGAGGAGATGCAGCGCGGGCGGCTCGCCGGCAAGCCCGAGGGGGAATTGCAGGTCGCCATCGACGAGTTCGGCAAGCCGGAGATCGCTCGATTGGTCACCGCTTGGCGCAAGATCGAGGGCCTCGACGTTCCGCCCATCAGCGAGTGATCGGGTGACCCTCGCAGGTCGCGGTCTGGGCCGCGTCCTTCGGGCAGGTGCTCGGGACCACGGCCGGCCCGCACTCCGCGACCTGCTCCTCGACTTGGGAACACGAGCCAAGACCACAAACGCACCTCGGTCCGGCTGCGCCGGGTTCCCTTGTCCGACAGCACACCTCGGTGGCACCGCCGTCCGCCTGCTCCGGCGAGCACTTCGCCACTGGTTGCTCGTCAGCCTTGAGAGCGTAGATGTCCCCGTCGCAGGTGCACAATCCGTTGCCCGAGCGCTTGCACACGACGTTCCAGGCCGCGAAGCAGGCGCAGACTTGCTCATTGGAGCAGCAGACCGCTTCAGCGCCCTGAGATTCGGCCGTGCAGGCGTCGATGGCGCCGCCATCCAGGCCGCTGATGTTGCTGCACGAGCACTGCCGCTCCTGCTGTAGGCATTGCGGCGCGGCTCCGGCGTCGGCAGCGGGAGTGGGGTCCGTTGAGGAGGAGCACCCGGTTCCGACACTCAGGCCGACAAGATCGACGCCGATGATACCGGCCGTCAGGGAGACGGGCACGGCGAGGAAACGGAGACGGCGGAAGAAGGCGAGGGATAGGAGCACGGTGGGAACCTTCTACCGTTTGGTCCGATTCGGCAATCTTTCCGCCTTCCGCTGAGTTGCGCGTGGCTCACTTCCGAGATCGCCCCGCGTCGCTCGCCGCCTGATCAGCCCTCGTCCACGACGCTCGGCGATGTCTCGCTCGAGCGCCGCGTGCGCGGTCATGGTGAACGCGAGTACATCCAGATGTCAGTGCTGCCCACGCCGCCGTCCGCGCGATCCTGGCTCACGTAGAGACGGCAGAGATCCGGCGAGATCCAAACCGGGAGCGAGGCGCCGTCGATGTTGATCTCGTCGGCGGGGCGGGCGTTGCGAAACGGCTGTTCGCGGCTCTCCCGCTCGGCGACCCACACCTGGCGGTAGCCGCTGCTCAACGTCGGCGTCTCGCTCAACCCGAAATAGAGATAGAGACCGGAGGCGTGGAGGACGGTCCCGCGAAAGCCGCGACCGCCCCCCATCAAGCCGGAGAGCTCCGTGACCTCGACGGGCTGCTGGAACGACGCGCTCCGATAGATGCGGTACCCACCGTTGCGGTTCGACGAGAAGATCATCTCGCCCAGGTCGTCGCTCACGGATGGACTGAGGCTGTCGTATTCGTCCGAGTTGACGCCTGGAACCTCCGACGCAGGTCCGAAGGTCGCGTCCGGCGTAGAGCGTGACGCCTGGTGAATCTTGTAGACGCCACCGTCGAGCGCTCGGGCGAAGAAGAGCGTCTTCCCGTCACCCGTGATCCAGGGATGGAGGTCCCCGGCGCCTCCCGTGAGCTCGTCAACGGGTCGTGGGACGTCGAACGCGTTCTGTCGGGACGCGCGGGAGGCTGTGAATACTCGAGTCCCAGCGTCGCCGGTCTTGCTTCGGGTGAGGAAGATCGCCGTCTCGTCCGCGGTCAATGACGCGAGCCCGTCGCTCTCCTTGGTGTTCACGTTCGGCACGAGCATGGACGACGTGAACCGGTCACGATGGCTGCACGACCGCTGCACGACATCGTCGACCCCCGCGTCCTCCGGAGCGTCGAAGCCGCCGTCCTGGATGCTCGAGGCTTGAGCGGGGTCCGGATCCTCTCCGAGGCATGCGACGCCGCCGATCACGCCGGCCGCAGTGAACCACCAGAGCGACGGGCGCATGTCTCATGGTCCCCATGGTCAATCATCGTGTCAACGCCGACGACCGCGCTTGGCAGAGCGCGCAAGTCAAAGCCTTGGGTCGAGGAACTCACCCTTCGAGCGAGGTGAAGTAGGACTTCTGCGCGGGATAGTACGCGTCGAACGTCGGGAGCGGCTGTCCCTCGCGCGACGCGACGAGCTGGTCGAGGTAGTACTCCCAGCCGGGACCGAGCTCGCCCACGGCGTTGCGGTTGACGCTGTGGTGAACGAACTCGAGGGTCGTCGTTCCGGCGGCCTCGCTGAGCGTCATCGAGAGGAGCTTCTCGCCGTACGCGCTCTTCGTCCGGACGGCGAGGCGATGCGGCGCTTCGCACTCTTCGATCGTGCCGTCGAGCCACGGCTTGCCGTCCTCGAAGGCCATCTGGATGCGGATCTTCGAGTCGTCGTCGGTTCGTTCCCAGGGGCCGAACCAGCGCGCGGTGCTCTCGGAGCTGGTCACGCTCGTCCAGACGTCGGCGATCGGCGCGCGGAAGGTTCGGGTGAGAACGAGATCGTCGCCGCGGAGGCGGCCGGTGGGCTTCGGGTTCATCCTGTCTTCCTCTTCGTGGTCTTGGTTCGTGTGTTGTCTTCGGTGGCCTGCTCGCGGGCCTCGCGCCGCCGCCGAACGCGGTGAACTTCGGTCTCGAGCGCATCGAGGCGGCGGCTCCAGACGCTCGGTCCGCGGAGCTCTGCGAGGAACGCTTCGAGTGGCGCGAGGGCCTCGAGGGCGAGCGTGTACTCACGCTCGCGGCCGCTCACGGTGTCACGCACGAGGCCCGCCTCGCGGAGCACCCGGAGGTGCCGGCTGACGGCGGGGCGGCTCACGTCGAACGTCTCGGCGATCGCGCCGGCCGTGCGCGGCGCCTCGTGAAGCATCACGAGGATCTCGCGGCGGATCGGATCGGCGAGCGCTCGAGCGACGGCGTCCACGGCGTGATGTGTAACGAAGTCGTTACGCGTTGTCCAGCGTCGTCGCGGTCGGCGAGCGGCCGACCTCCTGCGACGCTGCGTCCGTCGACCTTCGGTTGGAGGGCACCGATGTACGACCTTCCCGCGTCCGTGACGGATCCCACCCATGCCTCTTCGCGAGCGTTCGATAGAATGGGACGCATGGCTTTCCCGGCGCGGGGCTCCCTCGTTCGGCTCGTCTGTGCCTTTGCGGCTTGCTGGGCGGCGTGCACCGAGTTCGGCTCCTCGAACCAACCTGGAGACGGGACGCCCGGGCCTGACGCGGCGGCAGCGGAGGACGGATCGGCGGTCGACGGCGGCGGCTCGGACGGCTCCGCGAATCCGGACACGGCCATCGTCGACCTGGCGGCCGGCAACTCGTCGACGTGCATCGTCGTCGCAAACGGATCGGTCTACTGTTGGGGCGCCAACCATCGCAAGCAGCTCGGAGCGGCGACCGCTCCGGAGACCTGCGCGGATGCGCGGCCGTGCTCGCGACGCCCGTTGCGCGTCGACGGAATCACCGACGCGAAGCGCGTCGCGGTCGGCGACGCGTGGGCCTGCGTCGCGCACGCCACCGGTGCCGTGAGCTGCTGGGGCTCGAACGCGCATCTGCAGCTCGGGCATTCGACGGGCGACGAGTCGTGCGGCGGCGTGAGCTGCAGCGCGACGCCGGTCGCGGTCACGGGCTTGCCCGCCGGCGACGCCGTCGTGCAGCTCGCCGCCGGAGGCGACGAGACGCGGGCCGTGACGTGCGCGCGCCTGCAGAGCGGCAAGGTCTACTGCTGGGGCCGCAACGACGTCGGACAGCTCGGGAGCGGGGACTTGTCGCCGGGAAGGTCGGCCACGCCCGTCCGCGTGCAAGGGATCGACTCGGCGCGCTTCCTCACGGCCGCGCCGCAAGGCGGCAACCTCGGCCTGTGCGTCGTGCTCGAGTCGAACGAGCTGTCCTGCTGGGGCGCAGCCGAGTTCTGGATGATCGGACGCGATCCCGACTCCGAGACCTGCCGGTGCTTCGCGGAGGCGGGGGAGCCGTCGATCGTGCCTGACGCCAACATCGCGACCATCGGGATCGCCGACGGCACCTCCGTGATCGCGCGGACGGACGGCAGCGTCGCGGCCTTCGGCTTCGCGGGTTACGCGGTGAAGCCCCTCGGCAACCTTCCCGAGGCGGTCACGCCCATTCCCGGGCTCCCGAGCACGGTCGTCGAGATCGCCGCCGGCGCGCGCCACGCGTGCGCGCGCACCAGCACGAACGACGTCTGGTGCTGGGGTGACGCGCACCTCGGCTCGCTCGGTCGCGGCGGCTTCGCGGGGCAGCAGTCGTGCAACGGCAAGCCGTGCTCCGAGAGCGCAGCGATGCTCCCCGACGCAAAGGGAACGCGCCTCGTCGCCGGCGTGAACGGGACCTTCCTGCTCGCCGGCGAGCATCGCATCCTCGCGTGGGGCGCGAACCAGTATGGCCAGCTCGGCCACGCCGCGGCGCTCGACGTCGAATCGGTCGAGGGCCTCCTCTGCGCCGCGCGTCCCGTCGAGGTAGAGGGCCTTCCCTGACGGTACGGGGGCCGTGCGATCCGAGCGGCTCGTGCTCCAGCCTCACCGCTCGCTCGCGAACCCCCGGCGGGCACTCGCTCGTCCTTCCAGGCTTGATCGCCGGAGGTCGCGACGCTCGAGCGACGTCAGTCGCCACAAGAGGGCCATGACCTCTTCTCCCAATCTGCGGCGTTGCACACCGCCCAACCATCGTCCTCAGTGAGCGATGGATACCCAAACATCCAGGTAAGAGCACCGTCCTCGATGCGCTTGAAGCAGGGCGGTCCGATACTGTTCATGTGAGTCGATCCGCAGTCCCCAATGACCACCGACTCTCCGAGACACTTCCTCGTCTCGTCGGGAACCCTTGCGAGCCACGGGACGCAGCCGGCGTGCACGACCTTTGCGGAAGTGAGGTCAAACGGTCTGGGCGCTTTCGGAGGCGCCTCTGCAACAGCAGGTGCGGCGACGCCACCACCGTCGCGCTCGTGCCACTTGTACTCGGACGCGGGCACGGGCGCTGGCTCGGGAGATGGCGCTTCCTCTCGTCTCGCCAAGTCCGCGTGGGTCGTGTCGTCCCGCTCTGCAGACGCACACCCCACGCCGACAATCAGTGCAACAGTCCAGAGCCTCATCGGTAAACCTCCGGTGATGACGACGCTCCCGAAAGCAATTTCAGCGATTGCTGCATTCCAGATTCATCTGGATAGAAATCGCGCGAGAGCGCCTGTGGCGAGAGGCCCCGGACCGCCGCAAATGTCGCGGTCACGGTTGGTGGAGATCGTCGAGTTGGCGCCGCGAAGGGCGCGCGACGCGATCGTGGATGCGCACTGACGCTTCACGCGTCAGGCGGAGCCGACGTCGCCGCGGCCTCGGTGCGCGGACGCTCCTGTACCTCGACGCGTGTGGCTCCGCGCGTCACTCCGAGGGTGCGTCGGTCCGAACGGTGGGCTTGCGCAGCACGGCGAGGACCTGGGCGCGCATGCCTGGAGTGGCGCGAGGGCCGAGGCCGCCTTGTTCGAGGATCGTCGCGAACGTGGCTGCATCGATGCTTCGGCCCTCGACGCTCGCGTGCGATGCGTGCTCGTACCGCGGCGCTTCGTAGCCGGCGCTCGCGGAGCGTCCAACGCTCGCCTCGAGCGGAGTCCCTCGCTTCAGGATCTCGAGCGCGAACGCGGAGGGGCCCGCCGGCGTGACGCTCGTCAACATCGTGTTGCTCCAATCGGGATCCATGACGAGCGGCGCGATGCTCAGGCGTCGAATCGCCGCTTTGGCGGCCGTCGGATCGACGTTTGGACCTCGAGCGCTCTCGAGGCTCGCGATCATCGTGGCCACGAACGGATCGGTCATCGAATAAGGGGTCACGCGATGGTCCGGAGCGCGTCCCGCGGCGATCGCGGCCGCCGGATCGTGGTCTTCTGCCAACACCGTGGGCCAGTACTGCGGGTGATACACGTTGAACCGGCGCCCGTCGTCGGCTTGCACGCGGATCCCATCACCGCCTTGCGCCACCGAGACGAGCGTAAGCGCCTGCGCGCTCGAACCGGCCGACGCAGCTGGCGACGCGCCCGCCGGAGGCGACGCGACGTGCGGAGTCGGTCCGCACCCTCCGAGGACAAGAACGATCACGAGCGCCCGCGCCTGCATCAAACCCTCCTACGCTCGAGACGAGTAGAGGATCTTCCCACGAAACGCCTGAGTTTTTCGCTCGGCCCGACCCGGCGCTCGGCGGTCAGCTTCGCGATCGCTCCTTCGCGGCACTTTCGTGACGAGTGGCAAGCGCTGCGCGAGCGCCCTCTGGCTCTTCGGCTTCAAGGCTCCCTGGGGCCAGCCGCGGCGTGAGGCATGGTAAGAAGGCCGCTCATGGCGGCGTCCGAAGACTCACCCGCGATCGATCTCGCCCCGCGTGTCGCCGAAGAGCTTCGCCTCGCTCCCGCCGCCGTTCGCGCCGTCATCCAGCTCCTCTCCGGCGGCGCCACGGTGCCGTTCATCGCGCGGTATCGGAAGGAGCAGACGCAGGGCCTCGACGAGGTCGCGATCCGCGCGATCGAGGAGAAGCGCGAGCAGCTCGGCGCCCTCGAGGAACGACGGAGCGCGGTCCTCGGCTCGATCGAGGCGCAAGGAAAGCTATCGCCCGAGCTCCGCGCGGCGATCGAGCGGTGCCGCACGCGCGCCGAGCTCGAGGATCTCTACCTGCCGTATCGGCCGAAGCGAAAGACGCGCGCCGGCACCGCGCGCGAGCGTGGCCTCGCGCCCCTCGCCGAGCGCATCCTCGCGCAGCCGCCCTCGGGCAACCCTGCGTCCGAAGCAACCCGCTACGTCGACGCGAAGAGAGAGGTCCCCGACGTCGCGGCGGCGCTCGCCGGCGCGCGCGACATCGTCGCGGAGATCGTCGCCGAACGAAGCGACACGCGCGCGCTCGTGCGATCTCGCTTCGAGCGTGAAGGCCTCGTCGAGTCGGTCGCCGTCAAATCGAAGGTCAAGGCGCAGGTCGCGGCGAAGCAACCGACGAAGTTCGAGGCCTACTACGACTACTCGGAGCGCGCGAAGACGATCCCGTCGCATCGCTGGCTCGCGATCGTCCGGGGCGAAACCGAGGGCGTGCTCCGCGCGAAGGTCCGCGTGGACGACGACGCGCTCGCGCGCGAGCTCTCCTCGCGTGTTGGCGTGCGCCGGAGCTCTCCCTTCGCCGGCGAGCTGGAGGAGGCGGTCCACGACTCGATGAAGCGGCTGCTCCTGCCGTCGATCGAGGGCGACGTCCGCGACGACCTCAAGAGCCGCTCGGACGTGGCGGCCGTGGGCGTCTTCGCAGAGAACCTCGGCAAGCTGCTGCTCGCTGCGCCGCTCGGACGCCGCGTCGTCCTCGGGATCGATCCGGGGCAGCGGACAGGCTGCAAGTGCGTCGTCGTCGACGACACCGGCAAGCTGCAGACACACACGCTCATCAACCTCGTGACCGGCGATAGCGCACGCGAGCACGCGAAGCGCACCATCCTCGATCTCGTGAAGAAGCACGCGCCGTTCGCGATCGCCGTCGGCAACGGCACGCACGGCCGCGAGACCGAGGACTTCTGCCGCCAGGTCCTCCGCGACGCCGCGCTCGGCGACAGCGTGGTGGTGGTCCTCGTCAGCGAGTCCGGCGCGAGCGTCTACTCGGCGAGCGACGTCGCTCGCGAGGAGCTGCCCGACGTCGACCTCACGGTGCGCGGCGCGGTCTCGATCGCGCGACGCTTGCAGGATCCTCTCGCCGAGCTCGTGAAGATCGATCCCAAGGCGATCGGCGTCGGGCAGTACCAGCACGACGTCGATCAGACGCTGCTCGCGCGCAAGCTCGACGAGGTCATCGAGAGCTGCGTGAACGCCGTCGGCGTGGAGCTCAACACCGCGAGCGCGCTCCTCCTTGCTCATGTCGCCGGCATCGGCGCGTCCCTCGCGAAGAAGATCGTCGCCCACCGGCAGAAGAAGGGCGCCTTCCGTTCGCGAAAGGAGCTGCTCGAGGTCTCCGGCCTCGGCCCGAAAGCGTTCGAGCAGGCCGCGGGCTTCGTGCGCGTCCGCGACGCCAAGAACCCGCTCGACGGGAGCGCGGTGCACCCCGAACGTTATGGCCTCGTCGAGCGCATCGCGAAGGACGCCGGCGTCGCGCCGGGCGCCCTCGTCGGCAACGACGCGCTCCTCGCGAAGATCCCGTGGGCTTCGTACGCGAGCGCTGACGTCGGGCTCCCCACGCTCGAGGACATCCGGAGAGAGCTGGCCAAGCCGGGGCGCGATCCCCGCAGCGCCTTCGAGCCTCCGAAGTTCCGCGACGACGTCCGCGCGATCGAGGACGTCAAACCGGGCATGCTCCTCGACGGGATCGTGACGAACGTGACCGCGTTCGGCGCCTTCGTCGATCTCGGCGTGAAACAAGACGGCCTCGTCCACGTCTCGGAGCTCGCCGATCGCTTCGTCAAGGATCCCCACGAGGTCGCGCACGTCGGCGACCGCGTGAAGGTGAAGGTCCTCGCCGTCGACCTCGCGCGAAAGCGGATCTCGCTCTCACGCCGATCGGTGCAGTGAACCGGCTCTTCCGCCGACACCGTGCCGTTGAGCCCTGCTGGTCCAGTCCCTGGAGCGGGTCGCACAGCCGAGCATGATCCGCTTCGACCGCGTTGCTAGACGAGTGGCATGGGCACGGAGAGCGAGAAGCCGGAGAGAGAGCTCACGGACCAAAGCCTTGCCGGCGAGAGGCACGCCGCAGATCGCGTGCTCGAGCATCATAGGAGGCAGGTAGAGGCCAAGGTCGACTCCGATCTGGCCAGAGCGCGCGTCGCCAATGAAGAAGTGCGATATCGCTCCCGATCGCAGACGGATGCCGAGGTCACGCGCACGCTCCCGCCGCATGACCGCGCTCAGCTAGAAGCGGAACGTCGGCTCCACGACGAGGCGTTGGAACACGAGCGAGCGGTTGCCGACGCGAAGCTCAAGGCCGAGCGATCGGCACGGAGGCGCGCAATTGCCGAGCTTCTGTCCGCCGAGCGTGATCAAACGAACGAGGACCTTCGGGTCGAACGCGAGCGCGCCGATGAGCAGGTCGATGCCCGAGACGACGCCTTGGCCTCGATCAGTCACGAGCTTCGCAATCTCATCGGCATCGTCAGCATGAGTGCGGAGACGATGTTGCGACGCACGAGAATCGAGACATGCAATCGCGAGCTCGATGATGTCGATGCGCGACGCATCTCTCGGTCGTCACAGCGGATGCTGCGCTTGGTGACCGACCTGCTCGATGTCGCACGCATCGGCTACGGTCGGCTCTCCATCGACAAGAAGCCCAGCAATGTAGATCTGCTTCTCGAGGACATTCGCGAGGCTTTCACTCCCGTGGCACATGCAAAGAGCATCTCGCTCGACGTGAACAGCAAAGTTGGGCCCGCGACCGTCTGGCTCGACAGCGACAGGATATATCAAGTCCTCGCAAACCTCGTCGCCAACGCCATCAAGTTCACGCTGGCCGGTGGACATGTCGAGGTAGAGGCACACCGCGACGACGACGAGCTCCGGTTTTCGGTGCGAGACACCGGGCCCGGAATCGCGGAGAGCGATCGGAGCGCAATCTTTGACCGGTTCTACCAGCTGCCGAATCAGAGGAGCGGCGGACATGGTCTGGGTCTCTACATCTGCCGCGCCGTCGTTGATGCGCACGACGGACGCATATGGGTTGATGGCGTCGTGGGGCGCGGCAGCGTCTTCCACGTGGCGTTGCCCGTCGCGTGACTGGCACGCATCGGGTCAGCAGGATCGCTTCGCTGCCACGTGACGACGGAGGGCGGCTGACGCCCGCGAGCCGGCTCGCTACGGGAAGCCGACCGAGGAGACCCGGAAGTAGTCGAGCGCCAGCCGCGTTCGACTCCGCGGGCGCACAGCGCTGGAGGGGTGGGCGGAGGCCGCCTGCTAGACTCGTGCGCGATGTCCGGTCGCGAGCACGCAGCCACGGAGCCACCGTTCATCAGGAGCATCGTTCTCGTACGCGAGCGCATCGAGCAGCCGGACGAGTACGCAAGAGCGCATCGGAGCCGTGGAGCGCACCGCCATCTTGGAGCGCTTTCTTTGGAGCGCGCCCCTCGTGCAGGGGGGCGATGAGCTATACTTGCGAATCATGGCGCAAGAGCTGACCGCCCGCGATTTTTGGCCGCTCCTGCTCAAGCTCCCTCACGACGAGCGGATCCGGCTGGCCCGCCTCGCCCTGCGCGCCGCCGCCACGGAGCACGAGGACGCGGCCTCGTATGCAAGCGCTGCTGCGTCCGAGGACGAGTTTGGTTCGGACGAAGAGCCGCTCGCTTGGGAAGGCGAGGGTTGGGAGGAGTTCATTGCGAAGGGGTGAAGTGCCTTGAACCTCGATCACGTTTCGCTCGCTCGGCGTGAGCGACTCGGCTCTACGCTGACAACGCTCTCCGAGGCCCGATGGCCCGAAGTCGAGCGTGCACTTCTCATCGCCTGTGGTTTCGCTGAATGAGCCCTCGTGGTCGCAACTGGAACGAGGCGACCTACCTGCGCTGGTAGCGCAGATCGGCGTCGCCGCCGGTGCAGGTATCGACGTGGCTCGAGCGCGCGACCGAGAACGAGCTCAGCGAGCTCGTCGCGGAGCAGGACGCCTGGCCGTGCTCCGCGGCGACGGCGGTTCGGGCCTCGCGCCGAGTCCCGACACGAGCAGGCGCAGCGTCACCTCGAGCTCGCGAATGCCGGCATCGACGGCGACGGGTGGGGCCGCGAGCCATCCGAAGACGAGGACGCGGACGATCGCGAAGAGGGTTCGTTTGGCCAGCTCGACGTCGAGGTCGGAGCGAAGCTCGCCCGTGCCCATCGCCCGGACGACCTCGTCGCGGATCACCGCCAGCATCCGCTCGTTCCGCTCGTCGTGGGCTGCCTTCTCGGCGTCCTCGAGCGTCGGAATTCGCCGCACGAACCGGAGCGCCAGATCGGAGTGTCGTGCATAGAGCTCGTAAAGCCCGCGAAAGCGGTGAGCGAGGCCCGCGACGAAGCGCAGTCGCGACGGGCGGTTCTTCGTCTGTGCGGCAAGCACGGCGTCCACGTCGTCGCCGTAGACCAAGGCGAGCGCCTCGTCCTTGTCGCGGACGTAGAGAAAGAGCGTTCCGGTGGCGATTCCGGCGCGCTCGGCGATGGCACGCGTCGTCGTGCCCTCGTAGCCCTGCGAATGGAAAAGCGCCGCGGCAGCCGCGCGGATCCGTCGGCGCTTGTCCTCCTTCTTGGCTTCTCGGCCTCGCATCGAGAGGGTCGACATCGCGCGGATCCTAGCAAGGAGTCGCCGCCATTGACTCCAAAGATGACTGTGCTCATTATGAGCGCAGTCAGTTTGGCTCCGGAACCGTGCCATGCCCACCTTCGAGTCGCCCGATGCGTGCCTCCACTACGACGACGTCGGTCATGGACCGGCCGTGCTCTTTCTCCAGGGAGTCGGCGTCGCCCGATGCGCGTGGGAGCCGCAGGTCCGAACGCTCGCACATGACTACCGATGCATCGCGGTCGATCATCGAGGGATTGGAGGCAGCGAGGGCAGCCTCGACGGGCTCAGCGTCGACCGGATGGCGCGGGACGCGCTCGCCGTCATCGAGTCGCTCGGGCTCGACCGCGTGCATGTGGTGGGACATTCCCTCGGCGGCGTCGTTGCCCAGCGATTCGCGTTGCTCGCGCCCAAGCGGACCCGAAGCCTTGCCCTGCTGTGCACCTTCGCGGGAGGTCGCGACCTCGCGCTGCCCTCCGCACGGCTCGTTTGGCTCGGCCTCTGCACCCGCGTTGGAACCCGCGCGATGCGGCGCAACGCATTCGCGCGCCTCGTCATGCCCGAAGCCGAGATCGCAGCGCGTGGCGTTGAAGCGGTCGCCACGGAGCTCGAGAGTGTCTTCGGGCGATCCCTGGCGGCGCCGCCCAGCGTGACGGATCTCCAACTCGCCGCGTTGCGTGCGCACGACGAGCGCGACCGTCTCTCCGAGCTTGCGGGGACTCCGACGTTCGTGGCGAGCGGCACGCTCGATCCGATCGCGCCCGCACGCGTGGGACGTGCGCTCGCGGGCTCGATTCCGGGCGCCACCTATCGTGAGTGGGGGCAGGCCTCTCATGCACTGCCGATCCAGCTCGCCGACGAAGTCAACGCTGCGCTCGGCGCTCACCTTGCCGCGGCTCACCTGGTCTGAGCTTGGTTCACGGCGAGCCCCTCCTCGCGAGAGCGAGCGCGTTCGACTCCGCGGGCGCACGGCGCTGAAGGGTTGGGCGGAGGCCGCCTGCTAGACTCGTGCGCGATGTCCGGTCGCGAGCACGCAGCCACGGAGCCACCGTTCATCAGGAGCATCCTTCTCGTACGCGAGCGCATCGAGCAGCCGGACGAGTATCCGTTCAGCCTTGCGGCCGTTCAGGCGCTCGACGGTCTCGCCCTCGCGCCGGTGACCTACTTCGTCGGCGAGAACGGCTCGGGGAAGTCCACGATCCTGGAGGCGATCGCGGTGGCGTCTGGCTTCAACGCCGAGGGCGGCACCGTGAACTTCAACTTCGCGACGCGCCGCTCGGACTCTCCGCTCCATCGCTGCTTGCGGCTCGCCAGGACACATCGGCCGAAGACGGGCTTCTTCCTGCGAGCGGAGAGCTTCTACAACGTCGCGACGGAGATCGAGCGGCTCGGGCCGGAGGTCGGGGAGCACTACGGCGAGCGCTCGCTGCACGAGCAGTCACACGGCGAGTCGTTCCTCGCGCTCGTCAGGCATCGCTTCGGTGCGAACGGCCTCTACATTCTGGACGAGCCCGAGGCCGCGCTGTCGCCCTCGCGGCAACTCTCTCTGCTCGTCAGCATGCACGCGCTGGTCGAAGCGGGATCGCAGTTCATCATCGCCACGCACGCTCCGATCGTCTTGGCGTACCCCGGAGCGACCATCTATCACCTCGACGACAATGGGATTGCTCGTGTCGAGTACGACCAGACGGAGCACGTCCAACTCACTCGCGATTTTCTCAACGGACGCGAGCGATTCATGAAACGTCTGTTCGCGTCTTCGCCTGAAGGCGAGGGGTGACGTTGGGTGGCTTGGGCGCGCGGCCTCTTCACCCGCGCACGACGCCCTCGCCCGCACGGTCACGCGAT
The DNA here is from genome assembly GCA_019637225.1 of Labilithrix sp. GTDB lineage: Bacteria > Myxococcota_A > Polyangia > Polyangiales > Polyangiaceae > Labilithrix. The sequence goes on from JAHBWC010000002.1 coordinate 129,088, forward strand.
ACGCAGCCAGCGGGCGAGCGTCGGCTGCCGGGCGATGACCGCTCCAGAGCGACCATCGACCCGATGAGTCAGGCGAGAGCGACGGATGCAGCTCGCGCCGTTCGGAACGCCGGGGCCGCGATGCGGACCCGAGCCTCGTGTCACGTCGCCGCGCTCACTGTGGTTGCTGGAGGGCCTGGACGAGAGCCGAGGCCTCCTTGTCGCTGCGCGTGTCGATGCTGATGTTGCCGCCTTCGATCGCCGACGTGATCACCGGCGCTTGGGCGATCTCCCCATCGACGACGATGGCGAGACGCTTGCCGCGATGACGGCGCGTGGCCTCCGCGAACGAGGCGCTCGCTTCGGGGGTGAGCTTCACATGGACGGTCGCCCCGCTCGCCCCGAACGTCCGTGCGCTCGCGACGTCCTTCGCCGACACGAGCACGTCCTTCTCGAGCTGAAGCTTCGTCCCGTCCATCGCGGGGAACTCGGGGAGCTCCGCGGAGTCGCCAACCAGCCGGAGCTCGAGCACCGAATCGGCTCGCCCTTGCACCGGGGCAGCTTGCTCCGTGAACGACGACAGCGAGGTTGTGGGGGCCGGGCTGTTCGCCGTCATCTCGACGGTCGGCGCCGTCGAGCGGCAGGCGAAGGATCCGATGGCGATGGCGAACACGAGGAGGCAGGATTTCACTGGGGATTTTTTCTCCGAGGTGAGAGACGGACGCAGTGCGTCGTCCATTCAATCCGGTTCGGATTTGCCTCCCCCCGTGGGTCGGAAGACTGCGCAATCGTGGTGTGCGGGCTCGGGGGGATCGTCGGTTCCTGGTTCCTGGTGGAAGCTCTCGCGGTATCCGCGTCGCAACGATCCGCCGGCTCACTACCATCTGCCCAAGCTAGCGAGACGTCGAGCGATCAGGCCACGATGCTCGAGCCGGGCGCGATGCTGTCCGCGCCGCGACGACATCGCGCAGTCCGGCGTCGCCGACCGTGCGAGCGACGACCTCGGGTCGTGGTTCGCCGCTACGGCGTTCCGACGAGGTAGAGCCCGATCTGATCGCTGGTTTGCGTCGTCGCCAAGAAGGGATCGGGCAGGGGATCGCCGAACGTGTGCGCTGTGAACGCGGTCATGGTGGCGTTGTCGTTGCCGTTCGCGATCTTCGCGTCCGCGCTGTACGTCGCGGCGATCCAGTAGGTCCCGGCTGGGAGCACGACCGGCGACGTGACCGGGAGCTCGTTCCGGCCGGAGACCAGCGTCGCGGTCGCGGTCGACGTGACGAGCGCGCCTGGCGCCCCGGCTGAATCGGCGTAGAGCGCGAGCACCACGCTCGGCCCCGGATCGAGGGCGTTCACCGCCAGCCTCGTCAGCGTGAAGCTCGACGTCGTGACGATCGAGTGGCCGAGCAAGTAACCGTTCGCAAAGGGCTGGCCGCTCGGGTTGCCCTCCGTCGTGATCGAAGGGTTCCCGAAGATGACCCTGGAGGACGCCGCGTCTGCGTCGGAGTCCGCGTCGGCCTGCGCGTCCGCATCACCGGTGGCGGCGTCGTCGGGAGAGGAGCCGTCATTGCCCATCGCCCCGTCGACGGTGCCCGCGTCGTCGGCGGTCACGTCGTTCGGCGACTCCGCGTCGTCCGAACAAGCCAAGAACGCCGCGGCGAACACCGCCACGACACCGATCACGAAAGCTCTCGCGCGCATGCGCCGATGCTAGAGCTTCTCGACGAGGAACGACAGGATCACGCTCGAGCCTGTACCGGCGCAACGCGCTCAACGAGTCGCTGCACAACCGGTGCACAACGCGCATGGCTCCCGGCCACTCGAGTCAATTCGCGCGCTGACGGATCGGGATTGCGATCTCGGCGGGGCTACCGCTCGGAGCAGCTCCTCCGTCGGGTGATCCTTGCGAGCCACCATCGACGAGCGCGAGTGCCATGACCGCGCTCGCCCGCCGTAGCCGTTCGAGGATGATTCGTGGCTCGATCCCGCTCGAAATGGCGCAGAGAGTCCAGCCCGCCGTGATCGGCGTGACGTGAACGCATGCGCTGCCAACCTTGAATGATCGGCGCGAAGCCGAAGTGGTGCCGTTCGCGAGATGAGCCACTCCGTCGACGTCCAGCCCGACGACGCTCCCGCTCATCATGACAACCTCCCCGCTCGGAGCGACGAGGAGGGCGGCGCCGCCGACGGCTGCGTACGAGAGGATCTGCGGGGCGCGGGTCCGCGCTCGCTCCGTGAAGAACGGGGAGACTCCCGACGCACTCCATCGTTCGCGGCTCATCGCGGAAAGCGTAGCAATCGACGGGCGCGCGTCCCTCATCTGAATCGCCCTGGTGGAGCTGGGAGGGGAGCCGCTTTAGGCTGCAGCGACCCGTGAAGCTCGAGTCAACGGGGGGCGTGGCTCTCGTTGCGCTTCGTGCGCGTCGATCTTCGTCGAGCTCGATCTCGATCTCGATCGCTTCGCCAGGTCGTCCTCATGACGTTCGAGCCTTGCTTCGACTCGCTGACGCGATCCTCGATACGATGCGCCCATGTCCGAACTGACCTTCCGTGACTTCGCCGGCGCGATCATGGGCAACGACACGGCGCGCGCGGGCGAGGTACTCGAGGAGCTCCTCGGTCTCGACAAGGCGGCGGGCGGGGACGCGGCGACGCACTTTCAACGGAGCATGGCGGCCGATCCGAGCTTCATGGCGAAGGCGATGGGCCTTCGCAACGCAGTCACCGGCGGGACCGACGAAGAGATCGCGGCCCTCCTCGGTGACTGCTTCGGCATCGTCGGCGGCGCCGTCACCCCTGCGGTCGCGGCGCTCCGAAAGAAGTACCCTGCGCCCCAGTGAGGCAGGGACGGGGCGTTGTCACTCCGTCGCGCAGAAGTAGGACGTGTACGCGTGACGAGGCCGACCCCGACGAGGACCACTCACGCGGGTTGCACTGTCACGACAATCATCGGGCAGGCGGAACGCCGGCGGGAGACCCATCAGCCCTTGGAGCTGACGCGGAGCTCGCGGCCGTCGAGACGTGGCGCGCGGCGTACGCGAGCCCGTAGCGGTCGGCCTGGCGTGGCGGTGCGCTCCCGTCGCTCGGGGCGGCGCTTTTCGATTTCGGGGACGAGCGTGATCGTGAACGATTCGTCGCGATGGCCAGACGAGTCGCGCCGGAGCTGTCGCTGTCGATTGGGCAGTCGTGGCTGCTCGGCGTCTCCGCGCCGCTCGCGCGGCTGAACGGCCAGCGCCTCGACGTCCTCGGTGGCGCCCCACGCGGAGGTGCACCGACGTACCGGATGCTGCGCGGGCTCGGCATCGTGACCGGGCTAGAGGCGCAGGCGCGCATCGACGCGCTGCTCGAACGCGCGCCGCGCGCCGAGCGGCCCTCGTGGGATCTCGTCCGTGCCGCGGCGTGGGCAGGAGCTGCGTATGCCGCGTTCATGCTCGACGCTCGCGAGGCGTGGTCCTTGGTCGAGCGCGCCGGCGCGATCGCCCGCTCACGGTATCGATCGTGGGAGGCGTACGGCGCCGACTTCGTGCTCGGGCGCCAGGCGTTTCATGGCAAACCTGGTCGCGGCAAGGATGACGAGGCGAGGATCGTCGCGGCGCTCGCCGTGGAAGGAACGAGCCCGTGGATGATCGCTCCCTGGAAGACGCGCGCGGCGCGCGTCGCGCCGCCGGTTCATCACGGTCGCGTGCTACACGTCGGGAAGGGACGAGAGCACACGACGATCGATCGAGCGCTTCGCGCGGCGGGAGATGGCGACGTCCTCGAGATCGACGCCGGCACCTACTTGGAGTCGTTGAAGCCCGAGGTCGATGTCGAGCTCGTCGGAAAAGGGCGCGTCGTCGTTGTCTCTCGCGCGGACCATGCGCTCTTCGTGGACGATGTCGGTGTCGTCGCGCGGAACATCGCTTGGGAGAGCACGTCGAACGATCGCGCAGCCGTTTGCGTGCGTGCCCGTGGCGTGTTGAGGCTCGAGCACTGCCGCGTTCAATCGCGGACACAGGGCGTGGCGGTCTACGACCCCGATACGATGGCGTTCTTCGATGACGTCTTGCTCGAAGGTGTCGGCATCGGCGTCAGCGTCTACGACCGCGCATGGCTCCACGCGACGCGGCTCGCGGTGGTCCAGTCGAGCCGCCTCGGCGTCTCGGCGGAGAAGGAGAGCGACGTCACCCTCGACGAGTGCACGGTCGTCGGCGCGAAAGAGGCCGGTCTGCTCGTCGACGGAGCGAAAGCGACAGCGCGCTGCTGCTCGTTCACGAAGGGTGGCTGGAGCGGAGCCCAGGTCTCCGGAGGCGAGCTGACGATGGCCTCGTGCGTCATCGAGAATGTCGATACGGGGATCCTCGTCCGCGGCGGTGGCGCGCGGCTCGAGGAGGTCCGGATCGGAAAGACCTCGAGGAATGGCCTCGAGATCGCGGCCAAGGCTCGGGTCACCGCGACGAAGCTCGGCCTGAAGGGCGTGAAGGGGAGCGGCGTGCTCGTCGCCGACGCCGAGCTCGAGCTCTCGGAGTCGCGGATCGACGGCGTGGTCTTCGACGGCGTCACGATCGTCGGCTCGCGCCGCGTGCAGCTTCGTGATGTCGCGATCGCCTCCGCCGGGCGAGCCGCCATCTGGCTCGATGACGGCAGTGCGAACGCCGCCGGGACCAAGATCGACATCCGGGCCGCCGACATTGGCGTGCGCGTTGGCAAAGATGCGCGCTTCGCGCTCGCTGCCAGCAGCATCCGGAGAGGCACGACCGGACTTGCGATCGACGGGGGCGTCATGGCGGTCGAGAGCTCGCGGATCCAAGGCCCGTCGGCCAATGCGGTGCAGCTGAGCGGCGGCGCGTCGCTCGTGCTTGCCACGTGCGATGTCGTCGGCGGCGAGAACGCCGTCGCGGCCGTCGACAGTCGAGCCGTGATCGTGGGGTCACGCGTGTCCGGTAAGGCGTGTGCGCTCACGATCGAAGGGAAGGCGAACGTCGTCATCGAGGGCGGAGCGATCATCGGGGGATCCGACGTCGCTCTTCGGATCGACGGTCCCGCGCGAGCTCGAGCACATGACACGGAGATCGTCTCGGGAAGGAAAGGCGAGCGCCGCGGGTCTGCGGCCTCGCGCTTCGCGATGTCGCGCTGCACGAGCCGGCAAAAGAGCGGCTTTCGGCCGGAGCTCGACGGTGGCCTCGCGCCGTTCACGCTCGTCCTCCACCTCGGCCCGCTCTATTCGCTCGTCACGAGCGACTTCCGCGCGCTGCTCGGCCGTCGTCGATCCGCGTTCGAGCGACGGTTGGAGCCGAATGGTCATGGGATCGCTGCGTGGATCGACGCTTTGCTCGACGCCGACCCCAAGCTCCGTCGGCGGATCGAGCTCGATCCCGAAGCCGCCATGTTCTCTGCCGTTTCGAAGGATCGCGATGCGCTCGTCGCGCTCGTCGCCGCGGTTCGGACCGCGCTCGGCGATGACGCGAGGTTCGTCGCGACGCTCGGGGCCGCTCGCGCGTCCTGAGCGCCTCCGATCGGCGGCTCGAGCTGACGTGGACCGAAGACCCCTCGCCCCGACGCGGAAGCGACGATGAGGAAGCGACAGGGCCTTCACGAGCTCGGGCCCAGACGGACGAGTCGATCTCCCTATCGTCCGAGTAGTGCATCTTGGCGAAGAAGACTTGCGCTTCGCGATCGCTCTCGCGGTAGTCGGATGCGAGGGCGAGGATCTCCTGCACGCGCTGGTAGACCCGCGTGACGCGCGCGCGCGTGAAGCGACGACGGAGGATCAGGGGCTCCGCTCGAGGCAGCCGTGGGGCTGCATGAACTGGCCCCTCGGCGCGTACTGCCTACAGTCGGGTTGGAACTCGATGTGACCCGATCCGCAGTGGGCGGTGTTCGCGTTCTGGTTGGCGGTGAGCTCGCAGCAGTAATAGTAGCCGGTCGCCGCGTCGCGCGTGAGGTAGGCCGTGAGGCGTGTCTGCGGGCTGCACTGCGGATTGCCGAGCCAGCGGTATCCGGCGGGGACGGACGGAATGGCGGGCGGCGGAGGAGCGGGCGGCGGAGGAGGGGGCGTCCAGGTCGTGCCTAGCGGGCTCGGGTCCTTCGCCAGCCGGCTGCGGATGACGAGCGTGAACGCCTCCCACGTGGACGCCTGATGGCGGTCCGCCTTGACCTCGCGGCCTCCGCCGTTTTCGGCGCAGACCCAGCGGTTGTCCCAGGCGGCCAGGATGACTTTGTCGTCCGACTTGATGGGGGTGAGGCCGGTCCCCGGCTTATGGATGGTGAAGGTCTCCCACGTGCTGCCTGCGTCGCGGTTGGCCTTGATGAGCCCGTTCTCGGCGACGACGAACTTCCCGTTCTGCGCGCGGAGGCGGACCTTGTCGCCTTGCTGAAGCTCGCCGCCGTTCAGATCGATGAGGACGAAGCGCTCCCAGTCGCCGGCGGCGTTCCGATCGGCTTTGACCTCGCGGCCGCCGCCGTATTCGGCGACGACGAACTGACCGTTCGAGGCCTTGAGGTTCACGATGTAATACGTCCCATTGGCGGCGGGCTGAGCCTCTGCGCTCTCGACCGAGAGAGCCGTGGTTGCAACGAGGCCGGCGAGCACGGTGAGCGCAGCGCCGCGTGTGATCGTTCGTTTCATCGTGATGCTCCTTCAAGTCGGGTTCGCGCGCGACGTTGCGACATTCGACGAAGCGCGTGCTCCCGAGAGCGAGGGTACGAGCGCGCTTCGAAGGAGAACAGCGCGCAAGGGTTTACGTAAACGAGACGGCGATCGCGTTGAACCGTCGAACGACAGCTCGGAGCGGAGAAGCTCGGCGAAGGATTTCAGCAGCCTTCAACCTAGCGAGAAGAGCCCGAACTACCGTCTTCGGCTCCTAAACGGGGGTGCCTAATCAGGTTCGAGGCAGGACCCACCATCGGCCGAGAAGAACCGAAGAACCGAAGAACGGAAGCTCGTTTCGGCTTCCGTACGTTCACGACGGGGAGGCTCGCCGAGCTCGGTGGTTGGAGCGATCCGAACGGGGAACGGACCGCTCGGAGCGACGACGAATCGGGCTCGGACTCGAGAGGCTCTCGCACATCGCACACGCGTCTCGCCTCCGTAAGTCAGCGAGATCTCGTTCGCGAACTATCCGACTTGGGTCCAAGGGTAAGCCCTGAGGGCGATGGTGGAGGGGGCCACCGTCGCCTAGGCTCGCGCCCTATGACGGAGCCGGCTTGCACGCAACCGACCGGTGCGCGGCGATAGGCGGGCAAGACACTGTTGCTGAGCGGGCAAAGCGACCGTTCCTAACGCCTAGCGAGATCATGAACACGCTACGACTTCATCTCCTCACGGCCGTACTTTCATCGACGATGATCTACGCGCGGTCGGCACACGCTGACCCGCGGTCTGCGAGCGCGCAGCGTGTACTCCCCCGTACCGACCTTGCACCGCAACCGCTCGAGTCCCCCGCGACCGCGACGGCGTCGCGACTGCGCGACGCCACCAAGCCGGTCGTCGACTCGGTCTGCAAGGCCGGCAATATCCTCTTCGATCGGTACAAGAAGATCGACGACGCAATCCAAGATGTTCGGCGGACCGCTACCGATCTCAGCGACGGATCTGTCTCCAAGTTGAAATTGCTCAACGAGCTGTTGGAGAAGCAGCGCAGTCCGACCGAACCAGCACCGAAGACCGCGCCCGAGTTCATCGAAACGAGGAACGAGATCCTGCGTCGTGCGGAGCAGGAGAGGGCCGAGGCGCTCAGGGAGCTCCGCGTCGATGTCACCGGGAGGGTCGAGGCGTCCGTGAGAGCGAGCCTGAACGTCGAATGCGACGAAGCCTGCAAGGCGGACGCGACGCTCCTTTGCGTGCAACCTAGCAGCGGCCGCTCGTTCGGCGGAGCCGCCAGCTCTCTCGGCGGTTTTGGGTGGCAAAGCACCGTGCTTGACGGACTTACGAACTTCGTTCAGCAACGCGCTGAAGAGGAGCTCACGCTCTGGTTCACCGAGCGCTTCCAGGATTCCTTCTGCGCGGACAAGGAGCTGTTTCCGGAGACTTGCGATCTCTTGGAGGGGCGAAGCAACGTCAAGTACTTTCCGCCCGGGGCCCTCTTCGTCGCGACGCTCCAGGCAGACGTCGAGAACTTAGCGGCCTATGCGCTGCTGAAGCCGCTCAATGCGCAGCGCGCTGCTGCCGACGCCGTTGCTTCGGCGGGGCCCAAGGACACCGCGGCGGCGCGCCAAGCTGCTTCCGCGCGCGCCAGACTCACCGCAGCCCAGGCCGTCATCGGCTCGGTTCGAGATCTACTTGCCGGGATCCGCAAGGGAGACTCGCCGCTCGAGCTCCTCGCGGGACTTGCGCGCTCGGAGAAACTCGAGAGCGCATGCATCGCAGCGGACGTGGTCGCCTGTCGTCTTCGAACGGTCGGAGCGGTCACCGGCCTCCTCGCGGACGTGGTGCGGAGGGATGCCGACACCGACGCGGCCCTTGATAGCCTTGCACGGGAGTATCCGACGACGCGCAAGATCCTATGTCTCCAGAAGCGTGCGTGCGCCCTCCCCGAGACCCTCCCCGACGCGGGCAAGCTGCGGGCTTTCGTCCGTGCCGCGATTCAACTCCAAGGAAAGGTCACGGCCGGACAGAGCGCGATCACCGGGACGCGGCGCCAATACGCAGGCGAAATCCTTGCTTCAGTGTCCACGACCATCGATGCCGGAATGGACCTCGCTCCTCTGAACGCGTCTGAGATGGATCGCTGGGTGACCGTACGCACGTGCACGGAGTCGCTCACTGATGCTCTGCGGGGCGACATCGCGGATAGCGTTCGCGGTGTTCTCCCACTTCTCCCCGGCGATGAGGACACACGACTTCGACTGGCGGTGGTTGTGGACATCGCATCGGCGAAGACGTCGAGCGATGTCCAGAACGCCCTGAAAGCTGCTGCCGTGCCGGTTGGCAGCTGGAGGGTCAAGCGACGAGGCCTCTCCGTGAGCGTCACGGGGCTCGTCGGCGCCGCCGGCGCGATGGAACGTCCACTCGGGGGACCTCGACCGGACGCCTACACTGCCGGCGCGATCGGGGCCATCGGCATCGACGTATCGCTGCCGATGCCCGTCGTGAACAGGGGGTGGACGCTCGGAGCATTCGTCTCGATGCTCGATGTCGGACAGCTCCTCTCCACTCCGATCGAAGCGAAACAAGAATCGACCCCCACCGGTACTAGCAAGGCCGTCCCAGGCGGCGAGTTTCAGCTTGCTCAGGTGCTGGCGCCAGGGCTCTACGGGCGCATCGGGCTGGGCCATACACCGTTCGTCGTCGGCGCCGGAGCGACAGTGGCCCCCCTTCTTAGGAAGTACGAGGACGCGACCGGCGTTGACGCGACTCGCAGCGATACTCAGGTGACGACAGTTCGGGTCCAGGCGTTTGCAGCGATCGATCTGACTCTGATTCCCTTCTGATGCGTGCCGCAACGTCAGCGAGCGGAGGGTCATGAGCAATCTCTCGACACACCAAGATCGTTGGCCTTCGAGTGCGCTGTTCAGGTTCTTGTTCCGCGCAGTGACGGTGGTAGTCGCGATGATCGGAACGGCGCAGGCTGCGCAAGCCAAGTGCCCGGAGCAGGTGCCGTTGATGGCAGACTGGACGCTCGTCGTCCTCATGCATCCAACGGACCCAGATATCCGTGGGACGATGAACGCGAACCTACGAGCGCTGTTCCGGGTAGGGAGTTCGGAGCGCGTCAATGTGGTCGTGCAGTACGAGGGACGACGGTACTATGTACCCCGCGGCTCGGACGCCGTCGGTGAGATGAGTGCGAGCCCCTTCGACGCGTTGACCGAGAGTGCCCGGCTCGGTTCGTCCTGCGGTGGACTGCCGACGTCGGACGCCGAGCGAAATGCTGCCCTTCACTTTCCATCGGGCAACGCCGTCTCTTCGCTCGTGTCGCAAGCGATCGCGAACTTCCCTGCCGAGAAGTACGCCTTGATCCTGGGAGCACATGGAGCCGGTGTCCGCGCACATGGAGAGCAAGCGGAAAGCGTCGTCGGCGGAGTTCGCGCGCTAGGAGGCTCCGATCCGGCAACCCGGCTGTTCGGCGTCGACCTCGAGGCTGGCCTCCAGAAGGCACTCGGCCCCGACCGACGTCTCGACCTTCTCGCTTTCGACGCATGCCTCATGTCGGCGATTGAGACGGCCTACGGCATGCGCAGAGTCGCGGAGGTGATGGTCGCGAGCGAGTCCAACTCCACCATCAACGGATGGGTGTACAATCGAATATTGTCGGAGTTAGACTTGCACCTTGCGACCTTGAACAAGGTTTCAAGTGTCACATTGGCGAGCATCATTCGAGCATCGTATCGTACCCAACTGGTGGAAGGTTCGCTCCGCGGGGATTTGCGCGACCTGAGCATCATCTCTTTGGATGAACTGCTGCCAGACAAGCCAGGGGTGGTTAGCGCCCTGAGTGCAGTCGGCGCGCGGGTGGTCGACGAATCGTTGACGAGCGAGACACTCGCGCTGCGTTCTGCGTGCCAGCCACCCGCGGACGAGTTCTTCTACCTGACACGACAGAAGGCTCACGGCACGTCGGTTGACATCGAATGCTTGTGTCGCGAACTCGGCAAGAATCCGACGCTGGCCACCGAAGCATCGACCTTATGCGCCGCGCTCTCGCACGCAATGCTAGATCCAGAAAGAAGCATTCCATGGCGTGCGGGCATTAGCGTCTTCTTTCCGCGGACGGTCGCGGGGGCGGCCGCGGACGCCGACCTGCCGGCGTACGCGCCCTCCCCTCAGGAGCGGGATAGAGCGAAGCAACCACGGTTCGCCGTTGACAAGATCATGGGCAGACCGAACGGTTGGACGAGATTCATTCGCTCGGCGTTTGGCCCGCGGCACTAGGCCCTCAGCTGAGACCTGCGGCATCGTAACTCGATACGGCTCCACCCACCGCTTCGCTCAGCCAGGAGTGGCTATCGATGCTCACCACCGGACGCCCTAAAGGAGGCTACTCACACACGTGCTCGGTGTGAAGGCGCAAGGGCCGGACGTAGGAGTGTGCACTTCATGTCCTCGTGATCACTCTTGGCCAGTGCCGTTGCAGTCGTCGCAATCGGCGTGCCCCTTGCCCTGACAACCGGGGCACGCCATGCCTGAGGAGGTGCGTCCCTCTCCCGAACACTTCGCGCATCGGACCTCGCCATCGCCGTCACACGCAGAGCACTTCGCCATTCGGTCCTCCATCTCACGAGCCGGCGTTTGACGACAGAGCTGCTGTCTTCATTCCGCGCTCGCGTGTTCACGCGTAGTGGGCGCGGTCGTCATGGCATCGACCTGGCCGAATAGTTGGCTGAGAATGACGGCGAACTCTGGCTCCTCGCCCAAACTTGTAGGGATCCGGTCGCAAAGCGAGATGGCATCGTCTCGAGTGCGAACATTTTCTCTAAAGGAGAGGGCCTTCGATACCTTGTCCTGGCCCGTGATCGACGGCGGATAGTAGGCTTCGATCGCTCCCCTCTCGAGAAGGAAGATCCCGTCGTCGCGCAATGTTGCTAGTGCTTGGCGTTTAGCGGCCACGACCTTCGGATCGGTGCTGGTCTGGAGGACACGACGGCGGAGGTGTTCGACTTCCGCGTTGAAGAACGCGGCGCCGGCGCGTGCCACGTCTTCGTCGGAACACTGCCCTTTGCGCATGAGCGCATAGCAGTTCTTTAGCGCCTGCCATCGGTCTCGCCACTGGGTCTTCTTCGACAGCTCCTTCAACTTCTCACCGGGGATGGTGCCATCGTCAGACGCCTCAGCAGCGGCGTCGTCGAGGGTGACCAACAGCTGCTCTCGCTCGCGCTGCGCCCTCTGTCCTGCGCCAAGCTTGTCGAACTCTTCGAGCATGCAATCCAGATCCGCAATGACGAAGACGCGCACGCCGAATGAGTCAAAGAACTCTCTATAGCGCTTGATGCTGCTCTTTCCTTCGACGCGGCATAACGCAAGGTTGGTTCGATCGAAGCCCTTGTCGTCGTGAACGAGCCGAGCGAGGTGCGGAATTACGAGTGCGTCGGAGACTCCTTCGACGAGCACGACCGCTCGAGAGAAGAAGGCGATCGAGTTATTCTCGAAGCAGATCGCCTGCATGCGCAACCGCTGGTCGAGCTCGCTCAGGTCGACATGTCGACACTTTGCGAACGGGCGTTGTCCGTCGGTGGCGACGTCCTTCGTCAGCTTCACGAAGGTCGTTGTCTTGTCTGCATCGAAAAATAGAGGAGAATGCGTGGTCACGAAAACGTGATGACTCCCGGAGAGCGCGGCGAGCGCACGGAAAAGGGAACGTTGCGCGGACGGGTGGAGATAGAGCTCGGGCTCCTCGAAGAGGAATACGTACCGTCCACGGGCAGGGTTGTCCTCATCAGATCTACTGAGCTGCGTCTCGACTAGAGCGCGTATCAAGGCGAACGTGAGCGCCCGACGAAGGCCGTCGCCCTTTGTCGACGCTTCGGCCTTCATTCCGTCATCGACGTCGATGATCGCGCTCGAAACAAGCGTCTTCAAGTCGGGCATCGGGAAGCGTAGAGACACGTCTGCCCGCGCAAACTGCTCCTTGAGAAGAGCATCGAGACGTCGCTCGATCTTACCAAGTTGAGGTAGGCGGCCGGCACCAGGGTTCAGAACGTGATTCAATAGGGTGAAGAACTGATCGATCTGCTTTACCTGCTCGGTGTCGCGCAGTTGCTCCAGGACGAGGCTTAGTAACTTACCAAAGCTGGCTCCGTCCTTTGTTTTCATGTCGTCGCTAAGGTCGCGGACGGCGGGGATGTAGATGGGCTCAGGAAAGAGCCCGCGTAGCCCGGCTTCGATGCCTGTCGGGAGCTCCTCTGCCTCGACCATCTCGATCTCTGGGAGGCTGGCGACGTGGTTGACCATCGCTTCGATGCACGCGTCCTTCTTTGCGTCGGCAGTGAGCGAGCCTCTGAGTTCGGGGAAGCGGTCGTAAGCGGCCTCCGCGAGTCCTGGCGCGCGCTTTCCCTTCAATAGTTGCTCGAACGCGTCGCGCCGGAGACTTTCATCTTTCGGCTGACGACGCACGACCTTGAGCTCCGTCTCGCCTGACGAAAGGAATCTCCTTACGGTGGTGAGCTTGCCGTCCTCGATGACGTCGGCGATCTTTGCTCGGTGGGCGGGGCCAACGCGTGCAAGGTCGTCGTCATCGATCGCTTCGAGCTGAAAGCGGATCTCGATGGGCTCCTCTGGGGAGTAGTAGTGAAGACGCTCGACCTTCTTCCCATCGAGGTGCCGCATGATGGCTTGCATGATCGAGGACTTGCCCGCGTTGTTCTCACCGATCACGCACACGAAGCGTGACGCTGGGAGATTCACATCTCGAAGTCCCTTGAAATTGCGAACCTGAATCGAAGCGATCTGCACTGGCTTCACCTTTGCTGCACGTTGAGAGCGCTACGGCGGAGCGACGCGCGAGCTGGCCCGTTCAAGGCTGGCCGAGCGCTGAACGGCGAGCCATGCCAAACCTCGGATCGTCGACCGCTGCACCGCGGTATGCGAGGTTGGTAGTGGCTGCTCTCCAACGTCCCCCGTTCTTGGCTCGAGACGAGCCAGTTCACGTTTTACGCGAAGACGCCGTCTATCGCCAGATGGAATCGATGCAAGTGCGCGTCGGCAGGGCCTCGCAACTCGACGGAGGCGCGAAACCAATTGGTGGGTCGATATTGTCCGCACTTTCGCGCCGGCGGCCGAGCCGGTGTGCGGAAACGGTTCGCCTCGACAGCGAGTGCAGGCGCAGGAGACACACGAAGAGTTCGTAGCGCCTGCCGTTCCCGAGCCAAACTCGCCGATCGTGATGGCGCGCCTTGTCGACGGCCGCCGTCGTGCCCGGAATGCCGTGACCTCGGGGCGTTCGAGCACGAAGGAGTCGAGCTGTGCAGCTGTGCTACCGGTTCCGAAGAGGATCGGATCGGCCGTACGCGGTCCTGACGACTTCGTCGACGGACGACGGACTCGCAAGCGCTGAACGCGATCCCGTCCTCGGGGAGGCGCGCGGCGCGCAGTTGACGCCGGGGTCTACGATCCGAAGAGGCGGGCAGGCCTCGAGATGGCGGCCTTCATCGGTCGTCGTGTCGTCGCCGAGCGTGAGCGCGATCTCGCCCGCGCGCGTGCGGGAGAACCATCAGGACGGAGCGCCAACACCCGCCCGCATGCGACGTTCCCTACGCGTCGCTTGGGTAGCGCAGCCGCTTCAGTAGTCGGACTTGTGCAGCTCGTTCTTGGCGCCCGGATAGAAGGTCACATCGAGAGCCGGCGTCAGCCGTATGACCGCCGTGGTGTGCCAATACCGGGTCGAGCGACCGCCGCTGCCGGAGTCGGTCTGGCGCAGGATGACCAACAGCAGCAAGTCCGCGTCTTCTGCAGTGAGATAACGGCGAACGAAATCGGTTCGACACAGCAGTCTTGCGCCCACGCTGCGGCCTTCGTCGCGTCGGTCGGCGACCTGGCACCATGTCTGCGCATGCACCTGACTCGCGCCAGACGGATCGATCCAGTATCGACCGAACGGGTCAGCCATCTTGAGTTGACCAAAGTCGATCGCGCGCGTGCCGAGCCGCGCCCGGTGCGCCGCTCCCACAACGCCAAGCGTATCGGCGCCGTCGAACCCGCCTTCCTCTCGAGACTGAACAATCCAAGGCAGATACGGGGCATACGACTGACGATGGGCGCCGCGGGACTCGTAATCCCTGTCCACAACCGGCAAGAACGCCTGAAATGCGTCCATCTCTGCCAGGCGCGCGGCAGCCGAATCGGCGGCTGCCGCCAGCACCAGCGCCGATTGGATGTGCACCCCCACACCATCCACCGAGCTCCAGTCGCCGTCCACTACGAGCCATTCGCCAACGGCGTCGCCAACTCCCAACAACGCCCGCAACTTGACGGGATCGATGGTGAGTCCAACGCCATCCGGCCCGATTTCACGCAAGTGGCAGCGCGTGTCCAGCGGCCGCCAGTCCGTACCGTCGCTGAGCCACAGGTTATCCTCACGCGTCAACGTCCTGCGACGCAACCACGCGTCCCAGGGGCTGTCTTCGTCATAGGGCGTCTTCACCACCGGATACGCGGCTAGGTACTGCCCCGCGACGGCGTGAAGTCCATGCCAACACAACTGCTCGCCGTACGTGTGAAGTTGGTCGGAAATATCGCCTCGTCGTTGTCGGCGGCTCGCGGTCCGGCCGCGCGTGTCATGCATGTGCGTGATCTGGGTATCGTGCGCGCGCACCCACCGGTTGACGCCATCCTGGATCTCCCACATTGGCCGGCCGAAAAGCCTGCCCAGAATGGACACGTCGTACTTATTAAAGTCGTAGTCCAAGTGCAGCTCTTTCTCCGGAACGGGTGCATCCGAAGGTCGCACATCATCAAAGGAAGACCGCGGGTAGTCGCGCGTCGTGATGGCGGCAAACAACGATTGGTTGACCTTCTTCAAGGCGTTCAACGCGGGTCGTTTCAGTTGCAGCGCTCCGCCCTGTGCGCATGCAAAAAGCGCCGCCTTTGCGAAGTGCCGACGAAGTACGTGAGGCCCGTCGCTTCCAAGAGCCACCCGCTCAAGCATTTCACGATGGCGGGCAATGATGGCTGGCGCCTCCAACGCAACTCGCGCCATGGCAATCAACAACCACAGCTGCGCGTGCAGGTAGAAAAACGGCAGTTCCGAGGCGCAGAAGGGTCCGGCGTCCTTCGTGCCAAACCGTTCGACCACCGCGTCGAGAACGTCGGCTCGGTCCAGCCGCACCGCCGTCCTGAGGCTGTGCGCGGCCATCCAACGGCGATCGGCCTTTGGCGAGCCCAACGCAAACCAGATCAAGCCTGCCGCAACGTCCACCGGATCGTCAGTCGGATACAGCCCTTCCCGCCACGCGCCTTCCACGACGAGCGGTGCGAGCTTGGCCGCGCCACCGACAAGCAGTCGGTGCAGCGCGTCCTGGCCCGCGCCAGGCGCTGCCTTCACATTGAAGGCCGCCGCGAAACTCAGCCAGACCGAAGCCGGAACCTCGACACCCGGTCGGGAGAACTCCTTCAGGAGCCCAACGGTGAACGCGTGTTGATCCACCCCGGTGAGATCGGTGAGTTCCTTGAGGTGCCATTCTGACAGACTGCCAGAGGAGACGAACTCATCCGCATTGGCGCGAACGATGAGCTCAGCGCTGGCCTTGAGTGCCGCCGCCACGGCGCTCGAGGCCGCAGACCAAGCCGCTTTGCATTCGCAAAGTTCCTGGGTCTTATCGTACAGAGCAAGCCCTTCTTGCCGCGCGATGATCTCGATATAGCGAGGCCATCCGGCAAACGGGACCTGTGCTCGCAACTCGGACAGGAACTCGCGCTGGAGGCGCCGCCCCCGCACGACGCCGTCGAGATCGGCCAGCGCCAGGGCAACCGCGGCCTCGTCCAGCGGATCCGTGGCCGCGGCTCGCGTCTTGGCGGCGTCAAAGTGGGCATCCTCTTCCGCCTGGCGTTCCTCCCGGCCGTGGACGGGCGTGGCGGCTCGCCAGTTGTTCAAGTCGTTGTATTCGCGCGTCGTCGACTCGATCGTCTCGGAGGCAGCCGACAAGGACAGATACTCCTCCGACGTGTCGCCCAAGGACTGCTTGGCAAGCCGCGCGAGAGCGAGGGGCGACTTCGATCCGAACGAGGACGGGGTGTTCTGCTTGTATTGGCCAATCAACTCCCGCACGACCGCCGTCGACGGGGCGGGCGACCGAGATTCCAGGCTGCCGACCAGCTGCTCGGTGCCGCAAACGTAGAGTTCAGCGGGCGCCGAGACCCGCAACATGGTGAGCGCAATCTCCGGATCGACCTTCCCGGCGTCAAGCAGCGCCTTGAGGTAGGGCAGTAGGGTGTAGTCCAGGGAGATACGCTCGCGGTCCTCCCAGCGAGATAGGCGCGCCAATCCCTTAACTCCTCCCCCTCGCGCCAAGGCCACGCCATATCTGGCCCAGTCGAACTTGTATTCGTCGCCCAGATTCAAATCACAAATGTTGGAAAGCGTGTGGCTATCGGTATCCGAAAGCGAGTCGCCGCGCAGCGTGCTGGCGAAATGCATCAACTCGTTGACGAACTCCCAGTCCCCCGACCCGATCGCGTCCATCTGCTCGAGGCCGATGCGAAAATACTCAATCGAGTCATCGGTGCTCGCCGGCGCAATGGCTCGCGACAGCCTCGCAAACAGCGAGGCTCGCTGCGTGACGTCATCCTCTCGTTCAATCGCGTCGCGAAGCCTTACCGACGCCGTTCCGGCCAGCACGTGGCAGCGGCCGCGGCCGGCCAGGATCCCGATGATGTCGACGACGTTTGACGGCGGTGCCTCGCCGGGAGGGGCGACCAGATCGATGAACTGGCCCACGTCCGCAAGATCTGCCTCGGGATTGGCGGCCAGCGCGAGGGTAATCAGCCGCTCGCCGACTGCGTTATGTTGGCGCTGGGCTGCCGCGCCGCCGGTGTAGTAGTCGTCCGTCGCGCGCAGCTCGCTCCAAAGGGCAATCAGCGGAGCCAATGTCGCTCGCCCCTGTCCGCTCGATGAAATCGCCTGCGCAAACGCCGTGGCCACCCGCAACCAGGCGTCCAGCCGGCTGTCCAGGAAGCGTTCGGCGGAACTCTTGGTCTCGTAGCTCAAGCGGCGCGGGGCATCGGCTTGGCTGTTCGTGGTCTTGTAGCTCTCCTCAAGCGCCGTCTTGAGTGCGTCCCGAAAGTCCTTGCCCTGCAGCCCCGGTGGCAGGCCGGCCGCAAGTTCGGCCAGCTCCCTGGGGAGCAAGTGCTTTTCCTCAGGCACGACACCCTGCGAGAGGCAGTTCAACACCTGCGCGGCGATGAACGGGTAAACATCACCCGTCCAGTAGTCGTCCATGAACGTGTGGAGGGTGGGCACAGGCAGCTTGGCGGCTGAGACAATCTTGCCCGCCTCTGCAGCCATGCCGAGGACCATGCCCACTGTGGCCGCTCGTAGCATGCCCCGAATGACGGGACGCTCATGGGGACGATAGTGGGGCTCGCCAAACTTGGCCTTGCCACAGGTTCGCGCCAGCACAGCGACCAGCTCGCGTTGGAGCGGCGCATCGCTGTCCGCGTGGGCGATCGCGGCGGCGAGCATGCCCGGCTTGACCGCCTTTGACGTTAGGAAGTCCCTCACCTCGCCGGGCGCGATCACGCCGTTGGCCTGCCCGGCCCGCACGAACGCAAACAGGTGCTCAGCCACCTCGAAACCAAACCAGTCATACCACTGCGAAATCTCATGCGCGGCGGCCTCGCCCTCGCCGCGCGCCAAAAGGCACAAGGGAAGCGACGCCATGTCCAGAGCCGTGGGGCCATGATTTCTGCGTCGGCCCTCCTCATCCTGGTTAAAATGGTGTTGCCGCCATTCATCCACGCGGAATGCGTGCCTATGCGCGTCGGCGAGGTCGCCGGCGAGCACATGGACAATCGCTACGCGCGCATGGCGCGTTCCCGGCCAGCTCGTGCGTGCCTCGAACAAGCGCCGGATCGAATCCGCATCGGCCGCGTTGACCGTCAGATCCGGGTTGTCGAGCAGGTACTTCGTCCCGCGTTGATTGACTGCCGCGATGGTCGACAGCTCGACGAGCAGCCGGACCAGGTGCTCCGTCTGGTTGTTCTGCGTGGCGTAGGCAACGGCGGCCCGGAGTCTGGCCTGGCGAATAGCGTGCTTACCGGCGGCGCTGGTGAGCGTCGCGGGGAGCCGATCGTCGAAGGCGAGATTGAACAGCTGCTCGCCATCGGCGAGCTGTTGCAACAGTTCAGGTAGCGTGGTCGCGGCGTAGAGCGACTTCGCCTGCATGCCGTTGAGGTTACTCGCCAAGGTCCGAAGCGTGTCCTGGTCGGCGGCATAGGTTTCGAGAATCAGGGTTTCGGTCGGCTCATCCCGGAACATCAGTCCGTGCTTGGTCTGTTCGAGCAAAGACGCCAGGTCCGCTGCAAAGCTATTGACCGCACCTTCCGACAGCCCGTTGGCTTCGGCAAATTCCCGAATCGGCACCGGTGGCGGTAGCGTGGCCAAGCCGGCCAGGAATGCCCTGAGCTCCGTGTCCTGATAGCCCTGCCGTCGCGCCTCGGCCAGGGCATCGTCGATTCGCTTGCGAAGCAAGTCATCGAGAGCGATGACTTTTGCAAACTTGGTCGGAGCAAGGAGTCGGGGATCGTCCTTGGCCAGGTGCTCGAGTACCCGCGCATTGCCGCGGGACCGTGACTGCGCCACTTGCAACTTCGCTTCCGTCAGGTCATCGACACGAGAGCCCAGGTAGCCCCGAGATTCGTCAAGGGTGAAAGGGAGAAGCTCGATCTCGTCGCACGAGGTGCCTCCGGTGGCTTTCGCGCGCCGATGGCTGCGCGAACTGACCACGATCTGGACACCGGCGATGGCGCCGGCACTGCCCACCTCCTCGACCAGCAGTCTGGGAAACGCAGGCTCGCCGCGCACGTGCGCGTGCTCGCTGGCGTTATCGATCGCATCCATCAGCAGTACAAGCTGGCGGTTGGGGTCGCCACGGCGGCCCGTTTCAGCCGCCTGTGCCAGCCTCAACCGAAAGGTCTTGAGCAATTCATCGTCGCGAGCCGACCCGGGCAGGATCGGATCACAAAGCCCCTGGCAGGCCAACAGATTCGCGATGTGAATGAGTCCGCGCTGAGGCAGATGACGGGCGTCGCTCGGCGCCCGGTACTGTCCGCTGCCGAAGCAATCAAACAGCACCACTTCGTGCTCGGTCGCCAGCCGGCTCGCCAGGGAGCGCATGAACACCGTTTTTCCGACCCCGGCATCGGCGTGGATGACCAGCGGGCGAGTCAGGCGAGGTACGGCTTGGGCGGTATCGGCGAGCTGCACGCGCTCGATCATCGTTCCGACGTCTGGAAAGCTCGCCGGGCACGGTAGCAAGTCATCCTCGTGCTGAAGGCCTAATTCCGTCAGAACGTCCGCTCGGGTAATAACGTTGCGATCCTGCGCGGCGAGGCTGGCCTTGGCTCGCGCGAGGTTGCAAAGCAAATTCAGACGAAGGCGCGCAGACAGGTCGCGCGCAGGCGACCAGTCCGCGACGGCTATCGCCAACTCGTGCTTTCGCTGGGTCAAATCGCCGGCGATGCCGGTGATGCGAAGCCGGGACAGAAACTCGGCCAAATCCTTACCACGGAGTCTGCACGCCGCTCGCAGTTGCTGGGCCTGCGCCAGGACGGTGCCGCGCATTGGCGAGCCCGTCCCGGATGCCTGTATCGCTTGCGTGAGTTCGGGCAGGATCGGGCGATTGGTGACCAGCTCGAAACGAAGGCGGGCGCGTGCTCTTGCGGCCCCATGTGCGCTCTTGTGCGCGCGGTAGGTCGTGGCGAACTTTGCGATCGTTCTTTTGGCATCGGCGGCTCGAAACGGCTTGTGTTCCGAGGCTTTGGAATACTTGACCTGCACCACTACAACACGGGTGGCGCCATCGAAGGACGCGTGGGGACCGTAGTACAGCACGGCGTCCGCGATCTCCGTGGCTTCCTTGGTTGCCTGGTCTTCCAGCGCGAATCCTTCGATCGCAATGCCGACAAGCCCGTCCCTGGGCAGCAACAGGCCGAGACTTTTTCGCGCGACCCACGCCTCGTGATACTCGTTGCCATCCTTGGCGGCGCGTGCGGTGTCGATGGGAATTTGCGATCTCGCCACTTACGTTCGAGTCCAATGGAAGGTGTGGAGGAGTTAGCGCTCGTTCAGCACTGACCACGCCTGCGCGCTCAAAAATTGACCAGGGGAATGAAGCCGGGAAACGGGTTCCCCGGCTGGGTTTCAGTGTAGCAGGGTAACCGTCCGGGCATCGCTAATCATCGGTCGCTTCTCTGTGCATATTTCATCCAATCTCCACGACGAGTAGCTTCTCCAGCGCGTGTCCGGGGATCGGCCAACCTGGCGGCCCGTTGCTCCGAAGATGCCCGCCGAGCTCCACGAGCGCCATCGCGGCCTGTTTGTTGGTCGGGGTTTCGGAGAGCGTTCGGCATCGTCACGATGCGGAGGATAGCGAGCTGTCGGATGTCAACGTCCTGCAAGGCCCGTTCGGCTCCGCTCGTGCGGCTCCTCGCAGGGCGAGCAACCGGACGGCGATCGCCAGAAACAGGCCGAGGGCGGTCTCGATTGCCTCGTAGCTCTCGAGCTGGCGATGCTCGAACCGGCACCCGCTCTTCAGCGGCTTGAAGGACTCCTCCACGACCCATGTCGCCCGGGTAGATCCAAGGGCCGAGCCGCTGCTTGACGAAGCGGAGGAGCTTCGGCCCGTCCACGGCCGTCTTGCTCGTCATGATCTTCGGCTTCTCGGCGAGGCGTATCGCGCCAATGAGGGAGATCGTCTTCCAGGACCGAAAGGGCCTCGTCGCGGTGACGCGGCGCCCGCGCAGCGAGCGTCCATACTCGCGACGCATCCCGGTCTTGACGAAGGATTCGTCGATGAAGACGAGGCTGCTCAGGTCCGCGTTCTTGAGGAGCGCGCAGAACTCTTTCTCGGCGTTCGCGATGCTCGAGCGTGTCGCGCTCGACGGCGATGAACGACGTTTTTTTCCAGAGAACCCGAGCCTGAAGAGCGCCCGCTGGACGGCGGAACGACTCGTCGACGTGCGGGAGCGCTTCATGAGCACCGATGCGAGCTCGGCGACCGTGGCGTCCGGCATCTCCGCGACGATCGCGGTAAGGAGCTCGGCCAGCTCGCCATGAATCGGAGAGCCTCGCGCGTCCAAGGCAGTTTCGCGGTTGTGATGATGCCCTTCCCTCACTCGGGAACGGGCGCGTTCGGCCCAAGGAGGCCGGGAACGGGTGGGGCTTGGCGTGGTCCACGGCACACAGACCGGCGTGTACAAAGAGGATCCTTGGTGCTGTTAGCCTCGATCGATCGAGGTGAGTCGATGTTTCAGCACGTGAAGGACAACGCCGCCGAACTTGTCCGGCGGATGGGAGGGCACAAGGCCGTCGACGACGAGTACGACTTCACGGACCTCCTTCGAGGCGTCGCGGACGAGGTTGCTGTACTCGACCCGCAAGGCTTCGCTCCAGAGGTCCGAGCCGAGTTCGCGACGATCAAGGCGCTGATCTCGCGGCGGGCCGGGGTCACCGTGGCTCCGACCGGACGTGAGAGAAGGTTTTTGACGCGGGCCTTCATCCGACTACCTGCAATCCTTGACCAGTACGGGTTCGGCACAGGCATCCAGCGGCAGTTCCCTTGGATGAGGGCTGGCAAGCTGAGGGAGATCGTCGAGCGTGACTACCACGAGCTGACTTTCATGCTGATACCGAACCGCGCGTGGAAGAGCGTCGTGATCCTCTCCGGAAGCATCCTGGAAGGCATCCTCGTTGAGCTGCTCATCAACGATCCCGCTCGGCTACAGGCGGCCGAGCGGAGCCCACGCGTGCCCACGGACAAGGGGACCAAGAAGCCCCACGAGAAGTGGGTCCTCTTCAACTTGGTCGAGATCGCCACCGACATCGGGTTGGTGTCCGCGGCACGAGCAAACACATTCGACCAGGTACTTCGCGACTACCGAAACTTCGTGCATCCCCGGAAGGAAGTGAAGGAGAAGCACGAGTGCGGCGAGCCCGAAGCCTTCATGGCGAAGGGAGCGCTCGACGCCTTGTGCCGCGAGTTTGACCGCAACCCGCCGTGAACCGTGATGCTGCTCGCGCCCCGGTGAACATCTTGCGCGTGACGGGACACCGCTCAACTCGCCATGGCACCTTCTCGAGGGGCACCATCGGCTCGCATACCTGAGCGGCCTGAAGCGCGCCGGATGGAACCTCGCCGTGACGCATCAGGTCTACATTGTCACGGTCGGCCGTGAGCGCTGTTCGGGTTGATGCCTGCGACGGCTGGATGGGTAGGAGCGCGATCGTCGTCGTCTCCGCGAGCGCTGGTCGGAAGTCGCGAGGGATTGGCGGTTGGCGCGCTTCTCACGGGCTTGCTTGCCGCGCTCCCCACAAAGCAACGGGACCTCGTCCATTCCGAGGTCCCGTGGTGGAGGCGCCGGGAATCGAACCCGGGTCCGAAAATGTCGAGGCCACCTGCGTCTACGTGCGTATCCAGCCGTTTGAATCGTCCTGAATCGCGCCGGCTGGCGGGCTCTCCTCAGGACTATTCACCTGTTTGATCTCGCCTTGGTCCCGGTGACCCGGACCTCAGCCAGCCAGTTTGTTGACGGTCTTCCCAGGGCACCGGCAAGCCCTTGGGTCGACCGGCTCTCAGACCTGCTGTTTAGGCAGCGAGAGCAATTGCGTTGTCGTTCGCAATTGTGTTTCCCGCGAGGTTTTTACGTGGTCCCACGAGACCCACGGCACGCAGCAAGATGGTCGATATCTCCGTCGAAGCCGATCGCCCCCATGGCGATGAAGCAGCTCGCAACGTAGGCCCGCACAGCCGTGGGCGCAAGGACGGCCGTCTCAGCGGCGCCGTGCGCGGCGGCGTCAGCGGCGCCGCGGGCGACGCCGCGAGCGCCGCCGCGCGCGACGCTTCGTGGCGCGAGCGGGCGGCGGTAGGATCGCGTCCCGGATGAGCGCCACTCGACCAGGACCGCGCGGGCGCGGACCGCGCGGGCGCGCGGGCGCCGCGACCGGGGACGTCATCGCCGCGCTCGCTGCCCTCGCAACCCCCGTCCTCCTCGCGGCGGCCGGCGGGGCGTGCACCGGATCGCGTGGAGGCGAGGCGCAGTCGCCGGTCGAGCTGACGATCCCGCCGATCGCGAGCTTGCCCGAGGGAGGCGTCGTGGCGAGCGGCGAGCCGCGTCGCGACGGGCGCTGCTCGCTCCGGCTCGTCGCCTCGCCGATCGCGATGTCCACGCGCGGCTGCTACCTCGACGAGCACGTCAGCAAGGGCCCGGGGCTCCTCGACGTTCCATGCGAGGGCAACGGGCCGGCCGAGGCCGTCTTCGGCCCGCAGCGGTACAAGGGCAACCTCCGGGACGGTCAGCTCGAGCTCGAACTGTCGACCGAGCTCGACTGGGAAGACGGCTGCCGCTGGGGGACGCACGCCTTCATCAGCGGAGCGCTCGGGCCGAGCGGCGCGCCCGGCAACAAGAGCCTCTCGTGGCACTACAAAGACTTCGTGATCACGGGCACCGACTGCTCGGGCGTGTGCACGGCGCGGACGAACCTCCAGGTCACGAGCGCGAGCGGACGCGCCCTCGAGACGCCCTCGCACGACGAGGGCGACGACGACGACGACGACTAGCTCGAGGGCGCACACGGTCGACCTCGCCTCCGCTCGCTCGAGGGCGCGCACGGTCGACCTCGCCTCCGCTCGCGGCATGTGCGCCTGCGGGACGCGTGACGAAGTGCGACGCCCCAGTCAGCGGCGGCGGCGCCGGCGGTTCATGCGCGGATCGGCGCCGCGGCGCGCGGGACGTCGAGCGATTCGCGACCTGAGCGATTCGCCGGCGGGAGAAGCCTCGAGGGCGCATCGCTTGCAGCCCTCTCGGGGCATGAAGAAGCAATCGCGGGAGCGCGCGGCTCGAGGCCCGCGTCCATCAGGCCGTCCGGACGACGCGAACGCCTTCGTGCCGGATACCACTGGACAGCTGAGGCCGCTGGCCGACGCCGACGCGGAGGCCTTGGCCGAGGAGTTCATCGGCTCCGCCACGAACGCCGAGTCCGTGCGGGAGGACGCCGAGGACGAGGTCGTCGACGAGGAAGAGGGCGGGCCGTTCATCGTGCTCGACGATCAGGCGAGGCTCCCGTCCGAGCCCGTCGAGCGCGCTCCCGAGAGCGAGGGCCACGAACCGGTGCAGCGCGCACAGTCGAGCCGCGGCGCCCGCTGGGCTGCAAAGGGGGTGTGACGGCACGCGCCCGGAGGCGTCTGAAGCCACGGTCCGAAGGTCGACGGGGAGCCGGAGCACGCAGGGAACGCTCGCGCAACCTTCTGCGCGCGGTCGGTCGACGAGCCGGGCGCCACGAGCCACGAGCCGACGGCTCCGGGACTCGAGCAGGCGCCGGGTTCGATTCCCGGCGCCCTCGACCGGCGCTCCGCGGGAGACAATCGGCCTGGACCGACAACTACGTCTTGTGATCGAGTCGCGTCACGATCCACGATCAGGCGTTAGCCCTCGATGGCCGCGCCCCCGCCGAAGCCGAAGTCGAAGCAGACGCCCGAAGACCTCGCCGAGGTCGAGCGCGCGCTCTCCGTCCTTCAGGGGCGACATCCGGAGCACGAGCGCGTTCGGCGCGAGGACGAAGAGAACCGGGCGCGGCGCAAGGCCGAGATCGAGGCCGTCTCCAGCGTCGAGGCGCGGAGGGTCCGATCGCGCCGCTCCCTCATCGCCGTCGGCGTCGTCGTCGTCGGCGTCGTCGCCGTCGCGGGGGCCGTCGTCCTCCGGAGCGAGCTCGCGCGGCGCGGGCGCATCGAGCAGGCCGCCGATCCGTACCGCGCGATGGGGTTCGTCGTCGTCGACACGTCGAGCAGGGGCGAGCCGTCGAAGATCGAGGCGAACGTCCCGGCGGGGTGCGTGCTCGCCACCTCCTCGACCGGTGCGCCGGTCCGCGTCGCGCACGCCGGCGGCGCCGTCGAGGGACCGACCCCGGTGCTGACGTGCCTCTGCGAAGGCGGGGCCGTCACGGTGACGGGGGACCTGAAGGCCGGCGAAGGGCTCGCGCTCCTCCGCACCGACGCGAGCGCGGTCGGCGGATCGCGCGCGTTCGCCTTCCTCCCGCTGAAGCCCGGCACGATCGGGCGGACCGATCAGGCGTGCGCCGAGGGATCGCTCGACGCGTGGCTCGACGCGAAGCGTTGGACGCAGGAGTCGCCCGCCGGCGCCACGCGTCCGATCGCCCCGATCGCGCCGGCCGACAGCGAGCGCTGGCTCGCGGCCGATCCGAAGCGCGCGGCCTTGCGACGCGCCGGCTTCGAGCTCCGCGCGATCGTCGAGCGCGAGGCGCCCTTTGCGGTCGTCGAGATCCCCGCCGAGTCGTGCGTGCTCCTCGCACCCGAGCGAGCGGGCGACCAGCCGAGCCTACGCCTCAAGGGCGGCGCGCTCGCGGTCGGTCCTGCTGCCGGCGGCGCGATCTGGTGTACGGCCGCCGAGGGGCTCGTCCTCGCGCAACGCGAAGGAGAAGGCGAGCTGGCGGTGCTCACCGCGCCCGCCGCGCGCGCCGGCGGGCTGGCCGGGGCTCGGGAGGCCGCGGCGCGCGCCGAGCTGGCGATCGCCGCCGCGACGGTGCCTGCCGGCGATCGCGGGTGGAGCGCCACGCAGGTCCTCCTGGCGAGCGGCATCCCGGCGACGCTCGTCACCGCGGCCAACGCGCCCGATCTCGGCGGCGATCCGGAGGCGCGCATCGTGGCGCTCTCGCTCGAGAGGGGCGGCTCGCTCGTCGTCGATCTGCCGCCGGACGTGTACTCCTTCTGCGAGCCTGCGCTCGACAAGGCGCTCTCCACCGTGTGCGTGTTCTCGGGCCCGCAGAAGTGGCGCGCCGACGGCGCGGGGACCGTCGCGGGGCTCGCGCGCGCGAAGCATCCGTTCTGGCTCTTCGGCCTGCAGGGCGTCAACGAGCCGGCGGCGCTCAAGGCCGAGACGCAGCTCGTCAACCTCGCGCGGCGCCTGCACGGCGAGGGCTTCGAGCCCACGACGATCGAGGCCGTCACCGAGCTCGACAAGGGCGCCGAGGTGCTCGGCCGCGCGAACGAGGACGCGATCGTCGCCTTCTCGCTCGCGCCGGTCGCCCCGTGGGTCTTTCCCTACACCGACGGCCCCGCCTGGACGCTCGAGAGCGAGCCGCGCATCGTCCCGGTCAAGCCGCTCGAGCGCGTCACCGTGACGGCGACGACGAAGACGCTCCCTCCGAAGGCGATCCGGCGCACCGTCGTCTTCCGCCGCCATTCACGTTAGGGCTCGAGCGAGCCGAGCGCTCCGGGGGCGGAGCGAGGCATTCGAGGAGGTCCCGTGAGCAGCATTCGATTCAGCGACTTCGAGCGCATCGTCTTCTTCACCGGGGCCGGCATGTCGGCCGAGAGCGGCATCCCCACCTACCGCGGCAAGGGCGGCATCTGGGCCGAGTACGACTACGAGGACTACGCCTGCCAGCGCGCGTTCGACCGCGATCCGGAAAAGGTCTGGGACTTCCACGACAAGCGTCGCGCCGCGGTCCGCGCGTGCGAGCCGAACGACGGCCACCGCGTGGTGACGGCCGTGCAACAGAAGAGGCCCGGCACGCTCATCGTCACGCAGAACATCGACGGCATGCACCAGCGCGCCGGCGCGAACGTCGCCGCCGAGCTCCACGGGAGCCTCTGGCGGGTCCGGTGCGACGTCGACGACGTCGTCCGCGACGACGACACGATCCCGATGACGCCGCGCAAGTGCGGCTGCGGAGGCTACTGGCGACCCGACATCGTCTGGTTCGAGGACCAGCTCGACCACCGTGTCGTCCGCGGTGCGCGCGAGGCCCTCGAGCAGTGCGACCTCCTCGTGAGCATCGGGACCTCCGCGGTCGTGTATCCGGCAGCCGAGCTGCCGCGCATCGCGATGCAGCGCGGCGCCGTCACCGTCGAGATCAACCTCGACGACACGCCCCTCAGCCACCTCTACGCGCATCGCCTCCGCGGTAAGGCGAGCGAGGTGCTCGCCGAGCTCAATCGCTGAGTGCTTGCGCGTGCCGGCAACGGTCGCGCCATCGGACGAACGCGCAAGACGTTCGTCCGCTCGGGCAGACGGATGGGAGAGGCGACGCCGATCGCGCGTTGACGATGAGCTTCGGCGCCCTACGTCAAATGCGAGATGCTCATCTATGCCGTCCTCGGAGGAGCCGGGCTCTGTCTACTGTTCGTGATGCTGCTCGCGAGCAGCTTCGGCGACGGCGACGTCCCGATCCACGAGACGAGCATCGACCACGGCGATCTCGACGGCGGGGGAGGACCGAGCCCGCTCGGTACGCGCGTGGTCGCGGCGTTCATGACGTTCTTCGGCGTCGGCGGGATCGTCGGCCAGCACCTCGGGCTCGGGCACCCGGCGTCGTCGGGCATCGGCATGGTGCTCGGCCTCGTGGGCGCGACGGCCGTTCACAGGTTCGCGAAGCTCCTCTACTCGCAGCAAGCGACGAGCAGCGTCTCGGTGCGCGATCTCCTCAGCCGCGAAGCGCGCGTCATCGTCGCGATCCCCGAGAGCGGCGTCGGAGAGGTCGCGCTCATGGTCGGCCTCGAGGAGTCCGTGCAGCTCGCGCGCAGCGTCGACGGCGCCGCCATCCCCGTGGGCGGCGACGTCGTCATCCACGCCGTCCGCGGCAGCCAGGTGATCGTATCCGCGCTCGATCGCGCCGCTCCCCGCCTCGCGGCGAGCGCGCCCGCGGGAGCGAGCGTGCTCGGAGTCGAGTCCGGCGTCATCGGCGCCCGGAGCGGCGTGGTCGTGGTGAGTGGTGCGGAGGAAGGAGGAGGTCGATGAACGAAATGGGTGCGCAGCTGT
The DNA here is from genome assembly GCA_019637225.1 of Labilithrix sp. Lineage (GTDB taxonomy): Bacteria > Myxococcota_A > Polyangia > Polyangiales > Polyangiaceae > Labilithrix. Next base: position 157,463 of record JAHBWC010000002.1, read on the forward strand.
CGGGCGGGGCCGTCGCCCTTGCCCTCGTCCTCGGTGTCGTCGGCTTGTTCGCGGCGATGGCGCTCTTCGCCCGGAACTACGTCAAGGTGCCTCCGTCGATGGTGGCGGTCTTCTACGGACGAAAGCACCGCATTCTCGACGATCAGGGCCGCCCGGTGACCGTCGGCTTCCGGGTCGTGCGTGGCGGCGCGGCGCTCCGGCTCCCGGTGCTCGAGAAGGTCGCGTACCTGTCGCTCAACGTGATGTCGATCCCCCTCGAGATCGAGCGGGCCTACACGCGCGAGGGCGTGCCGGTGACGGTCGACGCGGTCGCCAACGTGAAGATCGCGAGCGACGACGTCTCGCTCCGCGCGGCGGCCGAGCGCTTCCTCGGCATGCAGCACGACCAGATCCGCAGCGTCATCTTCCAGACGCTCGAGGGGCACCTCCGCGCGATCCTCGGCACGCTCAGCGTCGAGGAGATCAACATGGACCGCCAGGCGTTCGCCCAGAAGATGACCGGCGAGGCCGCCGTCGACCTCCGGCGCATGGGCGTCACGATCGACATCCTCACGATCCAGCAGATCAGCGACAACGAGGGCTACCTCGAGGCGCTCGGCAAGAAGCGGACGGCCGAGGTCAAGCGCGACGCCGTCATCGGCGAGGCCGCCGCGCAGCGCGACGCGATGATCCAGTCCGCGCTCGCCGACCAGGAAGGAAAGACCCGTCGCTACGAGGCCGACGTCGCGATCGCGCAGGCGCTCCGCGACAAGGAGAGCCGGCAGGCCGAGTTCAGCGCCGCCGTCCAGGCGAAGCAGGCCGAGACGCTGCAGGCGGGGCCGCTCGCGAGCGCCACCGCACGCCAGCAGGTCATCGAGCAAGAGGTCCGCGTCGAGCAGATCCGAAAGCAGCAGGAGGTGCTCGTTCAGGAGCAAGAGGCGATGCGCCGCGAGAAGGAGCTCCTCGCGACGGTCGTGAAGCCGGCCGAGGCCGAGCGCCGGGCGATCGTCCTCCGCGCGCAGGGCGAGCAGGAGGCCGCGATCATCCGCGCGGGCGCGCTCCAGAAGCAGCTCGAGTACGAGGGCGCCGGCGAGGCCGCGCGCATCGAGCTCGTCGGCAAGGCCGAGGCCGCGAAGCTCCTCGCCGTCGGCGGCGCGGAGGCCGAGGTCGTCAAGCAGAAGCTCCTCGCCGAAGCCGAGGGCCTCCGCACGAAGGCCGAGGCGTGGAAGCAGTTCAACGACGCGGCCATGATGAACATGGTCGTCGAGAAGCTGCCGGAGCTCGCGCAGGCGTTCGCGACGCAGCTCGCGGGGATCGACAAGATCAACATCATCGACATGGGCGGCGGCGCCGGCGGTCCGAACGGCGGCATGGGCAAGCTGATGTCGACGGTCGGCGGCGGCATGACCGCGATGTTCGGCATGCTCAACGATCAGTTCGGCATCGACGTCGGCAAGATGCTCCAGCCGAAGGCCCAGGGCGAGACCGCGCCGGCGGCCACGCCCCGCGAGCCGGAGGGCGCGCCGCGCTCCGAGAGGGGTGCCCAGGCGAACGGGGCGGCGCGGAACGGCGCGACGCTCGCGCACGAAGGAGGGTGAGCCTTCGCGGCCGAGGCTCGTTCCTCGGCCGGACCGACCGCGGCGCCTCACGGCGCGGTCGGCGCGACGCTCGCGCACGAAGGAGGCCGAGTCGGCCCGTCACTTCTCCGCGGCGGAGAACGGCGTTGCGTAGGCGCTCGACCAGCCGTCGTCGAAGACGCGCGCGAGGCGCGAGGGGAGCGAGCCTCCCTCGACGACGATCGCGACGTTGCGGCTCTTCAAGAAGTAGTCGCCCTCCCAGTTGCTCGTCCCGATCCACGCGGCGCGGCCGTCGGCCAGCATGTACTTCGCGTGCGCGACGCGGGCGAACGGGATCGCGCCGCCCGACCACGGCGGCACCGTCAAGACGCGCACCTCGACGTTGGGCACCGCCGCGAGCGCCTCGACCGAGCTCCGCGCCGGCGTGCCCGCGTTCGTTCCCCAGTGCGACACGAGGAGGCGCACGCGGACGCCGCGCGTGGCTGCGCGGCGGACGGCGTCGTCGAGCGTCGTGAACGCGCTCCCGTCGCGGCTCTGCGTCGAGTAGTGGAGGACCTGGAGGTCCACCGAGGAGCGCGCGCCGTCGAGCAGCGCGAGGATCCGGTCGAGGTCCCAGCGCGACTCGTCCGGGAGCCACCCCTTCGGGCTCGCGAAGAGGCCGATCGCCTCGCCGCCGCCCGTGCGCGTCGCGGGGACGGCGGCGTGGGCGCGCGTCCGGGCGTCGGCCGGCGAGGCGCCGTCGGCGAGCGTCCAGTCGGTGTCGAAGAGGTCGAGGAGCGCGCCGGCGATCGCTCGCGAGCGCACGCGGACGCCGATCTCCTGGATGTGCGTGAGCGCGCGCCAGTCGAAGTTCTGGCTGCCGACGAACGACTCGACGCCGTCGACGACGAAGTACTTCGCGTGCTGAACGCCGCCGTATCGGGGGGCGCAGTCGATCGCCCTGACGGCGACGCCGGCGCGTCTCAGGCGCTCGAGCGTCTCGGGGTACTTCGGCGCGAACACGGCGTCGGCGAGGAAGCGCACGCGTACGCCGCGCGCAACGGCGCGCTCGACCGCGGCGATGACCGGCGCGAGGCGGCTCGTGCTCTCGGCTCCGCCGTCGGCTTCGCTCGCGTAGAACTCCGCGAAGTCGAGCGTCCGCGCGGCGCGGTCGATCATCTCGGGCCACACGTCGGCGGCGTCGCGGACGTCGGCGTGGCCGAGCGACGTCTCCTCGGGCGCCGACTCGACGAGCTCGATCTCCGCCTCGCGCTCGGCCGAGGCTGCCTCCCGCGAGGCGACCGCGGGAGCGCCGGGCGTTGCCGCGTCGCGAGGCGTCGCCCCGACGCACGCGCCGAGCGACGACACGGCGACCAGGATGCTCGCGCGCCTCACGAAGACGTACGATAGGCGGATCCGCCGCGCCCGCGGAAGCCCGCGCGCCGACCTCCTCGCCTGTGCGGATCGGCAGAGCGGCCCGCCGCGTCCGCGCGCGGGGCGCGAGAATCGGCATGCGAGCGCGGAGCGTCCGCGATAGCGTGAAGCTCGAGCGTCTACGGGGCGCTCCTCCTCCGCTGTAGAAGGTGCGCTCCGAGCGCACGACGACGATCCGAGGCGCGGCACGAAGATGGCGAAGCGAAGCACCCCCAGGTCGGTCCTCATCACCGGAGCCTCGAGCGGCATCGGACGCGCCCTCGCGCTCGAGTACGGCAAGCGCGGCGCCCACGTCGTCGTCACCGCCCGTCGCGAGCCCGAGCTCGTCTCGCTCTGCGAGGAGATCCGCGGCGCCGGCGGCCGCGCCGATCACCTCGTCTGCGACGTCGCCGATCCGGTCGCCGCGCACGCCGTCGCGAAGCGGGGCGAGGAGATCCTCGGCTCGCTCGACATGATCGTCGCGAACGCCGGGGTCGGCGCGTCGTCTCACGCGTCGCGGCTTTCGCTCGAGGACGTCGTCCGGACGATCGACGTCAACGTGCGCGGTGCGATGGCGACGCTGATGGGGGCGATCCCGATCATGCTCGGGCAGAAGCACGGCCACCTCGTCGGCGTCTCGAGCCTCGCGGGGCGGCGGGCGCTGCCGGGGTCCGCCGACTACAGCGCGAGCAAGGCGGCGCTCACCGTGTTCCTCGAGGGGCTCCGGCTCGATCTTTCGCGCGCGGGGATCGACGTGACCGACGTGCAGCCCGGCTTCGTCGAGACGCCGATGACGTCGAAGAACGACTTCCCGATGCCGTTCATCTGGGACGCGGCGAAGGCGGCGACCTACGTCGCCGACGGCCTCGAGCGCGCGCCGGCGATGGTGGCGTTCCCGCCGCCGCTCCGCTTCCTCACGCGGCTCGCGCAGCTCCTGCCGTTCTCCGTCCACGCCTTCGCCACGCGTCGCGCCGCGCGCCGCTCGACCAAGCGAAACGGCTGAGACGCGGCGGCGAGGCCGGCCCGCGAGGTCGCGCCGCGGTCCGGAGATCACCGGCGCCGCAGCTCGGCGCGCGGCCCGAGCCAGCCGATCACAGCCGCGCCGGGTAGGGCCCGCGGAAGAGCGCGTCGAGATCCGCGACCGGGGCGCGAACGCCCTCCTCCTCGAACCGCCTCCGCGACAGCGCGGCGAGGCCCTCGGCGACCTCCTCGAGGGCGCGCTCCCCGAGCTCGATCGCGCGCGCGTTCCTCCGGAGCCACGCGAGCGCGACCAGATCGCACTGGAGCTCGGTCATCGCGGGCTGATCGAAGGGGCCGTGGTTGTGGAAGTGCGCCCAGTCGTGGAGACCCCACACGAGCGCGTCGAGGGTGCTCGCGGCGAGCCAGAAGACCTCGCGCGGGCGCGCGCGGTGCTCGTAGAGGAGATCGGTCGCGTCGTCGATCGCCCACGGCGCGAGCGCGAGCTCGTCGTCGAGGCCGTAGCCGAAGGCGTGGAGGCGCGCGAGCTCGCGCGGCAGGAAGGAGCACTCGGCGTGCATCACGAAGACGAGGCCCGGCGGGTTCTGGCCCTCGATCGTGGTCGTCGCGTGCGCGAACGACGGCGAGCCCGCGGGGCGTCGCCACTCGAGCACGTCGCTCTCGCACCACGACCATGCGTCGAAGACGCCGTCGGGGACGACGCGAGGAAGGGGCGGCACGTCGAGCATCAGCGCCGACGCGCGCGCCGTCGCTCGACCACCTTCGGGGTGCGCTCCATGCGCGCCGGCATCCATCGACCACGACACTGGCAGACGAAGGAAAGGCGCGCTAGAAGGGAGAGAGTCCTCGAGGCCACCTCGAGTCGAGTTATCGATGACCCAGCTCCTGCCACCGAAGAAGGAGGTCGCGCTCGCGCTGCTCGAGAGGTCGAACGTCGACGTCTACCTCGACCCGCGGGCGAAGGGCGTCGTGGTGCCTCCGCAGTTTCGCAAGGAGCCGCGCCTCATCCTGAAGATCGGGCTGAACATGCCCGTGCCGATCCCCGACCTCCGGCTCGACGACGAGAGCATGAGCTGCACGCTCTCGTTCAACCGCGCGAAGTTCTTCTGCGTGGTGCCCTGGCTGAGCGTCTTCGCGATGGTCGGCGACGACGGCCGCGGAATGGTGTGGCCGGACGACGTGCCGCAGGAGCTCGCGGTGCGCGCCGAAGGGCCGCGCCCCGCCGCGCCGCCCGGACCGACCGCGGTGCCGGCGCCCTCGTCGGGACGCGGCAAGGGCAAGTCGCGCATCCAGCCCGACGCCCCGCGCGAGGCGACGGCCGAGGGCGCGCCCTCCGATCGCGGCGCGCGCGCCAAGCGTCCGCGCAAGAAGAAGGAAGAGACGGCGCGCCCCGTGCTCGTCGCCGTCCCGCCGCCCGAGAAGTCTTCGCCGCGCATCGAGAAGCTCGATGACCGCCGCGAGGCGAGCGCGAGCGCCGACCGCGCGCCGCCGACGCCCCGCATCGCCGGACCGGCCAGCCCGCCGCGCCCCAAGCGGGAGCTGCCGCCGTACCTCCGCGTCGTGAAATAGGGTAGAACGCGCGCTTCGCATGGCGCGTGGCCGGGCAGGGGAGAAGGGGAAATCGCGCCTGTCCAGGCTGGCTGTCGGCGTCGCTGCGCTCGGGGTCGCGCTCCTCTTCGATCTCTTCCTCGCCGATTTCGTCCACGACAGCTCGATCCGCCAGCTTCTCATGCTCGCGGCGTGCAACGTCCTCGTCGCGCTCTCGCTCAACGTCATCAACGGCATGGCGGGGCAGTTCTCGATCGGCCACGCGGGCTTCGTCGGCCTCGGCGGCTACACGAGCGCCGTCATGGCGTCGAACCTCCACGAGATGCTCGGCGGCGGCGAGCCGACGTTCGCGCGCTCGTTCATCGTCGTGCCCGTGTGCCTGCTCGCGTCGGCCACGCTCGCGGGGCTCTTCGGGTTCCTCGTCGGCCTGCCGAGCCTCCGGCTCCGCGGCGACTACCTCGCCATCGTCACGCTCGGCTTCGCGGAGATCTTCCGCCTCGTCATCGCCACGGCGCAGGCCGGCGAGGACGGCAGCGTCGTCGCGCGGGCGCTCTCGCGGCTCGGCGGGCAGAACGGCTACATGGGGATCGACAACCAGGGGATCCCGCTCTACGCGGGGCCGTTCTGGGTCTTCGGGCTCGCGTTCTTCCTCGGCGTCGTCGCGTGGCGCATCAAGTTCAGCGGGTGGGGCCGCGCGCTCCGTGCGCTCCGCGAGGACGAGATCGCCGCCGCCGCCGTGGGCGTCGATCCGACGCGCTACAAGGTCACGTCCTTCGTCATCGCCGCCGTCGGCGCCGGCATCGCGGGCGGCCTGATGGCGATCATGCGCGACGGCACGCCGATCGTGAACCCGGACAACTACAACTTCCAGGCGTCGTTCGACGCGATCACGATGGTCATCCTCGGCGGCTCGGGGAGCGTGAGCGGCGCGGCGATCGGCGGGGTCTTCATCACCTTCTCGATCAAGGCCATCGAGCAGGTTCAGGCGACCTCCGCCGTCCAGGCCCTCCGTCGCGAGTTCGAGTCGCTCGACCTGAACGCGCTCCGGATGATCGTCTACGCGGTCGTCCTCGTGCTCCTCATGGTCGTGCGGCCCGAGGGTCTGCTCGGCGAGCGCGAGCTGTTCCAGAAGAAGAGGCGCGCGCGGGGATGAGGCTCGTCCTCGAGCAGGTGACGAAGAACTTCGGCGGCCTCCGCGCGGTCGGGGGCGTGAGCTTCACCGTCCGGGACAAGGCCATCTTCGGCCTCATCGGGCCGAACGGCGCGGGCAAGACGACCGTGTTCAACCTCATCACCGGCGTCTACAAGCCCGACGCGGGGAAAATCGCCTTCGGCGACGCCGATCTGGTTCCCTTGAAGCCCGCGCAGATCGCGGGCGCGGGCGTCGCGCGCACGTTCCAGAACATCCGTCTCTTCGGGCAGCTCAGCGTCGTCGAGAACCTGCTCGTCGCCTGCGAGCTCCAGAAGAAGGCGCACCTCGCGGCCGCGGTGCTGCGCCTGCCGGTCCACTACGAAGACGAGCAGGCGATGTACGACCGCGCGCTCGAGCTGCTCCGCGTCTTCGACCTCCACGAGATGGCGGACGACGCGCCCACCTCGCTCTCCTACGGCAACCAGCGCCGCCTCGAGATCGCCCGCGCGATGATGCTCGCGCCGTCGATCCTCCTCCTCGACGAGCCCGCCGCCGGCATGAACTACGGCGAGGCCGAGGGGCTGAAGACGCAGATCCGCTGGCTCCGCGACACGTTCGGGGTCGCGGTCGTGCTCGTCGAGCACAACATGCAGGTCGTCATGGGCGTGTGCGAGGAGATCCACGTGCTCGACCACGGCGAGACCATCGCGCAGGGCACGCCCGAGGAGATCCGGAGGCACCCCAAGGTCCTGGCGGCCTACCTCGGCGAGGACGAGGAGGCGCCGGCGGTCCGCGCCGCGGTGGAGGAGGCGTCGAACCCGGTGCTCCCGGCCGTGGCCTCGGCCCCGGACCTCGCGGCGCCCGGCGCGCCGCCGTCCGCAGAGAAGCTCTCCGAGCCCGAGCTCGCCGATCTCTCGAGGGAGCTCACGAAGAGCCTCGAGCGCGGGCTCTCGAAGCCCGACGACGACGCGGACGACGCGAAGGTCGCGGACGACGCGGAGGACGCGAAGGACGCGGGCGAGAAGGAAGTCGCGAACGTCCAGGCGGTCGAGGTCGTGACGGAGCCGGCCCACCCGCCGCCCGCGGTCCCTGCCGTGACGCCTTCGGCGCCGGACGTGGGCGCGCTCGACAGCGGCTGGGGCAGCGAGCGTGACCTCGCGGCGCACGACGCAGACGCGAACGGCGTCGACAAGGGAACGAACGGCGTGGGCGCGCACGACGACGCCGGCGAGGACCCGAGCAAGAAAGGAGGCGCGTGATGCGCGTCGCTCATCCGTCCCGCGCGGCGCTCGCGATCGCGAAGGACGCGCCGCTGCTCGAGCTCACCGACGTGAAGGTGGCGTACGGCGGCATCAAGGCGCTGAAGGGCATCAGCCTCCGCGTCTTCCCCGGCGAGGTCGTCGCGATGATCGGCGCGAACGGCGCGGGCAAGACGACGACGCTGAAGACGATCATGGGCCTTCTCCCGCTCGCGGGCGGGACGGTGAAGCTCGCGGGCCGCTCGCTCGCCGAGGACGTCACCGAGAAGCGCGTGGCGGACGGCATCTCGCTCGCGCCCGAGGGCCGCGCCATCTTCCCGAACCTCACGGTGCTCGAGAACCTCGAGCTCGGCGCGTACCTCCATCGCGACACGAAGGCGATGAAGGAGACGATCGAGGACGTCACCGCGCTCTTCCCCCGCCTCGGCGAGCGCATGAAGCAGGAGGGCGGCACCCTCTCCGGCGGCGAGCAGCAGATGCTCGCGATCGGGCGCGCGCTCATGGCTCGGCCGCAGCTCCTCTTGCTCGACGAGCCGTCGCTCGGCATCGCGCCGAAGCTCGTGCAGCAGATCTTCCGCGCCATCGCGGAGATCGCGCGGAGCGGCGTGACCATCCTGCTCGTCGAGCAGAACACGCGCATCGCGCTCGCCACGAGCCAGCGCGCCTACGTTCTCCGCACCGGCGAGATCGCGCTCGAGGGCGAGGCGAAGGCGCTCGCGTCGAACCCGGAGATCCAGGCCGCCTACCTCGGCGGCTGAGCGCGGCGCGGCTCGGCGGCTCACCGCGGCGCGCCGCTGACCGCACGCGGCTCGACCCGACCCGCGCTCAGCGCGCGAACGCGCAGCCGTGGCTCTGGGCGTCGCCGGCGCGCTCGCGGACGAGCGCGCTCTCGCCGTTCGTGTAGCCCTGCTTCAGCGCGGCGCAGGTCTCCTTCATGCCGGCGAGCTCCGTGCCGTAGGGATCGATCGCCTGGACGATCGCGGCGCGCGCCCGCGGCGCCTTCGCGAGGAGCTCCGCGAGCACAGGGTCGAGCTGCGGCGCGCAGCGCGAGAGCGATCGCTGGAGCGGGACCGTCAGCGCGGAGTGGCTCTCCGGCGGGCGCTCGCTCAAGGCCTTCTTCCAGACCGCCGCGAGCCGCGGGCAGGGCAGCGTGCTCGTGGCGGCGACGCCGAGCAGGCCCGGCTCGGCCCCGGTGGCGACCCAGTCGAGCACGACGTCTTCGGTCGCCGCCATGTCGATCACGGCCGTCACGCACGAGGGGTGGTCGCGCGCGTCGGTCGGCACCGCGAGCAGCACGGACTTCGCGTCTCCGCTCGCCTCGGGGAAGGCGATGCCGTCGCACATCGCTCCGCGCGTCTTGCCGTCGATGAGGCGGCGCTCGACGACGGCGTGCGCCGGCGGACCGATGCTCGCGACGATGCCCGCGATCAGGCTCCCGCGCCTCCCGCTGGCCAGCCGGACGATCGCGCCCTCGAGCTCGGCCAGAAAAGGAACGATCCGCTGATCTTTCCGCGGCAGCGCGCTCGCCGCCATCTCCGCCCGCGCCGGATCGCCGAGCGACGCCTTCATGAACGGCGCTCCCCACGCCGCGCTGCGCGTCACCGCGACCCACGCGGCGATGTGGACGTTCACGTCGTGCCCCGCGCGGGCCTCGAGCGCGGAGATCGCACGCGGATCGGCGTCGGCGAGGCGGCCGAGCGCCGCGATCGACTCGCCCGTCGGGTTCGCCGAGAGCCACGCGATGTCCTTGCGGTTCTCCGCTTCGTTGGCGTTCTTCGGGGCGCAAGCTCCGGCGAGGAGGGCTGCGGCAGGCAACAGCGCGGCGGCCAGGGCTCGGCGCGCGCGGGGCGATCGCGTCGGGGGCATCCCGAGGAGACTAGCTCGGCTTCGCAGGTTCCACGCAAAAGGTGGCAGCGGTGGGCCCTCGTCCGGCATCGTAGGGATCGTGCGCGTCGTCGTCAGCGGAGGGACCGGGTTCGTCGGGCGGGCGCTCTGCCATGCGCTCGTCGGCAGCGGCGCCCGCGTCGTCATCCTCACGCGCGGTCCCACGCGCGACCTGGCGCACGCGTGCTCGGAGTGTGGAGCCGGCGGAAAGCTCGAGTTTGCGACGTGGACGCCCGAGCGCGCCGGGCCTTGGATGGATGTCGTCGACGGGGCGGACGCGGTCGTGCACCTCGCCGGCGCGAGCGTCGCGGACGAGCGCTGGACCCCCGCGCGGAAGGAGCTGCTCCGGTCGAGCCGCATCACCTCGACCGCGCTGCTCTGCGAGGCCATCGGGAGGGCGAAGAACAAGCCCTCCGTGTTCGTGAGCGCTTCGGCCGTGGGCCGCTACGGCATGAAGACGGGCGACGCGGTCGTGACCGAGGACGCTCCGGTCGGCGACGACTTCCTCGCGCGCCTCACGGAGGACTGGGAGGACGCGGCGAAGCCCGCGGCGGACGCCGGCGTGCGCGTCGTGCATCCGCGCCTCGGCCTCGTCCTCGGACGGGGTGGCGGCGTCTACGGAAAGCTCGCCCCCCTGTTCAGGTCGTTCGTCGGCGGTCCCGTCGGCTCCGGCACGCAGTACGTGCCCTGGGTTCACGTCCGCGACGTGGTGCGCGCGCTCCAGGCGATGATCGAACGGAGCGATCTCTCCGGCGCCTACAACGTCACGGCGCCCGAGCCGGTGACGATGAACGCGTTCGCGCTCGCGCTCGGAGCCTCGCTCGGTCGGCCGGCGGCGATGCGTGTCCCCGCGTTCGCGGTCAAGCTCGCGATGGGCGCCGAGGCCGCCGAGGCCGTGCTCACGGGGCAGCGCGCCGCTCCGAAGCGCCTCGTCGACGCCGGCTTCGCGTTCGTCTTCCCGGACCTCCGCTCGGCGCTCGCCGATCTCGCGTCGGTCGAGAGCGCCGTGCCGGTCACGGTCTGAGAGCGCGCGCGGGGGAGAGCTCGGCGACGCGCGGCGAGCTCAGAGGCGCTCGACCGTGAACATGCGCTTGCTCGCGGGGACGTCGGGCGCGATCGTGCCGAAGTAGACGAAGAGGAGCCTCCGATCGGCCGCCGCGTAGCGGCCGACTCCGAGCGGCGTGACGGTGGCGCTCGAGGACGCGATCGTCTGTCCGTCGAGCTGGACGCGCCAGCCGTTCGGCGCGTCGAGGTCGTCGAGCTCGAAGGCGGGGTACGCCCGCAGCAGGGCCGTGCTCAGCGAGAACGTCATCGTCGCCGGGCCCGCCGCGAGCACCCGCAGGCGGTACGCCGCCTTCGTGAGATCGTAGCCGAGGTCGATCTGGCTCACGTTGGAGAGCGCGTCGAGGGCGGGGCGCTGCGCGTCGGCGACGCGCGCGAGGGCCTCGTCCGGAACGACGCCGAAATGGAGCTCGTTCACCTTCGTGACGGACTCGCCCTCCGCCAGCGTCTGCGCGCTGCCCTGCCAGTGACGCTCCGCGGGGGAGCTCGCGCCCAGCTTGGCCGGCGTGTCCTGCAGAAGGGTCGTCGTGCCGAGCCCGGACGGATCGTCGTGGTAGAACGTGGCGCTCCGCGCGTCCGGCGCCTCGGCGACGTTCCACGTCCGCGTCGTGTCGACCGACGTCCCCGTGTGCCGCCAGTCGCTCGGCAGCGCCAGCGCCGCCGTGCCGACATTCTGGACCCTCGCTTGGGCGACGACGCGGCCCGACGCGTAGATCGTCCAGTCGGTCCAGATCTTCGCGTCGGCGCCCGACGGCAGGTAGTGGTGCGCCCACGTCGTGAACGCGACCCGTACGGGCGTCTCGTCGACGAGCTGGAAGTAGCCCCAGTCGGCGTCGGTCGAGGTCGCGACGGTCTTGCCCTCGATCGTCGCGGAGAACGGCTCGAACAACGCCGACGCGAGCGGCATGGTCGCGGTCTTGTCGTTGTCCGGCAGCCCGAGGTCGAGCAGGCGCGTCGGCTTCCAGCTTCGACTGCCCGCGAACTCGAGCCCGAAGAAGCCTTCGACGCGAGTCGAGATCAGGTCGCCGTTGACGTTCAGGACGAGCGGACCGAGCGGACGGCGCAGCGTCGAGCTGGCTCCGTCCGTCGTGCTGCCGTCGCGGCCGCCTTCGCCGATCGGGGCGCCGTCGCCGTCGCGCGGGCCGCCGTCGAGCGTCCCGTTCGCTTCTGGGCTCTGCTTCAGGTCGTCGGCGAGCAGCAGCGAGCAGCTCGACAGAAGAAGCATCCCTCCAGCCGCCGCGTAGCGAAGCACAACTCGAGCGTATCGCGAATCGGCGTGGGCACAACGCGAGCTTGCGCGAGAGGTGGTAGGGGGCGCGCGCACATCGAAGGGCTCACGGGCCCGGCACCGTCGACGCGGGCGTGCGCGCATGTGCGCTCCGACCGGGTCAGCGCACGACGAGCGTGCGCGCGGGGGCCGTCGCCGGCGCGCTCGTGCGGCGGGTGAGCCGCGCGCTCGCCTCGGGGACGGTGACCCTGCCGCCGAGGCCGAAGCGGAGCGGCACCTCGATCACCGAGCCCGTCCGGGCCACGCTCTGTCGGATCGCGAGGACGCCCTGGAGCTCCCGCACGCCGTTCGTCGGCGCCGCGAGCTTCACGCCCGGCGGCAGCGGTACGCGGACGTCGACCTCCGACGGGACCTCTCCGTCTTGCCGCAGCATCACGCGGAGCGGCTGCGTGCTTCCCGCGCGCGCCTCGGCCGGCCAGACGACCTCGACGTTCACGGGGCTCTCGTTGGGCGGAGGCGGCCGCGTCCACGCGCGCAGCACCGGGCGCTCGAGGCGCGCGACGAGGCCGGGGCCCTCGGTCTCGATCTGCACGTCGAGCGCGCCGGGCGGGAGGGGGACGCTCACGAAGCCGTTCGCGGGGACGTCGACGCGTCGATCGAGGACGCCCTGGCCCGGCCGCATCACCCGCACGCGCGCGCGCGTCGCGCCGTGGCCCTCGAGCTGCGACGCGAGCAGCGATCGCACGACGGCCAGCGTCGCCTCCGACGAGCCGTAGCCGCCCGTCACGTCGCGGAGCGCGGCGAGCTTTCCGAATAGCGTCTCCTGCGACGCGCTCGAGTACCCGAGCTTCTGCGCTCGGAGGAGCGCCGCGTAGACCAGCGCGCGCGTCGCGCGGGCGTCGAGACCGGGGCCGTCGATGTCTCCGGTCGGCTGGAGCCTCGCGACGCGACGGAGCTGGTCGACGAGCTGCCTCGCCGACGTCGCGCGGTGCGGCCGCTCCGCGAGCGCGAGGACGCCGCTCGCGATCGCGCCCGCGTCGAGGCTCGCCTCCAGCATCCGCGTCGTGTTCGACACGTACGCGCCCCAGCACGGGAGCAGATCGGGCGACGGCGTCGGCTCGGCGTCGAGCGCGTCCTCCGAGAGCGGCGGACAGAACGGCCCGCCGCTCGCGTCGGCGGCGCGCTCCTCCGGCGTCCGCGTGCTCCGCTTCGTGAGCGCGCGCACACGCGCACGGAGCGTCCAGGCGCCTTGCGCGTTCGCGCCGCGCGACGACTCGTCGAGCGCCGCGTAGGCCTCGAAGCGACCGAGCGAGCGCTCGGCCATGCCCTTGGCGATCGCCGCGATCGCGCGGTGCCGCGGCGTGCTTCGCTGGGTCGCCCACCGCTCGATCCGGAGCGAGGCCTCGAGCGCGTCGACGAGCGCGCCCGCCGAGGTCTGCCGCTCCGGCTCGAGCGAGTCGAGCGCGGCCGCGACCGCGTCGTCGTAGCCGCGCTCGAGGACGAGCCGTGGCTCTCCGATGATCGCGTAGCCGTGGTCGAGCGCGATGCCGAGCTCGCGCTCGCCGTCGACCCACGCCGTCTGCGTCAGCGCGCGCCGCTCGCCGGGGGCGGCCACGTCCCACGTGTGGCGGAGGACGTCGTCGGGCACGCCCGGCGAGCGCGTCGTGACGACGAGCGCCGCCCCGCCCGCGCGCTTCGCCGTCACGCGGACGCGCACTTGCCGCGCGCCGCGGGCAGGCACCTCGACGGTCGCCGGCGCGGCCTTCGGATCGAGCTCGATCGCGCCCTCGGCGGCGGCGGTCACAGTCGCACGCACGGCCGCGTTCGTCCGATTGCGGACGGTCACGTTCGTCTCGACGACGTCGCCCGCGACCCAGCGCGCGCCGGCGTCGACGCGCGCCGACACGACGGCCTCGCTCGCGACGTCGAGGGTCGTCGACGCGGGCTCGAGGCCGTCGGGGACCGCGACGAGGGCGATCCGCCACGTGGTCTCGACGTCGCCGAGCGGGATCGCGAGCTTCACGCGTCCTTCGCCGTCGGTGCGGAGCGGCGCGGTCCAGAACGCGTCGCCGGTCGAGATGCCGGCCGATCCGCGGCCGTGACCGATGGTGCCGACGCTGCCGAGGCCGATCCCTTCGCCACGTCCGCCGCCGCCTTCCCCGACGCCCCCGAGGCCGAGCCCGCCGCCGCCGAGCTGCGTCCCGGTCAGCTCCTCGAAGAGCTCCTGCCACGCGCGCACGGTGTCTTCGCTCACGACCATGTCCCACTTGGCGTCGACGAGGCGATCCTCGTCGACCGCGTTCGCGTAGGGGGAGCGCGAGCGAAGCACGCGCGCGAACGGATCGCGGACGTCGTCGGCCGTGTCGACGAGCCCGTCGGGGCCGGGGGCGCGGAGCTCGAACCCGCGCGCGACCGAGAGGAACGGCACCGGCGGCGCCTGGGACTTCACGAACTGGATCGTGCCGCCCCACGGATCGAGCAGCGTGTCCTCCGCGAGCGCGCCGCTCCGGACGAGGCGGCGGACGAGCGCGTTCGGATCCTTGAACATGGGCTCGTCGGGATCGAGGCCGCGGCTCGATCGCTCGGCGCGAACGGCCGAGAGCACGCGGAAGAGCTTCAAGCGCGTCACCCGGCGCGCGACGTTGTCGAACGTCACCTGCGGATCGACCGCGGACAGATCGGAGAGCGTGAGCGCCTCGCCGCCGGGCGTCATCGGCGGCTCGTCCATCGCGTCGGTCACGAGCGTGAACATCTCGGGGTTGAAGACCCAGCGGCCCTTGTCCTTGCGTCGCACGTCGAGGAGCGTCTGCGGCGACTTGGTCGCCTCGAAGACGGCGCCCTCGAGCGATCGGAGGACCTCGGCGAACGCCTTCTTCAGCTCCGTCGACGCGTGCTCTCCGGGATCGTTCACCGGCGAGACGACGGCCTTCTGCTGCCTCGAGAGGAGCGCCCGGCGCAGGGCCTCGGTGCTCGGCTCGCCCTCGAGCGTCGCCGTGCAACGCCCCGCGTCGACGCCGATCGCGCGGCAGAGCGTCGAGCGCGTGTCGAGGCCCGCGACGCGCGCGTCGCCGCCGCCGAACGCGTCGACGACGACCGCGGAGACGGCGCCGGGCAGGCCGTGGCCGTGACCGTCCGAGAGGACGGCCTCGATCTCGATCTTGCCGCCCGGAGCGGCGCGGCCGCCGACGCGCTTCGCTGTGAGCAGGGGCGCGACCTTCGGGACGACGAGGAGCGCGGCGGAGGCGACGCGCGCGGCGCGGGCGCCGTCGGGCAGCGCGACCGACACCGCCCAGATCCCGTCGCCGGCGTCGGCGGGGACCACCATCTCGCCGCTGGCGGTCCCGTCCGCACGGCCCGCGAGCCAGGTCGCGACGGCCTGCGAGCGCGCCTCGGCGCGCATCACCGCGCTCCACGAGCGGCGGTCGGTGCGCGTGCGATGGACGGTGACTTTGACCTTGTCGCCCGGCCGCGCGACGGTCGGCTCGACGCGGACGATGCCCTCCGCGTCCCGGTCGATCGACACGCACTGGACGAAGCCGTCGCGCTCGTTCGCCTTCGCCGCGCCCTCTTGCCGGATCGTGACCGCGGCGGCGACGCCGCCGGCGCACGGGCCGACGTTGCGCGTCGCTCCGACGCCGCTCGGCGCGTCCCAGGTGAGCTCGCCCTCGCCGTTCGCGTCGGTCGTCACCGACGTCGAGAGGCCGTCGCCGGTGACCTTGAACGTCGCCGCGACGCCGTCGCCGTGACCGTCGAGCACGCGCAGGCGCACCCGCTGCGAGAGGCCGGGCACGATCGTCCCGGCTTCGGGCAACAGCTCGGCGCTGGCCGTGGGGACGCCGACGGCGATCTCGCGGCGGACCGAGAGCGCGTGGCCCTCGACGACCGCCTCTGCGACGAGCTGGAGCGCGGTTCCGGAAGCCTTCACGAGCGTCGGCGCGTCGTGCGCGCCGCTGACCGAGCCGGCGCCGTCGGTCCGCGCGGGCTTGCCGAGCTTCTGCCACTCGTCGTCGGTCGACGGCGGGTTCGTGCCCTTCGGGCCGATCCACCAGCGGAGAGGGTGATCGACGAGCGGCTGACCGGTCGCGTCGCGGAGCCGGAGCGCGTAGAGGACGCGATCGCCCGCGAGGACGCCGCCGCGCTGCGTGTCCGGCCTCCCCGGCGTGGTCGGAGGGATCCATTGCGCCTCGAGGGTCGGCGCTCCCGGCGTCTCCTCGCGGGGCACGAGCTCGATGCTCGCTGCGCCCGCTCCCGGCGCGTCGGCCTCGACGCGCAGCGTCCATCGCCAGACGGGCTCGTCGATGCGGGGGATCGGCACGCGCGCCATGACGATCCCACCGCGATCGCTGACGAGCCGTTGCTTGTGACGCGCGACGCCGCCCTCGAGGAGCGAGACCACGAGCGGAGCGCCCGCGAGCGGCTTGCCCGCGATCGACGAGACGCGGGCCCACGCGGAGATCGTGCTCGTCGGGACGACGCGTGCGTCGGCGACGTGGAGCTCGACGTTCATCGCGGGGCTCCGCGAGATGGCGACCGAGTGCGTGCGCGTGTGGCTGCCGTGCCGCGCGCCGACGAGCAGCGAGAGCGCTCCGGGGCGTCCTGGCGGGACCACGACGGCGAGGCGAGCGCGGCCGTCGGGATCGGTCTTCGCGGTGACCGTCGGTGGGGCTGCGGCGCCGTCCAGCGACTCGGGGTCCCAGCCGGCCTCGACGATCGCGTTCGGGAGCGGACGCGCGTCGGTGACGGTCGCGAAGCCGAAGGCCTCGACCGTGAGCTCGATCGTCCCGCCCGGCGCCGCGTCCGTCGCGGCGTGGATGAACACGTCGAGGCCGCGCGCGGCCGGATCGGGCGGGAGCGCTCGGGAGTGTCCGGCGAAGAGGAGCGTGGCGAGGACGAAGAAGAAGGCGACGCGGCAGGGCGCGGTCGAAGCGGAGCGCTGCACGATCGCGATCGACAGGCCCGGTCGGGACAGGTTCCCGCGTCGTGCCGAAACACCAGGACGAGAATGTTTCGCCGCCGCGGACAGCGCCGCCGCCAGTCCAGGGGTATGATGTGGGCGTGGTCCCGCGGCGGCTCGTGTGCGGTTCGCTCTCGCTCGCTCTCGCGGCGTGCAACGCGCTCGTGGGCTTCGGCGACTTCGAGCGCGTCGACGGCGTCGAGCCCACTCCGGACGAGCCGGACGCGGCGGTCGTCGACGCCGCTCGCGAGGACGCGGCCGAGGTGGAGACGCCCGTCGTCGAGGCCGGACCCGACGCCCCCGAGCTGGCGAGCACGACCTGCCCGGCATCCGCGCCGGCCTTCTACCCGCCGTGGAAGTTCCCCGCCCCGCGAAACCGGCCCTGTACGACGGCGGACATCACGACCTTCCTCACGCACGAGGGGCAGACGTTCGAGTCGCAGAAGGCGGCGATGGAGAGCCAGAACGCCGCGTGCGCCGCCTGCGTCTTCACGAGGGAGACCGACAACGTGTGGGGGCCGATCGTGAAGACGAACGACGGCCGCATCTTCGTCGCCTTCGGGCACTGCTACGCGCGCGCCGGCGCCTCCGACAGCTGCGGGGACGGCGCCCAGGAGCTCGAGTGGTGCCTCCAGAAGATCTGCAACGTGTGCAGCGCCGGCCAGAGCCTCGCCGACTGCCGGCAGGTCGAGCGCGCGGGGGGCTGCAAGCGCGGCCTCGATCGGACGCTCGCCGCGTGCGGAGGCAGCTCGACCATCGTCAACGACACGTGCCGCGGGAGCGCCGACGTCGTCGCCGTGCTCTGCGGCGGCAAGTGAGCCGGGCGATCAGGCGGCGATGCCGCGCGAGCGGAGGACGTCGCGCAGCACCGACTGCACCTCGGGCGTCGTCGCGTGGAGCGAGCTCCGCGCGAGCTCGATGAAGCGCGCGCCGCGCGAGCGCTTCAGGCCTTCGAGCGCGGCCGTGCGGTCCGCGGGCGCCCCGTGCTCGAGGACGCCGAGCAAGAACTCGGCGGCTTCCATCGTGTCGACGCGCGCGAGGGCGCGCAGCGCGGAGGCTCGCACGGCCGCCTGCGACGACTCGCGGACGATGCGCGAGAGCGGATCGAAGGCGTGCTGGAAGTAGAGCGACTCGACCGCCTTCGCCGCCTGGTCGACCACCGCCTGATCGGCGTCGCGGAGGCCGGCGCGCACCGTGACGAAGCTCCGCTTGAAGAAGAGCTGCTGCATCGCGGCGAGCACGCCGACCTTCACGGAGCGCTCCGGTCGCTGGAAGAGCTTCTCGAGCGGCGAGAGCACGGCGTAGAGCTGCAGCTGCGCGAGCTGATCGGCGAGCCGAACGCGCGCGGTCGTCGCCGGACCGCTGCCGTCCTCGGGTCGGCCCTCGACCGCGAACGCGGTCAGGCGCGCGAGCATCGCCTTGCGGCGGATCAGATCGGGCCAACGGCGGTCGAGCAGGACGTCGGCGCACGCCTCGGCGGCGCTGCCTTGCTGCTCCCACTCGAGCAGATCGACGTGCCAGACGTCGGGAAAGTGGTTGTCCTGCCTGAGGTGCGAGGGGAGGGGAGCGGTGTCGAGCGCCTCGTCGCGGACGCCGTCGTAGCGCTTGGCCGCGCGCGCGTAGTGCTTCCGCCGCGCCTCCTCGAGGTCCATCCCGGCGAGCTCCTTGTAGAGCCCACCGACGCGCGCGTAGTGACCGACCTCGCCAAAGGCGAGGATGCCGGCGAGGAGCGCGTTCTCGGCGATCTCCGCGGGCGCGCCGCGTTCGAGGTGCTGGCGCGCGACGTCGCGCCAGAGCTCCGCCTGCATCACGACGTAGTGCGACGACGCGCTCGCCATGCCGAGCACGCGCGCGTAGTCGGCGGCCTCGCGCGCGAGCGTCGCGGCGGCCGAGAGCTCGCCGCGCTCCTTGGCGGCGTTGAGCGCGTCCTCGAAGTACTGGAGCGCGAAGTACTTGAGGTGGTCCTCGCGGAGGATGCGGATGCAGTTGACGAAGCCCTCGAGCACGTCCTCGAACATCCCGCTCTCGCGGCCGATCTGGACGAGGACCTGGAAGCAATCGAACGCACGCTCGCGCTGGCCGACGCTCTCGAAGTAGTCGGCCGCTTCTTCGAGCAGGCGAACCGCGGCGACGCTCGCCTCGCGCGCCTGGCGGGCGTCGCCGCATTTCTTCGCGCAGCGGGCGAGGTTGAACTGCACGAGCGCGGCGTTGTAGGCGTCCGCGCCGCCGGACACGACCTGCGCGAGGCGCGACCAGAGCGCGCGCGCGCCGCGCCAGTCGTCGGCCTTCTCGCGGTAGATCGCCGCGGCCGCGACGAGGCCGGCGTTCTCCATCTCGCGGGCCGCGCCGGCCATGTCGTTGGTCGCGGCGAGCGTGCGCGCCCGGTCGACCGACGGGACGTTCGGCAAGAGCGTGAGCGCGCGCCGCCAGCCGTCCGGCTCCGAGAACGCCATGTACCAGTAGACCGTGAGCGCGCTCCGCCCGTCGTTGCGCTTGGACAGGACCTCGACCAGCGGCCGGAGCACGGAGAGGTAGTCGTGCTCGGCGACGTGCGTCTGCTGGGCTGCCATGACGAGCGCGTTCGCCGCGTCGTCGAGGTCGCCGCGCGCGAGCGCCGCGCGCGCGCGCTCCCGCAGGTGGTAGAGGTCGTCGAGCATCCGCCGCCGGCGAGTCTACCCCCGAAACCGGCGCGGCGCGCGGGGCCCAGGGTGTCAGGACGGCGGCAGGCTCGAGCGCTCTTCGGCTTCGCGGCGGCGGCGGGCGAGGCCGCGTGGCAGCGCGATGAGCGTCTCGACGAGGCCGATGACGACGTAGAACCCGAGGAGCCACACGAGCACGAACGCGGGCTTGGTCTGGAGCGACACGACCGTGCTCGACGCGACCGCGAAGAGGACGAGGCCGACCGTGCGCGCGTTGGGCCGGAGGTCCTTGAACGACCGGAAGCGGATGGTCGAGACCATCAAAAACGCGAGGAAACACGTCAGGCCCATCATCGGGTAGACGTACTTCGGTCCGGCGAGGTCGCCGCTGATCGCGTGGTTGGCGACCACGAGCGAGATGAGGATGCCCGCCGCGCCGGGGACGGGGAGGCCGATGATGTACTTGCCCGGCTTGGTCGGCGTGCCGCTCTCGTTCATCGAGAGGACGTTGAAGCGGGCGAGGCGCACCGCGGCGGCGCCGACGAACGTGAACGCGATCACGATGCCGACGGTGCCCTTCTGGACGAGCGACCACTTGTAGACGAGGAGCGCCGGCGCGACGCCGAACGACACCACGTCCGCGAGCGAGTCGATCTGGAGGCCGAAGGCGCTCTGCGTCTTCGTGAACCGGGCGACGCGCCCGTCGAGCATGTCGAAGAAGAGCGCGTACACGAGCAGGAGCGACGCCCGGTAGTAGTCGTCGTCGCCGGTCGACGTCGCGCTCAGGCGGATCGAGTCGAACCCGCAGAAGATGCTCGACAGCGTGATCATGTTCGGCAGGAGGAAGAGAGTCTTCCTCAGGTCGAGCTTTCGCCGGGGCGCTGCCATCGAACAGACTCTGCCTTAGCCGGGGCCCACCGTAAAGGCGCCCGTTTCGGGCGGACGGGCGGACGGGCCGGAGGCCGTCCGCGGCGCGATCGACCCGGCGGCGGGCGACGACGCCGGGCGAGGACCCTGGGGCCCGCGCCTCGCCGACTCCACGGAAATTGGCCCGGAGCCGTGGCGGGGCCTACCCTAAAACCATGCGCTCCGGTGTGCCCATGCGTCTCCTGGCCCGTGCCGCGGCCTGCTCGCTCACGGTCGCGGGCGTCCTGTCGGGGCTGGGCTGCTCGCGCGCGGACAGCGCCGCGGACCGCCACCTCGCCGAGATGCGCGAGGCGATCGGCAAGGTGCAGGCGGAGCAGGATCGGACGAACCAGCGGGTCGGGCTGCTCGAGAGCGCGGCGGCCGACGACCGCTCGCGCCGCGTCTCGAAGGCCTCGCCGGGGCTGCCCGTCGCCGCGCCGCGCACGGTGCAGATCGGCGACAACGACGACCGCGAGAG
The DNA here is from genome assembly GCA_019637225.1 of Labilithrix sp. Taxonomy (GTDB): domain Bacteria; phylum Myxococcota_A; class Polyangia; order Polyangiales; family Polyangiaceae; genus Labilithrix. The sequence goes on from JAHBWC010000002.1 coordinate 178,479, forward strand.
CGACGATCCGAACGATCCGAACGCGCGCCCCGAGATCCGGCTCCAGGGCCAGGGCGCCGGATCGATCCGGCCCGTCCGCGGGAAGGCGACGCCGGGCCGAGGCGAGGCGCGGGTCGAGCTCGCGGACGACGGCGCCGACGCGCCGCGGCCGTCGATCCTCGATCCCGAGGCGAAGCGGAGCTACGAGAACGCGCTGTCGCTCGTGAACTCGAAGCAGTACGAGCGCGCGCTCGAGGCGCTCGCGGCGTTCCTCGTTCGCTGGCCCGACCACCCCTACGCCGAGAACGCGCTCTACTGGCGAGGCGAGGCCTACTTCGCGCGCGGCGAGCACCTCCGCGCGGCCGAGCAGTTCGAGGCCGTGCTGGCGCGCTTCGGCGGGGGCAACAAGGCGCCCGACGCACTCCTCAAGATCGGCATGTGCCACGACCGTCTCGGTTCGGCCGATCGCGCGAAGGAGTACTGGGATCGCCTGCGACGAGATCATCCGCGCAGCGACGCGGTGAAGAAGATTCCACAGTCGTCGAGCGACGATTCGCGAGGACGCGGCGTGGGCCCGAAGGAGAGTCGATGAGCTTCGTGAACCCGTCTCTCAACAAGATCGCCTACCGGCGCGCGGTCGTCCTCGCGCTCGGGGTCGTCCTCCCGCTCGCGCACGTCACCGTCGCGTTCGCCCAGCAGTCGGGCGGAGGCGGCGCGCCTGCGAGCGGAGGGGGTACTCCGGGCCAGGGCGGCGCGCCCGCCGGGCCGACCGTCACGACGGTCCCCGGACCCACGACGACGACGTTCTTCCCCGGCGGCGTCGCGCCGGTTCCGCCCGGCGGAACGCTCGGCGGAGGCAACGCGCAGTACTCGTCGTCGAAGCCGATCACCGGCAACGAGACCGACAGCTTCGACTTCCGTCGGGGCGGCGGCGCCGGCGGCACGGTGCGCGGCGATCCGAACGGCTCGTTCGTGCTCGGCGGCTCGACGAGCCCCGGCGCGTACTCCGGCGTCGTCCCGAACGCGCACAACGTCCGGCGCGGCGACACCCTCTGGGGCATCTGCGGCTACTACTTCAATAACCCGTACCAGTGGCCGCGGATCTGGTCGTACAACGCGCAGATCCAGAACCCGCACTGGATCTACCCCGGCGACCAGGTGAAGCTCCGGCAGGGCGGCGGCGCGGTCGAGCCGCAGCCGAACAACCCGCGCGCGAGCATCACCGATCGGCGGCGCGCGGTCCCGGCGGACACGGTCTTCCTCCGAAACCAGGGCTTCATCGAGGACGAGTCGGTCAACTGGGGCGAGATCACGGGCGCTCGTGAGGACAAGATGTTCCTCACCGACTTCGACGAGGCGTACCTCCGCATCGGCGGCGATCACGACGTCAAGATCGGCCAGGAGCTCACCGTCTATCGCCCGATCAAGTCGCAGGCCGGAGGCCGGCTCGTCGAGATCCAGGGCACGGTCAAGATCGACCAGTGGAACCCGAAGGAGCGCATCGCGCGCGCGCGCGTGACGGAGGCGCTCGACACCATCGAGCGCGGCGCTCGCGTCGGCCCGGTCGCACGTCGCTTCGAGGTCGTCCCGCCGGTCCGCAACGACAAGGACGTCGAGGCGACGATCCTGACGAGCATCCACCCGCACAACTTCTACGGGCAGAACCAGGTCGTCTTCATCGACAAGGGCGAAGACGACGGCCTCAAGCCGGGCAACCGCCTCTTCGTCATTCGCAAGGGAGACGGCTTCCACAAGACGCAGCCGTCCGGCAGCGCCGCGAAGCGCATCGCGCTCGAGGATCCCTCGCCGGGAGCGATGGAGAGCATCACGAAGCCGCGCAGCGACGCCGCGCTGCCCGAGGAGGTGCTCGCCGAGCTGCGCGTCATCAGCATCAAGAAGGGCACGGCGATGGCGCTCGTCACGACGTCGCGCCGCGAGATCGAGCTCGGCGACAAGGCGTTCGCCCGCAAAGGCTACTGACGGCTGCGCTCGCGGCGGGCACGATCGCCGCGCCGAGCAGGCTTGCCTCACGTCGGGGCGGCGGCGAACCGCGTCGGGCGCGGTTCGGGCGCTCGCCCTCGCGACGTTCGGCGGCTCGCGCGTCTTCCTTACCGAGGGTTGGCGGGTCATGTCGTCGCGCGGCCCGGTGTGGCACGCCTCCTGTAACGCAGGGGGTCATGCACACCGAACAGATCAAGGAAGAGGTCGACAAGAACATCGAGAGGCTCGCGACGCTCCGTGACGAAGTGAAGCTCCAGCTCCACCTCGCGTCGCTCGACGCGCGGACGGAGTGGGACGAGAAGCTGGCGCCGAAGGTCCTCGAGGCCGAGCAGACGGCGAAAGAGCTGACGGAGGCGACGCGCGTGAGCGCGCGCGAGCTCGTCACGCGCGTCGAGGAGTTCCTCGCGCGCGTTCGTGAGAGCGCTCGCCACTCGAAGCACTGACGTCGGCCGCCCGGTCGGCGCCCCGCGCGAGGGCGCCGGCCGCATCGGCACGGGCGCCGTCAGTCGTAGCGCTCGCTGTGGACCTGCTTGCGCTCGATCCCCATCGTCTTGCGCAGGAGATCGCGCACGGAGCCGACCATCCGCTCGAGGCCGCAGATGTACGCGTGCGGCGCGCCCGCGTTCTTCGACTCGAGGTCGCGCCAGAGCTCTTCGACGTGCGTCTGCACGTAGCCGTGACGCGTCGACCAGCCGGCGGGCGGCTTCGACAGGCTGTACTCGACGCGCAGGTTCGGGTGGCGCGCGCGGAGCGCCTCGAGCTCGTCGAGGTAGAGGCGGTCTTCGGGGTGGCGCACGCCGAAGAGCAGCGTCATCGGCGAAGCGTCGCCCGTCGCGAGCGCGTCGAGGATCATGCTGCGGAGCGGCGTGACGCCGGTGCCGGTGCCGACGAAGAGCGAGGGATGCGCCGTGCCGCGCGGCCGCGTGAAGAAGCCCTGCGGGCCGATGGCGCGGATGGTCGTGCCCTCGTCGAGCTCGTGGAGGAAGGTAGAGCCGGGGCCGCCCTCGACCTTGGTGACCGCGATCGCGAGGCCGGGCGAGCCGTCGGGCGGCGAGGCGATCGAGTAGGCGCGGCGCCCTTCGCCGTCGGCGAGCGGCAGGACGAAGCTCACCCATTGGCCGGCCTGGAAGTCGAAGGGCGCGCCGTCGACGCGCTCGAAGCCGAGCTCACGGACGTTCGGAGAGAGCATCCGCGACCGAGCGAGCCGCACGTCGAAGGTCGGGGGCGGGGGCATCCCCGGCGCGTATAGCGCCCCCGTCCCGCAGGGTCTACCGGGCTCGCTGCCCGGCGGGCGGCGCGGCGAGGCCCTCGACGCGGTACGCGAACGCGGCCTTCACGCGCGACGACGAGCGGAGGACGAGCTCCATCCGCAAGAGCGCGTCGAGCGCGTCCTGGGTCGACATGCCCCGGTCCTGCGCCGCGATGAGGACGCGCGTCGCCGGCTCGAGCGCGTCGGCGGGGTGATGGTACGCGCCGGGGAGGAGGAAGAGATCCGAGCCCGCCGCGCCGGCGGTGACCCGCGCGTCCATCGCGCCCTCCGCGTGCTCCAGCGTGAGCGCCTGGGTCTCGTCGAGGTGGCGGACGAGCAGCTCGGCGCCCGACCAGACGTCGACGAGGTACGCGCCGCGATCGTCCACCTCTTCGACGAGGAACAAGCCCCGGTGCGCCCGGGCGAACGCCGCCGCGATCGCCCGGATGGTCCGGGGAGCGCGGGGATCTCCGTCGAGCTTCGCGGCGGCCAGCGCCGCGAAGCCCTGCGTCGCGAGCGCGTCGTCCCAGAAGGCGCCGGCCCGAGCCTCGAACCAGGGGTCTTCCGCGTCGAACGCTCCCGTCCGGCGCTGGAACGCCAGCCTCATCCGGGTCGCCTCCACCCCGAGGTCGCCGACGTCCCCGAGGCTGATTATGGCCTCGTACGCTGCGACCACCTCGGCCGGCGTGGTATCTTCGAGGGAGTCCACGCTATCCCGATGCGACGTCGCGACCCGTCCGACGTCTTCCTGATTCGTCCGTCCTCCCATGCGAAACCGCGTCTTCTTCCCTCAGGCATCTCTCGATCAGTGGGGTGTCGAAGGCAAGATCGAACTCACGGCGACCGAGCTCGTCCTCCTCGCGGAGGGACGACGCTACGACATCACCGAGGTCGTCCGCGTGGTCGTCGAGGTCACGGGGTCGGCGGATCCGCACGGGCTCATCGGAAAGGTGAAGTCGAAGGCGGAGCTCGAGGGCATCGGCGCCGAGATCCTCGAGAACTCCATGATCATCGGGGACAACGCCTACGACGTCGTCCCCGGCTGGGCAGGGACGCCCGTGACGCCCTTCGAGGACCACCTCCTGTCGCCCGAGCGCATGACCGCGCGCAGCGGCCGCACCGACATCGGCTCCGGGCCGAAGAGCGACGAGGAGATGCTCGAGCGCTTCGCCGAGGGGAACCTGTAGAGGAGGCGCCCCTTGGTGAACGAGACCGTCGCCGAAGGGCTCTTCTACCTCACCGCAGCGGCGTACGTCGCGGCGTCGGTGCTCTTCCTGCGCTTCCTCGCCCGCGGCAAGGGCGACGTCGGGCTGCTCGGACCTCGGCTCATCGGGGTCGGCGCGTCGCTCCACGCGGTCCACATCGTCGTCGCGTCCCTCGTCCTCCGCGTCTGCCCGGTCGAGGGGATCCACTTTCCGATGAGCGTCGCGTCGATGTCGATGGCCGTCGCCTATGTCCTCGCGCGGAAGCGCCTCAAGATCGAGGTCGCGGGCGCGTTCATCGCGCCGCTCGCCCTCACGTCGCTGCTCGCGTCCCGCTTCGTCGGCAACGCGGAGCCGAGCGCGCGGATGAAGGGCGCGATCCTGCCGTTCCACGTCGCGACGAACCTCTTCGGCGTCGCGCTCTTCACGCTCGCGTTCTCGGCGGCCACGCTCTACCTGATCCAGGAGCACCTGCTGAAGAAGAAGCGCATCGACGGCGTCTTCCGGCGCCTGCCGCCGCTCGACGTGCTCGATCGCGCCGAGCACCGCTTCCTCCTCGCCGGCTTCCCGCTGCTCACGATCGGCATCATCACCGGGACGCTCTGGGCGCGCCGGGTCGAGATGGGCTCCTCGAGCGAGGTGCTTCGCTCGATCTTCGGCTACGTCACGTGGGTCGTCATCGCCGCGGTGCTGTTTCTCCGGGCAGCGGCGGGGTGGCGCGGACGGCGCGCGGCGTACGGCACGATCGCCGGCTTCGGCTTCGCCGTGGTCGTCATGATGCTCTACTTGCTTCGCACGCCTTCGCAGGGGACGGTCACGGCGTCGCTCGACCGGGCGGCGCCTCCGGTCGCGTCCCCGAGCGTGGTGGCCGCGGCGCCGAGCGTGACGGCGTCGCCGGAGCGTGGTGGGCACGAGATGCGTCCATGACGTTGCCGGTCGTCGTCATCGGCCTGTCGCACAAGACGGCGCCGGTCGAGGTGCGCGAGCGCTTCGCCAGCGGGAGCGAGATCCTGCCCGAGATCCTCGCTCGGATCACCGCGCGCGCCGAGATCGACGAGGCGATGTTCCTCTCGACGTGCAACCGCGTCGAGGTGATCGGCCTCCCCAAGCTGGCGGGCACCCACGAGGAGGCGACGCGGCTCGCGTCGCACGCGATCCGCGAGGCGCTGCGCGAGCACATCGGCGCCCACAGCGTCGAGGAGCTGCGCGAGTACCTCTACGAGCGCACCGGCGAGGACGCGGTCCGGCACGTCTTCCGCGTGGCGGCGAGCCTCGACTCGATGGTGCTCGGCGAGCCGCAGATCCTCGGTCAGGTGAAGGACGCGTACGACGCGGCGGTCGCCGCCGGCGCGCTCCGCAGCCACCTCTCGCGGTGCGTGGGCCGCGCGTTCTCGGTCGCGAAGCGCGTGCGCACGGAGACGCAGCTCGGCACCGGCACCGTCAGCATCTCCAGCGTCGCCGTCGATCTCGCGAAGCGCATCTTCGGCGACCTCGGCGATCGCACGGTCTTGCTCGTCGGCGCAGGCGAGATGGCCGAGGCCGCGGCCAAGAGCCTCGGCCAGCAGGCGAGGTCGATCCGCATCTGCAACCGGAGCTTCGAGCGCGCGGCGAACCTCGCCTCGCACTTCAACGCGACGGCGGCGCCGATCGAGCAGCTCGAGTCCGAGCTCGTCATGTCGGACGTCGTCGTCGCGTCGACGTCGAGCAAATCGTTCGTGATCACGCGCGACCTCGTCAAGCGCGTGATGAAGCAGCGCAAGGGGCGCACGCTCTTCTTCGTCGACATCGCGGTGCCGCGCAACGTCGACCCGGCGATCCACGAGCACATCGACAACGCCTACGTCTACGACGTGGACGACCTACAGAGCGAGGTCGCGGAGAACATGCGCTCGCGGCAGGCCGAGGTCGCTCAGGCCGAGAAGATCGTCGAGGCGGAGCTCGGCGCGTGGCTGCAGTGGGCGCGCGGGCTCAACGTGAACCCCACGATCGTAGCGCTCCGGGCGAAGACGCGCGGCGTGCTCGTCGCCGAGCTCGAGCGGAGCCTCGGCAGCCGGCTGAAGCACCTCGGCGACGCCGATCGCGCCGCGCTCTCGCAGATGATCGAGAGCGCGACGAACAAGCTCCTCCACTCGCCGACGACGCGCCTGAAGCAGGCGGCGGGCGCGAGCGAGGGCGACGACCTCGTGCGCGCCGCGCAGCACCTCTTCGACCTGCCGTCGGCGCCCACGCCCGAGCCGTCCTCGCCGAGCGTCTCGACGGCCCCCGCGCCGGAGAGCGAAGAGCGCCTCCCGCACTGACCGCCGGCCGCCGCGGGCCGCCGGCGAGCGCTTCCTGACCGAGCGCCGCGGGCCGCCGGCGAGCGCTTCCTGACCGAGCGCCGCGGGCCGCCGGCGAGCGCTTCCTGACCGGGCGCCGCCCTCGAGCGCTATGATGCGCGACCGATGCCGCGTCTCGTCTACGCCACCCGCCGCTCTGCTCTCGCGCTCGCGCAGTGCCGCGCCTTCGTCGCGCGCCTCGCGGCGGCGCACCCGGACCTCGAGCTCGTCGAGGAGCAGGTCGTGACGACGGGCGACCGGATCCAGGACCGGCCGCTCTCCGAGGTCGGCGGCAAGGGCCTCTTCGTGAAGGAGATCGAGGAAGCGCTCCTCGAGCGGCGCGCGGACGTCGCGGTCCACTCGATCAAGGACGTTCCCGCGACGCTCCCCGACGGGCTCGCGATCACGTGCATCCCCGCGCGCGAGGACCCGCGCGACGTCCTCGTGGCTCCCCGCTACGGCGCGCTCGCGGATCTCCCGAAGGGTGCGAGGATCGGGACGAGCAGCCTCCGCCGCGCCGCGAACGTCCTCGCCGCGCGCCCGGACCTCGTCATCGTGCCGCTGCGCGGCAACGTCGACACGCGTCTCCGCAAGGTCGACGCGGGGGAGGCGGACGGCATCGTCCTCGCGCGCGCCGGCCTCGTCCGCCTCGGCCTCGAGGGGCGCGCGACGGAGGTCCTCTCCCCGGAGGTCTCGCTCCCGGCCGTCGGGCAGGGCGCGCTCGGCATCGAGTCGCGCGTCGACGACGACGCGACCCGCGCGCTGCTGGCGCCGCTGGCCGACCCGACCACGAGCCGCTGCGTCCACGCCGAGCGCGGCGTGCTCGCGGCGCTCGGGGCGGACTGCAAGACCCCGATGGGCGCCTACGCCGAGCGCGTCGAGACGGACGGTGTCGCCACGATGCGTCTCCGCGCGTTCACGGCCGAAACGAGCGCGGGCCGCGTCGCGCGTCAGGACCAGACGATCCCGTGGCCGGCGTCGGACGACGAGGCGACGGCGTTCGGCGCCAGGGTCGGCGCGGAGCTTCTGGGCTGACGCCGGGGCGCCCCCGGCGATCTCGCGGTCGAGGGTTGCCTCCGAGCCGTCGTCGACTATGCTCCGGGCCGAAATGCGCCGTGTGGTCCTCGCCCTCATCGCGATCGCGCTCCTGGCGCTGATTCCGCGCGCGGCCCTCGCGAAGGGCGCGACGATCGGCGATCCGCTGCGCATCGCCGTCCGCGGCGCCCCCGACGCCTTCTACTACAAGCCTCAGGCCCGCGGCGCGAAGCCGGTCATCATGTACCTCCACGGCCGCGGCGGTAACCCGGCCGAGGACTGCCGCAAGTGGGCGCGCGTCGCCACGCAGTTCGGCTGGGTGGTCTGCCCGTCCGGCAGCGGCGTCAACGACGCGGGCGGCCGCACGTGGACGAACGGCACCGTCGACGCCCAGCGGGTGATCGACGCGACGATCACCGCGCTCCGCGACAAGTACAAGTCCAAGGTGCAGCGCCGCGGCAACGTCCTCGTCGGCTTCAGCGAGGGCGCGTGGGTCGCGATGAACGTCGGCCTCAAGGACCAGCGCACCTGGTCGCGCTGGCTCATCCTCGGCGCGAGCGACGCGTACTGGGGCGACGTGACGGAGGCGCTCGGCAAGGAGAAGCGCAAGGTCGAGCGCGTCTACCTCCTCACCGGCGAGAACGACGGCGTCGCGCGCAACACGGTGCGCGTGGGCGAGACGCTGAAGAAGGTGAAGGTCCCGGTGAAGGTGAAGCTCGTCGCCGGGATGGGACACGAGGTCCCGAGTGACCGGATGATCAGCACCTATCGCCGTCCGCTCGCCTGGCTCGTCAACACGCCGAAGTAAGCTCCGCGCCAACATCGGCGCCGATCGCCCCACGCGCGTGTGCTAGGTAACGCGCCGATGCAGCCGCCTCCCTCGTTCCGGCCACCGCTCATCCTGGGGATCGCGGGGGGCTCCGGATCGGGGAAGAGCACCATCGCCCGCGCCGTGCTCGAGGCGCTGCCGCCGGGCCGCGGCGTGCTCCTTCAGCAGGACCACTACTACCGCTCGCAGGCGCACCTGCCGGAGTCGGAGCGCGCCAGCGTCAACTACGACCACCCGGACGCGCTCGAGCTCGACCTCATGACGCAGCACCTCGACGCCCTCCGGACGGGCCAGTCGATCATGCGTCCGACCTACGATTTTACGATCCACGACCGCCTGAAGGAGGGCCTCCACGTCGAGCCGGCCGCGATCATCGTGGTCGAGGGCATCCTCGTGCTCGCGGACGACCGCCTACGGTCGCGCTTCGAGGTGAAGCTCTACGTCGACACGGACCCGGATATCCGCGTGATGCGCCGGATCCGCCGGGATCTCGAGCGCCGCGGGCGCACCTTCGCGCAGGTCCGGAAGCAGTACTACGAGTCGGTCCGGCCGATGCACCTGGCTTTCGTCGAGCCGTCCAAGCGCTTCGCCGACATCGTCATCCCCGAGGGGGGCCAAAACCGGGTGGCCCTCGATTTCCTCCTGAGTTTCGTACGCCAAAGGGCGAGCGAGGGCGGTTAGACTAGCAAGCGGTCACTCCGTGAGCGCCCAGGACAAGACGAAGGCCGTCGATCTGCTTCATCGAGCGCAGGTCCTCTCGCGGCCTCAGCACGACCGAGCGGTCGCGTTGCTCCATTCGACGAACGAGCGCGCCGAGGACGTGCTGATCGACAACGAGATCCTGAGCGAGGCCGATCTCCTGAAGGCGCTCTCGGGCATCTACCGCACGCACTTCGTCTCCGCGGAGAAGCTGTCGAAGGCCGACATCCCGCGCGCGACGGTGCAGATGATCCCGCGTCGCGTCGCCGAGACCCTGGGCGTGTTCCCGGTGCTCTTCGATCGCCAGACGAGCGTGCTCAGCGTCGTCACGCCCGATCCCGACAACGCCGAGATGCTGCGCGAGGTGAAGCTCGTCTCGGGCGCTCGCGACGTGAAGGCGTTCGTCGCGAGGCCGGCCGCGGTCTCCGCGGCGATCCGCAAGCACCACGCCGGCGACGTTCGCGCGTTCGAGCGCTTCGAGCGCGCCGCGTCTTACGACTTCGGGCAACAGGTCCTCGCCGACGGCCGCGTCATGGCGGCGAAGGAGACGTTCAAGCGCAACTCCACGATCGACGAGGAGGCCGGCTTCGATCGCGTGTCGCCGCCGCCGGCCCAGCGCCGCTCGAGCCCGGACGACGACGACGATCTGATGCGCGGCGTTCGCTCGAGCGCGTCGAACGTCCGCGCGGGCGCGCCCGATCTCGACATGCCCGTGCCGCCGCCGCTGCCGACCAAGCGGGCCTCGGTCAAGCGCGCCACCGCCGACGTCTCACTCTCGGCGCCGCCTCCGCCGCCGCCCGTGCGCGAGCCGGCGCTCGCGAGGCGCGAGGCGCCAGCGCCGGCGCCGCAGCCCGCGCGCAGCCGCGCGCCGTCGTTCGACTCCCTCCCGCCGCCGCAGGAGCCGTCGTCGCTCACGACGCGGATGGGCGCCGAGCCGCCGCCGGCCGAGCGTCAGGTCCACGTGCTCCACAACGACACGACGATCGAGCTGCTCACCGTCATGGTGAGCCTCCTCGAGAACGCCCGCCAGGAGCTCCGCGGGCACTCGTCGCAGGTCGCGCGCTTGCTCCGCCGCGTCGCGGAGCGGATGAACCTCGACAAGTCGGACACCTACGCGGTCATCGTCGCGGGCCACATCCACGACATCGGCAAGATGGGGCAGTTCCATCTCACCGCGCTCAACTGCAGCGAGTACGAGGGGCATCGCCTCGCCGCGCAGAAGGCGCACGACACGCCGCTCCGCCTCCTCGAGGCCGTGCGCCTCCCTCCCGCGATCAAGAACGCCGTCTTCCACATGTACGAGCGCTGGGACGGCAAGGGCTTCCCGGACAAGCTGGTCGGCAAGGAGATCCCGCTCGGCGCGCGCCTGCTCGCCGCCGCCGACACCTACGCCGACCTCACGCAGAACCCGCGCAACCCTTTCCGCAAGGTGCTCGGTCCCGCCGAGGCGATGGACGTCCTGCTCAAGCACAAGGGGACGATCTTCGACCCGGCGATCCTCGATCTGTTCAAGGCCCTCGTCCTCGGCGAGGACATGAAGGCGAAGCTGCTCGCGAACCGCCACCGCGCGCTCATCGTCGATCCGGATCCCGAGGAGTCGACCGTGCTCGAGCTCCGCATGGTCGAGCAGGGCTTCGACGTGAAGATCGCCCGGAGCGCCGACGCCGCGCGGAAGCTCGTCGGGATGGACGGCGTCGAGTTCGATCTCGTCGTCTGCGAGGTCGAGCTCCCCGACGCCGACGGCCTCGCGTTCCTCTCCGAGGCGCGCAAGGAGCGCTGGGGCCGCGACGTCGCTTGGATCGTGCACACGCACAAGCAAGGGCGCACCGAGGCGCAGCGCGCGTTCGACCTCGGCGCGATGGACTTCGTCGCGAAGCCCGTCCAGGCCGACGTCCTCGTCGCCAAGATCAAGGCGATGCTCGAGCAGCGCTCGCAGAGCGGCAAGGGCGGCGGCGCCAAGGGCGTCAGCGGAAGCCTCCGCGAGATGGGCCTCCCCGACATCGTCCAGGTCCTCTTCCACGGCCGGAAGACCGGGAAGCTGAACGTGAAGAGCGCCGGCAACTCCGGCGAGATCCATTTTCTCGAGGGCGCGATCGCCAACGCGGTCCTCGGCAGCCTCACCGGCGCCGACGCGTTCTACGCGATGGTGCGCTTCCAGGAGGGCGAGTTCGCCCTCGATCCGTCGTTCGTCCCGCCGAAGCGCCTCGTCGCCGAGTCGGCCGAGGCGCTGCTCCTCGAGGGCATGCGCCGGATGGACGAAGGGATCTGAGGAGCAGGCGCGAGGCGTCGCGCGCGCCTCAGCGCGTCGCGGTGAGCGCCACGACCCGCTGCGCCCGCGAGAGGCGCTTCGGCTTCGCGTCGGGCGCGACCTGGTCGACGCCGTCGCCGTCGCTCAGGTAGACCACGCCGTCCGCGTCGACGTCGAAGGCGACGACGCTCTTCGCGAGCTCGACCTCTTCGCCGTCGGGCCGGCGGCGGAGGAGCACCCAATCGGCGGGCGCGCGCCGGAGCTTCGCCTCGTCTTCGTCTCCCCCGGCGGCGGCGATGTTCTGCCGCTCGATGAGCTTCCGCGCGTCGAGGTTGCGCGCCTTCGTGTTCCCGGCGTTCGCCAGCGGCTTGCCGGTGTAGCGCATCGAGAAGAAGTCGAGGTAACGGAAGCCGGCGTAGGCGAGGCGGAGCGGCGCGAGCAGGCCGTCCTTCAGGTACGCCGCCGGATCGGGCGGCTGGGTGAGCCCCTGGTACGGCCGCCGCATCACGAAGAGCGTGCCGTCTCGCGACATGCGCGGCGCGAGGTAGTCGTACTCCGGGTTCGAGAGGATCGTCTTGAGCGAGCCGCGCTCGGCGTCGAGCAGGTTGATCTCCGTCGGCCCGAAGCCCGCGACCATCCCGGCCGCGTCGCGCCCGATGCCGGTCGTCTGGTAGACGAGCTGGTGGCGGCCCTCGGTGACCTCGGGGCCGACCGGCACCCAGGCCGGCGCGTCGTCGACGGTGTCGCCGTCGGTGACGAGCGCCGAGTCGCCGCCGTCGTCCCGCATGACGGCGAGGTTGCGCGAGCCGTTCTTCTGGTCGCGCGCCATCGCGAGCACGCTGTGATCGTCGCTCGTGGCGATCGCCAGCGCCGCGCCGTCGGTCCCGTGGACGAGGCGCTGCTCTTCCCCGGTCTCGACGTCGTACGCGAAGAGCCCGCTCACCGGGCCGGTGGTGATCGCGTAGAGGATCTCTCCGCGGCGGCGGCCCTTCGCGAGCGACGTGAACGTCGCGGGCGAGCGTCGCCCCTCGTTGTCGTCCCAGAGCGCGGCGGCGCCCATGAAGCGGGCGCCGGTGCCTCGGTTCTTCCAGCCGCTCTTGCGCTCGATGCTCGCCTCGCGCCGTTGCACGCCCTCGACGAAGGCGCTCACGATCGGCTCTTCGGTCCCGTCGTCGAAGACGAGGTGCACCTGGCGGTCGGCGAGGTAGGCGAGTCGAGCGGTGGGCATGGCGTTCGAGTTTACGCGAGCGTGCCGTGCGACATTCCCGCGCGCCGCCGGCCGGCAGAGGGAGACGGACGGGGCAGCGCGGATATTCATCGCAGACCGCCGGCGCGGCGCGCGGGGCCTGCAGGCGCGCACGCCCGCAGGCCCGTGGCCCGCCGGAGGCTCCGTCGGCCTCGCGCCTCAGTCCATATCCATGCCCGAGCTGGCGCCGCGCTCCGTCTCGTTGTGGTGCCCTTGCGCCTTGCTCCGGAGCTTGTCCGCGAGCACCCCGCGCTGCTGCTCGGTCAGCACCGGCAAGAGGGCCTCTGCCGCCCAGAGGTGCCCCTCGATCCGCTTGGTGGTCTTCTCTGCCACGTCCTTGGACGGCGCGACCTCGTCGAGGTCGAAGTGGTCGCCCTTGAAGGCCTCGAGGATCCTCGACCAGAGCGCGCGATGCTCGGCGTGCGCCGGCTCGGCCTCGGCGATCTCCTTGAGCCCCGAGAGGATGTGTCGGACCTTGTCCTTCTGGTCGTCGGTCAGGTCGAGCTCGCGGCTGATCTTGTCGGTCATCGCGGCGGCGTCGAACGACTTCTGGTGAGACTCCCAGTGTCGCTTGAGCGCATCGACGAAGCGCGTGCGCTGATCGGGATCGAGGATCGAGTGGAGCTTCTCCATCGCCTCTCGGTCGCCGGGGCGCGCCTCGGCCATGGCGGAGGCGACCTTCTTGATCTCGGGAGCGAGCGCGCACCGGTCGATCTTTCCCTTCTCGATCTGCTCGGCGACCGCCAGCATCAGGCCGCGCCTCGCCTCGCGCACCGGGGCGTGGCGCTCCTTGGCCTCCGCCTTCAGCTTGCCGACGGCCTCTTCCTGCTCGGGGCGAAGCTCGACGTCCGCGAGCGCTTTCTCGAACACCTTGCGCGCGCCCGAGTGCAACGCCGCGCTGCTCGTGTCCACCTCTTCGCTCCGAGCAGCCTCGTCGGCGCTCGCGGTGATCGGCACCGCGACGACGCCGAGCGAGACCATGCTGCAGACACTGATGAGTCGAACGAACGTTTTCATGGTCAGCCTCCTGCCGGCGCGCGTGCAGTCGCTACGCCATCGGGAGGCCGCGCTCATGGCGCGACGAAGCTCGTCGGCGCGCGCCGGGGCGCGCTGACGACGCCCGCCGTCGCGTCGAGCTCCGTGCCTACTTCTTCGCGGGCTCTTTGCCCGGCTCGACGAGCTCGACCTCCCAGTCGACCTGCGTGTCGGCGCCGTTCCACGGCGGGAAGGTGAGGTTCGTGAACGCCTTCTCCACGCAGTTGCCCGTCGGCCTGCCCTGGAACGGCGACGGCACGGTCGTGCCCTTCGAGTGGCCGTTGCGCCCGAGCGCGACCTGGATCGTCGTCTTGCCCCACGGACCGACGGCCTTGCCGTCCTCGTCCTTGGCCTGCCCGCAGTTCTCTTTCACCTGACGCGCGGCGCGCTTGAGGACGACCTCGGTCGCCTCCTTGTCGTACTGGTCGGTGCGCTTCGCGGGCGCCTCGTTGACCGTGGGGCCTCCCGACGACGACTTCGGCGGCGCGTTCGGATCGGGCGCCGTCGCGCCTTCCCACCTCGGCGTCTCGTCCGTGTACGCGGGCGTATCGGTCGCGTCCTTTGGCTTCTCCTTGCCACCGCACGCCGCGAGTCCGCCGACGATCGCCACCCCACCGACCAGGAATGCAAGGCCACGCATGCGCCGGACTATACCACCGGCGGGCCCGAGGACCGCTACCGGGATGGCGGCCCGAGCGGCCCGAGGTCGAGGACCTGCCAGGTCCGCTCCGCCGCGCCGCGGATGCGCTCGTCGGCGTCGCGGAGGAGCGGGCCGAGGACCGTCCGCGCGGCGGCCTCGGTGGCCTTCGAGCCGGAGAGCGCGAGCTCGAGAAAATCGGCGTTCCCCTCGTCGCCGAACGCGGCGACGAGGCAGAGCCCTGCGATCTTCCGCTTCCCCGGCTCCCTGGCGAGGCGCCGCGCCCTGGCCGCGACGCCGGGAAATCCAGCCCCGAATCGAATGAGCGCGTCCATGGCTGCGACCAGGGTGACGTCGTCGTCGAGCTGCTCGACGAGGTAGTCGGCGGCCGCGTTCGTCTCCTTCGGGCCGGCGGCGGCGCCACACTTCGCGATCGGCGCCGCCGCGAGGCGCGCGGCATGATCGTCCGCCTCGGCGACCTCGATGAGCGCCGGGAGGACCTCGGGCCAGGGCGCCGCGCCGATCGCGAGGATCGCGTCGGGGCACGCGTCGTCATCCGAGAGGAGATGGACCAGCGCCGCCCGGCCCTCGGCCGTGCGGCTCTCGCGGAGCGCTTGCGCGAGGGTGGTCTTGACGACGTGCGAGCCTTCGTCCGCGAGGCGGAGGAGCGCGCTCTTCGCGCCCTCGACGCGGAGGATGGAGAGCGCGAGGCACGCGCGGCCGAACGAGGTCTCGTGCGCGAACGTGCCCTCGCCGGCTTCGTCGGCTGCCGTGAGCGCGGCCGCGGCCTCGCGCGCGGCCGCGGCCACCTTGGTCGCGAAGGCCGAGCGCTCGTGCTCGGGGGCCGCCGCGCACGCCGCGAGCGCGGCGGCGCGCTCGGAGGCGGCGTCGTGGAGGATCGCTTCGAGCTTCATCGTCATCGGGCGCGTTCGCGAGGGCAACCACTCTACAGGACGACGCCGCGCGGCTCTCAGAGATCGGTGATCTTGTAGTCCTTGATCTTGTAGAGCAGCGCGCGGTGGCTGATCTCGAGCAGCTCGGCGGCGCGCGTGCGGTTGCCGCGCGTCTTCTGGAGCGCTCGGCGGATCAGGATCTCCTCGATGGCCGCGCTCGTCTTCTTGACGGAGAGCTCGCCGGTCGCGAGCTGCACCTGCACCGGATCGAGGGCCTCGCGGAGGCGCTCCGGGAGATCGTGCGCGTCGATCACGTCGCCGTCGCAGAGCACCATCGCGCGCTCGATCGTGTTCTCGAGCTCGCGCACGTTCCCCGGCCAGGCGTACTCGAGGAGGAGCTTCCGCGCGTCGGCGGTGAGCGCGCGGATCTGCGTGCCGAGCCGCGCGTTGTTCCGCGTGAGGAAGTGATCGATGAGGAGGTTGATGTCCTCGCGCCGCGCCCGGAGCGGCGGGATCAGGATCGGCAGCACGTTGACGCGGTAATAGAGGTCCTCGCGGAAGCGGCCCGCCTTGGCCTCGGCGGCGAGATCGCGGTGCGTCGCCGTGATGATCCGCACGTCGACCTTCACGTCCTTCGAGTCGCCGAGGCGGCGGATCGACTCCTCCTGAAGCACGCGAAGGAGCTTCACCTGGAGGTTCAGCGGGAGCTCGCCGATCTCGTCGAGGAAGAGCGTGCCGCCGTCGGCCTCCTCGAAGAGGCCGCGCCTATCGGAGTGGGCGTCGGTGAACGCGCCCTTCTTGTGCCCGAAGAGCTCGCTCTCGAGGAGGTTCTCCGGGATCGCCCCGCAGTTGATCGGGACGAACGGGTGGTTCTTGCGCGTGCTCCGCGCGTGGACGGCGCGGGCGACGAGCTCCTTGCCGACGCCGCTCTCGCCCTGGATGAGCACGGTCGTCTTGAAGTCGGCGATCTTGGTGATCGTGCGGAAGATCTCCGCCATCGCCGCGCTCTTGGCGAGGATCGACTCGAACTGGCTCTCCTTCTGGATCTGCTCCTTCAGCGCGCGGTTCTCGCGCCGGAGCGACTCGCGCTCCTCGGCCTTGCGGAGCGCGAGCACGATCTCGTCGGGCTTGAACGGCTTGCCGACGTAGTCGTAGGCGCCGGCCTTCATCGCCTCGAGCGCGAGGTCGACGCTGCCGTAGGCGCTCATGACGATCACGGTGGCCGGGTTCTGCTTCGCCTTGAGCGTCGCGAGCAGATCGAGGCCGTTCATCTTCGGCATCCGCACGTCGGTGAGGATGACGTCCGGCCCGAACGAGTCGACGAGCGCGAGCGCCGCCTCGCCGCTGTCGGCGACCTCGACGTCGTAGCCGTGGCGCTTCAGGAGCGTCTTCAGAACGAGGCGGATGTTTTCTTCGTCGTCGACGACCAGGACCCGGCGCATATCGTCCGTCCGCAAAAGTTGCGCGGCCAGCATAGCACCGCCGTAGTCGTTCTAGACGACGCCTTCGGGCGCCTCGCAAAGTTTTCAGGAGTGCGTCGGGTGCGCTCGCGGTCGTCCAACTGGCCGTCGCCTTGCTTCGGTCGGGTCATGCGCTGGGATCGCGGCCACGAGAGCCCGGACCTCATCGATCGGCGGGGGCAGGCGGGAGGAGGCGGCGGCGGCGGCCTGAGCGGGATACTCGCGCTGGCGCCGCTGCTCGTACGGCACCCGATCGGGATCGTCGTGTTGCTCTTGCTCCTCGCGGGCTCGGTCCTCCTGGGAAGGTTTGGCACGAGCGACACGGATGCCCCACCGGTGACGCGGACGACGGGCGCGAGCGGAGCCGGCGACGAGGAGAAGCACTTCGTCGCCTTCGTCCTCGACGACGCGCAGAAGACCTGGCGCGAGATCTTCGCCGAGCGCGGGCGCCGCTACGAGAACGCGAAGCTCGTCCTCTTCGACGGCGAGACGCCGACCGCCTGCGGCTACGGGCTCTCGGCCACGGGGCCGTTCTACTGCCCGAGCGACGGGCGCGTGTACATCGACCTCTCGTTCTACGACGAGCTCTCGCGTCGCTTCGGCGCGCGCGGCGACTTCGCGCAGGCGTACGTCGTCGCCCACGAGATCGGCCACCACGTGCAAAACCAGCTCGGCGTGCCACACGCCCTGCGCGGGCTCACGCGTTCGGAGCGAGAGGGCGCCGGCGGCGCGAACGTCCGGCTCGAGCTCCAGGCCGACTGCTACGCGGGGGTCTGGGCGCACTCGACCGAGACGCGCGGCCTGCTCGAGGCGGGCGACGTCGACGAGGCGATGACGGCGGCCTCGGCGGTCGGCGACGATCGACTCCAGGAGCACGCGTCCGGCGTCGTGACGCCCGAGACGTTCACGCACGGCACCGCCGAGCAGCGCGCGCGCTGGTTCCGGAAGGGCTACGAGCGCGGCGACATGGCCGCGTGCGACACGTTCGAGGCCCCGGCGCTCTGAAACGGCGGCGCCGCGCGGGACGGTGCTCTAGGATGGGCGCGCCTTGACGTCCGTACCCGCCTTCGGGCTCGACCGCCTCTCGTCCGACCCGTCGCTCGCGCCTCTCGTCGCGGAGCTCCGCGAGGCGCGCGTCGCGCTCCTGGCGCACCCCGCCTCGGTCACGCGCGATCTCGTGCACGCGCTCGACGTCCTTCGCGGCCTCGGGATCGCGCCGCGCGTCCTCTTCGGGCCGGAGCACGGCTGGGCGGGGCACGCCCAGGACATGATCGGCGTCGGCGACGGCGCCGAGGCGGGAGCGCGCGTCGTCAGCTTGTACGGCGAGCGCTACGAGGACCTCTCGCCGCGCCCGGAGCACCTCGACGGGATCGACGTCGTCGTCATCGATCTGCAGGACGTCGGGGCGCGCTACTACACGTTCGTGTGGACCGCGGTGCTCGTCGCGCGGGCGTGCCGCGACGCCGGCGTCCGCGTCGTCGTGCTCGATCGCCCGAACCCGCTCGGCGGCGAGGTCATCGAAGGGCGGCTGCAGGACGAGCGGTTCAAGTCGTTCGTCGGGCTCGAGCTCGCGCCGATCCGCCACGGGCTCACGCTCGGCGAGATCGTCGCGTGGCGCGCGAAGGCGGAGGGCTACGAGGACATCGTCACCGTCGTGCGCGTCGCGGGCCTCGAGCGCGCGGCCCACGCGCCGGCCTGGGGACGCGCGTTCGTGATGCCGTCGCCGAACATGCCGACCTACGACACGGCGCTCGTGTATCCGGGCGGCTGCTTGCTCGAGGGGACGAACCTCTCCGACGGGCGCGGGACGACGCGACCGTTCGAGCTGACCGGGGCGCCGTGGGTCGACGGCGCGAGGCTCGCGCGCGGGCTCGCGGCGACGGGGCTGCCCGGCTTCATCGCGCGGGCGACGTCGTTCGAGCCCACGTTCCACAAGCACGGGCGTCAGACCTGCGGCGGCGTGCAGATCCACGTGACCGACGCGAGCGCGTTCCGCCCGGTAGCCACGTACGTCGCGCTGGTGGCGCTGGCGCACCACGCGCACCCCGAGCATTTTCGCTTCCGCACGGAGAAGTACGAGTTCGTCGACGACATCCCCGCGTTCGATCTCCTCACGGGCTCGGCGGTCTGCCGCGAGCGCATTCTCGCGCGCGACGACGCGCGCGACGTCGCCGAGCAGGCGAGCGCGATCGGTGACGCGGAGCGCGCCGTCGTGGCCGAGGCGCGAGCCGCGCGCGTCCGCTCCTTCTAGTTCTTCGCGAGCGTGAGCGCGGTCGCGACGATCTCGTCTTCCTGGAGGAGGACGAGGTTCGCGGCCTCCGCGAGCGGGATGAAGGAGTCCGCCGACGTCACACGCGCGAACGGCTTCTTGCGGAGCGTCGGGCTCTCCGCGACGACGGCCGCGATCGCCTCGGAGACGTTGCCCGAGCGCCGGCACTCGTCGACGACGAGGATCGCGCGCGCCTCGCTCGCGTGCGCCACGATGGCGGCCTCGGGGAGCGGCGCGAGCCAGCGGAGATCGATCACCCGTGCAGAGACGCCCTGGCTGGCGAGCGCGCGGGCGGCGCGGAGCGACATCGGCACACCGTTGCCGTAGGTGAGGACGACCACGTCCGGCGCGCCGGACGGCGCGTCGTAGACGCCGACCTCGCCGACGTCGATCGCCTCGCCCTGCGGCGGCAGCGGGAAGCTCCACGCGCCGTCGCCGGGGAAGAGATCGCGCGTGTGGTAGAGCGCGATCGGCTCGACGAACGCCGAGACGCGGCCGTCGACCCGCGCGGCCGCCACGAGCGTGCGGAGCATCTTCACGGCGTCGTCGCCGCGCGAGGGGACGGCGACGATCACGCCCGGCAGGTCACGCAAGACGGCGAGGCTGTCGTCGTTGTGGAAGTGTCCGCCGAAGCCCTTCTGGTACCCGAGCCCGGCGATCCGCACGACCATCGGGTTCTTGAGCTGCCCGCGCGAGAAGAACGAGAGCGTCGCCGCCTCGCCGCGGAGCTGGTCTTCGGCGTTGTGGAGGTAGGCGAGGAACTGGATCTCGGGGACCGGCAAGAGGCCCACCTGGCCGGCGCCGATCGCGACGCCGAGGATCGTCTGCTCGTCGAGCAGCGTGTTGAAGACGCGACCGGGCCCGAACGTCTTCCAGAGGCCGACGGTGACGCCGTAGACGCCGCCCTTCTCGGCGACGTCCTCGCCGAAGACGATCATCTCGCCGTGCTTGCGCATGAGGTCGGCGAGGCCCATCCGGATGCAGTGCCCGAGAGGCTTCGGCTTGCCGGCGTCGGCCGGCAGCGGCGCGTACCCGGAGCGGCGCGCCTCTTCCGCCACGAGGCTCGAACGTGAAGGCGCGATGGGTTCCATCACCTCGGCGCGCGTCCGGAGCTTCGGGCTCCGCGCGGCCTCGCGCGAGAGCGACGTGACCACCTCGAGCGCGCGATCGATCTCCCCGAGCAGCTCCGGCCCGGTCAGCGCCCCGTCGTCGAGCAGCGACTGCGCGGTCAGCAGCACCGGATCGTTGTCCTCGGCGCGTGCGATCTCGTCGCGCTCGCGGTACTCGCTGTCGGCGTCGCTCCCGGCGTGTCCCCAGACGCGCTCGCACGCGAGGTGGAGGAAGACGGGCCTCCGGCGCGCGCGGCACAGGTCGATCGCGCGCTTCGATTGGTCGTAGGCGGCCGAGAGATCGCGGCCGTCCGCCGCGACGTACTCGACGCCGGGCATCGCGCGCATGCGCGCTTCGACCCAGCCGGCGGGGGTCCGGACCGACACGCCGATGCCGTTGTCCTCGCAGACGAAGAGGAGAGGGACGGGGACGCGCTGGTACGCCGCCCAGGACGCCGCGTTGATCGCGCCCTGCGCGGTCGAGTGGTTGAGCGAGGCGTCGCCGAACGTGCAGACGACGATCGCATCGTCTGCGGTGCGGACGACGCCGTCGTGGCCCGCGAGCGCGTCGCCGGTCGCGCGAAGCTTGCGCGCGCGATCGATCGCGAGCGCCATGCCGACCGCTTTCGGGAGGTGCGACGCGATGGTGCTCGTCTGCGGCGGGATCCCCCAGGGGACGCTGCCGAACACCTTGTGCCGCCCGCCCGAGATGGGATCGTCGGCCGACGCCGCGAGCGAGAGCAAGAGCTCGGAGATGCCCGCGCGCTCCGGCGCGTCCGACCCTTGCCTCGCGCGTGCGAGGAAGAACGCGCCGCTCCGATAGTGGAGCAGGGCCGGGTCGGTTTGCCGCGTGAGCGCACCGAGCGCCACGTTGCCCTCATGGCCGGCGCTGCAGATGGTGTAGAAGCCCTCGTTTCGCGCGCGGAGCTCGTGCGCCTCGACGTCGGTCACGCGACAGAGCAGCTGCGAGAGAAACAGATCCCGCGCCAGCGTGCGGTCGAGCGTCAGGCGCGGCGCGTGCACTCGCAAAGTTCCGGCCGCGAGCAAGCGCAGCCGCTCGAGCGATCGACGCGCGCGGGTGAGGGGCATGCGCCTTGTCTATCACGGGTGCGTGCTCGCACGTCGAGGTGGGCGGAGGCGGGCGGGGCGCGACCGCCCCCGCAAAAATGCGGGTATGCTTCCCGGCATGTCGGAAGGCGCCGACCCCGCTCTCATCGGCCGGCGCGTCGCCGGAAAGTTCGTCGTCGAGGCGCACCTCGGCGGCGGCGCGATGGGGGCCGTCTACCGCGCGCGCGACGAGAGCCTCGAGCGAAAGGTCGCGCTCAAGGTGATGCACCCTGCCGTGGCGATCGATCCGAGCTTCGTCAGCCGGTTCCATCGCGAGGCGCGGGCGGCCAGCCGCCTCGACCACCCGAGCTCGATGCGCGTCATCGAGTTCGGCGAGGAGGCGGACGGTCTGCTCTACATCGCGATGGAGTACCTGGAGGGTCGCGACCTCTACAGGGTGATCCACGAGGACTGGCCGCTGCCCGAGGAGCGCATCGCCGACGTCGTGCTGAAGGCCCTCGGCGCCATCGCCGTCGCGCACGACATGGGCGTGATCCATCGCGATCTCAAGCCCGAGAACATCATGATCCTCGATCGGAAGGACGACGAGGGGCAGGACATCGTCAAGGTCTGCGACTTCGGCATCGCCAAGATCACGGAGAAGGACGACAGCGCGCCGGACGCCGCGCCGAAGACCGCAGGCGCGAAGCTCACGACGGCCGGGGTCGTGGTCGGCACCCCCGAGTACATGTCTCCGGAGCAGGCGCGCGGCGAGAAGCTCGACTCGCGCTCCGACCTCTACTCGATGGGGATCATCCTCTATCAGCTCCTCACCGGCCGGACGCCGTTCCTCGCCGACACGGCGCTCGCCGTCGTGCTCAAGCACATCACCGAGGCGCCCGAGCCTCCGAGCGTCATCTACCCCGGCGTCCACAAGGGGCTCGAGGCGGTCGCCTTGCGCGCGCTCGCGAAGGCGAAGGAGGAGCGCTTCCAGTCGGCGCGCGACATGCGCGCGGCGCTCAAGGCGGCGATCGAAGGGCGGCCGATGCCGCTCGAGACGAACCCGCCGACCTCCGTCGACGCCGCTCCGGACACCGGCGCTGGGCAGGGTTCGGGGGCCGCCGTCCCTGCGCCGTCGATCGCGCCGAACGCGGGCGCGCCCGAGGCGGCGCTCGGCGGCGCGGGAAAGCATACGCCGCTCGTGGCCGAGCTCGTGGCGGCGGAGTCGAGGTCGTCGCGCGCGCCGATCGTCGTCGCCGTCGCGCTCCTCGCGCTCGGCCTCGGTGGTGTCGGCGTCGTGCTCGCGCAGAAGACGGAGCGCGCGGACGTCGATCCGAGCGCGACGCTCGCGACCGAGTCGTCGGAGCCGCTTGCGGTCGAGGTGAAGCCGTCCGCGCCGGGCGAGCCGTCGAGCGCGCCGCCCGCGCCGTCGCCCTCGCCGACGGAGGCGAAGTCGTCGAAGCGGCCGTCGGCCCCGCCACCGCCGTCGGCGAAGGCGACCGCGGACGCGACGACGACGGCGGTGCCGACCTCTCCGCCGCTGAACGCGACCCCCGAGCCGGCGCCGTCACCGGCGCCCGAGCCGCCGCCCGAGTCGACGGTCGCGCCGGCTCTCGCGCCGGTCCCTCCGCCGGCGCCGGCGTTCAACGCCGCGAGCTGCCGGGCTACGCTCGGCGCCCCGAAGTCGGCGAGCGGCTACAGCGCCAAGGCCCTCACGCTTCGTGGCACCGACGCGGCGTGGACGAGCTGCGCGAAGACGGCGATCGAGCAGAAGCCGGCGGGGCGCATCGTCGGGACCGTGCGGATCCGCTTCAACGACAACAAGGTCTTCCGAGGCGCGACCTGTTCGGGTTGCACGCCGGCGCTCTCGGAGTGCATCGCCGCGTCGACCGGAAAGACCGCGAGCGTCGGTCTGAAGGGCGGCGACCCGACCGGCGATCCCGAGTTCGACGTCCCGGTCACGTTCGCGTGTGACTGACCGTACGGGAGAGACCGTCCCGGCGGCGGCCCGCGGAGGAGACCGACAAAAAGAGAGTGCCCAGGCGGCCTGACCACCTGGGCACGGAGGGCCTGCGCGTTCGGGGGGAGGGGGCTCGCGCAAGCCCGAGTTTTCGGACGGCGCCATCGATGCGCCATCGCCCTGCACAACATGGGGACGGCGTGTCCGCGATCAAGGCCTCACGCGAAAATCGCTGCGGACCTCGCGTGCGACGGTCGCGCTTCGTGCGACGGTCGCGCTTGCTCGCGCGGGCTACTTGCGCCGCGGCGGATCGAGGTCTTCGGCCAGGTAGCTGAGGATGACCTCGTCGAGCGACTTGTCGCTCACAAGATCGTCGCCGAAGATCGACGGCGACGCCTGCTTCGCCGCCGCGCCGAAGATCGCCGCGGGACGCGCCGGAGCATAGCGGCCCTCGCTCGCGGGCTTCTGCGTCGCTGGTGTGCGCGTCGTCGACGCGGGCGGGGGGTGCCCCGACGGAATGCCCGGACGGCTCGGCGGGATGCGCGCGGCGTCGTGAGGCGCGTCGGCCTCGACGGCGCTGTACGTGCCGGTTCGCGGCTCTTTCGCGAAGAGGTTCTTCGGCGGCGGCGGCAGATCGCCTTGCTGGAAGAGCGGGCTCCCGCCCGTGTCGCGCTCGAGCGCGTCGAAGTCCAGCGTGAGCTCCTCTGCCGAGCGTCGCGGCTCCGGCTCCCGCGCCGTCTTCGGTTCGGCGTCCCTGTTGCCACGCGCCCGCGCGCCCGAAGAGATCGCCGGATCGGTGACCGACTGCGGCGGCGGGAGCTCGTCGCGGAGCAGCGCTTCGATCTCCGGGGGCAGCGGCGGATCGGCGCTGAGCGGACCACGCGAAGCGACGGCGCGGCGGCCTTCGTCGATCGTGACCGGAGCATCCTCCGGCGCAAGGCTCCGCGGCGCCTCCCGCGTCGTGGGCGGCGGGCTTCGCCCGTCGGTCGCCTGCACCTCGGGCGTGGCGTTGAGCCGGTCGCTCGAGACCTTCACCTTCGCGACGACGGCCACGTCGTTCAGCGCGACCCCGGGGACCACGACTTCCGCCGAGGCCGCCGCGCTCTCGTTCGTCGCTCGCGCTTCGGGTGTCGTCGTCGGCGCGGCGGCTGCGCTCGGAGGCGCCGCCGCCGGCGTGGCTGCGGAAGGCGCGGCGGCTGCGCTCGGAGGCGCGGC
>JAHBWC010000020.1 GCA_019637225.1 Labilithrix sp.
AACCTCCGCCTCCGCCGCCCGGCGGGGGATAGCCGCCACCCGGAGGACCGTAGCCACCGGCGGCGTGAAGATTTCCGTTTGCGCTCGTCGGGTCCGAAATCATCATTGAGGTCTCTCCGTCGTAACCCGAGCCGCGCGTCGTTTCCGGCGGTCTGCCCTCGCTCTCGGGAATCCGAGAATCGCATCGACCGTTGCGGATGCCAATTCGAAACGTTTCTCCGCCGTGCACGTTTCCCCTCCTGCGCAGCTGTCCGTGATGCCGCCGGCGCCGCTCGCGGTCCGCCTCCGTCGGGCCGCCCTGGCGGTCGCGCTTGCCGGCCTCGTCGGGACCCTGCTCTACGCGAAGGCGATCCCCTGCGCGTTCGCGAGCCTCTTCCACACGCCGTGCCCCGGCTGCGGCTCGACCCGCGCCGTCCTCGCCCTCGCGCACGGCGACCTCGACGGCGCGCTCCGTTACAACGCGGTCGGTCCGGTGATGGCCCTCTTCATCGGGATCTTCGCGGTCCAGGCGTTCGTCTCCGTGCTCGTCCACGGCGATCTCCGCGACGCCGGCGAGGGCCGCCTCGGGTTCGTGGTGAAGCGAGGCATCTTCGTGCTCTTCGCGCTCGAGGTCCTCCTCTGGATCGCCCGGCTCTTCGGCGCCTTCGGCGGTCCTGTCCCGGTCTGAGGGCGTCGTCGCGGCGCCCTCCGCTCCGCTTCCGCCGCCGGCGGTCGCGAGGTGGTAGGCTCTCGGCCGTGCCGAAGCTCTGCCCGCGCTGCTCGGAGCTGCTCCCCGACGACGCGGGCTTCTGTCCCTTCGACGGCGCGGAGCTCCAGAAGAGCAGCGACCGGTTCCTCGGCAAGACGATCGCCGCGCGCTACCGGCTCATCAAGAAGCTCGGGGCCGGCGGGATGTCCGTCGTCTACCTGGCTCGCCACGAGCTCATCAGCCGCCTCAGCGCGCTCAAGATCCTCCGGCCGGAGCTCTCGCGCCTCCCCGAGCACCGCGAGCGCTTTCTCCGGGAGGCGCGCGCGGTCAACCGGATCAACCACGAGAACATCGTCGAGATCACCGACGTCGGCGAGTCGGACGGCGTCGCGTACCTCGTCATGGAGTACGTCGAGGGCGAGTCGCTCCTCGTGCAGATCCAGAAGGGGCCGCTCGCGTGGGATCGCGGCGCCCGGATCGCGCTGCAGGTCGCGAGCGCGCTCGCGCGCACCCACCAGACGGGCATCATTCACCGCGACCTCAAGCCGGAGAACATCCTGCTCGTCCCGCGCAAGGCGGCGGCACCCGAGCATGCGCCGGCCGAGCTCGTGAAGCTGACCGACTTCGGCATCGCGAAGATGATGGGCGAGCCGACGCTCACGCTGAACGAGCAGCTCTTCGGTACGCCGGGCTACATCGCGCCCGAGTACGTCGGCGGCCTGCCGATCGACGGACGCGCGGACATCTACTCCCTCGCGGTCGTCCTCTACGAGATGGTCACGGGCCAGCTCCCCTTCGAGGGCCGCGGCCAGTCCGATCTCCTGCTCAAGCCGCTCACGAGCGCGCCGATCCCTCCGAGCCAGCGCATCAGCGGGCTGCCGCCGGATCTCGAGTCGCTGCTCCTCCGCTGCCTCGCGCGCGATCCGGACGACCGCCCGCACGACGCGTTCGCCCTCCACGACGCGCTCGTCGACATCCTGCGGCGCTTCGGCGCGGGCTCGTTGGCTCCCGGAGCCGAAGGCGCGTCCGGGAGCGGGGCGCCCGGTCCGATCACCGGCAACACGCGCGAGCCGCTCGAGACCATCATCGATCGGACGAGCCAGCCGCGGCTGGTCATCGAGCTCGCCACCGCCGACGTGGGCAAGCTCGTGACGAGCGACATGAGCGCGCGCTGGTCGACGGCGCTCGCCGAGCTCGAGACGCACATCACGCGGGCGCGTCGGGCCGGGGGCGAGTCGGCGGTGGTCGCCGGCCGCGCCGCCGAGATGGCGCTCGTCGCGGGCGAGATGCTGCCCCGCATCGAGCGCGCGACGAAGATGGCCTCGGAGCTCCAGGCCAAGGTCGATCGCCTCGAGGCCGTCGGCCGCGAGTTCCGCGGCAACCTCGGTCACGCGATCGACGTGCTCGTCCACGATCGCTCCCGCGAGCGCGCGCACCTCGACGCCCTCCGCGCGCGTCGCGAGGCGCTCCAGCGCGCCCTCGGCGACGCGCTCCCGTCTTCCGAGAACCCGCTGGCGCCGTCGCTCGCGGATCTCTCGGCGGGATCGGACCCGCGCCCGTGGGAGGTCGAGGCGCTCGAGTCGGAGGAGCGTCGCGCCGCGGGCGTCGTCGAGGACCTCGCCTTCCAGATCGAGACGCTCCAGAAGCAGCTCGACGGCAAGAACGAGACGCACGAGCAAGCGCTGGTGCGCGCGACGGGCGCCCTCGAAGGAGCGCTCTCCGCGCTCCGCACGCTGACCCACGAGGTCGCGCGGTCGATCGCCGACGGCATCGACATGCTCCAGCGCGCAGGCTGAGCGTCGAGCTCGGCGCTCAGGCGCGGCGCTCAGGCCCGGCCGCTCAGGCCCGGCCGAGCAGGCCGCCGAGGCGGCGCGGCTTTCGCGGCTCGACGTCGGTGTCGCGGAGGAACCGGAGGTTCATCACGTTGATCGATGCGTGCGCGACGATCGAGCCGAGCAGGCTGCCCGTCAGGAAGAAGAGCGCTCCGAAGAGCAGCCCCATCACCGCCGCCCAGCCCGCCCAGATCCAGCCGGTGCGGCCGCGGAGCTGGTGGAGAGCGCCGAAGGCGAGCGACGAGACGACGAGGCCGAGGGCGGGCGCGAGCAGCCCGCGGAAGAAGAGCTCCTCGGCGACGCCGCTCGCGATCCCGAGCACGAGGAGGGTCGCGTCGCCCGCGCCGTTCACCGCGGGGCGGAGGTCGGCGTGGAGCATCCTGGCCCACCCCCAGCGCTTCACGAACGAGCGCGTCGCGCGCACGGTCAGCGCGGCGAGCCCGACGCCGCCGGCGACGCTCACGACGTGGCGCGACCAGTCGGGCAGCTCGAGCCACGCCTCGGTGTCGAGGGGGCTCGTGTCGCGGGCGAGCGCGACGCCGAGCGTGAGCACGGACAGCGCTCCGTAGACGAGCAGGGCGAGCGGAGCCGGTCCCCGCCGAGACGCGCCCGGTCCCGGAGCGGCGAGAGCGCGGGCTCGGGACGGTACAGCTCGCACGGCCATGGCTCGTCCGGAAACCTTGCACGGCCGAGCCTGGGGGGCAACGCCGGGGCCGCTCGGATTTTCGAGCGCGGCCATCGAGCGCGGCCCGAGAGCGCCCCGGCTCGCGGGCAGAGCCGGCTTCTGACGAAAGTCTGAAGGGCTCCTCGGCGGGTCTGGTAAAGTCGGATGCCGTCGCGGGGACACCCCTGACCATCCCAGATGATGACGAACGAAGAGCGGCCTCGCGTCTTGATCGTGGACGACGAGAAGTTCATCCGCGACATTCTCGCGGACTTCCTCGGCATGGAAGGGTACGTGGTCCGCACCGCCGAGGACGGGCAGGCGGCCCTCAGCGAGCTCAATCACGCGCACTACGACCTCGTCATCAGCGACCTGAAGATGCCGCGCATGGGCGGCATCGAGCTGCTCGAGCAGATCGGCAACGCGGCCCCGAACGCGCTCACCGTCATCATGACCGGCTTCGGCACGGTCGAGACGGCGATCGACGCGATGAAGCGCGGCGCGTACGACTACATCCTCAAGCCGTTCAAGGTCGAGGAGGTCATCCACGTCGTCCAGCGCGGCCTCGAGAAGCAGCGGCTCGCCGCCGAGAACCTCCGGCTCAAGGAGGCCCTCTCCCTCTACAAGGTGAGCGAGGCGATCGCGGCGAGCCTGTCGCTCGAGGAGGTCCTCGCGACCGTCGGCGAGACGGCGATTCACGAGATCCACGCCGATCTCGCGTCGACGTGGCTCGACGACGGCGAAGGCGGCTACTTCGAGCGGCAGCGGCTGCTCCCGCCGAAGCACCTCCGCAGCGTCACGCTCAAGGACATCAAGGACACGAGCCTCGGCGCTTTCGCGCCGCAGGCCATCGCGGCGCACCTCGCCGAGGACTCGACGCTCCTCGAGCACGGCAGGGACAAGGTGATGCGCTTCTTCGACAAGGAGCCCGAGCTCCCCGTCGAGTCGCTCATCGCGGTCCCGCTCCGGATGAAGCAGCGGCTCCTCGGCTGGATCTCGGTCGCGAGCTTCACGAAGGGCAAGCGCTTCGACGAGGGCCAGCGCAAGCTCCTGTCGATCGTCGGCTCGCGCGCCGCCGCCGCGATCGAGAACGCGCGGCTCTACGAGGATCTCCGCGCGACGTTCCAGCAGACCATCGAGGGGCTGGCGAAGGCGATCGACAAGATGGACCGCTACACCGCGGGCCACTCGGAGCGCGTCGCCACGTACGCGATGTACCTCGCGACGCGCCTCGGCCTCTCGCCGGAGCAGATCGAGATCGTCCGCCAGAGCGCGCTGATGCACGACATCGGCAAGATCGGCTGCGTGCTCAACCTGAACAAGCCCGGCAAGCTGACGCAGGACGAGTACGAGACGTTCAAGCGGCACCCCGGCTACGGGCGCGACATCCTCGAGCCGATTCGCTTCCTCCACCCGCTGATCCCCGGCGTGCACCTGCACCATGAGCGATGGGACGGCCGCGGGTACCCGCTC
Source organism: Labilithrix sp. (assembly GCA_019637225.1). Taxonomy (GTDB): domain Bacteria; phylum Myxococcota_A; class Polyangia; order Polyangiales; family Polyangiaceae; genus Labilithrix. The sequence continues at coordinate 4,658 of JAHBWC010000020.1, forward strand.
GGTCTCAAGGGGCCCGACGTCCCGCTGATGGCGCGCATCATCGCGGTCGCCGACACCTACGACGCGATGACGAGCGATCGCGCCTACCGTCGTGCGCTCCCGCACGAGGTGGCGGTGGCGGAGATCGAGCGCTGCTCCGGCACGCAGTTCGATCCCGAGGTCTCGCATAGCTTCTGCGAAGGCCTCGACGACTACCGCGAAGGCGAGATCGGCAAGGGCAACGAGGTCCCCGAGTAGCCGGCCGCGGGCGCTCGGCCCGGCAAGCTCGTGCGCGAGGAGGGGCCGGCCGTGGCTTCCCTTCGGCCGGCCCGCGCGCTAAGTGCCGCGCATGCTCGAAGACCGTCTCCGGGAGTGCCTCACGTTCGACGACGTCCTCCTCGTTCCGGCCTACAGCGAAGTGCTTCCAAAGGACGTCGACGTCCGGACGAGGCTCTGCAAGGGCGTCGACCTCAACGTGCCGCTCGTCAGCGCGGCGATGGACTCGGTGACCGAGGCGCGCGCCGCGATCACCATGGCGCGCGAGGGCGGCATCGGCATCCTCCACAAGAACCTACCGCCGGCCGACCAGGCCCGCGAGGTCGAGAGGGTGAAGCGCGCGGAGAGCGGCATGGTGCTCGCTCCCGTCACCGTCCGTCCGGGGCAGTCGCTCCGCGAGGCGCTCGCGACGATGCGCGAGCACGACGTCTCGGGGCTCCCCGTCGTCGAGGGCGATCGCCCGGTCGGCATCCTCACGGCGCGCGACATTCGCTTCGAGCGAAACCTCGATCAGCCCGTGAGCGCGCTGATGACGAAGGAGCTCGTCACCGTGTCGCCGGGTGTCCGGACCGACGAGGCGAGGGAGCTGCTCCACAAGAACCGCATCGAGAAGCTCCTCGTCGTCGACGGCGGCAAGCTCGTCGGGCTCATCACGATCAAGGACATCCTCCAGGCGGACCGCAACCCGCTCGCCGTGAAGGACGACAAGGGGCGGCTCCGGGTCGGCGCGGCGATCGGTCCAGGCGCCGATCGGGACGAGCGCGTCGACGCCCTCGTCGCGGCGGGCGTCGACGTCATCGTGGTCGACACCGCGCACGGCCACTCCAAGGGCGTCCTCGACGCCGTGCGCGACGTCACGAAGCGCCACGGCGTCCCGGTGATCGCCGGCAACGTCGCGACGGCGGACGCCACCGAGGCGCTCATCGACGCCGGTGCGTCGGCCGTGAAGGTCGGCATCGGCCCCGGCAGCATCTGCACCACGCGCGTCGTCGCGGGCATCGGCGTCCCGCAGATCAGCGCGATCAGCGACTGCGCCCGCGTCGCCGACCGGCACGACGTCCCGATCATCGCGGACGGCGGCGTGAAGTACTCGGGCGACGTCACCAAGGCGATCGCGGCGGGCGCGGCCGCGGTCATGATCGGCTCGCTCTTCGCGGGGACCGACGAGTCGCCCGGCGATCTCGTCCTCTTCCAGGGCCGGAGCTACAAGGTCTACCGAGGAATGGGCTCGCTCGGCGCGATGAAGAAGGGGAGCAAGGACCGCTACGGGCAGGGCGGGACCGCCGACGAGAAGCTCGTCCCCGAGGGCATCGAGGGGCGCGTCCCGCACCGCGGCTCGCTCGCGTCGATCCTCCACCAGCTCATCGGCGGCCTCCGCTCCGGCATGGGCTACACCGGCTCGCGCACGATCAAGGACCTGCGCACGCACGCGCGGTTCATCCGGTCGACCTCACAGGGTCTGCGTGAGAGTCACGTCCACGACGTGATCATCACCGAAGAGGCGCCGAACTACCGCACCGACTCGCGCTGAGTCGCGCCGGCCGTGGCGCCGATCGGGGGCGACGGCGCGCGCGCGCGGGGCGGGTCGTCGTCGTCTTCGCTCGTGTCGTCGGCGCAGCGCTCGCCGCTCGGCCGATCGGAGGCCGAGCGCGCCGCCTGGGCCGCGTCCGGCTCGGCGAGGAGCGCGGGGAGGAGGTCCTCGAGCGTCTGCGTCGAGCCGACCGCGTGGATCTGCGAGCGGACGCCGTCGGCGACGCCGATGATGGCGAGGTCGTAACGCTTCTGGAGCTCGACCTCCGCGGAGAGCGGCGCGGCGATGATCCCGACGCGGTCCGCCGCGAGCGCGGCCGCGAGGGAGGCGTCGCCGAGCTCGATGTTCGTCGCGAGCCGCACGCCCACGCGCGCGAGCCAGCGCTCGATCGACTCGCGCAGGGCCGTCTTCGGCGGGGCGACGAACGACGCGCCCTGGAGCGACGCGGGAAAGCCAGGACGGAGCGCCTCGGCGGTCTCGACGTCGGCGAAGAACGCGACCTCGGTCTCGACGACGAGCCGCGAGCCGATGTCGGCGCCCGTCGACTCCGAGACCGGCGCGCGCGTGAGCACCAGGTCGAGGTCGAGCGCGCGGAGCGAGGCGAGGAGCTCTTCGTGCGAGCCGAACGTGCAGACGACGCGCTCGCCGTCGTTCGAGCCCGCGAGCCGCGAGATCAGCGGGCGCACGGTCGCCGCGACGATCGACGACTCGACGCCGACGCGCACGACGCGCGTGGAGTTGCCTCGGAGCGCCTGTTCGAGCTCGGCGCCGAGCGCGAAGATCCGATCCGCGTAGCGAAGCGCGACGCGGCCCGAGTCCGTCAGCGTCATTCCTCGCGCCGAGCGGTCGAAGAGCGGCACACCCATCGCCTCCTCGAGCGTGCGGATCTGGGCGCTCAGCGTCGGCGGCGTGAGACGGAGCCGCTGAGCCGCGGCGGTCACGCCACCGAGCACCGCGACGGTTCGGAAGTAAAGGAGGTGCTGGTAGTTCACGCGAGCGCCACCACACGCAAGATCCTTGCCTCTGGCGATGGGCTAACTGTTGCAAATTGCTGCGCACGGAATCCGACGTCGTGCGGCCGAGCTCGTCGCTGTCCGCGCTCGGGTGTCGGCCTGACCGGACCGGGTGTGGGTCCTTCCAGACGTTTCTCGAACACAGTGTTCGGCGGAGCCAAACAATGAGTCGAACGTTGCGTTCGGTTCTGTCGAACGAATGCACCTCGAGCGGTCGGTTTGGCCCGACGGCCCGACCCGGCTTCCGATCTCGACCGTCGGTTCTCTCCGCGCGCGTCGGGCCGGAGCGCGAGCGCGGGCGGCGCTTCATCGAACGCCCAATTAGAGAGTATCTCATGGCGACGGCACGGCCCGCGCCGTATCGACTGTTCGATGGGAGTGTTCGCGACCGACGAGCGGATCTTTGCGCCGCGCCATGTGCTGGGCTGGACGTTGTTCACGCTCGCCTCGGGCTTCGTGAACGCCAGCGCCGTCATGGCGTGCAAGAACTTCGTGACGCACATCACGGGCAACGTGACGAACCTCGCCGCCGACGCGCCGCGAGCGACCGACTACATCTTCGTCATCGCGTCGTTCATCGGCGGCGGGATGATCGCCGTGCTCGTCGGCGAGACGCTCAAGGCGAAGCCGAAGGCAGCGTTCGCTCTTCCGCTCCTCGGCTCGTTCGCGACGTTGGTCGGCATCGCCATCGCCGGCAAGACCGGCGTCTTCGGCGGCTTCGGGATCGACGATCACGACAACGAGCGCGCGTTCATCATGCTCGGCCTCCTCGCCGCGGTGATGGGCATGGTCAATGCGTCGATCGCGATCGCCACGGACAACAAGATCCGCGTCACGCACCTCACCGGTCCGGCGACCGACCTCGCCGGAAACATCGTGCGCGCCGCCCTCGGCGCGGGTGCCGGCCACGCGGCCGAGCTCCGCTGGGCGACGCTCCGCTTCGCCAAGCTCGCCGCGTTCGCGATCGGAGCAGGTCTGGCGGTGAAGACCGCGGGCCGCCTTCAGTACGACCTCTTCGCCGTGGCCGCGGGCATCCTGATCGTCGCGCTGGGGTTCACCGGCGCGCCCACGGCGGTCGACGCGCGCGAGGGCAAAGCGGACCCGGAGAAGCGCCCGGAGCCGAAGCCGTCCGGGCGGCCCCTGCTCCGGCCGACGAGCTTCGAGGACACGCTGCCGCTCGTCTCGCCGAGCGTGCGAAACGACTCCGGGGACCGCGACGCGGCGGAGTGACGTTCCGTCCGCGGCGCCCGCGAGCGCGCTGACGTACGGCGGCGCGCGCGCACGGGCGAGCTTGCCTCGGCGTGGGCGCGCGGGTACGACGCGGGCGTCATGAGGCGAACGCTCTCGGCGTACTGGCTCGGCCGCATCGGCTACGACGCTGCGCATCGTCTCCAGCAGAGGCTCGTCGAGGCCCGCATCGCCGGGCGCATCGGGGACGTCGTGCTCCTGCTCGAGCACGACGCGGTCATCACGCTCGGCCGCAGCGCGAAGTCCGACAACGTCCTCGCCGCCGACGACGAGCGTGCCGCCAGGGGCGTCGAGCTCGTCGAGACCGGGCGGGGCGGCGACGTGACCTTCCACGGCCCGGGGCAGCTCGTCGCGTACCCGATCGTCGACCTCAAGCCCGATCGCTGCGACGTTCGGCGCTACATCGGCGACCTCGCCGAGGTGATGGTGCGGCTCGCGAAGGACCACGGCGTCGCGGCCGGCGTCGTCCCCGGCGACGCGAAGCTCGTCGGCGTCTGGGTGGACGAGGCCGCACCGAGCGAATGGGACGAGGATCGCGCGCGCGACGCGTCGATCGGCGTCCCCAACGGCGCGCGCCTCGCGAAGATCGGGGCCATCGGCGTCCGCCTCTCGCGATGGGTGACGATGCACGGATTCGCGTTCAACGTGAGCACGGACCTCTCCGGGTTCGAGCTCATCGTGCCGTGCGGGATCCGCGAGCTCGACGTGACGTCGCTCGCGCGCCTGGGCGTCGCCCCGCCGTCGATCGAAGACGTCGCGCGCGCTTCGCATCGCCACTTCGCGGACATCTTCGAGGCGGACGTCGTCGAAGCCCATCCGCGCGACCTCGACGCGATCATTCACGCGGCCTGACACGCGGCGCGCCGTTGGCGTAGGGTGCGGGCGATGGGATCGTTGTACGAACCGCTCGCGTTCCGCACGGGGCTCACGGCGAAGAACCGCGTGCTCCTCGCGCCAATGACGAACCAGCAGAGCCACGACGACGGGACGCTGTCCGATCAAGAGCTCGCGTGGCTCACGTCGCGCGCGGACGGCGGCTTCGGCGTCGTCATGACCTGCGCCGCGCACGTCGCGAAGGACGGTCAGGGGTGGCCGGGGGAGCTTGGCGTCTTCGACGACGCCCACGTGCCCGGCCTCCGGCGGATCGCCGAGGCGCTCCGCGCGCGCGGCGCCCTGTCGATCGTCCAGATCTTCCACGGCGGCCTGCGCGCGGACGTCTCGGTGAGCGGGACGCCGGCGTGGAGCGCGAGCGACCGCGACGGCGCTCGCGCGGCGACCGAGGACGACCTCGCGCGCGTCGTCGGCCAGTTCGCCGACGCCGCGGCGCGGGCGAAGGCCGCCGGCTGCGACGGCGTCGAGATCCACGGCGCGCACGGCTACCTCCTCACGCAGTTCCTCAGCGCGACGCAGAACCGGCGCTCGGACGGGTGGGGCGGCTCGCTCGAGGGGCGCGCGCGCTTGATCCGCGAGGTGATGCGCGCCGTGCGCGCGCGGACCGGGCCCGCGTTCACCGTGGGCGTGCGGCTCTCGCCGGAGGACTTCGGCAACGCGGAGGGCCTCGACCTCGACGAGAGCCTCGCGACGGCGCGGTGGCTTGCCGAAGACGGCGCCGACTTCATCCACGCCTCGCTCTGGCGCGCGCATCTGAAGACGACCAAGCGGCCCGACGAGCACGCGCTCGGGCTCTTTCGCGCGGCCCTGCCGAGGGACGTGCGGCTGCTCGTGGCGGGCGCCGTCTGGACGCGGGCCGAGGCCGAGCACCTCCTCGGGGAGGGCGCCGACGGGATCGCCCTCGGCCGCTCGGCGATCGTCAACCCGGACTGGCCGCTCCGGGCCGTCGAGCACGGCTGGGAGCCGCGACGCCCGCCGGTGACGATCGAGGAGCTCCGCGCGCGCGGCCTCGGCCCCGGCTTCGCGGAGTACATGCGGCGGTGGAAGGGCTTCGTCGCCTGAGAGGTCCTGCGGCTCGGGCTCGCGCGCGCTGGGCGATCAGCCCGCCGGCGGCGGCTTCGACATCCGGGTGCGCTCGAGCATGCGGAGGTACATCTTCGCCTGCGAGTTGTCGGGCTCGAGCGAGATGACGTGCCTCCAGTGCTCCTCGGCCGCGCTCGACTCGCCGGCCGCGAGGAGGATGACGCCGAGCTGGAGGCGCGCGGGCACGTAGTTCGGCTTCGCCTGGAGGGCGGCCTCGTAGTGCGACCGCGCGCTCGGGAGATCGTTGATCTCGCGCAGCAGCGCGCCGAGCTTCGTCTGGAGATCGGCGAACTGCGGACAGAGGCCGACGGCCTTTTCGTACTCGCCGATGGCTTCGCGGACGAGCCCGGCGTCGTGGTAGGCCTGCGCGAGGTCCGCGTGCATGTTGGCGATCTTGCCGCGGGCGAACGGGTCGAGCCCCTGCGCGGTGCCCGACGGGCCGACCTTGATGCGGCTGTAGACCTCGCGCGCCTTCTCGTACTTGCCGCGATCGTTGTACGTGACGGCGAGGTTCAGCGCGGCCTCGGTGTACGCCGGGTTGATCTCGAGGGCGCGCTCGAAATGCCGCTCCGCGACCAGGAAATTGCCTCGTGAGTGCGCGATGACGCCGAGCATGTCGTGCACGTCGGCGTAGCGGTCCTCTTCTTCGAGGACCATGCGAAGCATCTGCTCGGCCTTCTCGAACTCGCGCTTGGCATAGTGCTCGCGACCGAGGACGAGGAGCTGCTTCACACGCTCATTCAAGGCATCCCTCCTGTGGTGATCGCCTCGCCCTGCTGCGGCAGGGGCGTGGCGTGCCTGTCACGAAGACGAACATTACTCGTCTTTTCGTCGCGCGGAAGCGCGAACCGCTGCCTCCCGGCGGGCACCGCTCTTGCTCGAGGGCGAAAAGTGAGGGCTCCAAGCATCTCGCCGCGTGCGGTCAGGTTGCGTCAGCGGTTGGCCGAGGCTATGGACCGCGCGCTTCACGGCTCCTCGCGCTCGCGTGGGGAGGGGAACGCCCGACGACGCGATGCTCGCGGGGTCGGGACGAGCCGACCGAGAACCGATGGTGCAGCCGAGTCGCCTTTCCGATCCTCCCCAGGAGGAAGCCTTCATCGGAGATCCTCGCGTCGAGGACGCTCCGGTCAGCGAGCATGGAGCCCCGTCGTCGCGCGGGCCGTCCCTCGTCGACGGTGGGCGCGGATCCGCCGAAGGCGGGACGCGGGGCGAGACTCTTGTCGACGGTAGCCGCGGATCCGCCGAAGGCGGGACGCGGGATCGGGGGCGGGTCCTCGGTCTCGGCGCGATGGGGGCGCTCGTGGCGGTGGGCATCGGCTTGATCGTCGCGTCGCCTCGGCGGCTCGGCGATGCGTCGCCGCCGTCTCTCGCGCTGACGAGCGCCGGCGCCGCCGCGAACACGAACGCCGGCGGCAAGAACGTCGCGGCGATCGAGGGCGCCGTCGTCATCGCCGACGCGGGCGCGCCGGTCGTCCGGCCTCCTCCGGCGTGGCGCGTGTCGAGCCTCGCGGACGATCCGAACGTCGAGCTGTCGGACGGCTCGTTCGGCAAGCGCGGCCTCGTCGCGACCCTCGGGCAGGCGGGGCTCCCCCGAGCCGAAATCCGGCGCCTCGCGCAGGCGTTCGACGGAGTACGGCGCCTCGACCGCCCGCGCGAGAGCGACACGTTCGTGCTCGCGAAGGACAAGAGCAAGGGGGCGCTCGTCGCGTTCGAGTACGCGACGTCGCCGCTCGACATCTGGCAAGCGCGCGCCGACGACTCGAGCGCGGACGGCCGTCTCGTCGTCAAGAAGCTCGAGCTCTTCGTCGAGCACCGCCGCGTCGCGCACGGCCTCGTGATCAACGCCGACCTCGCGAAGGCGATCGCCGGCGCCGGGATGCGCCCCGAGATCGCCCTCGCCGTCGACGACGCGCTCGAGGGTCACGTCGAGGCGGGAGCGATCCGCGCGGGCGCGCGGATGCGCGTCGCGGCGACCGAGGACTGGGTCGAGGGCGCGTTCGCCCGCGTGAAGGTCGAGGCGATCGAGTTCGTGCCGAAGGCCGGCTCGCCGCTCCGCATCTATTTCTACGAGCGCGATCCGCGCGAGGGGCTCGGCTCGGCGCGTCGCGCGCCGGCGCCCGGGTTCTACGATGCGAAGGCGCGGCAGCCGTTCCACGGCCAGTTTCGCTCGCCGCTCGCGCTCGCCCGCGTCACGTCGCGCTTCAACCCGAAGCGCCTGCACCCGGTCCTGAAGACGGTGATGCCGCATCAGGGCGTCGACTTCGGGGCGTCGACCGGGACGCCCGTGTACGCCTCGGCGTCCGGCACGGTGGTCAGCGCAGGCAACAGCGGGCCGTGCGGGAACATGGTCGAGATCGACCACGGCGGCGGCATCCACACGGCGTACTGCCACCTCAAGGGGTTCGCCCCGGGCGTTCGCTCCGGCCAGAAGGTCGAGCAGCGCCAGCTCGTTGGTTACGTCGGACAGACGGGCCGCGTGACCGGTCCGCACCTGCACTTCGTCGTCAAGAAGAACGGCGTCTTCATCGATCCGCTCGGGCTCAAGATGGACGGCGTCCGCGTCCTGCCCCCGGCCGATCGCGACGCGTTCGCCAAGAAGCGCGCCGACCTCGACGCGCTCATCGACGGCGTCGCGCTGCCCTCGGCGGCGGACGTCCCGGACGACAACGACGACAAGGACCTGCACGCCGACTGACGCCGGGCGCGGCGCCCCACGCCGCCGCGTCGCGCGCCGCCGCCTCCGCGCCGCCGTTTCGCGCGCCGCCGCCGAGCCGAGCACCGCCGCAACGTCGCTGACGCCGCGGCCTACTTGGCGAGCGGCCTGCCGTGACCGGGGCCGAGGATGTCGGCCATCTTCGCCTTCGCGTCGAAGGTGTGGACGTGCGGCGGGTGATGGCACGCGACGCACGACTCCGGCGACGGCTTCGCGATCGGGATCTTCACGCGCTCGGGCTTCGCCGCGTGGAGCGAGCCGGGGCCGTGGCAGACCTCGCACTGGACGTCCTTCAGGTCGGACACGTGCGTGACCGTGCTCCCGCCCGGCTTGTCGTAGCCGGTGACGTGGCAGCCGACGCAGTCGAGGTTCGCCTCCTTGAACTGCTTCTCGAGCGTGGCGTAGGCGTGCGCGTGGCCCGTGCCGTCCCAGACCTTCTTCGCGTCCTCGTGGCAGTTCGAGCACGCCTCGATGCCGACGTAGCTCGCCTCGCCCTTGGCGACGGCAACGGGCTTCTTGTCCTTGAAGGCGAGCTTGTTGGCGTCGTTGACCTTCTTGTAGAACGCACCCATCTGCGACTTGACCGCGTCGTCGGCGCCGAGGCCGTCGCGGATCTCGCGCATCACGTAGCGGTAGAAGCTGCCCGTGGCGGGCGCGGGCGCCTTGTCGAGCGCGTCGCGCTCGGCCTCGAGCTTCGCGACGTCGGCCTTTCGCGCCGCGACGTCCCGCGCGTCGATCGCCTTGTCCGTCTCCCACGTCGCGATCTTCTTCCGGAGCTCGTCGATGCGCCCCGTGAGCTCCTCGCGCTTCTGCATCCGCTCGATGCCGGTCCCGTCGGCGAGCTTCACGAGGCCGGCCTTCGGCGCGTCGGCGCGGACGTAGAGATCGAGCACGCCGACGGTCTGGAGGTGGTTCGCCGTCTCGACCACGAGGACGTCGCCGATCTTCTCGGGCGGCGCGGCCTTCGTGTTCGAGTCGCCGCTCGCGCCGGTCGAGCCGACGAGGATCGCGAGGAGCTCGGGGTTGTCGTCCGCGATGCGCTTCGCCTCTCCGCGTCCGACGGCGGCGAGCACGACGATCGCCTGGGCGCCCTCCTTCTTCAGCGCGGCGACGCCCTCCTTGACGGCCGGGATCGCCGGCGACGAGGTGACGTCGGCGAGCGTCGCCTCCTTGTGGCCCGGCGCGGGCTCCGCCTTGTCGGGAGCGGCGACGCCGATGACGCCGAGCCTGAAGCCGGCCACCTCGACGATCTTCGTTTTCGCGGGCGCGAGCGTGCCGGCCGAGAGGTTCGCGGCCACCAGCGCCGCGCCGCTCGCGTCGCGGAGCTTGGCGAGCGTGTCGGTCCCGGCGGCGAAGCCGTTGCGCGAGGGCGCGAAGGCGGCGAGCTTGAGCGTCTTCAGCGTCGCCGCGATGGTCTCGGCCTTGGCGATCTCCTGCGCCTTCTTCTCCTCGGGGAGGTCCATGTCCATGAAGAAGAGCGGTCCGGCGGCGAGCGTCGCGTAGTCGGCGGCCTTGCCCTTCTCCCCGGTGACGAGCGCGCCGAAGTGATCCATTCCGCCAAGCTGATCCTTGACGCACCCGCACGGCTCGAGCGCGCCCGCGAGGTCCGACACGAGGTACAGCCGCGCTCGCGGGGCCTCGGTCGAGGTCGCCGCGGTCCCGTCGGCTGGGGTCGTCGACGGACGGCAGCCCTCGCACGCCGACAGGAGGCAGAGGCACCCGACGAACGCGAAGAGGAGCGCGAAGAGGGCGCGGCCCAGCGGGCGCGGGGTTCGAGGGCGACGGCTCGAGCGCGAAGAATCACTCAGCATTTTCACGGGCGCGGAGCTTATCACCGCGCGATCCGAGATCGGCGAGCGACGAGGATGCGGTGATGACATACGACGGCGGAATCGCTACCATTTCGGGTTGCGTGAGCGCCTCGCATCGCTTCGGCCCCTTCTTCCTCGACGCGCGGATCGCGGTCGGCGGGACGGCCGAGGTCTATCTGGCGAGGCCCGTCACGCCGGCGGCGGACCTGCCCGAGCGCCTCGTCGTGAAGCGTCTCTTGCCGCACTTCGCGTCGGACGCCGAGGGGCGGACGATGTTCGAGCGCGAGGCGCGGCTCCACGCGTCGGTCAACCACGAGAACGTCGTCACCGTCTTCCATGCCGGCAAGGACGACCGCGGCGAGCCGTACCTCGCGATGGAGTACATCGACGGCGTCGACGGCTACCGTCTCCTCCGCCGTCTCCGGCAGGAAGGGGAGTTTCTGCCGATCGGCGTGGCGGTGCACATCGCGCGCGAGGTTCTCCGCGCGCTCGAGAGCGTGCACGCCGCGCTCGACCCGACCTCGGGCGGATCGCTCGGCATCGTCCATCGCGACGTGAGCCCGTCGAACATCTACCTGTCGAAGGGCGGGAGCGTGAAGCTCGGCGACTTCGGCATCGCCCGCTCGACGACGCGCGCGACGCTCCGCAGCGAGGCCGGCCACGTGCTCAAGGGCAAGTTCGCCTACCTCGCGCCCGAGCAGGTCGCCGGGGAGACGAGCGACCATCGCGCCGATCTCTTCAGCCTGGCGACCGTGCTCGCCGAGATGCTGTTGAACCGGCCGCTCTTTCCCGGCGGCGGGCAGCTCGCGATCCTCCTCGCGATCCGCGACTGCAAGATCGACGCGCTGACGGAGATCAAGCCGCGCCTCCCGCCGGGCCTCTTCGAGGTGATGCAGCGGGCGCTCGCGCGCAATCCGGCGCAGCGCTACGACGACGCGACGTCGTTCGCGGCGGCGCTCGCGCCGTTCGAGGCGGACAAGCGGCTCGCCGCGCGCGAAATCGCCGCGCGCGTTCGCTGGGTCAAGGCCGCGAGCTCCTCGGACACGCTCACCGCGCAGCAGGGCAGCGCGGCGATGCGCGCGGTCAAGGTCGAGACGCCCGCCGCTCCGCCCGTCATCTCGGCGCCGCCGGCCCTGCCTGCTCAGGCGAGCGCCGTCGCGCCTCGGGCTGCCGTCGAGCCGGAGGCGCTCGACGACGCGGATCTCGAGGACGACGACGTGCCGTCGGAGGTGAAGACCTCGGAGTACGAGCTCTTGCCGTCGCACGTCCTGAAGGCGGACGGCACGACGCACGGGCCGTGGACGTTCGCGCGCTTGATGGAGGCGCTCGCCACGGGGCAGATCGAGCGCGGCGACCGCGTCGACTTCGTCGGGCGCGGCTTCCAGACGGCCGAAGACATCGAGGAGTTCGCCCGCTTCTTCCCCGCGCCCGGCGCGACGACGAGCCAGCTCCAGGGCCCGGGGACGCCGGACCTGAGCGATCACATCGGTCCGAAGACGATGCTCGAGACGCTCATGTTCGTGCTCGCGCAGAGCGAGACGGGCGTCCTCTTCGTCGAGCGCGCCGAGGCCGACGGTCCCGCCGGCCCGGCGTCACGCGGCGGGAAGAAGGAGCTCTACTTCGTCCAGGGCAGGCTCCACCACGTCGCGTCGAGCAACGCGAGCGAGCTCCTCGGCGAGTACCTCGTGCGCCGGGGCAAGCTCGAGCGCGAAGAGCTCGATCTCGCGCTCGCCGTCCTCCCTCGCTACAGCGGCCGGATGGGCGACACGCTCATCTCGATGGGCCTCGTCGGTCCGGTCGACATCTTCCGCGCGATCCGCGATCAAGGCCGTGATCGCGTCGCCGATCTCTTCCTCTGGCGAGGGGGCACGCTCGCGTTCTATCGCGGACACACCGCGCCGCACGTCGAGTTTTCGCTCGACCTCGAGCTCCCCGCGCTCATGCTCGCCGGCCTCGAGACGGCGAAGCCGGGCGACACGCTGCTCACCGAGCACCGCGCCGACCTCGACCGCGTCCTCGGGCCGTCCTCGCCGCGCGACGATCTCTTCTCGTTCGAGGGCGTGACGTGGCCACCGGTCATCGTGAAGCTCCTCGAGCTCGTCCGGAAACCGGTGACCCTCCGCGAGGTCCTCCAGAACGCCGCGAAGGGCGGCGTTCTCTCGACGGGGGACGTCCTGCGCGCTGCGGAGGTCCTCCTCGCGGCGGGCCTCGTCGCCTGGAAGTGATCGTCGCGTCGCGAGCGCGCGGCGTCGATCGCCGCCGCGCGCGTGGGCGCCTCTCTGCTCGACGCGCGTGGGTTGTGTTGTAGGCTCGTCGCCCGCATGGCTGGCGTCCTCGACGATCTGGTGCAGCTGCTCGCGCTCGAGCGCATCGAAGAAAACCTGTTTCGCGGTCAGAGCCAGGACCTCGGCTGGGGCACGGTCTTCGGCGGTCAGGTGCTCGGGCAGGCGCTCTCGGCGGCCGCGCAGACGGTCCCGAGCGAGCGCCACGTGCACTCGATGCACGCGTACTTCCTCCGGCCCGGCGACGTGTCGAAGCCGATCGTCTACGACGTCGACCGCATCCGCGACGGCTCGTCGTTCACGACCCGTCGCGTGGTCGCGATCCAGAACGGCAAGGCGATCTTCAACCTGGCCGCCTCGTTCCAGAAGGAGGAGCCGGGCTTCGAGCACCAGGAGCCGATGCCCGACGCGCCGGCCCCTATGACGCTCCGGACCGATCAGGAGCGCTTCGCCGCGGCCGCCGGGCGCCTGCCGAAGTTCGCGATGGAGCGCGCGACCGCCGAGCGTCCGATCGAGATCCGCGTGGTCGAGGAGGAGGACGACCTCTTCCACCCTGCGAAGCACCCGCCGCGGCGCATGGTGTGGCTCCGCGCCATCGCGCCGCTCCCGGACGATCCGGCGCTGCACGCGTACCTCCTGGCCTACGCCTCCGACTTCTCGTTCGTCACCACCGCGCTGCTTCCGCACGGCGTCACGTGGCTCACGCCGGGAATGCAGATCGCGAGCATCGATCACGTGATGTGGTTCCATCGCCCGGCGCGCATCGACGACTGGCTCCTCTACGTGATGGACAGCCCCGCCGCGTACGGCGCCCGCGGCCTCGCGCGCGGGCTCGTCTTCGCGAAGGACGGCCGCCTCGTCGCCTCCGCCGCTCAGGAAGGTCTCATCCGGAAGCGCTGAGCCAGCCGAGCTTCACGGGGTGACGCGGAGGTCGAAGCCCGGAATCGCCGGCATTCCCTTGAGCGCGGCGCCGGCGATCTGCTCGCGGGTGATCGTCCCGGCGAGCTTGAACGGGAGGTCGAAGCTCAGCTTCTCGCCGCCGACGGCGACGGTGCCGTCGACCGTGTAGGGGACGGGCCCCGTGGCGAGCGCGAGCGCGCCGAGCGTCCTCACGTCGGTCCACGGCAGCTTCATCGGGACGTCGATCATCGTCGGCGTGTTCGGCGGCAGCACGATCGGCTGCGCCACGGTGACGGTGCCGAGGGCCCACTTGCCGTCGAGCGTGGCCTTGCCGGTGACGGCCTGGGCCGAGAGCGTCATCCGGTTGGGGTTCGTCGCCTCGATGCGGAGGAGGAGATCGAGGCCGGCCGGACCGACCGCGGTGACCTTCGCCTCCTTCGGGACGAGCTTCGGCGGTTCGGGCTTCGAGCACGCGCTGGAGAGGAGAGCTCCAGCGATACCCGCGAAGAGGAGGCGTCGCGAGATCACGTGCCGAGACTACCACTGCCGCGGGGCATCCATTCCCAGCGCGCGGGACAATCGCGCGCGCGGGCGCAACGCCGCACGCGACCCACGCCGCGTCCCGCTCCGGCGCGTTCGGAACGTGCAGGCGTGTCGGCCGAGGAGAACGTCGCCATGCACTCGCCTTCGCTCGCGCTCGTCGTGCTCGATCTCGCTGGAACTACGATCGAGGACCACGACGTCGTCGCTCGCTGCCTCGTCGAGGCGGTGCAAGCCGTCGACGTCGCCATCGATCGAGAGGCCGCGAACGCCGTGATGGGACTGCCGAAGCCGGTGGCGATCGCGCAGATCCTCGCGCAGCACGACGGGATGCCGATCGCGCCGCTCGGCTCCGAGCGCGTCCTCCGCGCGACGGCCGTCTTCGAGCGCGCGATCTTGAGGCACTACGGCTCACCCGGGGCCGTCGTGCCGATCTCCGGCGTCGAGGAGACGCTCGACGCGCTCCGCGAGCGAGGCGCGAAGATCGCGATCGACACCGGGTTCTCGGCGGTCGTCGCGGACGCGATCCTCGATCGTCTGGGGTGGATCGCCGAGGGCCTCGTCGATGCGCGCGTGGCCAGCGACGAGGTGCGCCGCGGCCGGCCCGCGCCCGACCTCCTGTTCGAGGCGATGCGGCGCGTGGGCGTGACCGACGTGTCGACCGTCGCGAAGGTCGGCGACACGCCGGCCGATCTCGGAGAGGGCGCGAGCGCGCGTTGCCGGTGGAACATCGGAGTCACGTACGGGACGCACTCGCGCGCGGCGCTCCTCGACCACCCGCACACGGCGCTGATCGACGACATCCACGATCTGCCGATCGCGCTCGGTGTCGAGAGCGTTCGATCCCGCGTCCGTCCCGCCCCCGCGCGCCGGCCGGGGGGCCGCCCCTAGCGCGCCACCCATTCCTGTCGCGATGGATGCCCGAGACAAGATCGGGCACGGGCACGGGCACGGGCACGTGGGAGACGAGAGGGGACGTCACTTGCGTCACGAGCACAGACAACCTTTGGCGCGATGGGCCGAAGCGAGGAGATGGTCTCGATCGACAAGCGACGCTACTACGTCAGGGCACGCGGCTCGGCGAGTTGCGCAGTGTCTTGCCTGGATCGCGTGCCATGTGCACAGCAATGCCCGCCGCCACAGAACACGACGCGCCTCTCGTCTCCTCTCCCACGTGCCCGTGCCCGTGCCCGTGCCCGTGCCCGATCTCTCTTCTGATCACCTCGACCGGAATAGGGACGCCCTCTAGCGCGCGCGGCTCAGGGGCGGGTGGCGACGAAGACGTCCATCGAGCCCGCGCGGTCGCTCACCAGGTAGAGCCTGCAGCCGTCGGGCGACACCCACGTCGGGAACTCGGTCCGGGCGGAGTTCAGCGCCGTCACGGGCGTCGCCTGGCCGAACGCGGCCTGGAGTGTCGCCCGCGTCGCGACCCAGACGTCGCTGTCGCCGAGGCCGCCGGGGCGATCGCTGCCGAAGTAGACCGTGAGCCCGTCGGGCGAGAAGGCGACGCCCGCCTCGTTGTTCGACGACCTGAGCTCCGCCACGAGCGTCGGGGCCTGGTAATCGCCGATGTCGTCGCGCACGCTCCGGAAGAGGTGGCGCGTGATCCCGCCGAGGCGCTCCGACGTGAACCACAGCTCCGCGCCGTCGTGCATGACCGCCGGATACGTCTCGACCTGCGGCGTGGCGAGGCGAGTGAGTCTGCGGGGCGCGCCGAACGGCGCCGTCGCGATCGCGCGCGACGCCGTGTAGATGTCCGCGTCGTCGCCCGACTCGCCGCTGTAGAAGAGCATGAGCCCGTCGGCCGTGAGCGCCGGCAAACCGACCGACGTGACCGACAAGCCCTGCGTGAGCCCGTCGATCGGCGCCGGAGCGGAGAAGGGCGCTTGCCGGGAGGCGCGCGTCGCGAGGAGGATCGTCTCGTTGAAGTCGACCCGGCGCGAGAACACGATCGTGAGCTCGTCGGCGGTGAAGCTCGCGAACTGCTCCCCGCTCGTGCTGTTCACCGGTGCGCCGAGCGCCGTCGGAGCACCGAAGGGAAGCGCCGGATCGCACGGCGGACCCGGAGGCGCGTCGGAGGTCGGCGCGTCGTCGGCCGGCGTCGCATCGCGTTGCGAGGCTCCGTCGTCGCCGCCGTCGCCGCCCTGCTCGGTCGATCCCGTCACCCTCTCGAGGTCGCCGAAGCCGACGATCGCGTTGCACGCGGCGAGCGCCGTCGATCCCGCCAGCGTCAGTCGCTCGAGCGCGCGCATCGGCTGAGTCTAGCCGATGGCCACCGCGCGGGCAGGGGCCAGGGGAAGGGACGGGAGCGGGCGAGAGGGAGACGGGAGGGAACGGAGAGGGGGAACGGTAAGGGAGAAGGAGGGACGGGGAGGGGAAGCCGGGGAAAGCGCGGCTCGTCCGAGAAGGAGCGGTCCGTACCTGCAGGGTGTACTTTTGTCCGGTGGCCCGTTCGCGCGACGCGGGTGAGGAGGAGGGAGCGGTCGACGTCCACGTCGAGCCGGCCTCGGTGATCACGGCGTCGGTCGAGACGACGTCGCCCTTCGGCCTTCCCGCCGGCGCGGAGCCTGCCTCGGTGATCACGGCGTCGGTCGAGACGACGTCGCCCTTCGGCCTCCCCGTCGGCGCGGAGCCGGCCTCGGTGATCACCGCGTCGGTCGAGCTGAGGTCGCCCGGTCTGCCCGCGGACGCCGAGCCCGCGACGAGCCCGCTCGAGCTCCGCGCGCCGACGACGAGCGCGACGAGCCGCGGTGGCGATGCGCCTCGCGTCCCGCTCCCGCGAGCGGCGCGCGATCGGCAGGACGCGCGAGGGTCCGAGGCCGCGTCCGACGAGGAGCCGGTCTCGCTCGTCACCGCGCGGTTCGACGCGGATCCGCTCGTGGGCTCGGAGCTCGCGTTCGCGGATACGGTCAGCGCCGCCGAAGACGATCCGGCGCTCGACGAGGAGGACGCGAGCGAGCTCGGCACGGTCCCCAACCTCCACGCCGAAGAAGACGGTGACGATGCGACGCTCGAGCGCGACGTTGGCGATCGCGGTGTCGTGGACGAGCCGACCGTCGACGAGCGCGGTCGCGTGGCGGCGTTGCGGCGCGCCTCGCCTTCGGAGGTGCGCGGCTCCTCGGAGCCCGGCGACCTGGAAGAGGACGCGACGACGCGGCAGGTCTCACCCGCGGCGATCCGGCAGGCGCGCGAGGAGGCTCCCGCCGTCGATCTCCCGCCGATGCGTCCGCGAATGGACTCCGAGGCCGCGGGGCACTGGCCACCCTGGCACGCTCAGCCCGACGAGGTACGCGCCGCGGTTCGCGACGTCGGCTCTCCCGTCGGCAGCGGTACCGAGATCCTCCCGCGGAGCAGGGTCGAGCACGCGCTCAGTCTCGTCGATTCGGCGGCGAAGAACGCCCCGCGCGAGTCGGCGCCATACCCCTCGCCGCGTGCGGTCCCCGTCTCGGCGCCGCCGGCGCAACGGTTCGAGCCGGTGCACGATCCGTCGATGACGCCGCGGCGCCCGATCGATCCGGCGCGCGCGGGCGGCGCGCCACCGGTCGCGCGCGACGCGAAGCGCGGTATCTCGCCGGTCACGGTCTTCGTCATCGCCTTCCTGGCGACGGGGGCGCTCTTCGGCGGCGCGCTCGGCGCCCGTCGCGCCGGTTGGATCGCCTTCGGAGAAGCGGTCGCGACCCCGACGTCGAGTGAGGCGCCCGCGGTCGCCGCGCTACTCCGCGAGCGGTGCGCCGGCGCCGAGCGAGGCGCCGCGACCGCCGCCGCGCCTTCGGCGAGCGCTGCACCGGCGTCGAGCGAGCCAGCGCCTCAGGCGAGCGCCGCGCGGTCGACCTCGGCTGCGCCCACGCCGGCCGGGAGCGCGGCACGACCGCGGACGAAGGCGGGCCCTCGTCCTCGCAGATCGCCGCGGACGCCGCGCTGAGCCGCCGGCGCAGCGATGCTGCGCGATCCGCGTCGAGTCGCCACCTCTGCGAGCCTCGCGCGGGCGGCCGAGGCTGCGCGATCAGCGGCGCGGGAGCATGCCGCGTCGCGGCGGATCGAGGTGGCCGGAGGGCCTGTCGAGCTCCTTGAACGGCACGTCGCCGGCGGCGCGCGAAAAGCGGCGCGTCTCGTCGTCGGTCGCGAACGTGCCATCGCCGGCGGCGGGCTCGAGCTCCGGCGTCGTGTCCGTCGGCTCGATCGGGCGCGCGCGTCGCATCACGAAGCCCGAGGGACGACGCGGCTCGCGCTCGGTCTCCGCCATGAACGCGTCGCCGCTGTCGAGCGCGCGGCTCGAAGCGAGCGCGAAAGAGCCCGTGTCGAGCTCGACCTCGGCGTCGTACCGGAGCGCCGCGGCGAAGCGCTCGGAGCGCGCGAACGCGGTCGTGACGACGTCGAGATCGGCGCCCGAAGCGAGGGGGATGGCGAACGCGAGCTCGGCGTCCGCTTCGCCTGCTTCGCCGCGCCCGGCCTCCACGTCGCCTGCTTCTCTGAGCAGGACGTCCGCTTCGCCTGCTTCGGCGAGCTCGGCGTCGACCTCTTCGGCCTCCGCGTCCGCGGCGTCGGCCGCTCGGAGCTCGGCGCTCCCTGCTTCTTCGGCGACCGCGCGCGCCGGCTCGTCGGCGCCCGCGTCTTCGGCGGGAGCATGCTCGACCACGATGTCCGCGACGGAGTCCGGCGAGAACGACGCGATGACGTCCTCGAGATCGGGAACGTCCGCCACGGTCGGCGGCAACGGCTCGCTCACGGCCGCGGTCGGGACGACGTGCTCGCGTGCACCGTCGACGCCCGGCGACGGCGCCGTCGAGACGGCGGCCGACTCTCGCGCGGTGGCGACAGCCGCGGAGGTCGGCGCGTCGAGCTTCTCGAAGGACTGGAGCGGACCGAAGCGCACGAGCGCGACGCGCCCGTCGGTCACGACCGCGAAGAGGAGGTTCGTCCCCACGCGCGGCTCGTGGCCCATGAAGCCGGGCGCGTCCGCGTCGAGCGCGGCCACGTACTGCGCGCCGACGCAGCGCCGCGCGGCGGCGACGGTCGCGTCGCTCGCGTCGGCCTTCGGCACGACCCAGCGACAGATCCCGTCGCCGTCGAGAAGGAGGGCACAGCGCTCGGAGTGGGCGATGTAGGCCAGGTCCACGCGCGGCTGGGTATGAGCTGCGAAGGCCGCTTCGGCAAGGAAAACTGCCGAAGTTGTTGCGGGTGGCAGGCTCATTCCAACCGCGTCGGGATTTTTCGTCCAGCGTGGAGCCGCGCCGACCAGATTCCACGCGCTTGCGCGAGCGGGCTCCGACGCCGGCCTCTCACGCCGTCGGCGTCATGAGGCTCTTCATGTCGTCCGCGAGCGTCGCGCGGATATGGTCGATCGTCTTGCCGCGAAGGCGCGTCTTCGTCGCCTCGAACGCAGGACGCGCGAGCCCGGCGAGGCGCGTGGCCTCGGCCTTCGCGAGATCGAGGACGGCGTCGGCGGCCGCGGTCGCGTCGAGGTAGCCGACCTTCGCGGCCGCCGCGGGGTCGTAGATCTGGGCGAGGAGGGTCGCGCGCGTGAGCTCCGCCGGCGTGATGCGATCGCGCGCGAGCTCCATCGCGAGCACGGGCACCGGCATGCCGATCGACACCTCGTTGAGGCCGATTCGGTACGCGCCTTCCGCGCCGATGCGCACGTCGCCGGTGAGCAAGACGAGCGCGCCGCCGGCCAGCGCGTGACCCGTACACGCGATGACGAGCGGCACCTTCGCGGCGTAGAGCTTCATCAGGAGATCCGAGCCGCGCGTCAGCAGCGCCTTCGCCGCGTCGGGGCTCTGCATCATCACGCGCAGATCGAACCCGGCGCAGAACCGATCGGGACGGCCGGTGAGGACCATCGCGCTCGCCTCTTTCTCCGCGCGCGCGAGCGCCTCGAGGAGGCTGTCGATCATCGTCTCCGAGAGGGCGTTCGCCTTGCCGTCGTCCATGCGGACGATCGCGGTGGTGCCTTCGAGCGAGTAGGTGAGGACGTCGGTTGCCATCGCGACGCACCCTAACGCATCCGGCGTCGCGATCGCCGTCGCGGCGGGGCGATGGTGGATCGGCCTCCCCTCAGCGGGCGGTTCGAGCGCGGTTCCGCGCGCGTCTGCGTACGTTACAAGTAGCGGAAATCACGTGGCTGGCCCCCGGCGCATCTGGTGGTTTGATGTGTGCATAAGTACGCCTCACGATGAAGCGCCTCTTCGCACTCCTGTTCTCCGTCGGAACCCTCACTGCCCTCGCGTCCGGCTGCTCGGCCGAAGCCGAGGACGAGGACACGGCCACCGAAGACGACGAGCTCCGGCGGTTCCGCCCGAACGGAGAGAACGGCGGCGAGACGCTCCCGACGCAGACGAGCATCAACGGCTTCTACATCGGCGGCTACGAGTACTGGCCCTACAAGGAGGCGCAGCCGCTCTACCCCGAGAAGATCCAGTGGGGCTTCTCCGCGGGCAGCGATCCGGCGCGCCTCTGCATGGCGGAGGGCACGCGCGCGCTCGCGCGGATCCTCGAGAACCCGCCGGCGTCGCTCCTCGAGCTGCGCGAGAAGCACGGCGTCTCGAGCTTCTTCAACTGGAACAACGACTACACCGGCGCGGCCCGCGACGGCATGGGCGGCCACCGCAAGCTCTGGCTCTACAACCAGCGGCTCATCAAGTGGATCAGCGAGACGAACGGCAACGGCAGCTGCCTCATCCCGTCGAAGGCTGACCTCGATCGCTTCGCCAAGGCGTGCATCGACTCGTATCCGAACTGCTACTGACGCCGGTTGACGGTGCGCGGCGCGCACCGTAACTCGTGGGCGTGCCGACGCTCCTGACGCTCTCCGCGCTCCGGGCGCGCCACGTCGAGGGCCATGTCGCGGCGTCGCGCGCGGGGCGCGCCCGATGACGTCGGCCGACGGCGTCGCGCGCATCCTGGGCTCGTACCGCCCGCACCTCCTCGACCGCGGGCGCATGTACGCGGCGGAGGGGCGGGTGACGGAGCTGTGCGAGCAAGACGCGCGCGTCACCGCGTTCGTCACGGGCACGGCGCGCTACGAGGTGGTCCTCCACGAGACGCCGCGCGGCAAGACGCTCACGCGCTGCTCGTGTCCCGCCTACGACCGCGCAGGGGAGTGCAAGCACATCGCCGCGGTCGCGTGGACCGTGTCGCTGCAGCATCGGGCGCGGAGCGCGAGCCGTGTGCCGCTCGAGCCGGCTCCGTCGCTCCTTCGATCGGTCTACTCGAGCGGCGTGTTTCTCTCGCGCCTCGCGCTCTACGCGGGGCGCGCCCTCGAGCACGCCACCGAGGACTACGTGCCGCTCACGGACTGGTGGTGGGAGGCGATGCACGGGTCTCTGCCCACGTCGCGCGCGCTCGCTGACGTCGTCCTCGAGCACGTCCCGGAGATCGCGACGACGCTCGACACGCTCCGCGCGTGGCGCCCGCCGCCGTCGCCGCTCCCGAGCACGACCGGCTTCGGCGATCTCTACACCAAGCTCGCGAGCGTCTACGCCGATCACGCGGAGCACGCCGAGGTCGGCTCGGCGCCGCCGGGGCCGCTCGACGCGCGTCACCCGGGCTTCGTGCTCGCCTACGCCCCGCGTCGCCGCGTCTTCGAGATCCGCGAGAAGGCTTCGACGCTCCTCCGCGCGCCGCGGTTCCTTGCGGTCACGATCGCGCTCGAGCCCGGAGAGCGCGTCGCGTTCGAGGCCGGCGCGTTCGGCGATCGCGTCTCGACCGATGCGTGGGATCTCTTCGCGCTGCGCGAGCTCTTGTCGGCCCTCGCGGCGCGGACGGACCCGACGGTGCAGGAGCTCGCGCGCGATCTGGACCGTCCGATGTGGGACGCGCTCCTCGAGCACCTGGTCGCGCTCCAGGGGACCGCCGCGCCGGCTCGCGAGTGGTGCTTCGCCGTTGCTCCGTCGCGTGGGCACCGGGTGCTCGAGCTCGCCGCATTCTCGCGCGATCTCCGGGATGCTGGCGACAAGCGCAGCGCGGGGAGATGGAAGCCTCAGCGGTTCGACGCCCTCCTCGCCGAGGGCGCGACCGACGACGAGCGGGAGATCGGTCGCATGATGCTCCGCGATCCGGCGCCCTCAGGCCGCGGGGCGCGGGCGACGCGCGCGCAGGTGAGCTTCGTCGCCCTCGGCACGCCGCTCGCGCACGACGTGCTCCGGCTCCTCGCGCGACACCCGCGCGTCACCATGTGCCAGACGCTGCGCGCGAGCCCCGAGAGCGATCCGCCGGTCGAGATCGTCGCGGGCCTCCTGACGATGACGCTCGAACGCGCGCGCGGTGACGCGCTCACGCCCCGGTTCCGCGTGAACGGCGAGCCGCTCCCCGCGCCGCTCGAGTCGCTGAGCGGAGAGCGCGGCTCGCTCTTTCGCTGGAGGCTCGACGAGCGCAGGATCGTCGCGATCGAGGTCCCGGCGCCGCTGAGGCCGTGGGTCGATCTCGCGATGAAGCTCGGCGACCGGCTCGCGTTTCCGCTCGACGCGGTGCCGAAGCTCGCCCTCGCCACGCAACCGCTCACGAGCGCGGGGCTCGTCGAGCTTCCGCGCGTCGCCCTCGGCGACGAGCTCCCGTACGAGCCGGCCGCGGCGCTCCGCGTGGCGTGGAAGACCGACGGCAAGGACGTCGAGGCCGTCGTCGAGGTGATGATCAAGGTTCACCCGCGCGCGCCGTTCGCGCCCGCGGGCGGCGGCGCGAAGCTCTTCACGTTCGCGGTCGGCGAAGAGCGCTTCTTCGTGGAGCGGGAGCTCACGCGCGAGCTCCAGATCGCGGGCAGGACCGTGGACGCGATCGACGTCGAAGGCCTCGCGTGGGAGCGAGGCGTCGGCGTCACCGACGGCGTCGAGCCCGCGCTCGCGCTCGCGCGCTGGCTCGACGAAAACCCGCTCGGTCTCGCGATCGAGGTGAAGGTCGGGCGCCCGCCGACGGTCCGCGAGCTCCCGCGGAACACGAACATCGTGGTCCGGAAGACGGGCTCCTGGCTGCGCCTCGACGGCACGCTCGATCTCGGCGGCGTCAAGCTCACGCTCGGCGAGATGCTCGAGGCCGCGCGCCTCGCGCAGCGCTACGTGCGCGCGGGCGACGGCGTCTTCCTCGAGCTCTCCGACGACGCGCGCGCGAAGCTCCGGCCGCTCGCGACGGCGGCTCGCCTCGCGCCCGCGGGCGTCGCGCGCGGCGCGGACGGAGCCGAGGCGCCGGGCGCGCTCCTTCACGAGGGCTTCGGCGCCCTGCTCGCGCGCGCGGCCGATCTCTTCGGTCGCGTCGAGGCCAAGGGGATCGACCTCGACGAGTATCGCCGTCGCTTCGAGGGCCGCGACCGTCGCGTGCGCGTCCCCGCGCTCGAGAGCGGCGCGCTCCGCGACTACCAGCGCGAGGGCGTCGCCTGGATGCTGTCGCTCGCCGCGTGGGCGCCGGGCTGCGTGCTCGCCGACGACATGGGCCTCGGCAAGACGGTGCAGACCGCGGCGGTCTTGAAGGCGCGCGCGAAGCGCGGCCCCGCGCTGATCGTCGCGCCGGCCAGCGTCTCCTCGAACTGGGTCTCCGAGCTCGCGCGCTTCATGCCGAGCCTCGCCGTGCGCTGGTACAACGAGGACCGCACCGCGCCGCTCGGCGAGCTCGGCGCCGGCGACGTCCTCATCGTCTCCTACGGCCTGCTCCAGCGCGAGAGCGCCACGTTCCGCGAGCAGCACTGGGCCACCGTCGTCGTCGACGAGGCCCAGTACGTGAAGAACATCGAGGCGCAGCGGAGCGACGCCGTGCGGAGCCTGCCGCGCGACTTCACGATCGCGCTCACCGGCACGCCGCTCGAGAACCACCTCGGCGAGCTCTTCAGCATCGTCGACATCGCGTTCCCCGGTCTGCTCGGCGACGAGCCGTCGTTTCGCGAGATCTTCCGTCGGCCGATCGAGGCGCATCGCGACAAGGAGCAGCTCGCCACGCTGGGGCTGCTCGTCGGACCGTTCCTCCTCCGCCGGACGCGCGCGAGCGTCCTCGCCGAGCTCCCGCCGCGCGAGGAGATCACCGAGCAGATCGAGCTGAGCCTCCCGGAGCGGAAGCGCTACCTCGCGCTCCGCGACGAGTGCGCGAAGGCGCTGTCGAGGAAGCGCAGCCGGGCGACGCCGTCGCAGCTGAAGATCGCGCTCCTCGCCGCGCTGATGCGCCTCCGCCAGATGGCTTGCGACGTCGGCCTCGTCGATCCGGACTACGACGGACCGTCGACCAAGATCGCCCGCGTCGTCGAGCTCGTGCGCGAGCTCGCGGCGGAGGGCAACCGCGCGCTCGTCTTCAGCCAGTTCACGCAGTTCCTCGACAAGGTCCGCGCGGCGCTGGCTTCGGCCTCGCTCCGCGTCGCGACCCTCACGGGCGAGACGCCGACGACCGAGCGCCGCGCGATCGTCGAGGCGTTCCAGGCCGGCGAGTACGACGTCTTCTGCGTCTCGCTGCTCGCGGGCGGGACGGGGCTCAACCTCACCAAGGCGAGCTACGTCATCCACCTGGACCCCTGGTGGAACCCCGCGGTCGAGGAGCAGGCGACGGCGCGCGCGCATCGCATGGGGCAGACGAACCCGGTGACGGTCTACCGCCTGGTCGCGCGCGGGACGATCGAAGAGGCCGTGCTCGAGATGCACGCCGACAAGCGCGACCTCGCCTCGGCCGTGCTCGACGGGAAGGCGACGCCGAAGCCGATCTCGTCGGCCGAGCTCCTCGAGCTCCTCCGCTTCGGCGGCTGACGTGCCTCGGGCATGTCGAGTGCACCGAGCGGCGACACGGAGATCGTCATGGGACTCGTCGCCGACGCTCGAAGGAACGCGCCCTTCATCGGGGTCCTGTTCGCGATCGTGGTCATGGGCCTCGCGCTCGTCGTCGCGCTGCTCGCGCTCCTCGCGCGCATGTGATCGCGACCGTGCACGAGCGCCCGCGCGGACCTCGATCGCGACGCGCGGTGGTCGCTCGTCGCCGAGTCGCCTGCGGCACCGGAGGCACGCCGCGCGGTCGACCTGTGCGGAGCCGACCGCGCGGTGCTAGGTACAGGGTGAACGATGAGCGACGTGACCGCGCCCCCCAGGTTCGTGCCGACCGAGAAGCAGCTCGCGCTGTTTCGTGCCGTCGAGGACATCCACGACCTCACGCAGGCCATCACCGTCTTGCTCGTCGACGAGAACGGGGAGCTCGTCGCGGTCTCGGGCGACGAGAACGACGTCCCGGCGACGCTGCGCGCGGTGCTGAGCGGCAAGCAGCTCGCCGAGGCGGGGAGCGTTCGCGTGCTCCTCGAGGACGTCGACCTCGCCGGCGCGCCGGTGAACGTCACCGTCTACGACGTCGACGGGACGCACGTCCTCGCGATCTTCTTCGACGCCGAAGCCGACCTCGTCACGGTGCAGCAGGTAGGCAAGGAAGCTCGCGAAATGCTTGCGGAGATCCTCTCGGCGCCGCTCGCTTCGTGAGCCTCTCATAAAACGCGCGCCCGCGCCCCACTCAGGGGGCAAGATGCGCTTCGGAGCTTTCCGGTTCGACCTTCGCGCGCGCGGGACCCGCGCCGTCTCGTCACTCGCGCCCCGGATCGGCGCCGCCCTCGCGCTCACCGCCGTCGTGGCGGCGTGCAGCGGCGGGGGCACGCCGTCCGGGCTCTTCGACCGTCCTTCGGGGAGCTGCGCGCCCGGCGAGGTCTGCGAGGGGAGCTCCGGCGCGAGCGCGGGTTCCGACGCCGATCCCGACGAGCGCGATCCGGACGGGAGCGACTCGGAGACGCCCTCGCCGGGGACGCCGAGCGCCGACGCCGGTGAGCCGTGCCGGCGCGACGCGGAGTGCGCGAACGGTCTCTGCAACCTCCGGCTCGATCGCTGCGCCGGTCCCGGCGTCGACGGCACGCCCTGCAGCCGCGACTCGGAGTGCGCGAACGGTCTCTGTAACCTCCGCCTGCACCAGTGCTCCGCGAGCGGCGCCAACGGCATGGCCTGCAGCCGCGACTCGGAGTGCGCGAACGGTCTCTGCAACCTTCGCCTCCACCAGTGCGCCGAGCGGGGAGCTCTCGGCGCAACGTGCAGTCGTGACTCCGAGTGCAAGCAGGCGCTCTGTAACCTCAGGCTCCACGAGTGCGCCGTCCGTCAGGCGGCGGGCGGCTCGTGCAGCCGCGACTCGGAGTGCGCCTCGAACCTGTGCAACACGGCGACCCGCCGCTGCCAGTGACGTCGCGCGCCGCTGCGCGTGACGTCGCGCGCCGCTAACGCCCGGTCGTGGCGCCGCCGGCGAACGGCAGGATCGTCTTCAGGTCTTCGTCGGTGAAGCGGAGCTGCAGGCCGAGGAAGTAGTCGCGGCGGTTGCCGAGGAAGACGTGGTCGATGCCGCCGATGAGCCAGAGGCGGCGGATGAACTCGTAGCCGACCCAGAGGCGATAGCGCGGGCGGATCTCCTCGCCGAAGCCGAAGAGGTCCTGGACGATCTCGAAGCGGTTCGACAGGAGGTGCGTGTCGAGGCCGATGCCGCCGGTCGACTCCTTGATGCCGAAGCGCCCCGTGAAGGGGCCGATGCGGCGAGCGAACTGCAGGCTGAAGCGGAACGCGTCCGTCGTCGTCGTCGTGACGGTGCGGTAGTGCGCCGGATCGTTCGGGTTCGTCGTGTCGACGTCGGTCTGCGTGAAGCTCGTCTTTCCGCGCGGATCGTTGATGAGCTCGACGAGGTAGTACTTGTCCTCGCGCGGCTGCAGGCGGAGCTCGACGTAGCTCTTCACCGTGTTCGCGAGGAAGTTGTAGTCGCTGCGGAGGCCGACGATCGCCTGGAGCCGCCGGAGGCTGTCGACGTAGTCGTTGACGCCCTCGGCGACGCCCTGCACTTCGTTGATCAGCGCCTCGTCCTTCGTGAGCTTGCCGATCGTGCCCTCGCCGCGGTCGATGCGGCCGGCGACGTTGTCGACGTGGCCGAGCGCGCTCTCGAGGCTCTTCGACGCCCGGTTGACGCGCTCGATCGTCTGCCGGAGCTCGCCCGACTCGCCGTCCTTGCCGCCCTGCGCGGCCATCATCTGCTTCACGTCCTCGGTGATGACCTTGATGTTGAGGAGGATCTGCTGGAGCTCGGGCCCGCCCTTGGCGGTGATGCGGTCGATGTTCTCGAGCGTGTCCTTGATGACGACGCGGTTCTCGCGGACCGTCAGGTTGATCGCCTCGGTGGCGTCGGCGAGGTTCTGCAGGATCGCGCTGATGTTCTTGCCGCCCTGATCCGAGCCGACCGAGTTCGCGAGCTGCTGGGCGACCTTCTCGATCAGCTCGGCGATGCGCGAGACCTGCGCCTTGATGTCCTCGACCGACGCGTTGTCGGGCATCGTCTCGATCTCGTCGCCGTTCGTCTTGTTCGGCTCGCCGACGCCTTCGCTGAGGACGATGACGTTCTCGCCGAGCAGCGACGCGCTCTTCACGCCGAGCCGCGCCGTCTGGTGCAGCGTGACGTCGCCGTTCACGCGCACGTCGATGCGCGCCTTGCCGTTCTCGAGGCGGATGTCCTCGACGGATCCGACCGGGATGCCGGCGATGGTGACGCGCGAGTGCTTCGCGATTCCGCTCGCGTCCTTCAGGTACGCGTGGACGACGTAGCCGCCCCCGCGGCCCGTCTCCCTGTGGATGGTGCGATAGACCAGTAGGCCCGCCCCCGCCGTGACGACGACGAAGAGGCCGATCTTGGCCGCCTGCGAGAACTTCGCCATCCTCCGAGAAGAGGAGGCTAGTCGCTTCTCACCCAAACTTCACGGGCAAAGGGAGGACTCCCCTTGCCCGTGAACCACCCGCAGTCGGGGTAGACTCCCCGCGGCCGATGCGGTGTAGTCGGCGCTCATGAGCACTCCCTGCGCCCATCGTTTCGGCAAAGTCACGCGACACCCCACGCGCGGGACCGAGATCGGGAGCGGCACCTGCCTCGATTGCAAGACGCGCCTGTGCGTGCACGACTTTCTCGACAAGCGGAATCGTGCAGCCCTGGTCATGTATCGATTCACGCACCCGCTCTCGGGCCCAGCCGTCTCCGGTTGCGTGATCTGCCAGGGCAGCCCACGCGCGAACACCTTCGAGCAGCAACGAATTCTACCGTGGTTCGATGGTGCGGGCCCGCCCCTGCCCGCCGGCTGGTACTTCGCCGGCAACCTCAAAGCCGCGGACGACGACGCGACGACCTGACGGCGCCGAGGCGGTCAGGCTGGGTAGAGGGCGGCGAGGCGCTCGACGACGCGTTCGCCGTCCATCGCCGCGGAGACGATGCCCCCCGCGTAGCCGGCGCCTTCGCCGCAAGGAAAGAGCCCATGCACCGCTGGATGCTCGAGCGTATCGGGACGACGCGGAATGCGGACCGGAGAGGACGTGCGCGACTCGACCGCGATCACGACCGCTTCGTTGGTGTAGTAGCCGCGCATGCGACGGCCGAAGACCTGGAGGGCCTGCTGAAGCCGCTCCGCGATCTCCGGCGGGAGGAGCCGGTCGACGCGCGCGGAGGCGAGGCCCGGCGGATAGCTCGACGAGGGCAAATCGCTCGAGAGGCGGCCTTCGCAGAAATCGACGAGGCGCTGGCCCGGCGCGGCCTGCGTCTTGCCGCCCGCCTCCCATGCTGCGCGCTCGACCGATCGTTGATATTCGACGCCGGAGAGCGGTCCGCCGTCGCCCACGGGCCCCCGAACTTCGACCACGACTCCCGAGTTCGCAAGTGGGTTATTGCGTTTGCTTGGGCTCCATCCGTTCGTCACGACTTCGCCCGGAGCCGTCGCGCACGGGGCGACGATGCCACCAGGACACATGCAGAACGTATAAACGCCCAGTCCCTCGACCTGCGCTACTTCGGAATAGCTCGCGGGCGGCAAGAACTCGCCGCGATCTGTCATGCGATAACGCGCCTGATCGATCAAGGCCTGTGGATGCTCGACGCGAACGCCTAGCGCGAAGTCCTTACGCTCGATCGCGATCCCCTGCGCGAAGAACATCTCGAAGATGTCGCGCGCCGAGTGGCCGGTGGCGAGAACCACGCGCGTTGCGTCGATCGTCGTGCCGTCTCGAAGCGACACCCCCGTGAGCTGACCGTCCTTCACGACGAGTCCGGTCACGCGCGCGCCGAAGCGCACGTCGCCGCCCGCGCGCAGGATCGCTTCGCGCATCGACGTGATGATGCCCGGCAGCTTGTTCGTGCCGATGTGCGGGTGGGCGTCGACGAGGATCGCCGGGCTCGCGCCATGGGCGACGAAGGTCGCGAGCACGCGCGCGATGTCCTCACGCTTACCGCTCCGCGTGTAGAGCTTCCCGTCGCTGTACGTGCCGGCACCGCCCTCGCCGAAGCAGTAATTGCTATCGGGATCGACGACGCCACGTTGGGTGATGGCGGCGAGGTCGAGGCGGCGAGCGCGCACGTCCTTGCCTCGTTCGAGGACGAGGGGACAGAGGCCACGCTCGATCGCGCGAAGGGCCGCGAAGAGCCCCGCCGGTCCTGCGCCAATGATCACGACCGTGGGCTTGCCTTCGACGTTGGGCAGCGCGGGCGGCGTCGTGACGGGAGCCTCGAAGGGTCCGTCGGTAGAGATCTCGACGCGGAGCTGCATCCGGGGCTCGCGACCGCGTGCGTCGATCGAGCGCTTCACGATCCGGATGTCCTTCACCTCGGCTGGATCGAGGTTCGCCGCGCGCATGGCGGCGGCACGCACCTCCGCTTCGACGCTCGCCTTGGCCGGCGAGAGCACGACATCGACGGAGACGACCGCGTCTTTCCTCACGCCCTCGAGTCTAGTCACACTTGCGTGAAGGATGGACGGCGTCTAGTAAGTTTGCGACTTGGACCGGAATCGCACCCCTTGTTGCCTCGACCCCAAGACGCGCGTGCCATGCGGCACGCGCTGGGCGGAGCTCCGCAAGTGGGCGTGCATCTCCACTGGCAAGGGCGTCAGCCTCGTCACGCTCACCGGGACCGCGCAGGGGAATGCGCCGTTCTTCGCGCAGCCCGTGGGCTACGACGGCCGCACCTTCATGATCGGCTTCGACCACGGCTGCGACACGGAGAAGCTCCTCCATGACGTGTGTCACTGGCTCGTCGCCCCCAAGGAGCGGCGCGGCCGGATGAACTTCGGGCTCGGGCCCGGCCCGACGACGGTCAGCGATCATGAGAGTGACAACGAAGAGGTCACGGTGATGCTCCTCGAAGGACTCCTCGCGCCTCTCTTCAAGCTCTCGCCGGACAAGATCGCGAAGCCCGACTACAACGTCGCCGACAAACGAAACCTCGACTGGGACGCCTGCGCCGCGCGCGCGGAAGCGATCTTCGAGTCCGTTCGTCCAAGCGTTCCGTAGAGTCCTCCCGCGTTCGCTACCGGCCTCTCCGTCGACGTGGAGTCGCGGGCTCACGCCCACGCGCGCGTCTACCTGCCCGGAAGGACCGAGCAGGTAGACAGGCGACGGGGGGGCCGCCTCAGAGCTCCGGGAGCGACCGCACGCGCACGTGGTCGAAGCGCGCCGTGAAGCCCGAGCCGCCGAACGCGACGAGGCCGATCTTCGCGTCCGGTCCGAGCTGGTGGTCCCAGGTGGCGCCGCGCGAGAACGTGACGCCGTCGCGGCTCGAGTACGAGACGTACGTCTCCTGGCCGTTGCGGACGACCTTCGCGATGCGGAGCCACGTCGTTCGACCGGGCGGTCCGCCGACGCCGGACCCGTAGACGGGGAAGCCCGGAGAAGGCGAGGGGACCTCCTTGGCGAACTCGATCTGACGCGTCTCCCAGATCGAGACGTGGGCGAGCTTCACGTAGGCGTCGTCGCCCGCGTAGACGACGAGGCCTGCTTGCACGAAGTTCTGGCAGCAGCCGGTGTCGGGGACGTCGAGGTCGACCTTCACCTCCGCGAGCCAGTTGCCGGCGGGAGCGGACTCGGTGAGGACGGAGGCGTTGTTCGAGCCGCCGTGGAGATCGGCCGCCTGCGTCGCGAGGCGGAAGACGCCGCCTCCGACGCCGAAGTCGGCCGCCGGCGGCGGCCTCACCCACGACCAGCGCGACGCGAGCGCGTTGCCGGTGAACTCCTCGGACGCGGCGGCGACGAGCGGGAGCTTCTTGACGTCGACGCGATCGAGCCAGAGGAGGTAGCCGTTCGGATCGAGGACGTCGGCGAGCGTGTCGGCGACGAGCCGGGTCTTGGCTGCGTTGCGAGCGTCGCGCGGCGCCGTCGCCGCGGGAGCGAGCTGCTTCGTGTCGGAAGGCCCGAGCCCGCCGCGGACCGACGGCCACCCGCCGCTCCACGTGACGCGGTCGACGAGCATCGGCCGGCGCGTGTAGCCGACCGAGCCGTCGAAGTAGGCGTCGCCGCGATCGATCGCGTGGTAGGCCGTGTACCAGTTGCCCGCGGCGTCCTGGAAGACCGAGTTGTGGCCGGCGCCGACCCAGCGGTTGCCGTTCTGCGTGAGGACGGGCGAGCCGCCCGCGCGGGCGTCGAGGAGCGACACTCCCTCGCGATCGGCGAACGGCCCGAACGGGCTCTTCGAGCGTCCGGCGAAGACCTGATAGCCGGTGAGCGGTCCGTTGCAGCAGTTGCTGGCGGAGGCGAAGAGGTAATAGGAGCCGTCCTTCTCGACGACGTTCGCGGCCTCGTACCGATTCGGGATCGCGATCGGCGTCGCGGTCTCGGGCAGCGAGCCGAGCCCGTCGGCGGTGAGGTCGCGGGCCTCGATGCCGCCGTAGTAGCTGCCGTAGTAGAGCACCGCGCGCCCGCTCTTCGTGACGAGGACGTCCGGATCGTACGTCCAGAAGAAGTTGCAGCCGCCGCCGCCGCGTCGGGGAGCCACGACGGGCGCGCCCGCGTCGACCCACGGGCCGAGCGGGCTCGCGCTGGTCGCGACGCCGATCGCGTTGTCGCTCGAGCAGCCGGGCTCGCCGCTCACCTCGTCGACCACGTCGGTCGCGACGTAATAGAGGAAGTACTTCCCGTTCCGGTACACGATCTCCGGAGCCCAGAGCGAGCCGCCGCGCGCCACCCACGACGGCGGCTCGGCGAACGCATCGCCCATGTACTCCCACGCGACGAGGTCACGCGAGCGGAGCATCGGCAAGAGGTGGAATCGGCGCGCGCCGCGCTCGTCGACGTCCTCGTCGTTCAGCGAGTCGGTGGTGCAGAGCGCGTACCAGTACGGGTCCTTGCCTTCGCCGCGGATCACGGTGGGGTCGGCGCAGTTCGTCTGCTCGAGCCCGTTCGGCATCCGGATCGTCAGCGCGTTCTCGAAGAACACGAGCTCGTCCCTGCCCCCCGCGCGATCGTCGGCGAGGGCGGTAGAGCCACAAATGAGGAGCGTGGCGGAGATCTTCAGGGTCACGCCTGACTTCGACATACGGCCTCCTGGCGTAGGGGAATGAGCGGCGCGACGGTCAGAACCGCGCCGCAAAGCTCGCCGCTCCGCCGTTCGGCTGCGGAGCGACGCCGAACGAAACGAACCCCGGGCGCGGTGCGCTGCGCGCACCCTCGGCCCGATCGCGCTCCGTCGACGAAGAACCCCCGCTGGTCAAGAAGAGGACGGCTGCCACCCCGAGCGACACCACGCCGACGCCGAGCGCGACGTCGGCGACGAGGAGCTGGGTCTTGATCGAGTCGACCTGCTCCTGACGGCAACTGCCGAAGCACTCCTTCTCGAGGGCGCTCCTCCGCGACATCCCGTGGAGCGCCAGCGCGCCGAAGGTCGCGGTCGCGGCGACGCCGACGCCGCCGAGCACCCACACGCTCGTCGGCGTGCGACGCTCGGATCGCGGCTCGGCGGGCTCGCCGCCCGGCGTGGTCTTCTCCGTCTTCGCCCAGCTCACGCTGACGACCCGCGCCTTCTCGCCTTCGCGCACCATGATCGTCTGCTCGATCGGCGGCTCGCTCGCGTGCTCGAAGCGGAGCGTGTGCGAGCCGGGGTCGAGGGAGATGGACTTGCCGTCGAGCGTCTCGGTGAGGTGCTGACCATCCATGGTGACGTGCACCGCGGTCACGTCCTTGCCGTCGACGCCCTTGGCCGCGAACGCGATCGAGGGCAGCGCGGCCTCGACCTCGGTGAGCCAGCGCGTGCAGTCGGGTTGCATCATCGACGGGCACCGATCGCTCACGCACACGAGGAGCGACTCGCGCGCGCGGAGGAGCGCGCCGCTCTTCCGCTGGATCTGGGCGTTCCTGTAGGTGTCGGCGCAGTACGCCTTGTCGGGCTCGCTGGCCGCGGCCGTCGTCGGGGCGGCGGCCGAGGCGAGCCCGGTGAGCACGGCGGCGAGGGCGAGCACGCGTCGCGCGGGGGCGACAGTGCGGGGGGAACGATGCGAGCTCGGCTTCATGGTCTTCTCCTCACAGACACTCCGGCTTGATCTGACGGATCCCGTCGGGGCCGATGGCAAACGGACTCTCGCAGCCGGGCTTGTGGGCGGGGCTCGATGTGGAGGTCGCCTCCGCCCGCGCCGTCGGAGCGGGCGCCGGCGCGCGACGTCGCCCAGGGCTGCGCGCGAACGCCAGCGCGGCGCGACTCCGCACACGCGCGCCGGCGGCTGCGGCGCGGACCATGTCGGCGGTGGCCTCGAGGCCGTCGGGAGCGCCCTCGAGCTCGGCGGCGCGCGGCGACGGAGCGAGCTCGGTCGACGGCTCACTCGCCCTCGGCGCGACGCCGTTCGTCGTCGACACCGACGTGATCGGGGCCGCGTCGATCGGCGCGGCGGAGGCCGCGTCGCGGCGGGTGAGCGTGCGCAGCCCCACGAGGAGCATCGCCACGGTGAACGCGACCAGCGCCGCCGGCATCGTCCAGCTCCGGGGAGCCGCGTGCATCGTCGGCCGCTCGCTCGCGCGCGGCTCTCCGTCCGCGCGCAGCTCGAGCGAGCCCGTCCCCGTCCGCGGGATCGTCGCGGTGACGACGTGGATGCTCCCGGTCGATCCGGCGCGTGCCATCGTCGTGAGACGCCCGTCCGGCGCGCCCTGGATGTCGCTCTCGATCCGGCGCATCACCGAGGCGACGCGCTCGATCCGCGTCCCGGCGACCTCGCGGACCCAGTCGGTCACGTCGCGCGCCGGCGCGGGAGCGACGGCGGCCTCGAGCGCGACGGCCATCTCGCGCGCGGTGTCGAAGCGCTCGGCCGGATCCGGGTGGGTCGCCCGCGCCACCACCGCGTCGAGCGCCGGAGTGGCGTCGCCGCGGAGCGTGCTCGGGGGCGGCGGCGCCTCGATCTCGTTCTTCGCCAGCTTGAGGAAGAGCCCGTCGTTGCGCTCGCCGGCGTGGCGCCGCCGGCCGGTGAGGAGCTCCCAGAGGATGACGCCGGCCGCGTAGAGATCGGCGCGGCGGTCGGCGGTGCCGCGCACCTGCTCCGGCGCCATGTACGTGACCTTGCCCTTGATCACGCCCTCGCGCGTCTCCTGCGTGTTGATCGCGGCCTTCGCGATGCCGAAGTCGAACACGCGCGCGACGCCGTCGACCCCGACGAGGATGTTGTGCGGCGACACGTCGCGATGGACGATCTCGAGCGGCTCCCCCGTGTCGCCGAGCGCCTCGTGCGCGCCGTGGAGCCCTTCGAGGACTCCGCACACGATCGACGAGATCACCGGCAGCGGGATGGGACGGCTGCCCTCGCGCGGCATCATCGCCTCGAGCGAGTCGCCGAGCACGTGCTCCATGACGAGGAAGACCTCGGTCTCGTCGGCCACGACGTCGAGGGTCGAGACGACGTTCGGGTGCGCGACCCGCGCGGCGAGGCGCGCCTCGTCGAGGAACATCTGCACGAAGTGCGCGTCGTTCGCGTAGTTCGGATGCAGCCGCTTGACCGCGACGAGGCGCGAGAAGCCGATCGCTCCGTGCATGCGCCCGAAATGGACCGTGGCCATCCCACCGGCCGCGATCTGGTCGTAGAGGACGTAACGGCCCAGCTCTCTCGGAAGCACACCGACGCTCATGCGTTCTCCTCGCGAGCTGCAAACGATATGCGTGGATCAAAATGGCGCAATCATTAGTGTGATATCGAAAGAGAATTGCGGGGAGGTCCCCGCAGGTGCGGGGGACGCCCTGCTGTGACATGCCCTCGGCGCGTGCGAGCGGCATGTTCGGAGCAGACGAGAGGTCGGCGAGGTGCTCCGACACGCGAGCCAGGTCGACGGAGATGCGCTCAGCGTGCCATCACGCCCACCTTGTGGACGTCGTCGGTGAGCCTGATTTGTCGACGATCCAGCGATCCGATGTCGAGCTCGAGCGTCGAGCTCATGGGCTCGTGGCGCGCGTCGGCCTTCATCGACCGACGCCGTCGCCGAGGTGGCACCTCGAGCTCGACGGGTGGTGCGCGGAACTTGCAGAGGGAAACGTCGCGCTCGGAGTCGACGACCGATATCGGTTTTGCGATACCGAAGGAGGAACCAATTGATGATTCATTCGCTTCGCGATCACGCTCCGCGACTGATGCTCGCCTCGCTTCTGTCGACCGCGGTGGCCGTCGCCGCCGGGTGCGCCGACGACGCCGACTCGCTCTTGACGAACCCCGACGACTCGCCGGGCACTCCCAGCGTCGACGGCGGCCGCGCGACCGACGACGAGGACGCCGCCACCGACCCGATCGACTCCGGCACCGACGCGGCGCCCGACGACGCGTGCGCCGACGGCGGCTGCGTCGCGCCGAACGGCTGCGCCGCGTTCCCCGAGGCGTCGTTCTGCGACGACTTCGATCGCGCGGACGCGCTCACCGCGGGCAAGACCCGCTGGGACTTCATCGAGCCGAGCGAACAGCCGGTGGCGACGCTCTCGAGCGCGCACGCGGTGTCGGCGCCGAGCTCGCTTCTGTCGCGCGTGATCGACAGGGACACGCCGGGCGCGAAGTTCGCCAAGACGGTCACCAAGGCGAACTTCGAGGAGGTGACGTGGGCCTACGACGTCTACTTCGACTCGATCGGCCAGGAGGACGGCTTTTTCCTCGACGACTTCCAGTTCAGCGACGCGGCCGGCCCCGATACGTTCGGCTTCCGCCTCGTGATGTTCGCGCAGGCCGGCGCGATCCGCGAGCTGAAGGTCGAGCACAACCGGCAGGCCAACGGCGGCCCGTACGTCATCGAGCCGGCGCTCGCGGCGGGCGCCGTCGAGCTCGGGAAGTGGCACCACTTCGAGCAGACGGTGAAGTTCACGTTCGCCGACGACCCCGCAGGAGACAAGGCCCAGTACACGCTTCGAATCGACGGGGCCGCCACGCCTGCCTTCCAGGCCGAGTACCCCGGAGCGAGGCGCGAGCAGGTGGCCTTCGCTCGCATCGCCGGCCTGCCGCTCGTCTTCAACAAGGAGCGTAGCGCGGGCCTCGCCATTCACTGGGACAACCACGTTCTCGAGCTGAAATGAGACGAGCCCGCTTCGCCCTCCGCGGGGCATCCGCCCTCCTCCTCGCCGCGACCGCGGCGTGCTCGTTCACCGCCGGGTTCGACGGCTTCGTCGGACCCGGAGCGGGTGACGGTGGCGGCGACGATCGCAACGGCGATGGATCCCAGAACCTCGCGGGCGACGAGACGGGCGCCGACGGCGGCGGCGACTCGAACCGAGACTCCGGCGCGGAGCTCGACGGTCCGGATCCGAACGTCCCGCCGGTGTTCGTCGACGCGGGCACCTCGTTCTGCCCGACGCCCGAGTCGGCGACGACGTTCTGCGAGGACTTCGACACGGCCGACCTCACGGCGCGCTGGCTCCGCGAGGGCGTGTTCGGCAAGCTCACGAGCTACGCCTCGCGGTCGGCGCCGAACGTCTTCCTCCTCGACGTCCCGCCGACGACGACGGGCGGCACGTTCGTGTCGAAGATCACGCGGGCCTTCGACACGTCCGCGACGAGCGTGGTGCTCAGCTTCGACATCAAGCCGGAGCGCGTCTACCTCGGCTCCTCGTTCTTCATCCTCGGGGCGCTCGAGTGGGCCCGGGGTGAGGACAAGTACTCGCTCCGCCTCGTCTACTCGAACGGGAGCGTGCGGCTCGAGGAGTCGAACCTCGTCCCGCCGCCGAACAACAAGGACGCGTACCACCCGTTCTTCGCGCTCCCCGAGGGCAAGTGGACGCGGCTGACGCTCGACATCGTGGCGTCCGGCGCCACGCCGGGCGCGCAGCTGCTCCTCGACGGGATCGCGGTCGGGACACGCGAGCCGCTCGCCCCCACCGTCGGCATCGATCCTCGGCCGACGTTGATCCTCGGCGCCGTGTTCGCCGGCAACCCGCACACCGGATGGACGCTCCGCTACGACGACGTCATGTTGACGTTTCGCTGACGGGCGCCGAACCGCCGACACTTCCGAACAAGGAGCGCATGCGCGAGAGCATCAGGCACGGTAAGCGCCTCACCGGCGTCACTTCCCTCGTCGTCACCCTCGGCAGCTGTACGCCCCCGGCCTCGCAGTCGGCGGGGGCCCCGGACGATCACGTCGACGCCGGCGCGACGTCCCTCGGCGAGGACGGAGGCGCCCCGCCCTCCGACGCGTCGACGACGCCCGACGCGACCGCGGGCGCCAGCTACACGAACCCCGTCTTCGCCGACGACTTCCCCGATCCGTTCGTCCTCCGCGACGGCGATCGCTACTACGCCTTCGCGACCAACTCCGGCGGGAAGAACGTTCCCGTCGTGACCTCCACGGATCTCGCGAGCTGGAGCGAGCTTCCCGACGCGATGCCCGTCCTGCCGGCGTGGGCGCGCTCGAACGCGTCGCTCACGTGGGCGCCGGCGGTGCTCAGGCGCGGAAGCACGTTCGTCCTCTACTTCACCGCGAGGTCCATCGCGTCCGGGTTCCAGTGCATCGGCCGCGCGATCGCGACGAGCCCGGCGGGGCCGTACGTCGACGACTCCAGCGGGCCGTTCGTCTGTCAGGTCGGCGAAGACGCGCCGCTCTGCGGCTCGATCGACGCGAGCCCGTTCGTCGGCGCGAACGGCGACGCCTACCTCCTCTGGAAGAGCGACGAGAACGCCGCCGAGTGCGCCGGAGACGCGAGGCTCTGGGCGCAGCGGCTCGGCGTGGACGGGATCTCGCTCCTGGGCTCGCCGACGGAGCTCCTCCGTCGCGATCGCGGCTGGGAGATGCCGCTCGTCGAGGGCCCAAGCATGCTCGCCCACGACGGCCGCTACTACCTCTTTTACTCCGCCGGGTGGTGGGAGAGCTCGAGCTACGCCATCGGCTACGCGGTTTGCGCGACGCCGCTCGGTCCCTGCGAGAAGAAGACGTCGGACGGGCCGCTCGTGAAGTCCGACGGCGAGGCGCTCGGCCCCGGAGGGCAGGAGTTCTTCACCGACACCGGGGGCAAGACATGGATGGCGTACCACGGCTGGTCGAGCCCCATCGTAGGCTACCGGAACGGCGGCGGGCGCTCGCTCCGGATCGATCCGGTCGCGTTCGTCGGCGAGGTCCCCGTGATCGCCGGCCCCACCACTTCACCGAGGCCGCTATGAACGCGATGAACGCGAGGTCGCTGATGAGCAGTCGTCCCGAACCGAAGACAGTCCCGCCGCCGAGAGGCGCGAAGGACGCGTACAGCGCGCCGACGCGCGTAGGGACGCTGCCCGAGGAGGTGCTCGCCGCGATGCGCCAGCAGGAGACCGACGCCTCGCTCGCGGCGCGGACGCAGAGCGGGACCCGCGCCGCCACACGCCCGAGCCCTCCGCCGCTGCCGGCGGACGTGTTCGCGCCTGCGCGGACGTCCGCCCCGCCGCCCTCGGCGACCTGGCCGCCCGCGTCGCAGGCCGTCACGACACTGCCGCCGCCTCCGCCGTTCGGCGCGCCTCCTCCTTTCGAGCTAGGTACGCCTTCGCCTTTCGAGCCCGGTGCGCCGCCGCTCCCGTCGATGAGCACGCCTCCGCCGTTCGGGCTGTCGCCGCCGGCGTCCTTCGATCTCTCCGTCGACGTCGAGTTCCCGCCGCAGCCGAGGCTCGCGCGCTCGATCGTGATCGTCGTCTGTTTCGCCGTGCTCGGCGGCCTGCTCGCGGCGGCGATCCTCTTCTGGTGACCGCGCGCGGGTGCCCTCGAGCCGGCGGGTCCG
The DNA here is from genome assembly GCA_019637225.1 of Labilithrix sp. Classification (GTDB taxonomy): domain Bacteria; phylum Myxococcota_A; class Polyangia; order Polyangiales; family Polyangiaceae; genus Labilithrix. The sequence continues at coordinate 43,876 of JAHBWC010000020.1, forward strand.
GCCCAGGGCATCCGCGCCGGCTCCCGTGCGATCGCTCCGCGACGCTCGCGCCCTCTGCCCTATGATGAGCCGCAAAGGCTCAATCGGGAGGCAAGAGATGCGTGCAACGTTCGTTCTGGCGCTCGTCGTCGCGACCTCGACGGTGTCGTGTGGCCGTGCTCCGTCGTCGACCACGGAGCCGGCCGCGCCGTCGAAGGCCGCGCAGAACCCGCCGGGGATGTCGCGGCTCGGCCACTTCAGCACGGCGGACGGGATGATCCATCTCGTCATCGACCGGACGGGCGACAAGGTGAAGATCCGCGTGGACGGATCGAGCGACATCATCGAGCTCACGCAGGATGAGGTCCGGTCTCGCCGAGGGGATCTCCTCGGGTACGCGTTCATCGCGCCCGACGGCGCGCGCATGCTCTTCATCGACACGGGCGGCGGGGTCAGCTTCGTGAAGGGCGCGACCGAGCATCGCTCCGGCGACGAGCTCCCGCTCGTCCGCGACGCCGACGCCGAGCCGCTCGGCGTCGCGACGGTGCGGGGCGCGCCGCCTGGGCCGAAGCCGCCGGAGAGGTCGCAGTCGGAGATCGTCGCGGAGGAGCTCGCGCAGATCTCGGTCGTGAAGCGGTTCCCGCAGTTCAAGCCCGAGGACGCGGGCGATCTCGCCAAGGTCACCGAGGCCTACAAGCTCGTCACCGCCGACATGCTGATGCACTGCACGGACGTGTGCGCGGCCTGGTACGCGCCGCACCCGCTGCCCGGCGGCAACGGCAAGGGCGGTCTCGGCTTCCAGCGCGACAAGGACCTGAGGCAGGGCCCCGCCACGGAGGCGGAGAAGAAGGCGCCCCTCGCGAAGTTCAACGCGTGGCTCCGGCCCGACTACGAGTTCGGCGACTGGACGCACCAGATCGTCAAGTCGTCCTGGCTGTCGATCTTCCAGCTCGAGTTCCGGCGCCTCCAGCCGAAGAGCCCGGTCGTCGTGTGGGACGTCGAGGGCACGGAGATCATCGTCGTGACGCCGGACGGCTCACGCTACTGGGACAGCCCGCTCGAGAACGGGGAGAAGCGAAACTTCGCCAAGGGGATTCCGCCGAGGGCGGAGTGGCCGGCGCCCATGCGCAACAACCTGCTCTTCCTCGAGCACGTGAAGGTGATGGGCGAGCGCGGCATCGTCGACAAGAAGCTGGCCGACGAGCTCGAGGGGATCCGGAAGAAGTGGAACGAGTGCGCGCAGAAGGTCTTCGTCCCCGCGCAGAAGGAGATCGAAGGCAACCTCACCGGCACGGCGCCCCACTACGCGGCGTCGAACCGGAACGATCTCGTGCGTCGGAAGTACAACGACAAGGCGATGAAGGAGTGCGGCGGGAATCGGGCTGCGGCGATCCTCGTCGAGATCCTCGCGAAGCGAGACAAGGATCAGCGCGCGCTCTTCGAGCAGAACGCGGCTCGGCTCTCGACGTTGCGGTAGAGCGCCCGTCAGGCGGTGCGGGCGAGGCGGGCGACGACCTGCTCGAGGTCGCGGCGGTGCAGCACCTCGAGGACGTCGAGCGCGCGATCGTTGACCGCGAAGAGGACGCGGTGGTGGATCCCGGCGCGGGCCGAGAGCACGCCGCGGACCTTGGTGAGCTGCTTGACGCCGCCCCAGGCGTTCGGCTTGCCCGCGGCGAGCGCGGCGACCACGCCGAGGACGCCGTCGGCGGCGTCGGCCGCGAGATCGCCGACGGCCTTGCCCGCGCGCTCGGAGTAGCGCGGCACGAGGATGGCCCGCGGTAGATCGATCGCGCCCGCGTCGTGCATCCCTTCCGGATCGGCGTCGGGATCGTCGACGCGCGCCGGCTTCGTCGTGGGCGCGGGCTCGTCTTCCTCGCGATCGGCGAGCTGGCGCCGGAGCTCGCGGCGCTCGTCCTGGCCCTCTCCGATGATCCGCTGGAGCTCGTCGATCTTCGTCTTGAGGCGGCGGCGCTCCTCCGCGAGCTCCTGCGACGGGCGAGGCTCGGCCTCGGCGGTCTTCGTCGTGCGTGCGGGCGCCGGCGCGACCGCGAGCGACTCGTCGAGCTCCGCGACGCGGCGCTGGAGCTTCTCCATCTCGGCGGCGGTCTTGCGCGAGGCCGCGCGGGCCTTGCGGAGATCGTCCTTCATCTTCTCGCGCTTCGCGTCGTCTTTCTTCTGCTCGCGGCGCTCCTCGGAGCTGTCGAAGAAGCCGTCGTAGACGTCCCACCACGCCTCGAAGGGCGACAAGAGCAGCCGATCGCGTGCGTCCTCGATCGTCTCGAGCAACGCGCGCGAGTCGAGCGAGCGGCCTTCGTGCAGCGCGCCGCGCGCGACGTAGATGCCGATCGCCGGGAACCACCGGAGGAGCGCCGAGGCGAGGAGCATCCCGCGCGCGCCGTCGGCGTCGCTCTGGAGCGCGAGCTCGGCCTCGCGCTCGATCCGGGCGAGCATGTCGGCCGGCGCGCGGAGGCAGTCGAGCGCGAAGGCCTCGCGCGCGGCGAGGTCCTCCGGAAGGAGGGCGACGAGGGCCTCGGCCGCCTCGCCGGCGCGTGCGTCGTAGGCGCCGCGGAGCGCGTCGAGCACGAGCGCGTCGACGCCGGTGAGGTCCTTCCTGGCCTTGGCCTCGTCGACCATGCGGAGGGCGAGCGGCCACTGGCGGAAGTCGACGACGCGGCGGAACGCTTCGACGAACGCCTTGGTCGAGAGCTTCGCCGTCTCGAGCGCGCCGATCTCCGAGGGCCGGAGGAGCGCGGCCTGGTCGGGGCCGAGCGTCGCGGCGTCGAGCTTCGGCGCCTCTACCGACGGCGGCGCGTCGCCGTCGGTGAGCGCGTGGCACTTCTTGTACTTCTTGCCGCTGCCGCACGGGCAGGGATCGTTGCGTCCGACGGCGGGCGCGTCGCGCCGGACGGTGAAGCCGGTCGAGAGGCGCGCCCCCTCGGCGTCGGAGAGCGCCTCGAGTGGCGGCAGGCGCGCGAGCTCGAGCGCCTCGTCGATCGTCTTCTTCGCGCGCTTCGCGCGATTGACGTGCGGCGCCGCGAGCGACGACAGATCCGGGTTTCGGATCCGGAGCGCCGCGCCGCCGAGGAAGATCGACGCCTCCTGCAAGAGCTGATGACGCGCGAGCCAGCGACCGCGCGTGAGCAGGGTCGCCGGCACCTTCGGGGCCTCGCCGAGGAGCTCCGCCGCGAGGAGCATCACGAGGCACTCGAGCTCGAGGTCGCCGCGCTTGTCCTCGAGGAACGCGACGAGCGTGTCGCGCGGCTCGCCCTCCGTCGCGAACACGAGCGGGCCGACGTGATCGAGCGACGTCACCTCGGGCAAGAGCGCGCGCGTCAGCTCGGGCGGGAGCTTGGCCCCGCGGCTCGCGGCCACGAACGCGAGCACCATCGACGCGTTCGCGCCCGCCGTGTCGAGCGCCTCGAGCGCCGCGTCCCGCGCGAGCTCGGGCGGGACCTTCTTGCCGAGGTCGGCGACGGCGCCGCGGGTGAGCGGCGTGCTCCGCGCGAGCGCGATGACTTCGGTGCGAGCGAGGGCAGAGGGCGGGCGGGGCAAGGCGCGCGGAGCTTAGGCGATCTTCGTCGATGTTTCTCGTCGGTCGCCTCCCGGCGGCGTTTTCGTCGGGGGGCGCGCTCGAGCTCGCCTGCGCGCTCCGGCGGTCACGCGACCGGACGGCTCTCCATCCGCGCGCGCGACGCGAGCCAGCCCCCGCGCGCGTAGACGATCGCGTACACGATCGCGCTCACCACGTTCGTCACCGCGACGCAGACGAAGAGCGTGCGGAGCGAGCCGCCGAGCGCGCCGACGACCACGAGGCAGATCGGGAGCTCGAACGCGAGGATGACGAGCGCGTCGACGGCGAACGTCGTGCGCGTGGCGCCTGCGCCGGCCATGGCGTTGCCGAGCACGATGCCGAGCCCGAGCGCGAAGTACGACGGCGCGACGACGTGGAGGTAGTCGAGCGCGATCATCACGGGCGGCGTCTGATCGTCGAAGACACGCAGGATCGCCTCGCCCCACTGGAAGATCGCCGCGACGAGCAGGACGTTGGTGACGACGTCGTACGCGCCGGCGAGCCAGCCGGACCGGCGCGCCCGGCGCTCCTCGCCCGCGCCGAGGTTCTGCCCGACGAACGTCTGGGCGGCGTTCCCCCAGCCCATCGCGACGAAGAGCGTCATCGTGTCGAGGCGGAAGACGAGCCCCATCGCCGTCGTCGCCGTCTGGTCCTCGGCCGTCGTGAAGAAGCGGGCGACGAGCGAGTTGACGAGCAGCATGGCCGAGATGCGGAGCACGAACTGCGCGCTCGACGGCCAGGCGATGTCGACGAGCTGCCTCATCTCGACGAGGCTCGGCCCTCGCTTGCCCTTCGGCGGGAAGACGTCGAAGCGTCGCGCGAGGATGATCACGTTCGGGAGCAAGACGACGCAGCGGGCGAGGATCGACGCCCACGCGGCGCCGATCATGCCCATGCGCGGGATCCCGAGCGCGGACGCGAGGTCGGTCGACCAGCCGAGCCAGCCCGGCGCGGGGCCGGGGCCGAAGATGAAGAGGACCGCAAGGACGAGGTTCAGCGCGTTGCCTGCGACGAGGAGCGCGACGGGCGTCTTCGCCGAGCCGAGCGCGCGCTGGATGTTCGTGAGCTGGAGCAGGAAGTAGATCGAGAAGCTCCCGAGCATCGCGACGCGCAGGTACGACGTCGCGACCTCGGCGACGGCGCCCTTCGCGCCGATCAGGTCGTGCACGATCACGCCGGCGCCGAGGCCGCCGAAGACCCCGAGGACGACGCTGAGCGCGCCGATGAGGAGGATCGACTGCCACGCGGCGCGCTGGACGCCCTCGTGGTCCTCCGCCCCCTTGCGGTTCGAGATGAGGGCCGCGGCCGCCGTGGAGACGCCGAAGCTGACGATCGTGCCGAGCGCCGCGACCTGATCGCAGATGCCGATCGCCCCGACGGCGGCGCCGACTTCGTCCTTCGGGAGCTGCGCGATGAGGTAGGCGTCGACGAGGTTGAACGTCGTCTGGAGCGCCATTCCGACGGCGAGGGGCGTTCCGAACCGCGCGACCTCCCACGCGAGTGGGCCCTTCAGGATGCGGCTCTCGCTCTTGCCTTCCGCCATCGAAGGCGCCGTCTTTGCCAGGGTTTTCCGCGAAGGTCAAAGGAGGCAGGTGCGGCGGAGACGCCGCGCCGCGGCGCCGGGAGGGTCCAAGTGCGCGGAACTGGGGGCATGCGCCGCCCCGAGCGGGCTGGCTCGAGTATTTCCCTGAGGGCCCGCGGAGTTGCCTTGCCCCCACCGCACGGGCTAAGAGAATCCCATGAGCGACAAGGACGGCAAGGACCGGCCCGGGGAGGGTCAGCCCTCGGACGCGGCTGCGGCGCCGACGCCGCTCGTCGTCCCGGCTTCGCCGATGTTCGAGCGGCCGTCGCGGCGCGACATGTTGAAGCGCGTCGGGCTCGCCGCCGGCGTGCTCACCGGCTCGGCGGTCCTCGGGCGCGCCGTGTGGGATCGCGGCGGCTTCGGCGTGGCCGCGGGGCAGGGCGCTCGGCAGGTGCGTGACTACCGCCTCCGCGAAGTGGCGCCCGAGCACGCCGAGCTCGCGATCGCGAAGGGCAAGGCCGGCGAGGCCGTGTCCGCCGACGCCCTCGTCCGTCGCGCCGTCGACGCGATGGGCGGGATCAAGCGCTTCGTCAGCCGCGGCGACGTCGTCGTCATCAAGCCGAACATCGGCTGGGACCGCATGCCGATCCACGCGGCGAACACCAACCCCGACGTCGTGGGCGCGGTCATCCAGCTCGCGATCGAGGCCGGCGCCAAGCGCGTCGTCGTCGCCGACGGCTCGTGCAACGATCCAAACCGCTGCTTCCAGCGCTCCGGCATCTGGCGGAAGGCGTACGCCCTCGGCGCCGAGGTCGTGCTCCCCGCGGCGCACCGCTTCCGCACGACGCGGATGAGGGGCGAAGTGCTCGACGAGTGGCCGATCTTCACGACGCTCGTCGACGCCGACAAGGTGATCAACGTCCCGGTCGCCAAGCACCACAACCTCGCCAAGTTCACGGCGGCGATGAAGAACTGGTACGGCGTCCTCGGCGGGCGGCGAAACCGGCTCCACCAGAACATCGACACGTCGATCGCCGATCTCGCGACCTTCATGCGCCCGACGCTCGTCGTGGTCGACGCGATGCGCGTGCTCATGCGCAACGGCCCGCAGGGCGGCAACATCGACGACACGAAGGTGATGAACCAGGTGTTCGCCACCGTCGACCAGGTCGCCGCCGACGCCTACGGCGCGACCTTGATCGGCCAGCACCGCGACAACCTCCCGTACCTGAAGATGGGCCACGAGCGCGGCCTCGGGACGATGTACTGGGAGCAGCTCAGGGTGCGGGAGGTCTGACATGGCCGCGTCGCCGTCGCATTCCGGGGCCGCGCGTGGCTCGAGCGCGCCGGCGCACGCGGGCATCGCGCTCGATCTGGGCGCGATCGAACGCGGTCACGCGCACGATCACGCGCCGGTCGAGCCGATCCCGTGGAAGACGGGGGACGTCGGCGTCGTCGCGCCGCTCGACGTCGACACGAGCTTCGTCCCGACGATCCCCGCGACCTACGGATTGAAGGTCCCGCCGGCGCCGGGCCCGGTCGCGGGTCCGCCTCCTGCGAAGAAGACGGGGTGCGGATCGTTGTGCGGCTGCGGCAGCGTCGCGGGTTCGGCGAAGGCGCCGGCTCCCGCGAAGAAGACGGGATGCGGATCGTCGTGCGGCTGCGGGAGCGCCGCCGCATCGGCGAAGGCGCCGGCTCCCGCGAAGGACGCCGCCGCGATGCGGCGGGCCGCGTCGAGCCGCATCGCCGAGCTCGCGAGCATCCTCGGCATCGGCACCCCGCGCGAGCGCGCCGGCGCTTCCCCGGACGCCGGCGCGCCGGCGAAGGGCGAGCCGCCGAAGGGAGCGTCGGGAGGCAAGAAGCCGCCGAAGAAGCTCCCCGGCTCGGGGATCCCCGCGCGGCGGAGCATCCGGATCCTCGTGTGGGTGAGGAGGGCCGCGCAGCTCGGCTTCTTCTCGCTCTTCATGTTCTTCCTGTTCCAGACGGGCTTCCGCGGAAACTTCGCCGCGAGCGCCGACACGCCCGTTCGCCTGCCGTACCCGGTCGAGGCGTTCCTCCTCGCCGATCCGTTCGTGACGGCGATGACCTTCGGCGCCACGCATCAGGTCTACCGCGGCCTCCTCTGGTCGGTCGGCCTGCTCGCGGTGACGCTCGTCTTCGGCCGCGTCTTCTGCGGATGGATCTGCCCGTTCGGCACGCTCCACCACTTCTTCGGCTGGCTCCTCCCGTCGCGGAAGGGGCGCGGCGCGTCGCGCGTCGAGGCGAACAAGACGCACGGCTACCAGCGCGCGAAGTACTACCTGATGTACGCGTTCCTCCTGGCGTCGCTCGCCGGGAGCGCGATCGGCGGGCTGTTCGATCCGATCTGCGTCGCCGTCCGCGCCATCGGCCTCGGCGTCATCCCCGGCGTGCAGTACATGGCCGGCCGCGCGCTCGGCGCGGCGCAGGACATCCCCGCGCGGCCTGTGCAGCACGCCGCCGACGGCGCGCAGGACGTGCTCGCCACCACCGTGTGGCAGTCGCACCAGTTCTACTTCCACCAGACGTGGCTCATCGTCGCGCTGCTCGTCGCGATCCTCTTCTTGAACCGCTTCATCCCGCGGTTCTGGTGTCGCGTCCTCTGTCCGCTCGGCGCGTTCCTCGGCGTGTTCGCGCGCTTCGCCCTCTTCGGAATGGAGAAGGATCACGCGAAGTGCACCGACTGCAACCTGTGCCTCGTGAACTGCCAGGGCGCCGACAGCCCGCAGGGCGGCGTGAAGTGGCGGCAGGACGAGTGCCACATGTGCCTCAACTGCGAGAGCGCGTGCCCCGAGGACGTCATCAAGTTCCGGCTCCTGCCGAACCGGAAGAGCCGCATCGGCGTCCCCGATCTGCAGCGCCGCACGCTGCTCGCGACGGCGGCGGCGGGCGCGGCGTTCATCCCGGCGGCGCGCATCGCCGACTCGCTCGACGTCAACTACCACGCGAAGGTCATCCGCCCGCCGGGCGCCGTCGAGGAGCGCGCGTTCCTCGAGCGCTGCATTCGCTGCGCCGAGTGCATGAAGGTGTGCCCGAACAACGCCCTTCACCCGGCGATGTTCGAGTCCGGCGTCGAGGGGCTCTGGACGCCCATCCTCATCGCGCGCATCGGCTACTGCGAGCACTCGTGCGTTCTCTGCGGTCAGGTCTGCCCGACCGGCGCGATCCAGAAGATCACCGAGAAGGAGAAGCTCGGGCAGGGGATCCCGCCGGTCAAGATCGGCACCGCCTTCTACGACCTCGGGCGCTGCCTCCCGTGGAGCATGGGCACGCCGTGCATCGTCTGCGAGGAGTTCTGCCCGACGTCGCCCAAGGCGATCTGGGTCGAAGAGGTCGAGGCGCCGATGCGCGACAGCAAGCCGGGCCCCGACGGGACCGAGCCGGCGATGCTGACCGTGAAGCTTCAGCGGCCGCACGTCGATCCGAGCCTCTGCATCGGCTGCGGCGCCTGCGAGAAGGTCTGCCCGGTCCAGGACCAGCCGGCCGTCTACATCACGAGCGTCGGCGAGAGCCGCTCGAAGACGAACGTGATTCTGCTCGAGAACACGAACTACAACCAAGGCTGAGCGCGCTTCGTGCGGCGCGTGCGACGGAGATCTATTCGCGTGAGCGACTTCGCTCGTCGGCGCGGAACCGCGAGGACGCGACCCGAGCGAGCTTCGTGCAATCACGTAGGACGGGCGAAGAGTTCCACGGACGCGATGTCGTCATGTCGAACGAGTGCGCGAGAAGTATCCTTTCGCTCCGAGCCCCACGGCCTCAAAGCGTTCGTGCGCTGGATCTCCGGACTCCTCCGGCAGAGCAGAACGCCAGAGATTCAAGTCAAGCGTTCGGAACGTCGCCGTCGTTGGATACTCTGTGTCCGTTGTATCGACAGGGCCGAGGCGCGAGGCGGCCGCAATCGCCTGCCGCGCATCCACAGATAGGAGGTCTACGCCACCGAGCCTCGCACCCACGCCGGCGACCAGAACGACTAGCTCGGCCTGCTGAATTGGCGAGTAGTGCACGTGCACGAGTCCCCGAATGAAGAAGTCCTTGACGTCGTCCGAACGCACAGGGTCTCCCAGCAGTTCGCAAACGCGAATGCGAGGCATGCCGAAGCGTACTTCGCCCACGCCGCTGTGGATCTGCAGCTCAAGGTCCATCACCACTGTCCGCTCCAGAGGTACGAGAGCATCTCCGTGATCTGTCGGTCGTACTTGCCCGGAAACTGGCGTTGAACGTCAGCGATGTCCCGCGCAAGTGCATCCAGGAAGCGCCCTTCCTGAAGCATCGCAGCTGTCTCGGCTCGCCATGCTGCTCCCTGCGGCCCCCAGCTCCCGGTTGCCATGTGGTCGAGCTTGTCCATGAGAATGCCCGGCGCCTGATTGTACGACAACGGGTTCTTGTCCCACTTGTTCAGGGATCCCCACGCGGGCATATGGTGGACTTCACCTCCCGCGTTAGCAGACCGGACCGCGCGGTATGCGCGCCCCGCTCCAGAACGAAGTGGGCGATGCGAGCTCTGGACCTACCCGAATCATGAGCGCGCTCGCGCCCCGTCCACCTCGCCCCCACCTCGTCGCGCTCTTCTTTCTCTTTACGCCGGCGCGGCGAGCCGACGATGATGATCGATCACGAATGGAGGCGCCCGGCATGAAGCTCGCGTGGTTGGTCTTGGTCCTTGGGTTGGTGCTGGTGGGCTGCTCCGGCTCCTCGGACCCAGTGATCCCGCCGACCGCGAGCATCACCGTCACTGCCTCTCCGTCGCTTCCCGTCGAGGGGCAGCCGGTCACCTTGACGGCCACCGTGACGCCACCGGATCTGGACCTGTCGAAGACCGGGGCGACGGTGGAGTTCCTGGCCGCGACGTCGCTCGGCACCGCGACCCTGAACGCCGACTACCATGCGACCTTGTCGATTCTGCTGTCGCCCGGCGCGCACAGCATCACGGCGACCTTCGGTGAGGCCACGTCGCCCGCCGTCGACGTTTCGGTGCTTGCCGCCACGACGACGACGACGCAAACGTCGCTGGATCGGTCGTCCCCGACGCAGGACGTGACCTTCACGGCGACGGTGGCGGGCGTGAGCGTGTCGGAGACGCCGACGGGCACGGTGACGTTCGTGGTGGACAACATCAACCAGGCGCCCGTGACGCTGGACGGCGGCACGGCGACGTTCTCCACGTCGGCGCTGGCACCCGGCGCTCACGTCATCGGCGCGATCTACAGCGGGGACGGCAGCTTCGCCACCAGCAGCGCCTCGGCGCTGTCGCAGACCGTGCGATCGAAGGCGCTCAGCGCGATCAGCCTGCAGTCCTCGGGCAATCCCGTCACCGGCCAGGAGCTGACCTTCCGCGCAACCGTGACCGCGGCCGACTCCAGCTTGACCCGAACCCCCAGCGGGACGGTCACCTTCTCGATCAACGGCACGGAGCATCCACCGGCGGTCACGCTCGTCAACGGAGTCGCGACCTTCTCCACCTCGGCGCTCTCGAGCAGCGGGTCGCCCCACACCATCGGGGCGACCTACGATGGGGACACGATCTTCGGCACGAGCGCCGCGGCCATGCAGCAGTCCGTCACGGCCACAACGAGCATCACGAGCCTCGGTCCGTCGTCTGGACCACCCGCTGGCGGCACGACCGTGACCATCACCGGGTCCCGTTTCACCGGGGCGACGGCAGTGAGCTTCGGAGCCACGCCGGCGACCAGCTTCACGGTGCAGTCCGACACGTCCATCACAGCGATCGCGCCGGCAGGAACGGGCATCGTGAACGTCACGGTGACGGCGCCGGGGGGCACCAGCAACGCGGCGAGCTACGGCTACGATCTGGTGCTGACCGGGGCGCACACCTTCGACACGGGCACCGGACGGCTGGACGGCGCGACGGTGCCGGCAGGGAGCACCTTCAGCGGCGGGATCTGGCACCTGACCACCGGCCTGGAACTCGGCGTGGGCGCGACGCTGACGGTAAGCGGGACCGCGCCGTTCATCGTCGACGCCGCGGATCGGGTGAACGTCGACGGGACGATCGAGGCCTCCGCCGGCGGCAACGGCCGCTCGATCAAGCTCGACGCGGCGACCACGCTCTCGGTGTCCGGCACCATTCGCTGCCGCGGCGGCGCGGGCAGCGTTGGAATCGGAGGGAACGGCAACGCGGGCGGCAGCGGCGGCGCCGTCGAGCTCACGGCAGCGACCACACTTTCGGTCAGCGGCACGATCGACTGCAGCGGCGGCGCGGGTGGCGCGGGCGCCTCGGCCGCGATCCAGGGAGGCTCGGGCAGCGACGGCGGCGCGGGCGGCGCGGGCGGATCCATCGTCCTCAACGGCGGTTCGCCGCCGATCGTAACGGGGTCGCTCCTCGTGAACGCGGGGCACGGGGGGGACGGAGGGGACGGGGGTGCTGGCCTTGTCGCGGGCGATGGAGGTCTCGGTGGCCGAGGAGGGGCCGGCGGCAACACGGGTACTGGCGGCACCCCGGGCGGCAGCAACGGGGGTACGGGCGGCAAGGGGGGCCACGGAGGGGTCGGCGGCAGCGAGGGTGGCCACGGGGGTGCGGGCGGCGCTGGAGGCATGGGGGGCGTCGCGGGCGCCGCTGGCTCCCACGGCCATGGGGGCGTTGGCGGCAACGGGGGAGCCGGCGGCGACGGGAGCGTCGGCAACGCCGGCCACGGGGGGGCCGGCGGCGCCGGCGGCAACGGGAGCGTCGGCAACGGCGGCAACGGGGGGGCCGGCGGCCCCGGCGGTCGCGGAGGTACCAACGGCCATGGAGGATCAGGCGGCCGTGGGGGGGCCGGCGGCAACGCCGACAACGGCAATGGCGGCAACGGGGGGGCCGGGGCTCGCGGCGGCGAGGGCGGCGTGATCTACGGCAACGGCGGCAATGGCGGCAACGGCGGCAATGGCGGCAACGGAGGGCTCACCGGCTTCGGCGGCGCGGGCGGCCCGGGCGGCCGCGGCGGCCCCGCCACCAATGGCATCAACGGCACCGTGGGCTCTAGCGGAAACAACGGGTGACGCGCCAGTCGGCGTCGGGCGCTCGCGTTGGAGGGGCGCCGACGACGTGGCTCGGGGCGCGGTGCGTCGTCGGGGAGGGGAGCGTGGGAGATCTCCGTCGCGTGCGTCCTCCTTGGAGAATCCGCCCGCCCGGGCGCGATCCGGGAGATCGCCGATAGCTCTTCCACGCGGACGCCGTTTGGACCACGATGGCGGCTGCCATGACGAGGGAACCCGACGACGCGAGGGGCGGCGCGCGCGGAGAGGGCGCGGGCACGCCGGGCCTTGGCGCAGGCACGCCGGGCCTTGGCGCGGGCGCGTCTGGCCGAAGCGTGGCGGTGCTCGGCGCGGCGGACGCCGGCCGTCCGGTCGCGGGCAGCGAGGCGCCCGAGTGGAGCGAGCTCGCGTTCCCGAAGGAAGCCGACACGCTCACCACGCACGAGGCGCCGGTCCTCTCGCGACGCGACACGATGCCGGCGCCTCCGATCGAAGCCGCGCCGCCGTCGTCCGATGCGCTCGACGACGACGACATCCTCGACGACGAGCTCGACGACGACACCCAGACGCAGGTCGAGCCCTTCGAGCCGTCGGACGAGCCGACGAGCCCGACGCTCTCGCTCGAGAACCGTAGCGACTCGGCCCGCGAGGTCTATCGCCTCTTTCTCGCGAGCGACTACGCGCCCGCCCTCGCGCTCGCCAACGAGCTCATCGCGCAGGGCGACAGCGATCCGATGCTCGTGACGATCGCGCGCGAGTGCCGCTCGAGCGTCGCCGCGCTCTCCTCGGCCCCGCCGGCGTCGCTCCTCCACGACGGAGCCCCGCGTCCGCCGCCGCCTCCCGCGCGGAGCGACCCGCGCTCCCTGCTCCGGCCGCCGAGCCCGCCCGTCCGACCGCAGCGCGGCGCCTCCCTCGCCAAGGGGATGTTCGACGCCAGGATGACAATCGAGGAGGTCGCGTCGATGACCGGCGCGCCGGTCGAGCAGGTCCTCGGGCTCCTCGAACGCTTCGTGACGATGGGCGTCCTGCCCGCGCGCCCTCCGCGCTGAGCACCTCTCCCCGCCGCGCTCACCGGATGACGAGCGCGTGGCTCGCGAAAGCGACGCCGCCGCGCGCGTCGCGGAGGACGACGAACAGGTGCGCGCTCCCTGCCGCGCGAGGCGCGGTCCACGTGTTGGTGGTCGACGTCTCGAGCTCGTCCTCCGCGCGACCCGTGCGATCGCTCTCGAACGTCCCCGCCGTCGCGAACCACGAGACGCGCATCGTCTCGCGCCGCTCGACCACGGCGCGGCTCGCGAGATCGTAGACCACGTACCGCTCCGCCGCCTCGGCCGGCCAGCTCGCGCGCAGCGTGACCGTCGCGCCCGCCGGGATCGCGTCGAGCGCGACGGGAGCCCCGCCCAGCGTCGCCTCGAGCGGCTCGAGCTCGGGGTTCGCGTTCGCGACATAACGTCGGGAGAAGTCCGTCGTGACGTCCGCGGACGCGTTGGCGAGGGCGCAGCCGACCCGCTGGAGCCCGAAGGCGACCGAGGTCGCTCCGCGATCGAAGACCGTCACGCGGACCGGCTGGTAGTAGCCGCCCGTCACGTCGGGATCGCGCGGGCGCAGCTCCGCCGCCGCGACCTGCGGACCGAAGAGCGCGCAGGCGTCGCCCGGAATCGCCGCCGACGCCGCCGCCGCCCCCTCGACGATCGGCCTGACGCCGTCGCCGAGGCACGCCGCGCTCGCGGCGCCGTTCTCCGTGAGGAGCTTCGGCGTCGCGCAGAGCGCCCAGCTCGCGATCGGCTCCGCGACCGGCCCGTCGGGGGTCGCCACGAGCAAGGACCACGAGACGACCTCGCCCGGCTTCGCCTCCGGCGGATCGCCGCGCACCGCGAGCACCTGCGTCCGCGTGACGAGCGACTCGCGATCGCCGAAATCCGGGCGGCAAGCGAACGGCGCGCCTCCGAGCACGACGACGAGCGAAAGCGCGCGAAGCGAGCGGTGCATCACAGCTCGAGCCTCCCGACGAGCGAAAGCGCGGGAAGCGAGCGTTGCATCACAGCTCGAGCCTCCCGACGAGCGCGAGCGAGCGCGCGAAGCGAGCGGTGCATCACAGCTCGAGCCTCCCGCCGACGACGGCGATGAAGGGGAGGCCGGTGATGATCCCGCGCCGGCGGAAGTCGGCCGAGTAAGCGATCTCCTCGGCGTTGTCCCGGTTCGTCACGTTCTGGAGATCGGCGAAGACGAGCGCGCGCACGCCGCGTCCGAGCACGAAGGTGCGATCGACGCGGAGATCGAGCTGCCAGAACGACGGAATGCGCGTGGTGCTCTGTGGCCCGAAGACCGGATCGAACCGGTCCGAGCGCGCGTCGTAGACGCTGCCGATGACGGGCGTGCGCGGATTGCCGCTCGCGTAGCGGAAGCGCGCGCCGACGCTCCAGCTGCCGATCTCCTGGCTCGCGACGAGCGAGAGCACGTGCGGCTGATCGAAATCGAACGGTCGCCACTCTTCGTCGCCCTCGAAGCGCCGCTCGCTCTTGCTGATGGCGTAGGAGGCCCAGCCGAAGAAGCCTCGCCAGAGCTCCTGGCGGAGGAGGAGCTGCACGCCGTAGCTGCGGCCCTCACCGTTCTGCGTGAGCGAGCGCGCGCGCAGCGGGTTCGCGAGCCGGCTTCGCACGACGAGGTCCTTCATGCGCTTGTCGAAGGCGACGACGTCGACCGTGAGCGAGTCGGTGACGCGCAAGGACTCGCCGGCGGTGATGTGGGTCGAGCGCGAGAGCCCGAGCTCCGGTGTCCCGAACACGGCCGAGAGGTCCTCCGGCTCCGGCGGCTGGTGGTAGTTGCCGTACGCGGTCGTGAGCGCGAGCCGGCGCGTCACGTCCCACCGCGCCGACGCGCGCGGCGCGACCGTCGTCTCCATCCGCGAGAAGCCGATGGGCGGGACGTTGCCGGCGGGAGGGAGGCTCTTGCTCCCCTCGATGACGAAGGCGTCGAAGCGCACGCCCGGCGTCAAGGTCACGGGGCCGACGCGGACGTCGGCGTAGGCGTGCGGTCCGACGTCGAGGATGTGCGTCTTCCACCGATCGACGGCGTACTCGTCGCCGGCGGGCTGTCCGAAGACCGCGACGTCACCCTCGCGCGGCGGCAGCGTGAGCGAGCCCTCACGCGAGACGCTCGACGCGGTGCCGAGGGCATCCATTCCCGTGACGAGCACGACGCGCGATCCGAGCTTCGAGCGCAGCGAAGCACGGAGGCCGTAGCGGTCGGAGTCGACCTCGAGCCGCGTCGGGTTCGCGCCGAAGCGCTGCACGAGCGAGCTCGCGTCGTGACCGACGAACGGCGTGACGATCGCCGTGTCGCCGTCGTCGGTCGTGTTGGTGTAGCGCGCGTAGGCCCGCCAGAAGCCGGAGCGCGTGGCCTCGACGCGGCGCTTCGCCGGATCGGGCGACGGGACGGTGCGGTCGAGCGCGTCCGACGAGACGAGGACGACCGTGTCGAGGCTCTCGCGCTTGCGGAGATCGATGGTGGCCTTGAGCTGCGCGTCGCGGTAGCGCGGGATCGGGAAGAAGTCGCCGATGTCGGACGCGCCGCCGGTCGACGACGGGCTCGCCGCCGCGAGGACGCGATCGAGCCAGCTGTAGCGGAACGCGCTCCCGACCCGGACGCGCTCGCCGATCTGGGTCGACGCGAAGGCCGAGCCGTCGAGCGTGTCGGCCCCGACGTACCCGTGCGTGCCGCGCGGGAGGCTCCGGGTCTCGACGCGTACGAGGCCGCCGAGCCCGCGTCCGTACTCCGCGCCGAAGGCGCCGGGGACGAGGTCGATGCTCGCGACGAGGTCCGAGTTGATCGTCCCGCGGAGGCCGCTGCCGTGGTAGAGCGCGGGCAGGTCGACGCCGTCGACGTAGACGCGTGTGTCCCTCGGCGCCGATCCCCAGACGACGATCTGCCCCGAAGCGACGGGCGGACGCGAGACGCCCGGCAAGTTCTGCACGACCTTGAGGACGTCGCCCTGCGTCCCGGCGACCTTCTTCGCCTGCTCGGCGCGGACCGCGTAGTCGACGATCTCGCGCCGCGCGCGCGGGCGGCCGCGGATCTCGACCTCGTCGACGCCGTCGGGCGGGGAGGGGCGCGCGGGCGGCGGGAGGACGACGTCGTAGCGGACCCGCGTCGTCTTGCCGGGCGCGGCCGTCTCGCTGAACCTCGTCGTCGTCCCGTCGGGCGCCTCGACGACGACCGCGTACGTCCCGGCCGGGAGGTCCGGCAGCGAGAAGCGCCCGGCGGCGTCGGTCGTCGCGCTCTTCACGATCGGCGCGGCGCCGTCCGGCGCAGGCTCGCGGCTCACGGTCACCTTAACGCCGCCGAGCGGCGCGAAGGTCGACGCCGCGCGGACCTCGCCTTCCAGCGCCGCGAGCGCCGCGGCCGGAGGCTCCGGCGCGGCGATCACGAAGTCGTAGCGGTAAGTGATCTTCGCCGGCGCCGGCTTGTCGTCGACCTCGGCCGGCTCGAACTCGAAGCCCGCGGCGGCGGCGGCGGCGGCCGCGTCGAAGTCGGCGCCCGCGCTTTCGGCGACGGAGACGGCGGTGACCTTGCCCGTCGCACCGATCTCGATCGTGAGGACGACGGACGCCGCGACGCCGGCGGCCTTCTTCGCCGGCGGATACTCCGCCTCGACGAACTTCACGAGGCGCGGCATCTTCGTGAGCTTCCGCTTCGTGGGCTGCCCGCCGATGTCCGAGCCGCGCTGCTGCGCGAGCGCCGGAGCCGGCGAGCCGGCGAGGAGCGCCACGGAGACGAACGCGACGAAGCAACGGCCGCGCATCGAGCCTCAGGGCACGTCGAGCTCGAGGGCGAGGACGCCGCCGCCTCGATTGTGCTCGAAGCGCGCGTCGATCTCGGTCCCGGTGCCCGCGGCGGCGCCGATGCGCGTTCCCTCGAGGAAGGCCTCGACGCGCCACGGCGCGCTTGGCGCGCCGCACAGCGAGAAGGTGTCGACGCGGACCACGTACCGGCCCGGCTGCGGACGCTCCGTCCACACGACGTTCTCGCCGCGCGCGCCGTCCTGGACGCACATCGCGTTGGAGTCGCGATCGAGGAAGCCGCCGTCGGTGGGCGCGTTCGGATCGACCGGGCCCGCGCTCGGCGGCGGGCGCTGGTACTCGGTGCGGTTGCGCTTGAAGATCTCGACGCCGTTCGGCAGGACGACGTGGAGATCGAGATCCGCCTGGTTCCCCCACGAGAGCGAGATCACGAAGCGTCCCTCCGGCCGGAGGGACGGGCCGATCGTGAGCGGTCGCGCCGCCTTCGGCCCGAACCTCCCCGCCGCGTCGACGGCCCGGATCACGACCTCGTAGTCGCCGGGCGGGACGCTGCCGGCGAGCCCCAGCACGGCCTCGAACGTGGGCGACGTCGGCGCCGCCGCCAGCGGGAGCCCCGCGGGCACGATCCAGTAGCCGACGTCCGAAGAGAGGCCGATCGCGACGGCCGTTGCGGGGCGCTCGAGATCGCCGGCGCAGGCTTGCGCGACGACGCCCGCGCGCGCGCGCGACACGACGGTGGCCGACAGGACCTTGGGGCCGTCCTCTCCCGCCGGCATCGCCTTCCGGAAGAACTGCGCTCCGTCGACGCGAAGCATCGCGTCGAGGCCCTCGTCGGCGCGTGTCCCGTCGCACGCCGAGGGCGCGAGCGACCCGAGCACGAGGAGCGCGAACGCGGTCGCGAGCCGTCGCATCAGAAGCGCACCTCGGCGCGCAGCGTGAAGGAGTCGTCGGCGAGCGTCGTCGGGCGGCCGGACGTGTCGCGCCCGAGCGCGTTCTGGCGGCGATCGTACTGAGCGACGAGGCGCGCGACGCGCGTGCGCCCGGTCGCGCTGAACGACCAGGTGGACATCGACGTGTCGCGGGGCACGAGCGCGAAGGGCTCCTGCTCGCGCGCGTCGGCGTCGGGGTCGTAGCGATCGTAGCGCACGCCGACGAGTGCCCAGCGCGTGATCTCCTGCGAGGCGCCGAGGTAGTAGCCGAGCTGCCGGAGGTCGCGCGTCATCGCGACGGGGTCCGAGACGAAGAGCCCGCGATCGAGGTTGTTGCCGCGGACGACCTCCGCGCGGAGGTGGAGATCGCCGAGCGTCGGGAGGGTGATCGTCGCGCGGAGGTCCGCGCCGACGGCGAAGCGCTTGAAGCTCTCGGATGGCGTCGCCGGAGAGCCGGGGATGACCTGGATCTCGGTCGTGTTGTCGACGATGCCGTCGGCGTTCGAGTCCTGCCACTGCATCAGGTCCTTCGTCGCCGCCGTGCCTCGGTGGAAGCCGCGGCCGCTCACGCCGGAGAGCCCGCCGTCGACGCGGATGCGCTCGGTCACGGCCGTCGCGCCGCCGATGCGGAAGACGAGGTCCTTGCTCTCGTTCGGGTCGCGGCCCGGAAACGTGCGCTCGCCGATCGGATCGCCGTTCATGATCGCGAAGGCGTAGCGGAGGAAGCGGTAGCCGCCGAGGACGCGCAGTCCGAGATCGAACGACTGCGGGAACATCGCGGCCGACATCGTCGCGCGCTCGAGCCACGGCCTCTCGCGCTCGGACTCGGGCACCTCGAAGCCGAAGGGCGTGCGGAAGAGCCCCGCGGTCACCATGAACCAGGGCGCGTCGTGGTCTCGCGCATCGCTCTTTTCGCGCGGGGCATCCCAGCTGACGCGCGGAGGGGACGGATCGTGGGCCCAGGGCGTCCGCGGGTAGGCGCGGCTCGCGGGCCACTTGAACGAGGCCTCGGCGTTGATGGGGCGGAGCTGCGGGCCGTTCAGCGTGTTCGCGTCGACCTCGAACGCGCCGTGGAAGAGCCCGTAGTCGCGCTCGGCGCGGAGGCGCGCGCGGCGGAGGAGGAACCGGTCCTCGTTCAGCGGCTGTCCGTCCTGCGTGACCTCGTCCTGCGACGACTGCCGGAAGACCACCCAGTCCATGTGGACGTAGCCGGAGAGGACGAGCGGGGCTTCGCGACGCTCGGCCGCCTCGTTCTCGAGGCGCGCGACCCGCGCCTCGAGGTCCGCGCGCGAGGTGTCGGCGAGCGGCGTGGCGACGGCTCCGGGAGCGCCGGACGGAGCGGTGTCCGCCGGCGCCTCGGCGCTCGAAGTGCGTTCTGGCGCTGCCGGCTCGGCTCTCGCGGTCGCGCCGGCGAGGAGGCAAGCCAAGGCGGCGGCGTGGCTCGATCCCCTCGCGATCGCGGGCACGAGACGCACTCTACAGCATGCCACCGTCGTTTTGCGCGGTCAGTCGAGCGGGGGGAGCCCGCCGTCCGCGAGCAGCTTGGTCAGGGTCGGGTCCTTCGTGATCCGCGTGGCGTTGGTGCACGCGTTGATGATCTCGAAGTGGGTCTTCGGGTTGTCGAAGCAGTCCTTCGGCGCGCCGTCGGGGAGAGTGCCCGCGTCGAACCCGCCGCCGCCGCTGTCGATCGGCCCTCCGTCGATGCCGGTGCCGGGCCCGGCGTCCGGAGAGGGCTCCTTCACAGCGGAGGAGCTGTCGTCGCAGGCCACGCCGATGACGGCCGAGAGGATGACGATCGCGCAGCCGATGAAGCAGGAGTGGATCTTCTTCATGACTATTTCGCCTCGCAGAAGCCGAAGCGGCACTTGCCGCCGTTGCAGGGACCGTCGTTCCCGACCGTGCACTGCTTGCAGGTCGTCGAGCCCTGGGGCACGTTCTTCTCGAAGTAGCAGCCGCACGGCGCCGGATCGTCGTAGAGCGAGAGGTCTGCGCCGTCGCCGCTCCGCGTGACCTTCATCGCGCACTCGGGGACCAGGCCGCTCTGCACGACCTGGAGGAGCCCGTCGACGTCGTCTCCGACGCGGGTCCCCATGACGAGCTCGTAGATGCGTTTGGCGTTCGCGTCGGTGATGGTCTTCGTGCCGGGGGTCACCTTCGCGATGTACGGCGTCGGCGACCACGGGAGGTAGTGGCCGTCGCGCACGTTCTGCTTGTCGAACGTCGCGTTGGTCGAGTCGGGAAAATAGGCGAACTTTTGCCCGAACGTCTTGAACGCGAGGAGCTTGATGTCCGCGCGCCGCTGATCGAACAGCTCCGTGCCGAGGATGCCGAGCGCCGCCTCGGGCGTCGTGGCGTTCATGACCGAGGTGATGAGCCCCTCCGACGTCCCCGAGTCCGCGGCGGCTTGCATCTGGGTCGGCAGGAGCCGGATCGCCGACGACATCGTGAGCGTCGTGCTCGCCGTGTTGCCGCGCTTGAAGCGGAGGTTCTGCACGGTCCACGGCGCGGCCTCGCCGCCACCCTCCGTGAAGCCGTAGGCGAGGTAGCCCTCTTCGGCCGTGATCGCGACCTGGCTGCTGTTCTTGTTCGTGATGAAGCCGTACGCCTGCACCGGCCCCTCGAACACGCCGATGTCGTTCGGTTGAGCCGGCGTCGGCGCGCAGCTCGAGAGGTAGGTCGCGCCGATCCCGAGGGCGATCGGCACCGCCGAGGGATCGCCGGCGGCGGGGACCGTGCACGTCGGCGCCGGACCGGACGGGTCGAACGTCGCGCTCGACGGGATGTAGCGCACGGGGCGCGGCGTCGCTCCGTCGACGACGGTGGTCATCACGGCGTTGCTGAAGAGGTCGCTCCGGATGTTGCAGGTCGGACGGTTCCGGTAGAAGACGCGGAGCTTCGTCGAGGACTGCATCAAGAGCTTTCCGATCTTCTTGACGACGGGCTCCTGGGTGTCGCCGTTCTCGATGTAGATGGCGGGGATGCTGTTGTTCTCGTCCGACAGGTTCGCGCAGGCGTCGCCGTCGGCGGCCTCGGCGCGTTGAGAGACGACGACGAGTGATACGCCGAGCGCACAGCCGAGCGCGCGCGAGAGCTCGCTTCGCATGGTTCCTCCCGAGATTTTCGAGTGAGCGACGAGCCTGTCATGACGCGCACGGCGACGGTCCTCCCATTTGGCGCGAGCGGAGAGATGTAACCAAGGTCACACCCGTGTGACTGGCGAGGCCGCGCGTTGGGCCGCGCGTGGTGCGCGCGGGGCAGGGGACGCATCGCTGCTCGCCCGGCCTCACCGCGCCGCGGGGCGCGGTGCGGGGTCGCGGCCTCTTCGACTCAGTCCGACTGATGACGCTCGTCCGCAGCGCGCCGCTCAGCGCCCGAGGCCGAGCGCCCTCGGGCCCGCGAATCGGCGCGCAGACCATCATAAAAACGGTAATGTTTCACCACGGCGGAAACCGGAGCCGCGACGCGCTCCGGGACGCCGCCGGCATGACGCCTGCACCACGTGGAAGCCTCGCCCGCGGTTGCCTTGGCTTCGAGGAAGGAACCCGATGCAGCCCAGTCACGACAGAGCCGACACGAACCCCGTCACGTGCTTCGTCGAGGTCGCCTTGCCGATGCCCGTGAGTCACGCTTGGGTCGCCTACGCCTGCCGCGCGGCCGGCGTCGCGAAGCCGAGGTGGAACCCCGCCGCGCGCGTCTGGACCACGAGCGCAAAGGGCGAGAGCGGTCTCGCCGAGACGATCTCGATCACCAACGGAAACGGTCCGAACAGCGTCCGCGTGAGAGCCGACTGGCTCGCGCCCGAGACGTCCCCCCGGGAGACGGCGACCACACGCCGGCTCGTGACGGCCTTCGTCACCGGGATGCAGTGGGCGGTCCGACGCCGGGCGAGCTCGTAAGCTCGGCGGGGGGCCGACCTCAGGGCCTGGCGATCTTCATCGCGGCGCCGGCGGTCTCGGCGGTCTCGCCGGGGGCGCGCCTCACCCAGTAGAGCTCTCGCGCGTCTCGCGGTCGTCGGCGCGCGCCGCGCAGGCCGCTCCCCGCCCGCGCGCGCAACACCCGCGCACGCGCCGAACCCGTGGTGATACGCTCGAAAAATGAACGATCGGTTCCTTCGCGCGTGCCGCCGCGAGCCCGTCGACTGCACGCCCGTGTGGATGATGCGGCAGGCGGGGCGCTACATGGCCGAGTACCGCGCGCTTCGCGAGAAGTACACGCTCCTCGAGCTCTGCAAGACCCCCGAGCTCGCGATGAAGGTGACGCTCCAGCCGATGAAGCTGAACGTCGACGCGGCGATCCTGTTCGCCGACATCCTCTTGCCTCTCGAGCCGATGGGCGCGCCCTTCGAGTTCGCCAAGGGCGAGGGACCGGTCATCCACGCGCCGATCAAGTCGCGCGCGGACGTCGATCAGCTGCGCGTCATCGAGCCCGAGGACGGGCTCGGCTACGTCATGCAGGCGATCAAGCTCCTCAAGAAGGAGCTGCCCGTCCCGCTCATCGGCTTCGCCGGCGCGCCGTTCACGCTCGCGAGCTACCTCGTCGAGGGCGGCAAGAGCCGCGACTTCCTCAAGACGAAGCGGCTCATGTACACGGAGCCGGAGACGTGGAGCCTCCTGATGAGCAAGCTCGCGGAGGTCGTCCGCAAGTACCTCCACGCGCAGATCGACGCGGGCGCGGACGCCGTCCAGCTCTTCGACTCGTGGGTCGGTCAGCTCGGACCCGCCGACTACGTCGAGTACGTGCAGCCGCACGTCGCGCACATCCTGAAGGACGTCGAGAAGCGCGGCGTTCCGGTGATCCATTTCGGCGTCGGGACGCAGTCGCTCCTGCCCGCGATGCGCGACGCCGGCGGCACCGTGCTCGGGCTCGACTGGCGCACGCCGATCGCCGAGACCTGGGCGAAGATCGGCCACGACCGCGCGGTGCAGGGAAACCTCGACTCCACCGTGCTGTTCGCGCCGCGGGCCGTCGCGGAGAAGCACGCGCAGCGCGTGCTCGACGACGCGGGCGGCAGGCCGGGGCACATCTTCAACCTCGGCCACGGCATCCTGCCGGAGACGCCCGTCGAGACCGTGCAAGCCGTCGTCGACTACGTGCACGAGGCCTCGGCGAAGAAGTGATCCCGCGGACCGAGCCTTCTGCTCGACCTCCCCCGCGGCGCGCCGCGCCGAGGGCGCTGCGTATCGTGGGAGAGGTCGCGTGACCGCGCCGGCGACGGCCGTGCTGCTCGTCGCGCACGGCACCGTCGAGTCGCTCGACGACCTCCCGCGGTTCCTCGCCAACATCCGGCGCGGGCACGCCGCGCCGCCCGAGCTCGTGGCCGAGGTGCGCCGCCGGTACGAGGCCATCGGCGGGAGATCGCCGCTCCTCGACATCACCCGCGAGGTCGCGCGGCGGCTCGAGGACGAGCTCGAGCTCCCCACGCGCGTCGCGATGCGCCTCTTCGATCCGTACCCGAAGGACGTCCTCGCCGAGCTCGCGGCCGACGGGATCCGCCGCGTCGTGACGATCCCGCTGGCGCAGCACTCCGCCGCCGTCTACGGCAGCGCCGTGGAGGCCGCCGCGAAGGAGGTCGACCCCGCGCTCGAGGTCGTCGCCGCGCCCAACTGGGGGCGCACGCCGGAGCTCACGCGCGCGTTCGCCGACAGCGTCGTGGCCGCGCTCGCCAAGGTCCCGGAGGGCGAGGCCGAGCGGACCGCGCTCGTCCTCACCGCGCACAGCCTCCCGCTCGCCGTCGTCCGGGCCGGCGATCGGTACGCAGATGAGTTTCGCGCCAGCGCCGAGGACGTCGCGGCCGAGGTGCGGGCGCGCGGCGGCGCCTTCGCGGAGCACGTGATCGCGTTCCAGAGCCAGGGCATCGGGACAGGGGTGGAGTGGCTCGGCCCGGACCTCCGCGCGACGCTCGAGGATCTGTCCAAGCGCGGCCTTCGGCACGTCGTCGTCGCGCCGGTCGGCTTTCTGGCCGATCACGTGGAGATCCTCTATGACCTCGATATCGAGGCGAAGGCCTGGTGCGAAGGGGAGCTCGGGATCGTGCTTTATCGAAGCGCTTCGTTGAACGCGGGACAGGGCCTCGTCGACGCCCTCGCCGCGGTCGCGCGTGAGCTGCTCGCTCGCCCGGCCGGGACGGACGCGGTCCGCCCGGCGTCGCCGCGCTCGGGCAAGGACGACGAGCAGGGCGGATGAAGCGCGTCGTCATCGTCGGCGGAGGCATCACGGGGATCGCGGCCGCTCATGCGCTCGAGAAGGGCCAGGAGCGTTGCGAGGTCCAGCTCGTCGAGGCCGGTTCGCAGCTCGGCGGCAACCTCCGGACGATTCGCCACAACGGCTTCATCATCGACGCCGGCCCCGACTCGTGGATCGCCGCGAAGCCTCACGCCACGCGGCTCGCGCGCGAGGTCGGCCTCGGCGACGAGCTCATCGGGACGCGTCCCGACACCCGCCGCGTCTACATCGTCTGGCAGCGGAAGCTCTACCCGATGCCCGAGGGCCTCGTCCTCGGCGTCCCGACGGAGGTGAGGCCGCTCATCGACAGCGAGCTCCTCGGCTGGGACGCGAAGATGCGCGCCGGCCTCGACCTCGTGGTCCCGCCGCGTCGCTGGAAGGAGGACGACGACGAGAGCATCGGCTCGTTCGTCGCGCGCCGCCTCGGCAGTGACGTCGCCGAGCGCATCGCCGGGCCGCTGCTCGGCGGGATCTTCGCGGGCGATCCAGGATCGCTCTCCGTTCGCGCGTGCGTGCCGCAGCTCGTCGACGCCGAGCGCGATCACGGCTCGCTCGTCGTCGCGATGAGGGCGCTGAAGGAGAAGCGCCGCGCGAAAGCGGCGGCCGGCGAGGGCGAGGGGAGCGCGTTCCTCTCGCTCAAGCGCGGCGTCGGCGATCTCGTGGTCAACGTCGCGCACAAGCTCCGCGACGCGGAGGTGACGACCTCGAGGCCCGCGCGGAGGATCGATCGCCTCCCCGAGGGCGACCCGCGCGGCCGCTGGGTCGTGGAGACGAGCGCGGGCCCGCTCTACGCCGATGACGTCGTCCTCGCGGTGCCGGCCAACGTGGCGGCGCCGCTCGTCGCCGATCTGGATCCCGAGCTCTCCGCGATGTGCGCCGAGGTCACCTACGCGTCGACCGCCACGGTGTTCCTCGCGTTTCGCAAGTTCGACGTCCGGCACCCGCTCGACGCGGTCGGCTTCCTCGTGCCGCGCGCCGAGAACCGTCCGATCCTCGCCTGCACCTTCGTCTCGAGCAAATGGGACCATCGCGCTCCCGCCGGGCAGGTGCTCCTCCGCGTGTTCTTCGGCGGCGCGGGCAACGAGCACATGGTCGCGCGCGACGACGCCGACCTCGTGCGCGTCGCGCGCTCGCAGGTGCTCGATCTCCTCGACATCGACCGCCCGCCGGCGTTCGCGAAGGTCTTTCGCTTCAAGCGCTCGAGCCCGCAGCCGCACGTCGGCCACCTCCCGCGCATGCGGCGTCTCCTCACGCGCGCGGCGACGCACCCCGGTCTCCACATCGGCGGCAACGGCTACATCGGCACGGGCATCCCGGACGCCATCCGCCAGGGCGAGGAGATCGCCGCGCGGATCGCGCCGCCGAAGCGCTGACGGTCGCGGCGCGCGTTCAGAGGCGGCCGAAGGCGGCCTTGGTCTCGGGCTTCATCCAGTAGATGAGCAGCGGAATGGCGGCGACCGCCATGCAGCTCGTGAGGCCGAGGCAGATCGCGACGAGGCCGACGGTCCAGCCCCACGGCTTGTAAGGCACCATCGCGGCGACGGCGAAGAGGCCGCCGAAGAGCAGGACGACGACACCGAAGATGAGCAGCACGAGGGCGAGCTCCGCGCCGCCCATGGCCGGACCGTTCGCGGCGACGGCGAGCCAGGCCACCAGCATGCCGACGTAAAGGAGCACCGTGGTCGCGGCATAGACGCGGAACCACGTGATGACGGCGGGACGTCCGCGCTCGACGCCGGAGGGGGGCTCGTAGCCGTAGCCGAACGGCTGCCCCTGCATCAGAACTCCGCCGGATCGGTGTAGGTCCCGAACACGTCGCGGAGCACGTCGCAGATCTCCTGCTGCGTGCAGTAGGCCTTCGCCGCCTCGATGATCGGCGGCATGAGGTTCGACTTGTCCTTCGCCGCCTGACGCACGCCCTCGAGGCACGCGGTCACGCGCCCGCCGTCGCGCTTCGCCTTCACGGCGTGCAGGTTCGCGACCTGGCGCTTCTGGACCTCCTCGTCGATCTTGAGGAGCGGGATGTTCGTGGCGGCCGCGTCGTCCGCGTTCTCGTACTTGTTGACGCCGACCATCACGCGGTCGCCCGCCTCGAGCTGCCGCTGGAAGCGGTACGCGCTCGCCGCGATCTCGCGCTGCGGGTAGCCCTTTTCGATCGCCGCGACCATGCCGCCCATCTCGTCGATGCGCTGGATGTAGGCGACGGCCTCCTCCTCGAGGCGGTTCGTCATCTCTTCGACGAAGTAGCTGCCGGCGAGCGGATCGATCGTGCTCGCGACGCCGCTCTCCTCCGCGATGATCTGCTGGGTGCGGAGGGCGATGGTGACCGCCTCCTCCGTGGGGAGCGCGTACGTCTCGTCGAGCGAGTTCGTGTGGAGCGACTGCGTCCCGCCGAGCACGCCCGCGAGCGCCTGGAGCGCGACGCGGACGACGTTGTTGTACGGCTGCTGCGCCGTGAGCGACACGCCCGCGGTCTGCGCGTGCGTGCGGAGCTTCATGCTCTCGGCCTTCTTCGCGCCGAAGCGCTCCTTCATCAGCCGCGCCCAGAGGCGGCGCGCCGCGCGGAACTTGGCGATCTCCTCGAAGAAGTCGTTGTGGACGTCCCAGAAGAACGACAGGCGCGGCGCGAACTCGTCGATTGGCAGGCCGCGCTCGAGGCACGACTCGACGTAGCCGATGCCGTCGGCGATCGTGAACGCGAGCTCCTGGGCCGCCGTCGCTCCGGCCTCGCGGATGTGGTAGCCGCTGATGGAGACGGTGTTCCAGCGCGGCACCTCCTTCGAGCAGAACTCGATCATGTCCGTGACGATGCGCATCGCCGGGCGGGGAGGGACGAGCCACGCGTGCTGGGCGATGAACTCCTTCAGGCAGTCGTTCTGCACCGTCCCGCCGATCTGGGTGCGCGGGATCCCGCGGACGTCGGCGAGCGCGATGTAGAAGGCGAGCAGGACGATCGCCGGGCCGTTGATCGTCATCGACGTCGTGACGTCGGCGAGCGGGATGTCCGCGAAGAGGACCTCCATGTCGCGGAGCGTGTCGACGGCGACGCCGCACATCCCGACCTCGCCGAGCGAGCGCGGCGAGTCGGAGTCGTAGCCCATGAGGGTCGGGAAATCGAAGGCGGTCGAGAGGCCGGTCTGGCCCTGCGCGAGCAGGTACTTGAAGCGCTCGTTCGTCTGCTCGGGAGTGCCGAAGCCGGCGAACATGCGCATCGTCCAGAGGCGGCTCCGGTACATCGTCGGCTGCACGCCGCGCGTGAACGGGTACTCGCCGGGAAGGCCGAGGTCCCTCGCGTAGTCGAGCTTCACGTCGGCGGGCGTCAGCACGTCCGGGACGCCCATGTCGCTCCAGGTCGAGAAGCGAGCCTTGCGCTCGGGCATCTTCGCGACGCTCTTCTTCACGAGGCCGTCGCGCCACGCCTGGGTCGCAGCACGGAGCGCCGCCAGATCGCCGGGGACGTCGCCCTCGGCCGTGAACCCGTTCATTTCCGCGGGCGTGAGCGCTTTCTGAGCCATGGTCGAACTCTAGTCCCGACCGGTTTCGCCTGCCAGCGTGGCTGACGTCGTCGCGCTTTCTACGACGCGGCGCGCCGCAGCGATGCGCAGCTCAGGCCGCTTCGGCCTTCTCGTCGTCCTTCTCGGAGCCCTTGGCGCCGCGGGCCTTCCACCACTCGACGACCATCGGCATCACCGAGAGGACGACGATGCCGATGACGATCAGCTCGAAGCGCTCCTTCACGAAGGGCACCTGACCGAGCAACCAGCCCGAGCCGAGCATGAGCGCGACCCATGCGACCGCGCCGACCACGTTGTAGGTGATGAACTTCTTGTAGTTCATCGCGCCGGCGCCCGCGACGAAGGGCGCGAACGTGCGGACGATCGGGACGAAGCGGGCGAGGATGATGGTCTTTCCGCCGTACTTCTCGAAAAACTTGTGCGTCTTGTCGAGGTGCTTCTTGTTGAAGAGGCGCGACTTCTCGCCCTTCATGACGCGCGGGCCGATCGCCTTGCCGACGTGGTAGTTCACCGTGTCGCCGAGGATGGCGGCGACGATGAGCCCTCCCGCGAGGAGCGCCGGGTCGAGGAAGCCGCGCGAGGCGACCGCGCCCGCCGCGAACAGCAGCGAGTCTCCCGGCAAGAACGGCATGATCACGAGGCCGGTCTCGACGAACACGATCGCGAACAGGATGGCGTACGTCGTGTTGCCGTGATCGATCGTGAACTGATCGAGGTTCTTCGTGAGGCTGCGGAAGATCTCCAGAAGCTCGTGCATCGGGGCCGAGAACGTGTAGACCGGCTCTCCCCGGCCGTCGAGCGGGAAGATGGACCGCAGCACGGAAGAGCCCGTCCGCCGCAAGGCGTGGGCTCTCCGCTGAGCTGACGTCGCGGTCCCGCGTCAGGGCTTGCGCGTACCGCCCGGGCCGGGAGACGTGGTCTCGTCGGCCGGATCGGTGGCGGCGTCGCCGCGGGCGGGCTTCGAGCGCGCGGCCGGGATCTCCTCGGTCGGCGCCTCGAGCTGCTCCTCGATCTTGATGAGCACCGCCGTGACGTTGTCCTCGCCGCCGTGCTCGTTCGCGCGGGCGATGAGCTTCGCGCAGGCGTCCCGGATGTCCGGGTTCTGCACGACGATCTTCTGGATCTCCTCGTCCGTCACCATGCCCGACAGGCCGTCGGAGCAGAGGACGTAGACGTCGCCCGGCGTGGGCTCGTCGTGCTGGAGGTCGACGACGACCTGGTCCTGCATGCCGAGCGCGCGCGTGATGACGTTCTTCGGGAGCTCGCTGCGCTGCTCTTCCGTGAGGTCGGGCATCGCGAGGAGGTAGTCGTTGATGAGCGAGTGGTCGCGCGTGAGCAGCTGGATCTGCCCTGCGCGCACGCGGTAGCAGCGCGAGTCGCCGACGTGGCCGATGTACATGCGCCCCTTCCGGGGGCTGAACATCGCACCTACGACGGTCGTGCCCATGCCGTGGTACTCGCGCGAGCGCGTGCTCCGCTCGAAGATCTGACGGTTGGCCACACGAATGCCCGTCAGGAGCCGGTTCTCTTCCTCCGACAGGTTCGTGTCGAAGTGGAACGGCCACGTGACGTCGTCGTTCGCCGTGGACTTGAAGAACTCGCTGATCGTCTCGGTCGCCAGCTTCGAGGCGACGTCACCTGCACGGTGACCGCCCATTCCGTCGGCGACGACGAAGAGGTCGTACTCCTTGAGGACGACGTAGGAGTCCTCGTTGTGCTCCCTCTGGAGCCCTACGTCGCTTGCTCCCGCTGCGATAGCCCGCATCAAGTATACGACTCCGCTGGTAACCTGAGGCTCGCCGGTAAGCTCGTGGGTGTCAAGGAGGTCATACCTCCATGATGTCCTTTTCTTTTTGACCGATGATCTGGTCGACGGTCTTGACCGAGTCCGACACGGTTTCTTCGGCCTTTTTCTTCGCCCGGTCGACGTCGTCCGCGCTCGCCTCGCCGCCCTCGTCGAGCTCGGTGAGCATGTCGAGGGCCTCGTGGCGGGCCTTGCGGATGGTCACCTTGCACTCTTCGCCGTATTTCCGGGCGATCTTCACGAACTCCTTGCGCCGCTCCTCGGTGAGGGGGGGCAGGGGGATGCGGATGACGTCGCCGTCCGTCTGCGGGTTCAAGTTGAGGTCGCTCTCGCGGAGCGCCTTCTCGACGGCCTTCACCACCGTCTTGTCCCAGGGCTTGACCGTGAGGAGGCGCGGCTCGGGGACGTTGACGTGGGCCATCTGCGCGAGCGGCGTCAGGGCCCCGTAATAGTCGACCTTGATGCCGTCGAGCAGGTTCGGGTTGGCTCGGCCGGCGCGCAGCTTCGCGAGGTCTCGCTTGAGCGCCTCGTGGGCCTTGGCGATCGAAGAGACCAGCTCTTTGTGGATGTCGTCGAGCATCGAACGGGCTTCCCTTGGGGTGTCGTGGCAGGGCTCCCCAGCAGGAGCGGCTGGCACCTTAGCCCGAGGACCGGTCGGACAGGAAGAGGCGGCTGCCACGAAACGAAGTCGATCGCGTCGCGCGCGCCGCCCGTCGCGGCCGCGCTCCCGCGCCCGACGGCACCTCGAGCAGGCGCCTCGGCCGTCGCCCGCGTCGTCGGCTCGGGCCGCCGAAGCCACGCCGCGCCGCGCGGATGATGCTAGATAGCCCGCGTGAAGTGGGAGAGGTGGCACGCCGTCGCGGCGGCCGCGGCGATCGTCGCGGCGGGGCTCGTCGCGTTCGGGAAATGCGGCGGCTCCTCGCCGGCGGCCGACGCCGGCGTCGTGGCCGAGCCTCCGGCCCGCGCGCCGGACGACCTCCTCGCCGACGTCTACGTGTCGTCGCCGAACCCGTCGTGGACCCGCCTGCAGCGCGGCGTCGGCGGCGCCGTCGGGATCCTCCCCGCGACCTTGCCGGGCGTGCTCGTCGCGCTGACCGAGCTCGACGTCGCGTTCGTGGACGAGATCGACGGGACGGCGCCGATGTTCGGCGTCCTCGCCGGCGATCCGGCGAGCCCGAGCGCCGCGTTCGCGATGAAGCTCGTCGACGCGCGCCGCGCGCGGCGCCTCCTCGCCGACGGCGACGTCTCTCGCTTCACCGCGAAGGAGGCGAACGGGATGACGCTCCTCCTTCCGCACACCAAGGACGCGGAGGCCCGTCCGTTCGAGCTCGCGATCACCCAAAACGGCTACCTGGTCGTCGCGCGTGACGCCGCCGATCTCGAACGGCTCGCTCCCTACGCGACGCGCACGCTCCCGTCGCGGCCTCTGCCCACCGAGTCCGCCGTCGCCGTCGACGTCCCGAAGCGCGCGCTCCAGGCGGTCCTCAAGCCGAGGGTCGAGTCGCTCTGGGGCGACGGCAAGTCGTTCCTCCTCACGCAAGACGAGCAGATGCGCGCCGCGCGCGGCCGCGCGCCCGACTTCGGCGATCCGGCGGCGATCGTGGCGGCCCTCGACGGGCTCCTCGAGCGCCGCGTCGCGATCCTCGGCGACCTCGAGAAGCTCCGCGTCTCGCTCGAGATCACCGAGGACGCCGCGGTGCTCACCGCCACGCTGACGCCGCTCGGCGGAGGCGGTCCCGCAGAGCGGTGGGTCGACGGGATGAAGCTCGGCGATGCGGCGCCGGTCCTCGCGCTGCCGACCGTCTCCGCGCTCGCGCTCTCGATGCGCGACGGCGAGGGCGATCGCGACGAGCAGGGCAAGGAGCTCGAGAAGGCGATCGCGACGTCGCTGGGGCCACGCCTGAAGGACCCCGGCAAGCTCCACGAGGTCATCGAGGCGCTGACGAAGGCGCGCGACGAGTCGCTCGCGGTCGCGCTCGGTCTGGACGAGCCGGCGGGGCTCCTCGTGCGCGCGCCGGTGCGCGACGCCGCGGCCGTCGACACGGCGATCCGCGGCGCGTTCGATCTGACGAAGGCCGAGCCCTTCAAGGAGCTCCTCGGCGTTCGCGACGTGACCGCCACGAGCGCCGAGCTGCCCGATCTCGGAAAGGTCGCCGTCGCGACGGTGCTGCGCGTCCCGAAGGAGACGAAGCGCGGCGCCGATGCGACGCCGCGCGCGGCCCGCGGCGCCGACGGCGGCGCGCCCGCCGCGCGGGCGGCGTCGGGCGAGGCGGGCGCGGCCTGGGTCGTGGATCGGGGCACGCTCTCGCTCGGCGCCGGGCACGAGCCGCTCGTGACGCTGAAGACAGGCACGCGACCGGATCGCACGCTCGCCGACGAGCCGTCGCTTCGCCGGTTCACCGCCGCCGTCGCGAGCGACGCGAGCACGGTCATCGTCGCCCAGCCGCTCCGCCTCGACCCCAAGCGTGCCAACCTGCCGGCGGCGCCGCTCGCGATCGCGGTCGGCCGGAAGGGCCGCGACGCGTTCGTGCGCGTCGACATCGCCGACGGGATCCTGCGCGAGGCCGCGCGCTGGCAGATGGGGTTCTGAAGGCCGCTCAGCCCGGCGGGCGCGCGGCGAGCGGCGTCGCCGGATCGGCCGCCCAGAGCTCGACCGCGCCGTCGCGCCATGCGGTGACGAGCTCCCTCGCGACGAGCGGCCCGTCGGTCGAGCTCGCGGTGACCTGCACGCCGGCCTGGCGCGCGGCGTCGGCGTAGCGGGCGCGCGCCTCGCGGAGGAGGTCCTTGCCGCGGATCGGTCGCGCGCACGCGGCAAGCTCGGCGAGGGCGGCCTCGGGCAGCGAGCTCGGCCGAGCGGCGGCCGCGATCGAGCGGCCTTCGATCCAGAAGTCCAAGACGCGCTCCTCGCGCAGGCGCACGACGCCTCCCTTCGGAGCGCGGCCCTCGGGGACGAAGAGGAGGGAGCGCGCCGTCGCGCCGAACGCCACCGTCGCGAGGACGGCCCGGTCGACGGCGGCCTTCGGCTGGGCGCGGAGGTGAGGGACGTCCGGCTCGACGAGCGCGAGCCCGGAGGCGCTCGCGAGCGACGCCAGCTCGCGGATGCGCGACGCGGACGCCGCCGGAGCGAGCGGCGCGCGCGCGGCGACGCGCGCCCACGCGGTGGCGAGGGCGAACGCGTCTGGTCGACCGGCCGCGCTGGCGGGCGCGGTGTGTCCGACGCCGGCGGCGAGGAGGCCCGCCGCCGAGGTCGACGCGATGAGCAGCGCGACGATCCCGCCGGGCGCGATCGCCTCGCGCGCCGCGACGAACGACGCGGCGTCGAGCGCGGGGGCGTCGACGGTGACGACGAGGTCCGCGTCGCGCACGCTCGCGAGCTCGGAGGCGCGCGCACACGCGAGCGTCGGCGAGGCGCCCGCCGCGCCGGCGCGTGAGGAGCGGGCGGCGCCAGCGCGTGACGCGCCCGCGGCGCCGCGCAAGACGTCGTAGAGCGACGCCGTCGCGAGCGCCCGATGCGCGAGCGCGTTCCAGTCGAGCGCGCCTTCGCTCCGCGCGCTCACGTCGCGTCCTCCTCGACGAGGAAGAGGTGACGCGTGAACCGGTCGATGACCGCGTCGACGAACCGCTGGACGTCGCGCGTCGAAGCTCCCTTGAGCGGCCCCGCGAGCGAGGACGGCACCTCGGCGGCGCGCCGCGTCGCCTCGGCGGCGATCTCGGGGACCGTTCGCGCGCCGTCCATCGCAAGGACCACCGCGAGCTCCGACCAGGGAACGCGGAACGATCGGTGCAGCGCGTTCGTCACCACGCCGGACGGCGCGCCGCGTTCGACCGCGGCCCCGGCGCGGACACGGACATGCGCGGCGACGCACGGTCGCTCGCGAGGCGTCGTCGCACAGCCAGGCCGCTCCGTGACGAGCGTGAGCACGCCCTCGCAGGCGGCGGCGAGGAGCTGCCGCGCGAGCTCCCGGCGCGCGTCGTCGTCGTCCGCGAGATCGCGCACGGCGACGAAGCCGGGCGCGTGACGCGTCGCCCGCGCGAGCCCGGTCTCCCCCACGGGACGTACGAGCGCGCCGGTGGTCGTCCGGAAGCCGCCGCCGGGTGCGGGCGTGAGGTCTGCCCAGAGGTCGAGCTCCGCCGCCGCGCTAGCGTCGGGCGCGGCGGCGAGCTCGCCGTCGTCGCGCTGCACGAGCACCTGGAGGAACGGCGCTCCGGTGCGCGCGAGGTCCGCCGCGAGCCCGTCGAAGGCGCCCGCGCGCGACGGGAAGAGCGGCGCCTCGCAGACGATCCGGAGGCCCGCGCGCGCGAGGTCCTCGCCGAGCCCTGCGACGGAGAACGGCTCGTTCACGTCGGCGAGCAGGTCGTGGAACACGTAGCGTGCGAACGGAGCCTCGGGCGGCGTCGCCCGCGCGACGTGCGCGACGTACTCGCGCGCCGCGGCCGCGAGCGCGCCCCGGAACCCGCTCGCCCCCTCGCCGGCGCGCGCGAGCTCTTCGATGATCCGGAGCGCCTCGGCCACGCGCGCCGCCGGATCCTCGAGATCGCGCGTCGCGTCGCGCGCGAGCTCGCGGAGCGCGCGGCGGAGCTCCCAGCCGGGGAGGGCGTTGACGCTGACGAACCCGATGCCGCCCGGCCCGAGCGCGTCGCGCATCACGGCGAACAGGTCCGCGCGCACGTCGCGAGGCACCCACGAGTACATCCCGTGCGCCACGACGTAGTCGAACCCGCCGGGCGCGCGGTCCTTCGTCCCGGCCGCGCGCACGTCGCTCACGTCGGCCGCGAAGAGCTCGACGTTGCTCGTGCCGGACGCCGTCGCGGCGGCGACGCCCGCCGCGATCGCGCTCGCGGCGAGGTCGAACCCGACGAAGCGCGCGCGCGGGAGGTAGGTGGCGGCGGCGATGAGGTTCTCGCCGTTGCCGCAGCCGATCTCGAGCACGCGCGCGGTCCGCGGCGCCGCCGGGCGGAGGCCCGAGAGGCGGGCGAGCGTGGCGATCGCGGACGGGTGGGTCTCCGCGTTGGCCTCCGTGTCGTACGGGACGTCGTCGTAGGCGAACATCGGCGGCTCCGAGCTACGCGCGGCGCAGCCGGCGGAACGAGATGGCGGCCGCGAAGAGCAAGGCGAGCGTCAGCACGATCGCCGCGCCCTCGGGCCACTCGAGGCGGTGCGCGGCGAAGAAACCGAGGGCGACGCCGAGCACCCCGGAGAGCATCGCCCAGCCCGCCACGCCGGCGAGCGTGCGCCCGAGCACGCGGCCGCCCGCGGCGGGGATGACGAGGAACGCGCTCACGAGGACGACGCCCGCGAGGCGAATCGCGGCGACCACGACGGCGGCCAAGAGCGCGAGCAGGGCGCTCTCGAGCCAGCCGACCTCGATGCCGCTGAGGCGCGCGAGCTCCTCGTCGAACGTCGCGTAGGCGAGCCGGGTCCACGCGAACGCGACGAAGCCGACGGTGATCGTCGCGATCCCGAGCACGATCCAGAGATCGTCCGCGCCGACCATGAGGATGTTTCCGAAGAGGAGCTGCTCCGGATCGAACGTGCTCTCGGTCCGCTTCGCCTTCTTGAGCAGGACGATGCCGATCGCGAAGCAGACGGCGAAGAGGATCGCCATCGCGACGTCCGAGCGCAGCCCGCCTCGCCTCCGCAGGGCGCCGATCGCCATCGCGGCGAGGGCCGTGAACGGGATGGCCACGAGCAGCGGCGCGTGGAGCCCGAGGAACATGCCGAGGGCGATGCCCCCGAAGGCCGCGTGAGAGAGGCCGTCCCCGAGGTAGGCGAGGCCGCGCGCGGTGACGAGGACCCCGAGAAGCGCGAGCAGGGCGGCGAGGACCGACCCCGCGAGCAGCGCCCGCTGGAAGATCGGAATGGCGAGGTAGCCGAGATCCAAAGCGGAACGAGGCTACCGATGCTTTGCCCGACGCGCTACGCTCCGCCCCGAGGTATCCGGATGCGCGCTCCTTGGCTTGGTGGGTCGACCCCGCTCACTCCCCGTCGGATGGCCCGCGCCTTCGCGCTCGCGTGCCTCGGCCTCCTCCTCCTCGTGCTCGTTGCGCCCGGATGTGGCCGCTCGAGCCTCGAGCCTGAAGTGCTCGACGCGGGAGCGCCGTCCGCTTGCGGCCCCTCGACGTGCCCGAACGGTTGCTGCGACGCGAGCGGCGTCTGTCGTACCGGCGCCGACCTCCGCGCCTGTGGCTCGGTCGGCGGGCGGTGCTCCGACTGCGTCGCCAACGGCTTCAGCGTCTGCACGACCTCGCGCGTCTGCGGGCGCGACGATCCGTCGTGCAGCTCACGCACCTGCCTCGGCTGCTGCGCGATCGACGACGGGCGTCTCCGCTGCCTGAGCGGGACCGAACCCTCCGCCTGCGGACGATCGGGAGCCGAGTGCTCCAACTGCGCCGACGAAGGCCGCGCGTGCGACGCCGCTACCCGCGCGTGCGGCACGACGCGATGCGACGCGACGAACTGCGACGGCTGCTGCGTCGGCGACCAGTGCTTGCCGGGCGACGCCGCCTCCGCCTGCGGTTCCAAGGGCGCGCAGTGCGATTCGTGCGCGTCCGGTCAGCTCTGCCGTGCGGTCTCCGGCGGCGGCGGCCGGTGCGAGGGGACGAGCTCGTGCGGTCCGCAGAACTGCGGAGGCTGCTGCAACGCCGCCGGTCAGTGCGTCACGGGCACCGACACCAACGCCTGCGGCAAGCAGGGCCAGCAGTGCGCGGCGTGCGGCGCGAACGCGGCCTGCGTCCAGGACGGCCTGCCGAACGCGCGCACGTGCCAGCCGGTCCAGGCGTGCGGTCCGGCGAACTGTCCGGGCTGCTGCGTCGGCAACCAGTGCGTCGTCTCCACGACGCCGCTCGCCTGCGGGACGAACGGTCAGGCGTGCAAGACATGCAGCGCGAGCCAGGTCTGCGACCCGCTCGGCAACTGCGTGAGCGGGAGCGAGTGCAACCCCGCGACCTGCGCAGGCTGCTGCGTCGGCGACATCTGCGCGGTCGGAACCCAGCAGACGGCGTGCGGCACGGCAGGCGCGCTCTGCCAGAACTGCGCGGGCCAGAGCCCGCCGCGCGTCTGCCAGGCCGGCTCGTGCCAGCTTCCCGCGTGCGGCCCGTCGACGTGTCCCAACGGCTGCTGCTCGGGCAACACGTGCGTCACCGGCACCCTCGACAACGCCTGCGGAGCGATCGGCGGCGGCGCGTGCACCGACTGCTCGGCGTCGAACCAGGCCTGCCAGGACCGGCAGTGCGTCACGCGCTGCGGCCCGGCGAACTGCGCCGGCTGCTGCCGCGCGAACAACACGTGCGACGCGCTCGGCATCAGCAACGCCTCGTGCGGTCAGGGTGGCGTCGCCTGCGCGAACTGCAGCTCCTCGGGCTCGTTCTGCAACGGCCTCGTCGTGCCGCGCCGGTGCAACAACCAGCAGACGACGTGCCCGGCCTCCTACGGCGGCTGCCCGGGCGTGGTGACGCCGATCCGGACGCCGGTCAACGTGTGCACGGACACTCTCCTCGACACGCTCACCCTCCCGTGCGCCGCCGGTCCGAAGACGGCGACCTGCATCGCGGCGGTCGCCGCGCTGCCGGCCGCGTGCCGCTCGTGCCTCGCGCCGTTCAACTATCCGTTCGAGCAGCGCGCCGGGCTCTATGCCTGCGCGGCGTCGACGCCGCTCTCGGAACCGTGCCGCCGCTTGACGGGCTGCGCGATCCACTGCGCGCAGACGAGCTGCGACCAGTGCCTCGCGACGTCGGAGAGCCAGTGCTACGCGCTGGTGAACGGCGGCGGCGGCCAGTGCGCGGCCCGCGCGGCCGCGGCGAACTGCGCGAACGACGCGCTCGGCGCCGGCAGCCTCTGCAGCCAGTTCTCGTACGCGAACTACGGCGCGTGGATCCGCGTCGTCGGTGATCAGTTCTGCGGCGACGGTCCCTGACGGACCCTCTGCCGGAGTCGAAGGGTGGTGAGCGCGCATGCCTCGAGCGGGCTACGACGAGGTCGTACTACTCACGGGGTTTCCGTCGTTCGCGGCGCGAAAGATGTGCGAGGAGCTGGTCCGCGGCCCCGAGCGGACGCTCGTGCACGCCGTCGTGCGGGCGAAGTCGCTCGCCGAGGCCGAGGGCGCGCTCGACGCGCTGCCGCTCGAGCAGCGTCGCCGGGTGGTCCTCGTCGAGGGGGACGCTGCGGCGATGGACTTCGGTCTGTCGGGGGCTGAGCTCCGCGCGCTGGCGCCCGAGATCGACGTCATCCATCACATGGCCCAGGTCTCCTACCTCGGCGCGGACCGGGAGCTGGCGGCGCAGGTCAACGTGAACGGCGCGCGCGAGGTGCTCGAGGTCGCGGCGGAGTGCCCGGCGCTCAAGAACCTCGTCTACCACTCGACGGCGCAGGTCTCCGGCGACCGGACCGGCCTCGTCCTCGAAGACGAGCTCGACAAGGGGCAGACCTTCCGCAACCCGGTGGAGGAGACGCTGGCGCGGGGCGAGCGCATCGTCCGCGCGCGCATGCGCAGGCTGCCCATCTCGATCGTGCGGCCGACGATCGTCGTCGGCGACTCGCAGACGGGGGAGGTCGATCGCTTCGACGGTCCGTACTTCCTCATCCTGCTCATCGTCACGAGCCCGCCCGACTTCCCGCTCCCGCTCCCCGGCCGCGGCGACGCGCTCCTCCACCTCGTGCCCGTCGACTACGTGGTTCGCGCGGCGAAGGCGATCGGGCGCGATCCGCGCGCGCCGGGGCGCACCTTCCACATCGGTGATCCGGCGCCGCTCACGGCGCGCCGCGTGTTCGAGCTCGTCGCGACCGCCGGGGGCCGGCGGAGCCCGCGCGGGTTCATCCCGGCCAACCTGACGAAGGCGCTGCTGCGGACGCCCGGCCTCGACCGCCTCGCGAAGAGCCCTCGCGCGTTCCTCGACGCGCTGGCCACGCCCGTGTCGTACAGCTTCGCGAACACCACCGAGCTCCTGGCCGACAGCGACGTGCGCTGTCCGCCGATCGAGAGCTACGTGGAGGGCCTCGTCGAGTACGTGCAGCACCGGCTCCGCGAGAAGCGCGAGCGCGATCGCGAGAGCGCCGAGATCGAGGACCCGCTGGGCTGAGCAGAGAGACCGCTCGGCCGCCGCTACTCGTCCCAGCCCTCGTCGAGCTCCTCGGACGGGAGCACGTCGGGAGCGCTGGCGGCGTGGGCCTGCGCCTCGGCCTGCTCGCGGAGGAGCTTTCGCTGGAGCGCGCCCTCCACGGTCTGCTCGAGGACCTCCTGGAACGTCGCCTCGTCGGCGTGAGGGTCGACGTGGACGAGGAGCGCCCCGACGGCGAGCGCACGATCGGCGAGCGCGTCGCGCTCGGCTTCGCTCGCGACCGGCACGAGGACGAGCACGACGTGGGGCATCTCCACGGCGATGCGCTCGCAGCCGGTCGCGACGTCGTCGCAGCGGACGGCGCTGATCCGCCGGCGCTCGAAGGCCGTGACGACGCGAAGCACGTTGATCCCGGTCGCGCCGATGATCAATGCAGAGAGGGGCCGTGAGCGGATGAGCGTCGCGTCCAACGCGCCAAGTCTAGCTGTGCGACGACGCGCTTGTCCGCTAAGAAGGGCGGAATGTCCCGGACGGAGCGCGCGATCGTGGGGATGGGCGAGGGGATGATCGCCCGCCGCCTCGTCGTCCGCGCGAAGGACGTCGTCTTCGTGAAGGGAATCGTCGAGGCGCACGACGGGCTGGCGCACGTGTTCGCCGAGAGCGGCGGCGACTTGACGCTCGCCGCGGCGGCCGGTCGCGACGCCGAGCTCGACGAGCTCGTCGACGATCTCGCGAGGGAGCTCGGCGGCATCGCGAGCCCGGTGGGGGAGTGAGGGCGCCGCGCGGCCGGGGCGCGGGCGAGCGGCCGGCATGAGCGCCGCGTTCGACTACGACGTCGCCATCGTCGGGGGAGGCCCGGCCGGCTCGAGCACCGCGCTCCACCTCGCGCGTCGCGAGGGCGTGCGCCCCGACCGCGTCGTCGTCCTCGACAAGGCGAAATTCCCGCGCGACAAGCCCTGCGCCGGGGCCGTGAGCCAGCTCGGCCTCGACGTGCTCTCGGCGCTCGGCGTCGAGGTCACGGTCCCTTCGGCGACGATGAACGGCGTCCGGGTGCTCGAGGGCGACGTCGTCGGCGAGACGCTCGAGCCCATGGGGATCGTGATCCGGCGGACCGAGTTCGACGCGGAGCTGCTCGAGACCGCGCGTCGTGACGGGGTCCACGTGCGCGACGGCGAAGGCCTCCGCGCCGTCACGCGCGGCGACGGCCCGCGAGGGGGCTTCACGCTCGAGACGACGCTCGGCGCGACGGTGCGCGCGCGCTTCATCGCCGCCGCCGACGGCGCCGGCAGCACGACGCGGAAGCTCCTCGGCATCCGCGAGCCCGAGCGCAAGGGCCACCTCTACGTGCTCGACACCGAGCGCGTCGCGCTCGACGCCGGGATCGAGCGCGGGCTCGTCGACTTCGACCTCAGCATCCTCGAGGACGGTCTCGAGGGTTACTACTGGGACTTCCCGACGATGCTCGACGGCAGCCTCCAGGTGAGCCGCGGCATCTACCACGCGAACCTGACGCGGCCGGACGCGCCGTCCGGCGAGAGCGTGAAGGACGTGCTCGGTCGCGCGCTCGCGCGGCGCGGCATCGACATCGCAAAGGTGAAGCTCCGCCCGTTCAGCACCCGCCCATTCGTTCCGCGGTCGACGGCGTGGGTCCTGGGCGTCCTCCTCGTCGGCGAGGCGTACGGCATCGACCAGACGACCGGCGAGGGGATCGCGCAGGCGATCGAGATGGGCCGCATCGCCGCGACCCACCTCGCCGGGGCGCTCTCCTCGGGCAGCCCGCGCTTCGAGGCGTACGAGCGCGAGGTGCGCGCGTCGACGACTGGGCGTCACCTCCTCCAGAGCGCGTGGATGGTGAGGCGCGTCTACGGGCGCGTGGGGCACCCCGCGCGTCGCTTCCTCCTCCGCTCGGGCTACGCGCGCAGGGCCGCGATCCGCTGGTACCGCGGCGAGAACCTCTCGACGTCGACCCAGCTCCGCCTCGGCCTCGGGCTCGCTCGGTCTCTCTTCGCCTGACGCGTCGAAGCCCTAGCCGTCGTCGTCCGTCACCATCTCGGGCCGGATCGTCGGCGTGCTCGAGTCGATGTCGAGGATGTGGCCGGTGTCGTGATGCGAGTCCGGCGGCGGCGGCAGGCTCGAGACGCCGCTCTGGCCGAGCGCGTTCTTGTGATCGAGGAAGCGGAGCGTGCCGGGGCCGCTCGTGCGCTCGAGGACGGCGCGGAGGTCGCCCGGCATCGGCGCCTCGATGATGAGGCGCTGCTGCGTGCGCGGGTGCATGAACTCGAGGCGAACGCAGTGGAGGAATGTGCGGTCGAGCGCGTTCTTCTCCTCGAAGAAGCGGTTCGTGGGCGCGTGACCGTAGCGATCGTCGCCGAGGATCGGGTGGCCGATCGCTGCGAGGTGGCGCCGGATCTGGTGGGTGCGCCCCTGCTCGGGGACCACGCGCAGCACCGAGTGCCCGCTCGCCACCGCGAGGCGGCGGTAGCGAGTGCGTGCAGGATACATCTTGCCGTCCTCGCGGAGGTCGCGCGTGATCGCGCCCTTGCTCGGCGTGACGCCGCGCGCGCCGGCGACGTAGATCTTTCGTGCCGTCTCCGCGCTCAAGACGGCCTGCCACTTCGCGGCGACGTCGGGGCGCTTCGCCAGCATCACGAGGCCGCTCGTCCCCACGTCGATGCGATGGACCGGGACGGCCTCGCTCGCGCCGGGGAGCTTGCGCGCGCGGGTGACGAGCGACGACGCGTACTCGCCCTGCTGGGTCGTCGGCTCGTGCGCGCCCTTGTCGACGACGAGGATCTCCTCGTCCTCCCACATGACCTTCGGCGTCGCCGAGCCGCTCCGCCGGAGGAGCGCGATCGTCTCGACCTCGTCCGTGAGCGGGATCATGTCGAGCGGGCGGAGCGTCGTGACGCCGTAGCCGAGCCGCGTGAAGTGATCGAGGTCGCGCGCGAGCGTGTCGGGATCGCACGAGACGTACGCGACGACCGGGACCTCGAGGCGGACGAGGAGCTCGCGCGCGAGCGGGCTCATCCCGCGCCGCGGCGGGTTCACGACGGCGGCGTCGAACTCCGCGCTCTGTTCGGCGAAGCGCCGGAGCGCGGACGCGACGTCCGCCGCCTCGGCGCGCACGGGGAGCTTCGCCTTGCGCGCCGCCTCGTCGACGTGACCCACGGCGGGCGCGAACGACTCGACGAGGTGCACGTCCGCGCCTGCGTGTGCGAGCGCCAGCGCGATCGCTCCGGAGCCGCCGTAGAGATCGAGCACCCTGGTCGGTCCGGGCTTGCTCTGGCGAGCGCGCCCCAGCCCGAGGAGATCGATCACCGTCGTGTGCACACGCTCGGCCTGCCCGCGGTGCGCCTGGACGAACGACCCGTACGTCGCCTCGTGCGTGGCGAGGCCGATGCGGTCCGGCACCGACGCCGCGCCGTGGACCACCGCGGTCTCGCTGCCGAGGATCTGCGGCGACTCTCCCTCGTGGAAGTTGAGCGCGACGCCGGCGATGCGTGGGTCGTCGCCGGCGAGCGCGCGCGCGGCCGCCTCGACCGGTCCGCGATCGGCGACGCGGTCGCGCTGGACCACGAGCGTCACGAGCACGCGGGCGTCGGCGCCGTCGCCGGGGCGCACCTCGCGGAGGTCCACGGCCCTGAGGGCGCCGGGCCCGCTCGGATCGAACGGCGCGAGCGGACCACCCGCGGCCTCGTCGTGGACGATGCGCGCGCGGAGCGCGGCGGCGACCTCCGCGACGACGGGCGAGACGACCTTGCATCGCGGGATGTCGACGACCTGGTGTCCGCCGCCCTTGGCGTAGAGCCCGAGCTTGCCGCCGGGCGCGACGATGAGCTTCGCGCGCGTGCGGTACTCGCTGATCGGCTCTGCGGGTTGAACCGGCTCGGTGTAGACGAGCTCGAGCGCGGGGTAGCGCGAGACCGACTGCACGACCCGTCCGCGCTTCAGGCCGAGCTGCTCGCCGTACGGCAGCGCGATGACCGGACAGCCGCCGCAGCGGTCGGCGTGCTCGCACGACACGCGCTGCGTGTCCTCCTCGCGCACGCCGAGGCCGGACAGGAGATCGCTCTCTCCGAGTCCAGTGCCTGAGCGGGGCGGGGGCGGGTGCATGGAGCGCCCAGGATAGCTCACACCCAAGCTCGCGTGACCCTCCGTCGTGCGGGTCGACGCGCACCTCCCTGGCCTCGACCGCCTGGTCCGGCGCCGTCGCAACTGTCGCCTCGTCGAGACGGCGCGCGCGCGTTAAGATCGCGCCGGTGAACGGCAACCCTTCAGGTGGCTCACCCACCGGGCGACCGTTCACGATGCCCCGCGCCGGCGACGTCGTCGCGGGAAAATACGCGATCGTCCGCGTGCTCGGCGAGGGCGGGATGGGCGTCGTCTTCGAGGCGACGCACCAGCGGCTCCGGCAGCGCGTCGCGTTGAAGATGCTCCTGCCCGCGATGCTCGCGCACGGGACGCTCGTCTCGCGCTTCGAGCGCGAGGCCCGCGCCGCCGCTCGGCTCCGCGGCCGTCACTGCGCGCGCGTCAACGACGTCGACGTCACGCCCGAGGGGCTGCCGTACATGGTGATGGACTTCCTCGAGGGGCACGACCTCCAGGTCGAGCTCGAGCGTCGTGGCCGGCTGCCCGTCGCGGAGGCGGCCGACTACGTGCTGCAGGCCGCCGCCGCGATGCTCGAGGCGCATCAGCTCGGCATCGTCCACCGCGACCTCAAGCCGTCGAACCTCTTCCTCCAGCGCGATCGCGCCGGGCCGGCGAGCGACGCGATCGTGAAGGTGCTCGACTTCGGCATCTCGAAGGTGGCGACGGGCGACGAGGCGAAGCTCACCGCCGCCGGCGCGATCGTGGGGACGGCGCTCTACATGTCCCCCGAGCAGCTCCAGGCGGCGCACGCGGTCGACGCGCGCGCCGACATCTGGGCGCTCGGCGTCATCCTCTACGAGGCGCTCTCGGGCCGCGTGCCCTGGGAAGGCCCGCCGCCGCTCGTCGCCGCGATGATCGTCACTCGAGACCCGCCCGACCTCCGTGAGCTCTGCGAGGTCCCCGCCGAGCTCGCGGCGATCGTGAACAAGTGCCTCGAGCGCGATCCGGCCCGTCGCTTCGGCGACGTCAGGCAGCTCGCGACGGCGCTCGCGTCGTTCGCGCCCATCGGGACCGCAGGCCGGAGCTTCGCGGACGGCGTCGTCGCGACGGGCGCGGATCCACGCGTGGCCATCGCGTCCATGGCGTCGGCCTTCCCCCCTTCGCCGTCGCTCGCGCCGCCGGACGACAGCGAGGAGAACGCGAAGACGGTCATCCACGCTCCGGGCGTCGCGGAGGAGGTGATGCGCCCTCACGAGACGGCCGCGGGCTGGTCGCACCGCTCGCCTCCGCCGAGCCGCGGGCGCGCGGCGCTGGTCGGCGTCCTCGTCGCGCTCGTCGTCGTGGGCTCGGCGATCGGAGGCGTCGCGCTCTTCGTCCGCCGGCCGCGCGCCGTCGTGGGCGCGCCGCTCGTTCCGTCGAGTCCACCGTCGGGCGCTCGGATCGACGCGAGCGCGGTCGCGCCGGCCTCGCCGCCGATCGACCCGCTTGGGGCCGGGAGCGCGCCCGTTTCTCCGGCGCCCTCGGTCGCCCCCGCTCCGCACCTCTCGTCGCGCCCGGCGCACCCGGCGCGCGCGGCGACGACGTCGAGCGGAGGCGCGACCGCGGCGCCTTCCCCGCCGCCGAGGCCGACGGCGAGCACCGCCGACCGGCCGCTCTTTCTCTGATCCTCTGATCGCGATCGGGCCCGCTCGCGATCGGTGCGAGGCCTCGCCGCCGCTCAGAACTCGACGCGCGAG
Organism: Labilithrix sp.; assembly: GCA_019637225.1. Lineage (GTDB taxonomy): Bacteria > Myxococcota_A > Polyangia > Polyangiales > Polyangiaceae > Labilithrix. Next base: position 88,089 of record JAHBWC010000020.1, read on the forward strand.
GCGAGGAACGTGCTCCACAGCATCGTCTGCGGAAGGCTGTGGTTCTGGCCGTCGCGGATGAGCGAGGTGACGGTCGTCTCTGCCGCGAGCTGCCAGCGGCTCGTGAGCCGCATCTCGAAGCCGGTGCCGAGCTGGCCCGCGACCTCGATCGCGCGAGGCGTCAGCGGCAGGTAGTTCCGGTCGACGCGCCACTGGCCGACGCCGATCTGGAAGAACGGCGTGAAGCGCGCCTCGCTGAGGCGTGCGCGACCGACGACCATGCGCGTCGACGCCGACAGGCGCATCTGTTCGACCAGGCTCAGGCGATCGCCCGCGAGGCGCGTCGAGCTCGCCCAGTCGCGCGCGACCAGCGTGACGCGCGGGGCGACGCCGAACCAAGCGTTGCCGAGGTTCTGCGGGTTCGGGTCCTCGAGCGAAGCAGGACGGTGCACGCTCGACGGCGCGATAGAGCTCGGGCGCTCGCCGTCACCGCGAGCGATGCGGTCGAGGTCGACGAGCCCCTGAATCCAGTCGACCGCGCGCGGCTCGTCCGCGTGGGCGACGCCCGCGAAGGCCGTGGTGGCGACCGTGGCGACCGCGGCTGCGGTCAACTTCAGGCGCATCGTCTTTCGAAACGTATCCGTCATCGAGTGGGAGCGTCGAGCCGCTGCCAGGGCCCGCACGCCGGACGGCGACGCAGCAAGCCACATGCCGCGCGCGCCGGTGCCGGGCGGGGACTCGTCTCCATGGCGTTCGAACGGCCCGCGCGCGGGCGCGTGCAGGCGGGAAGGCTCGAACGCGCCTCTGGAGGAGCCTGCACTCGGAGACCTACATCGGCGTCACGATGTGTGGCGCGTCCTCGCCGGTGAGGACCGCGCACATCAACTGGGCGTCGGACGAACCACATCCGTCGCGCGCGCGCGACGTCGGGCGGCGCTGTACGCGTGAAGCCCACCTCGTCGAGTCGATCCCCGCGGGCGCGCGCGGCGAGCATCGAAGTCGTGACGCAGAGGGGGCGGGCTCGGTTCCGCACGCGATCGCGACGCGGGTCCTCGTCGTCGCAGGCGCGCGTGCGGGCGCGCGCCCGACCGGATCGTCCGGGCGCGCGGGCAAGCCCGGACGCAGAATCGATGGCGTTGGCTCCTCGCCCGTCGCTGCGTGTCCTCATGATCTCGGCCGAGCTCGAGTCGCTCGCGCGCACGGGTGGGCTCGGTGACGTGGTCGAGGCGCTGAGCCTCGCGCTGGCGGAGCTCGGCCTCGACGTCCTGGTCGTGACGCCCCTCTACGGCGTCACCCGACTGCCGAGCCTGACGACGCGCTGGCCGGAGCGCGTCACGGCGCGGTGGGGCTGGGGGCCGTCGGACGTGCGGCGGCTCGGGATCGTCGAGACGGAGCCGGTGCGCTTCGCGTCCGGCGGCGTTCGCCGCGTGGCTCTGCTGGACGATCCCGAGCTCTTCGGGCGGGACGGGATCTACGGCGATCGGCGCGGCCCGTTCGACGACAACGCGCTCCGCTTCGCGGTCATGTCGCGCGGCGGCCTCGAGGTCGCCGAGCGTGTCTGGCCCGGCGGACCCGACGTGATTCATGCGCACGACTGGCACGCGACCTTCGCCGTGCTCTACGCGCGGCTCGTCATGGGGCCGCGCTGGGCGCGCATCCCGTCGGTGCTCACCGTGCACAACCTTCAATTTCAGGGCGTGCTCGACGAGAGCTGGCTCGATCGGCTGCACCTGCCGCGCGCGGCGTATCGACCCGAGGTGCTCTGGCACGAGGGCCGCGTCAACCTGATGAAAGGGGCGACCGCGCACGCCGATCGGATCACGACCGTGAGCCCGACGTACGCCCGCGAGATCCTCGGCGCGGAGGAGGGCTGCGGCCTCGCCCTCCACCTCCGCGCGCACGCCGACAAGCTCGTCGGCATCCTGAACGGGATCGATCTCGCCCGGTGGGACCCGCGGACCGACGGGGCCATCGCCGCGCGGTTCGACGAGCACACGGCGAAGGCGCAGCGCCCCGTCGACAAGCTCGCGCTGGAGAAGGAGCTCGGGCTCGATCCGCGAGCGGGGCCGCTCTTCGGGCTCGTCGCGCGCCTGTCCTGGCAGAAGGGCCTCGATCTGCTCTTGCCGCTCTTGCCCGAGCTCGTGAATCGCGGGGCGCGGTTCGCCGTCGTCGGCGAGGGCGATCGCGGATTCGAGGAGCAGCTCGCGTACCTCGCCGCCGCGCACCCCGGCCGCATCGCGGCGCGCATCGCGTTCGACCCGGCGCTCGCGCGTCGCGTCTACGCCGGGTCCGACTTCTTCCTCGTTCCCTCCCGCTTCGAGCCGTGCGGCCTCACGCAGATGTACGCGATGCGCTACGGCGCCATCCCGGTGGTGACCGACGTAGGCGGGCTTCACGACACCGTGGACCCGATCGTCGGCGCGCGCGCCTCGGAGACGGGCACGGGGATCGTCGCCGCGCGCGTCGCGACGGACGCGGTTCACGCCGCGTGCCTCGCCGCGATGCGGCTCCACGCCGACGGCCGGCCGCTCGAGCGCGCCGTGGTACGGGCGATGAAGCGCGCCGGCGCGTTCGGCTGGACCGACCCGGCCGCGAAGTACCGTCGATCGTACGAAGGTCTCGTCGCCCGCCGCCGCGCGCCCGCCGCGAGCGGCCGCAGCGCGTGACGGCGACCTCGCGGGTCGGATACGCTCGAAGGATGATGGGCCGTCCTTCGCGCTCGCGCGTCTCTCTCGTCGTGCTCGCCGTCGCGGCGCTGGCAGCGTGCGGCCCCGGCGGCTCGCAGGTGTCGTTCGTGAGCAACGAGCGGCCGTCCGGCTACACCGCGGCGCAAGGGACGCCGCCGCCGTCCGCCGCGCACCAGGAGAACCCGAACGGCAGCGTCGACCTCGGCGAGGACGATCGCATCGAGCCCGAACACCCGGCGGCCGAGACGAAGCAAGAGCGCGCGCTCGTCCACATCCACGGTCCGAAGGACGTCGTCTGCTCGGGCGTCGTCGTGGGGCCGCGTCTCGTCGCGACCGCGCAGCGTTGCCTGCGCGGACAAGGGAAGGGCGCGACCTCGCTCGGTCCCGATCGCGAGTATCGCGTGGAGATCGCATCGAGCACGCTCACCTGGACGAACCGCAAGGCGAAGTACGCCGTCCTCCCGCAGTGCGACGAGACCGAGCTCGACGTCGCGATCCTCGTGCTCGAGGAGCCCGCCCCCGCGCTCGTGACGCCGCTCAAGGTCGTGAGCGCGCCGAGCACCGGCGCGCGCGTGCAGGCGCTCGGCTTCGGCCACTGCGCCGGCAGCAAGACCGCGATGAAGGAGCGCGTCGGCACCGTGCGGAGCCGCGTCTCGCACGCGATCATCATCGACGTCCCGCTCTGTCAGGGCGACGTCGGCGGGCCCGTCCTCGACGGTCGCGACGGCGAGGTCATCGGCCTCATCTCCCATCGCGACGATCCGGAGGGCTCTCCGCTCAGGACGACGACGATCGCGCGGCTCGACACGGTGTGGGCGCGCGAGCTCCTCGCCCAGGCGAAGCTCCTCGCCGAGGGCGCCGACAGCGCGAAGGTCCAGAGCGTCGCCTGCCGCTGACGGCTCGCGGCGCTCGCCCGCCGGCAGCGGGCGGCGCCGGCGTCAGTCGTCCGTCACTTGACGTCGGTCGCGCAGCCGAGGGCGATCGACACGTTGCCGTTCGGGTCGTTCTTCACGGCCGTGCACGCCGCGCCGCAGAGGAAGATCTTCTTCTTGTCGCTCGAGTACTGCCAGCCGTCGGCGCCGCCGTTGCACGGCTTCGACGTGTCCTGCTTCAGCGTCCGCGGCGCGCCGGTGCTCGGATCGTAGATGACGTTGACGAGGTCGTAGTCGAGCGTCCCGGCGCCGGGCGAAGGGACGTCGTACTCGCAGCCGAGCGCCTCGCGGCTGATCTGATCGAGCGCCGCGTTGAGCTGCGCTGCCAGGTTCGTCGACGCGTTCGTCAGGTCGAAGTGGCAGTCGCCGACGTTGGGTGGCGTGGCAGCGTGGGTGCACGTCGCGCTCTTCGGTGTCTGGCCGTTCCAGGCGATCTGCGAGAGGAACGCGCGGGCGCCCTCGCTACCGGGCGCGCCGATGACGAAGGTGCGGATACCGACCAGCGCGGCGTTCGTGACGGTGGTCGCCACGAAGTCGGTCTGCTGATCCGGCGCGCACGTCTCGGCGCCGTCGGTGATGAGGACGAGAAACTTCTTGCCGGTAAACGTGTTCGCGTGGAGATACTGATAGCCGAGCGTCACGCCGCCGACGATCGGCGTGAGCCCCTGCGGCTGCACGCCGTCGAGGCTCGCCGCGAGCAGCGTCTGCTGCGTCGCGTCGACCTGGGCGACGGCGACGCTGGGCGTCGCCTGCACCGAGCAGTCGTTGTCGACGTTGAAGTACGTGAGGCCGACGCTGTTCGCCGTCGGCATCGCGGCGATCGCCGATTTCAGCGCGTCACGCGTGATCGACCACTTCGTGGGCGCGCCTGCGTCCGCCGCGATGGGAAACTGCTCGCACGTGGCCGAGTCGGTCGTCGGCGGAGGGTTGCAGTTCATGCTGCCGCTGCGATCGACGATGAAGAGGATGTTCGCCGGCGCGCGCTTGGCCTCCACCGTCGAGGTCGCGCACGCGGCGTCCGGATCGAAGTCTCCGGCTTCCGGGGTGCCGCCGTCACCGTCGCCGCCGCCGATCGAGCCGCTCGAGCCGCTCGAACCGCTGCTCGCGTCGCCGTCCTCACCCCCGGCGTTCGGATCGAACTCCGAAGAGGAGGAGCCGCACGCCGCCCAGAAGGCCGCCGCGCAGGAGACGAGTAGGACCGCCACGTACCGCTTACCACGCTCCATCGGAGTCTCCCGTCGCCCGTTCCGTCGATTCTCGCCTAACGCGTTCTTCCCTGACGGAGAAAAGGCTGCTTTGATTGATCCTACCATGGCCAGAATGCATGCTGCACGCGCGCTGATCGCGATTTCGTTTTTCGGGATCACCGCATCGGCGATCGCCAGCGGGTGCGGTAGTGAGGCGGGGGGCGAGGGCGAGGACGGCGGGTCGAGTGGCTCGAGCGGGTCCAGCGGCTCGAGTGGGTCCAGCGGCTCGAGTGGGTCCAGCGGGTCGAGCGGCTCGAGCGGGTCGGACGACGGCTCGAGCGGCTCGAGCGGGTCGAGCGGCTCGAGCGGAGGCGAGGAGGACGCCGACATCCCCGACGTGCAGTTCTTCTACGACGCGCCGAACCGCGACAGCGCGCTGACCGGCGACTCGGCCTGCGCCCAATCGTCGGCCGAGGCGACCTTGATCCCGCTCGACATGTACATCCTGCTCGATCGATCGAGCAGCATGGGGAACGACTGCAATGTCGGACAGTCGACGGCGTCGAAGTGGTGTCGCGCGATCAACTCGCTCGCGAGCTACTTCAACGCGCCGTCCGCCACCGGGAACGCGGCGGCGCTGCAGTACTTCCCGATCACGAACGGACAGTGCAACGGGACGCTCTACAACGCCTCGGCCGTCCCGGCCGCGGGGACGGGCTACGTCGATCTCCCGACGACGTCGTTCAACACGTCGTTGAACGCCACGGCCCCGAGCGGCGGGAATACGCCGATGGAGGGCGCGATCCGCGGGATCACCGGGTTCACGTCGAGCGCGGTCAACCAGCGCGCAGGCCGCAAGACGATCGGCATCCTGATCACCGACGGCGATCCGAACGGCTGCGAGACGAACGTCACGACGCTCAGCGGTATCCTCCAGACGCACTTCACCGCGACGAACCTGCAGACGTTCGTCATCGGCATGACCGGCGCGAACTTCACCCGAGTGGAGACGATGGCGACCGGCGGCAACGCCCCCCTCCACCCCGACGCGGTCGGCACGCTGACCGACTCGTGCGGAAACGGCGCCGGGCCGTGCCGCCACTGGAACGTCGGCGACGGGGATCCGAACGCGTTCGTCGAGGCGCTCAAGCTGATTCAGGGCGCCGCCGTCGGCTGTCAGTACAACATGCCGACGACCGACGCAGGCGTCATCAACCCGAACAACGTCACCGTCGAGTACCTCCAGAACGGCGTCGAGCCGGCGCAGCAGCTGATGCGCGTCAACAGCGCGGCGGCGTGCGTGGCGAACGGCTGGTACTACGACAACAACGCCGCTCCCACGACGATTCACCTGTGCGCCTCGCAGTGCACGACGGTGCAGGCGGACGTGAACGCCAAGGTGCGCGTCCTCCTCGGCTGCCTCGGCGGCTGACGGCGCGCTCGAAGCCGGGCTGCGGTCTATAGTACGCGCGCCCATGCTGACGGCCGACGTCTACCGCGAGCTGATCCGAACCGCGCTTCGTTACACGCGCGGACGCGATCAGGCGGCGGACCTCGCCCACGACGTCGTCGTCGAGGCCATCGGCCACGGCGTCTCCGATTGGGAGGACGACCGCCGCCGCGCTTGGCTTCGGGGGGCCGTCCGCAACCACGCGGCGTTCGTGGCCCGCACCGCCGTTCGGCGACGCGCCCGCGAGGCCGTGGCTGCCGAAGAGCGTCTCTCGTCGACCGAGCGACGGACCTGGACGCCGGCGTTCCTCGAATCGTTGCCGCCGTCGCTCCGCCGGCTTGCGAAGCTGATGACCGCCGAGCTGAGCCGGTCCGAGCTCGCGTACCTGCTCCGCGTCTCCGACACGGCCCTCAGGCAGCGGCTCACCGCCCTTCGGCGCGCGGTGCAGAGCAGCCCCCGCGACGCGACTCAGCCCGTGGGCGCGACGAGCGGCCAGGCGATCGGGCCGCTCCGGACGGCTCTCCTCGACGCGGTGAGCCGCTCCGGCGGGATGGCGGTCGGCACCCACGATCCGGACGGCCACTTTTTGATCTTCACGGAAAAAGTACCTCACGTTTCGGTGCCCGGCGGCAACCAGGCGCCGAAGGAGAAGTAAGGATGCTCGGTACGTCCCAGATCAAGAATGTGGCCATCGTGTTCATGGTGAAGGACCTGACGCGAGCTCAGACCTTCTATCGGGAGGTCCTCGACATCCCGCTCGAACGCCAAGAGGGCGACTTTCTCCAGGTGAACCTGCCCTCTGGTGTCGAGCTCCTCTTCTTCGAAGGCGAGGCCACCGTCGGCACCTCGCCGCAGCTCGTCTTCGGTTTGGAGAAGGGTGGGATCGACAACGTCGTCGACGCCTTCGCTGCGCGAGGCGTGACGATCGTGACGCCGGTGAGCGAGGCGCCTGGCGGCTGGTCCGCCGACTTCCGCGATCC
>JAHBWC010000021.1 GCA_019637225.1 Labilithrix sp.
GGCTGCGGCGGCGCGGGCGGCATGAGCGGCGGCGCGGGCGGCTCGAGCATCGCGCTCCTCGTCTTCGAGTCGGCGGTCGTCATCGACGCGTCGTCGCTCGTCGCCAGGGACGCCGGCGCCGGCGGCAAGGGTGGAAAGGGCCAGAAGGCGCAGCGCGCCGCGGCGATCGCGGCGGCGCCGAGCAGCGCGGACGACGCCTGCGCGGGTGGCGTCGGCGGCATCGGCGGAAGCGGCGGCGGAGGGGGCGGAGGCGCCGGCGGGCTCTCGGTCGGAGTGCTCTACAGCGGCACGGCGCCGATCATCGACGGAGTGAGCACCGAGGCGGCCGACACGCTCGGCGCAGCCACGCTCGGCGCCGCGGGCGCCGGCGGCGCGAACGGCGTCGGCGGCGAGGCCGCGAACGTCACGGCACCGGCGAGCGAGTCGGGCGCCGACGGAGAGCGAGGCGTCGACGGCGCGGCGAAGGCCGTCGTCGCCGTGCCCTGACGCGCACCGCGCGGATCGAGAGGCTCGCCGAGTCGTCCGCGGCTCGCGACGTCGCCGATCGATCAGTCGAAGAGCCCGTTGGCCGTCGCGCGCTCGAACGCTCGGCGGAGCGCGTCGTGCCCCGGCTCGAGTCCTTCGTGGAGCTCGTCACCGCCGAACACGGCGTGGAGGAGCGCGCGCGCCGTCGCGTCGGCGGCGACCTGTCGGAGCGCCTCGACGAAGCGCTCGTACGAAGCCGGCGCGAGGTTGCGGCGTACCGCGATCACGTCGGTCGGGATCGAGCCGAAGACCGCGAGCACGCGAGCGTCGAGCTCTTCGATGCCGGACCACCCGCCCTCGGTCGTCGCCTCGTCGCCCTCGGGCGATCGCGCGTACGTTCCGGCGACGTCGCAGTCCCCGCGGGCGAGCGCGAGCAGCGCGTCGCGATGCGTCCCATGGAACGTCTCGCTCACGAACGCGCTCGTCGGATCGACGCCCGCGCGCGCGAGCTCGATCCGCGGCACGACGTATCCGGCGGCGCTCCACGGATCGACCCATCCGGCGCGCGTTCCTTTCAGGTCGGCGAGCGACGCGATGCGCTCGTCGTCTCGCCTCACGACGAGCGCCGCGGAGTAGCTCGTCCTCCCCGCGCGGACGACGCTCCCGATCGGCGTCACCGCCTCGGCGAGCCACGCGTACGCGACGGGCGGGAGCCACGCGACGTCGCTGCTGCCGTCGCGCACGCTCGCCGCGAGGCCCTGGTACGTGGTGGCCGTTCGGCGCTCGAGGTCGACGGCGGCGTGCGCGCGCATCCACGCCGCGAGCTCGTCGAAGGCGGCGACGACCGCGCCGTCGGGTGCGGCCACGAGGCCGAACGCGAGGCGCGTGGTTTCGACCGAGCTCACGCCCGCACTATGCCGGAATTCGCTGCGCGGGCGGGTTTCGATTCGGCGCGTCGTCGCCGCCGCTGCGGACGAGATCGCATGCGGACCGAGCGGACGATGTTTCGCCGTCACGAGATCATTATGCTCCCGTAAAAATGCGCGATTTGCACGGCGGGGATGACCCGATCCACCCGATGCCCCGCAGGCGACAGCGTCGTCGATCGACGGCGTGCGTGTACCCGCCGTCACGTCGGCGAATGGCGTGAGCCCCGCTCGATCCAGGCTCGGGTGCGTTTCGTGCAGTGCATCCGACGCGATGATCGGCATGAACCAGGTTGCTACCCGCACGTCGCGCGTCTCGCGCGTCGTGATGGGCCTCGCTTCGGTCGTGGGCGTCGTCCTCGTGGGCACCTCCGCGTGCACGAGCGAGCTCGAAGCCGGAGCCCCGAACCCCGACGGCAAGGATCAGGGCGCAGAGTGCGTCGACGACGCCGAGTGCAAGTCGCTCCACTGCGCCGCGGGCAAGTGCAGCGCGGTCGTGGCGGGTGGCAACCCGACGGACGGCATCAAGAACGGCGACGAGACCGACATCGACTGCGGCGGCGCCTCGGCGCCGAAGTGCAGCGACGGCAAGTCGTGCGAGGTCGCGCGCGACTGCGAGAGCGCCTCGTGCGTCCGCGGCACCTGCAAGGCGCCGGCGCCCGACGACGGGATCAAGAACGGCGACGAGACCGACATCGATTGCGGCGGTTCGAAGGCGCCCAAGTGCGCCGTCGACAAGGGGTGCAAGGCCGACGAAGACTGCGACAGCGACGCTTGCTCGTACGCGAAGAAGTGCGTCGAGTTCAAGAGCTGCACCGGGCACTTCGGCGGCGACACCTGCGGCGCGGGCGAGACCGGCGAGGCCGGCGCGAAGCACGAGAGCTGCTGCGCCACGGCGTCGAGCAACGGCAAGCGCATCGGCAAGTACCACGTCACCGCCGGCCGCATGCGCGCGTTCGTCGAGCGCTTCGGCGGCAACCTCCGGCAGTGGGCGGACACGAGCCCCGCCGGCTGGAACGACGCCTGGACGTCGATCCTCCCGACGTCGATGGACGACGCGCTCTTCATGCTCGGACCGAACGTGAAGCGCGGCTGCTCGATCAGCCAGCAAGGAAAGGGCGCGCGTTCGTACTGGCAGGCTCTCGCGGGCGAGACGAGCGACTTCTCGAAGGACGTCCTCGACGAAAAGGCCCTCAACTGCGTCCCGTGGCACCTGGCGCAGGCGCTCTGCGTGTTCGACGGCGGGCGGCTCACCACCCACGCCGAGAACCTCGCGCAGATCACGAACGACGGCACCACGACCTGGCCGTGGCAGTTCCAGGACAACACGCCCTACAGCGAGCGCGACCACCCGGCGGACGGACGGCTCGTGCACCGCTACAGCTACGCGACGCCCAACCCTCCCGCGGACATGCGGAGGGACGGCGCCGGTCCGCTCGACCGCACCTTCTTCGTCGCGCCTCCCGGTCGTCGTCCGACGGGCGGCAACGCGATCGGCGTCCAGGACGCCGTCGGCAACCTGCTCACGTGGGCGAACGACGGCGTGCGCCGCTTCACGTACTCGATGTCGTGGGAGAACCACGAGAAGCAGAACACCCTCAGGACCTGGGCTCAGGACTCCCAGAACGAGGTCAACGGCTACTACGCGATCGGCGCTCGCTGCGTCTTCGAGTGAGCCTCGCGCGCGGGGGCCTCGAGGCGAGCCGGCGCGGGTCCGTGCGGTCGAGATCGCTCCGCCTCTTGTCTCGGAGGCCGGCTCGGGGGTAAGCGAGAGCGGCCGTGACCACCTTCCCCGAAGACCTGAGCCTCGCCCGCTACTTCCTCTTCGACCGCCTCGCCGAAGGGATGGGATCGCGAGCGGCCGTCCGCTTCGGCGACCGGAGCTGGACGTACGACGCCGTCGCCGACAAGACGCGGCGGATGACGGGCCTGCTCGCGGCGTCCGGCGTCCGGCGGGGCGAGCGCGTCCTCGTCATCCTGCCCGACGTGCCCCCGTTCGCCTGGACGTTCTTCGGGATCCTCGCCCGCGGCGCCGTCGTCGCGATGGGCAATCCGCTCGCGCCGGCAGACACGCTCGCGTACCTCGTCGGCTACACGCGCGCGACGGCGGTCGTCACCGTGCCCGCGGTCGCCGAGATCCTCCGCCCGCTCGTCGAGTCGGCGGAGAGCGAGGTGCAGGCGATGTTGGTCGTGCCCGACGCGCCGACGGGCAGCGATCCCGAGTCGCGCATCGCCGAGACGAAGTTCTCCGGCAAGGTGAAGGAGCTCGCGCCGCTGCTGGACGGCGCCGAGCCGATGGAGCCCGTGAACGTACACCGCGACGAGCCGGCGATCTGGCTCTTCACGAGCGGCTCGACCGGCGAGCCGAAGGCGAACGTCCACACGAACCGCGACTTCGCGTTCAACACCGAGGTCTACGCGAAGCAGACCGTGGGCTACCGCAAGGACGACGTCACGATCAGCGTCCCGCGCCTCTTCTTCGGCTACGCGACGGGGACGAACCTGATGTTCCCGTTCGCCGTCGGCGCCACCGCGGGGCTCTTCAGCGAGCGCCCCACGCCCGAGAGCCTGGCGAACGCGATCGCGATGTACCGGCCGACGGTCGTCACCAACGTACCGACGATGCTCGGCAAGCTCCTCGAGCACGACGACGCGCTCAAGAAGGAAGGCAAGCCGGGGCTCGACCTGTCCAGCATCCGCTTCTCGCTCTCGGCCGGCGAGGCGCTGCCCGAGCCGCTCCTCCGGCGATGGCTCGATCGCTTCGCGAGCGACGTCTACGACGGCATCGGCTCGGCGGAGATGTTCCACATCTACGCGTCGAACCGGCCGGGCGACATCAAGCCCGGCTCGCTCGGCAAGGTGGTCGCCGGCTACGAGCTCCGCGTCATGCCCGAGGACGCCGAGGGCGCCGGCGCGAGCCCGTGCGCTCCCGGCGAGATCGGCGTGCTCTGGGTGAAGGGCGACAGCGTCAGCCAGGGCTACTGGCTCGATCGCGACAAGAGCTGGCGCACGTTCCACGGTCACTGGTGCCGCACGGGCGACCTCTTCCACGTCGACGCCGAGGGGTACCTCTACTTCGCCGGTCGCGCCGACGATCTCCTCAAGGTGGGCGGGCAGTGGGTCGCGCCGCTCGAGGTCGAGGAGTGCCTCCTCGAGCACGCGGCCGTGGCGGCCGCCGCGGTGATCGGCGTCGAGGACGAGGGGCTCCTGAAGACGAAGGCGTTCATCGTCGCGCGTGCCGGCCACGCCGCCACGCCCGAGCTCGCGAGCGCCCTCCAGGAGCACGTGAAGACCTCGCTCGCGCGCTACAAGTACCCGCGCGTCATCGAGTTCGTCGACGATCTCCCGAAGAACGATCGCGGCAAGGTCGACAAGAAGGCGCTCCGCGCCCGGAGCGGCGCCTGATGGCGCGTCACCTCGCCGACCTCACGTACGAAGAGGTCGCGGAGATCGTCTCCGCCGGCGGCGCCGTCGCGATCGTCCCCGTCGGGAGCGTCGAGCCCCACGGCCCGCACCTGCCGCTCCACACCGACACGACCATCAGCGAGACGTGCGCCGCGCGCGCCGCGGACCGCCTGGGCGAAACCGGCGTCCCCGCGGTGATCGCGCCGAGCGTCCCGTACGGCGTGACCGAGTACGCGCGCGGCTTCGCGGGCGCGATCGGCGTCCCGGCGGCCGCCCTCACGGCGATGCTGCGCGCCGTCGCCGAGCGCCTCCTCGAGTGCGGCTTCGCCCACGTGAGCTTCGTGAACAACCACCTCGAGCCGGCGCACGACGCCGCCGTTCGCGCCGCCATCGACGGGCTGCCGGAGGGCGCGGCGTCGGTCGCGTGTCCGCTGACGCGCCGCTGGGGACGCACGCTCTCGGACGAGTTCAAGCGCGGCGACTGCCACGCCGGACGCTACGAGACCTCGCTCGTCCTCGCCGCGGGTAAGCGCCTGCGCGGCGCGGTCGGCGAGCTGCCGCGGGTCGGCCTCAGCCTCAGCGACGCGATCAAGGCGGGCAAGGCGACCTTCGCCGAGATCGGCATGGACCGCGCGTACACCGGCGCGCCCGCCGAGGCGACGCGCGAAGAGGGCGACGAGCTCTACGAGCGCCTCGTCACCATGGTCGTCACCGAGATCGTCGAGGGCCTCGCGAAGCGCGCTCCGGCGTGATCGCGTCCGGACAGCGTGCCGTCGTCCTCGCAGCGCGCCCGCCCGCAAGGGCGCGCTGGCAGCGTGTCCCGCTCACGGGAGCGTCCCTGCCGTGAGCGTCCCGCGCACGGGAGCGTCCCGCTCACGGCAGCGTCCGGCTCACGGGAGCGTCCGGGCGAGCTCCATGAGCTTGTCGTTCATCGCGGCCATCGCGGCTTCTTGCGACGCCACGCCGGCCGTGTTGCTCGAGCCGTTCGACAGGAGCACGTAGCCCGAGCCCGTCGTCGGATCGACGAACATGTCCGTGCTCACGCCGCGGTCGCCGCCGTTGTGGCCGACGACGTCCGTGCCTCCCTTCGTCGCGAAGTACCACATCAGGCCCTGCGTCGACTCGACGGAGGGGACCTGCGCGGTCCGCATCGCCTCGACGCTGGCCTCGGAGAGAACCCGCTGCCCGCACTCACCATTCTTGGCGAACATGAGGAGGAAGCGCGCGAGCTGGACCGCGCTCGTGCGGAGCTGACCCGCGGGGTAGTCGGGGTAGCCGTAGTGTCCGACCGGCGTCGGCTGACTGCCTTCGTACGGCATCGCGATGTGCGTCGGGTCGAGATCGCGGAGAAACCACGACGCCTCGCTCATCCCGAGGGGATCGAAGATGGTCGCCTTCGAGTAGTCCTGGAGGTTCTTCTTGGAGATCGTCTCGACGAGAAGGCCGACGAGCGACGCGCCCGTGTTGGAGTACGCGTAGGTCGTCCCCGGCTTCGACCGTGACCAGCTGTCGCGCCGCGCGACGTAGCTCCGACCGAAGTCGAGCAGCGGGATCGGCGAGTCGCCCAAGGCGGGCTGCTCGGGCCCGGCCAGAGACCAGTAGTGGTCGCTGTCGATCAGGCTCGACGTGTGGGTGAGGAGCATCCGGTAGGTGATCGGGGTGCTCGCGAACGACGGGTGTCGAACCGAGAAGGGCAGACGCGCGCCGACGTCCTCGTCGAGCGACATGCCGTGCTTCTCGATCAGCTGCATCAGCGCGACCGCCGTGACGGCCTTCGACACGGAGGCGAGCATGAAGAGCGTGTCCGGCGTGACGGGCTTGTTCTCGGCGATGTTCGCGAGGCCGTAGCCCTTCGCCCACTTGATCTTCCCGCCGCCGATGATCGCGACCGAGAGGCCGGGGACGTTCGCCGCCTTCATCTGCGCCGCGAAGAACGGATCCAGGGCCGTCGTGTCGACCTTCGCCGTGGCGCCGCCGCCGCACGCCGCGGCGCCAGGCGACCCAGGACCGTCTCCCGGTCCCTCGTCGTCCTCGTCGTCCTCGTCCTCCGGCGCGGGCTTCGCTCCGGCCCTGGGCTCTCTCTCCTGCTGAACGACGAGGGGCGCGGTGCAGGCGTTGAGGAGCCCCCCGCCGAGCAGCATCGCGAAGGAGAGGAGGAGCACGCGGGCCGTGGCCATGCCTGACCTCGTTCAAGACGCGCGCCACGGCGACGCGGAAGCATCCTCCGTCGGCGCGGCCGCCACGTCGCGTGCGCTTCGCCGCGATCCCGCGCGCTCGCCCTGGTTTCGAGGAGGTGCGCGCGCCGGAGCGCCGAAGGTGGTCAAACGCCCGACGATCGCCCCGCTCATGCCGTCCGATCGAGGGAGGTGCGCGGCTCGGACCTGCGCGCGATCCAGATCATGCGACGGTCGCTCTACTCTAGGTGGAGCGAGCCGCGCCCCCGCCCCCGTCCGCGCCCCCGCCCCCGACCGCGCCCGCGACCCCGACCGCGACCCCGCCCCCGCCCTCGCCCTCGCCCTCGCCCTCGCCCTCGCCCTCGCCCGCACCCGCGACCCCGAAGGGCCGCGGGCGAGAGCCGCTTCAGCGGATGAAGCCCGTAAGGAGGGCGACGACGCGGTTGCCGACGACGACGCACCGCTCCGCCGCTTGTTGCGTGGTGTCGCCGGCGTGCGCGGCGATCTCGACGGCGGCGACCGCTTCGACGGCTTCTCCACGCGCGATGGCGAAGACGCGCGCCTTGTCCGCACGCGAGACGCGCCCGGCGCCTTCCGCGCAGTTGAGGCATGCGCCCTTTGCGGCACGCAGTGCCTCATCTCTCAGCTTGGCATCTCGGATGTTCGCCGCCTTCACGGCGAGGAGGAGCTCGACGGCGACGCCGTATGCCACGAGCTTGTGGTGAGGGAGCAGCGGAGCGCGAGGCTTGGTTTGGTCGGTCATGCCCCCCATCGCGCAGGAGTCGTGACAGCGCCACCGCGATCACTCTCATGCCTTGCGATCACGCGCCCGGCGCTGGCGCGACTCCTGCGCGTCTCGGCATGACCGACCAATCCAAGCCTCGCGCGGGCCAGAGACCACGCGCGTCGAGCGCTCTCGTCCTTCGTGCGTAAGCACATTGCAGCAGAGGATCGACGCGGCGATGGTTTCTGATCGGATGGACTACACGCTCCGGCACTTCCTTCACGCCTCAGCGAGCCGCGATCTTCCCTTGAGTGGCGCAACGGGTCGTGAGGAACGGCGAGATCACCGCCGCGGAGCCGATGGTCGCGCTTCCTGACGTCGTGTTGATGCGAATCCGCCCAGCGCCACCTCCGCCCCCACCATGCTTGTCCGAGACGCTCGCCCCCGGGAAGCCGTCGATCGACGGACCCGCGGCGCCGTCGCCACCGGCCGCGTGAGCGGGGCCGCCCGACGCTACGCCGCCCTTGGCGAGCAACGCGTCGGCCGAGCCTGGCGAGCCGTCGTTCCACTGCCCCGACTCACCGCCGCCTCCCCCGTTCGCAGCGAGCGTGCCCATCACGGACACGATGGGAGCCTCGAGAAGGATCGAACCTCCTGCGCCACCACCGCTCCGACCCGGACCACCGCCTCCTCCGGCAACACTGATGGCGCCGAGCCCGCTCACCTCGATCGAGGTCGCAGACACGATCTGGACCGCGCCTCCCCCGGCGCCGCTGGGTAAGCCCGCGCCGGACCCGCCGGCGGATCCACCCAGGAGAGGCACGTTCGCAGCGCTGCCGTAAGACTTGCCGCCTGCCGCGCTGACGTCCGCGCCCCCAACGCCGCAATGGCCTCCACCTCCGGCGCCGGAGCCCGGGAGTCCTGGACCCCCACCACCAGGGCCGTTGCCCTTCGACCGGTCGCTCGTACCGTCGAAGCCGCCGGCGTTCCCCACCTTCATGTGGGTACGATGCACGGATGCGCGGATCGTCCCTTCGATCTTCGCCGTGCCGAGTGCAACGATGATGACCGGCCGGTCGCCCGTGAAAGAGACCGTCGTGTTCGGCTCGATGACGAGGTTGTTCGTGATGAAGAGCGCCGTCGTCAGCTCGCCGTACGTCGCGTCCGTCTGCTTGATGGTCTTGAAGATGTACCCGCCCTCTTGCTTGTTCAGGCCGCAGGAGACGGTGCCGGTCGTCCCGTCGACTTCGACGACGGGTCTTCCGCTGACCCCGCTGCACGTCTTGCTGTTGAACACCCAGTCGCCCGAAGGAGCGAGCGAGACATCCGGAGGAAGGTTCGACGGCGTGAAGGGGAGCGAGGCTCGCGCGGCATCCTCGACCTTGACCGGGCTGCCGGCGTCAAGCGTATCGTCGGGTCGCGACGCGTTGTCGTCGTGCGCGTTGTCGTTGTGCGCGCTGTCGTCGGTACCGATGCAGCCGGTCCCCGCGAGCGTGGTGAGAAGAAGGATGCTGAGACGCGTGAACCTACGAATCATTTCAGATTGCTCCATGAGTGAGACGAATGAGAGTCACGGGAACGGATAGAGGATGAAGCCGCGGACGAACGCGAAGCTGTGAAGGAGCGCCGCGCCGAGACCGACGAGCGCCCCCGCGGCCGCGAGCGCGACGTCCCAATGAGGACGCTGTACCCAACGGTCCAGCGCCTCGGGCTCGACGTCTCGTGGCGGATGAGTCGGCCGCCGTAAGACGAAGTTGCGTCTCATCGATCGATGAGCGCGCTTCTCTTCTCAGCGCTGCGACAGCACCGGGCTCACGCTCCCGCCGTTCGCGGGCCGCCAGCGCATGAGCGCACGGTCGACCGACGCGCGGCCGCCTCCCTCGAGGAGGCAGACGACCCCGAGCGCGATCGCGAGCAGGTGGTACTCGAAGCCCTCGCCCGCCTTGTGCCCGGACCAGTTCATGAAGAAGCCGTTCGGGAGGTGGACGATCGCGATGGCGCCGAGCATCACCGCGACGATCGCGGCCGCCGAGGCGCGCGTGAGCACGCCGAGGACGAGCCCGACGGAGCCGAGGAGCTCGCCGACGATCGCCAAGAACGCGAGCGGTCCGGGGATGCCCAGCTGCGTCGTGAACGTCGTGTACGCGCCGGACAGCCCCGGCCCCCCGAACCAGCCGAGCACCTTCTGCAGCGCGTGCGGAAGGATCACGAGCCCGAGCGTGAGCCGCGCGATCGCAGGAGCGAGCCGGTCGTCGGTCGCGATGACGCTCTGGAGGATCGAGCGGCCCGGCTCGACCAGGTGGGATCGCGCGCGGCCGACGACGTCGTCGGTGTCCGCGGGCCGTGTCACGTTCGGAGTCGTCGTGCTCATCGTGAAGCCTTCTTCGCTCGAGCGACCTCGCGCTCGCCGGAGTAGAGCAATCACGTCGCGTGCCCGACGGTGAGCCGAGCCGTCCGATCGCCTCGGTCACGGCCCGGCCGCTCATTTCGGCGTCTCCGAGAGCCCGGCGTAGCCCTCGGTGCATCGTGGCTTTACGCGAGGCGAGGAGGCGGGTCTCATGGGGACGTGAGCGCCCCGATCTTCGGCTTCAACGCCGCCCGTTCATCCATCGTCGAGGAGGTCGTCCACCGGGTCACGGCCCAGACGCGTGACCCGCTCCTCGCCCTGAACGAAGCCGCCTACCTCGAGACGAAGCGCCTCCAGAGCTCGGGTCACCCCGACCTCGCGGAGTGGCGCTCGCTCGCGGCAGCGCTCGGTCGGATGACCGACTCCGAGCTCCGCGAGCGGCTGGAGCACTACGCCAAGCGCTACGCGTGGGACGTCGCGGGCAACTTCGACCGCCGCGTCTACAAGTTCGCGTCCCGCGTGAGCGCGCCACTGCTCGGCGCGTTGCTCTCGCCGCGCGCGATGCTGCGGAACCTGCCGGGGTCGTTCGACCTGACCGCGCTCGACAGCCGGATCCTCGTCCAGGGCCCGCGCGAGCACATCCGGCGCCTCAGCGAGATCGGCACGATCGTCTTCGTCCCGACCCACCTGTCGAACCTCGACTCCGTCGTCTTCGGCTTCGCGATCGAGCGGGCCGGTCTCCCTCCCGCCGTCTACGGCGCGGGCAAGAACCTCTTCACCAACCCGGTGCTGAGCTACTTCATGCACAACCTCGGCGCCTACCGTGTCGATCGGCGGCTCCGGCACTCGCTCTACAAGGACGTGCTGAAGACGTATTCGTGCGTGCTCATCGAGCGCGGCTACCACTCGCTCTTCTTCCCGGGCGGCACGCGCTCGCGTTCGGGCGGCGTCGAGCGGCGCCTCAAGCTCGGCCTCGCCGGCACCGGCGTCGAGGCCTTCGTGCGGAGCGCGGTCCGCGGCAAGAGGCAGCCGGTCTTCTTCGTGCCGGCCACCATCAACTACCTGCTCACGCTCGAGGCCGAGACGCTCATCGACGATTTTCTCCAGGAAGAGGGCAAGGCCCGCTACATCATCGAGGACGACGAATCGACGCGCATCGGCCGCGTCGCGTCCTTCTCGAACAAGCTCCTCGGCCTCGACGGCGCGTGCGTGATCCGTTACTCGCGGCCGCTCGACTGCTTCGGCAACTACGTCGACGACGAGGGCATCAGCCACGACTCGCGCGGTCGCCCGGCGCTCGCCGAGCGCTACGTCGTCGGTCGCGAGGGCAAGCCGACCGTCGACCCCGTGCGCGACGCCGAGTACACGCGCGAGCTCGGCGAGCGCATCGTCGACGCCTACAAGCGCGACACGGTCGTGATGCCGACCCACGCGGTGGCGGCGTGCGCGTTCGAGCGGCTCCGCCGGGCGGTCGGCAAGGCCGACCTCTTCACGGTCCTCCGGCACCGCGACGACGTCACGCTCTCCAAGGCCGAGCTCGCGGAGGACGTCGACGTCCTCGTCGAGCGCCTGACGGCGATGGAGTCGCGCGGAGAGATCGCCCTGTCGCCGACGATGAAGGGCAAGCGCGGTGACGCGCTCGTCGACGACGCCCTCCGCGCCTTCGCGGGCTACCACACCAACGAGGTGCTCGCGCCCCGCGGCAACGAGCTCGTGCTCCGCGATACGCGCCTCCTCTTCTACTACCAGAACCGCCTCGCGGCTCACGGCCTCGCTTTCGATGCGATCGCGCCGCCGGGGACCCGCCCGGCGCACGTCCGCGCCCGGGTGCCGCAAGTCCGGGCGGCGGCGTCCGGAACCGAACGAAATCCTGCCTCGGCGCAGGTTGGCGCGGCACGAGCGAGTCGTTAGGTTCTCTTGCCCGACCGGCGGTGTCGGGGGCTCGTCCTCTCCGTGAACACGGGTCTGGCGCCCCTACCGGCCCGTGCGCTAAGGTGCCCCCGTTTTTCCAGGGTGATTTTGCCCGCGCTTTCGTCATGACCGATCCCCAAACCCCCGACCCCAACACCCCTCCCGCCGCGGACGCTTCGTCGCCGCAGGCACCGGCTCGAGCCGACGACGCTACGGCGCCGGCCGAGGCGGCTTCACCCACCGCGCCCACCGACCACGCGAACGAGGCCTCCGCGGCCACGCACGTCGTCGAGGCGTCGGCGTCTTCCGGCACGAGCGAAGGCGCAGGTGACGACGAGGGCGGCGACGAGGGCGACGCCGAAGGTTCGGACGGCGCCGAGGCCGCCGAAGGCGGCGCGCCCGGCACCACGACCGACGGAGCTCCGAAGAAGCGTCGCCGCCGGCGTCGGAAGAAGAAGGGCCCCACGGCCGAAGGCCAGGCGACCGAAGAGGCCGCCGGCGCGGACGGAGCGCCCGCGCCCGAGGGCGGCGAGGCGCGTCCGCCTCGCGAGCCGCGTCCGCCGAAGCCGAAGCGCGAGCGCGTCGAGCGCGAGCGTCCGGCGTTCAACGTCGGCGACGTCGTGTTCGGCAAGGTGATCGAGTTTACCGAGGACGCGCTCTTCGTGGACCTCGCCGGCAAGGCGAAGGCGATCTTCGACCTCCGCGAGCTCCTCATCACCGAGGACGACGTCGAGGAGTACACGAAGGCCGATCGCAAGGAGGCCGACGAGCTCGCGGCCGCGCGCTCCGGCGGCGCCGCGGTGGCCGAGGGATCGTCGCCCGACGCGTCGGCAGAGGCCGGCGACCAGGCGGCGGCCGACGAGGCCCCGGCCGCCGAGACCAGCACGGACGAGGCGTCGGCGGCTCCCGCGGAGCCGGTCGCCGTCGAGGCCGCTCCGGCAGCCGAAGCGTCCGTGGTCGAGGCGACCACGGCCGAAGCCGACGCATCCGGCGACACCGACGCCGCCGCGCAGGCGGACGGCGCGACGCCGGACGCCGCGCAGGCGGACGGCGCGACCGAGAAGGCCGAGGAGAAGGGAACGCAGCTCCCGCACGTCATCCTCGAGCCGGGCGCGCCCTTCGTCGGGCTCGTTCACAACGACGGCGGCCGCGGCGGCCTCGTCGTCCTCACGCACCACCCGAAGCGCGTCCAGAAGGCGAAGCCCGTCACGTCCGAGGCCTCGCGCTCCGGCGCGTTGATCTTCGGGCTCGTCACCGGGACCATCAAGGGCGGCGTCGAGGTCGACGTCGACGGTCTCCGCGCGTTCGCCCCGGCCTCGCACGTCGAGCTTCGTCCGGGCGCGGACCTCTCGCACCTGGTCGGCAAGCGGCTGCCCTTCGCGGTCACGCAGTACGCGAAGCGCGGGCGCGACGTCGTCCTCTCGCGCCGCGCGATGCTCGAGACCGAGGCGAAGGAGAAGCGCGAGGAAGCGCTCAAGAACATCCAGATGGGCTCGGTCGTCGACGGCGTCGTCCGCACGGTCGTCCCGTTCGGCGCCTTCGTCGACGTCGGCGGCGTCGAGGGCCTCGTCCCGCTCAGCGAGATGAGCCACAACCGCGCCGATCAACCGAAGGACGTCTTCAAGCTCGGCGAGACCGTGCGCGTGAAGATTCTCCGCCTCGACGAGCGCGGGAAGCTCTGGCTCTCGCGCAAGGCGGCGATCGAAGACCCGTGGAGCCAGGTCGCGCAGAAGTACGCGCAGGGCACCCGGCACACGGGCAAGGTGGCGCGCCTCCAGCCGTTCGGCGCGTTCATCGAGCTCGAGCCCGGCATCGACGGGCTGATCCACGCCGCCGACCTCTCGGTGAAGCGCATCGAGCACCCGGAAGAAGTCGTCAAGGTCGGCGACGAGCTCGAGGTGGTCGTCGCCAGCGTCGACTCGCGCCAGCACCGCATCGCGCTCCACCCGGCGCCCACGGGTGAGGCGGCGAACGAGGAGCCGCAGCGCATCCAGCTCCACAAGGTCGTGAAGGTCGTCGTCGTGAGCGTGGAGTCGGGCGGCCTCGTCGTCCGCGTCCTCGGCGCGACGGGCCGCAACGCCCGCGGCTTCGTCAGCGCGTCCGCCACGGGCACCCCCCGCGGCACCGAGCTCCGGAAGCTCTTCCCGGTCGGCAAGCAGCTCGACGTCAAGATCACCGAGCTCGATCCTCGCCGCGGCGAGCTGAAGCTCTCGATCAAGGCGCTCAACGAAGAGAACGAGCGCAACGCCTACCAGCAGTACCGCGCGCAGGTGAAGCGCGAGGCGAAGTTCGGCACGTTCGCCGATCTGCTGGCGAAGCGGAACATCACGTCCGACAAGTGACGCGGTCAGCGCGTCCGAGGTGACGGGGCGCTCGCCTTCGCCGGCGGCGCCTCGGTCATCACCGTGTCGACGCGGATCCGATTCTTGTACGTGCCCTCGGCGTGACCGACGGAGTACCACCCGCGGCCGGGGCCGGTCTCCGCGAGCGTGAGCACGATCAGCGCCTCCTTGCCCCGCGCGTGGAGCTGGATCGAGTTCTGCGGGAGCCCCCAGCCCGCCGGTGACGGCTCGGTGCTCACCTGCGCGGCCCAGTCCTTGAAGGTGAGCTTGCACGTCCCGGCGCTCCCGTCGCGGTGGCGAAGCTCGATCGTGAGCGGCTCGTCGCGGCCGAGGCGGCCCTTCGCGAGCTCCGCGTACGGTCCGTTCGCCGCCTCGCTCGCGCGGACGACGTGGAACGCGATGTCGGCGCCCAGGTAGGCGAAGCGCAGCGGGCGACCGGCCGGGTAGTCCTCCGGCTCCACGTCGAAGGTCTCTTGCCCGGTCGGACCGAACGAGACCGCGGCCTCGAACGGGACGTAGACGGTCGCGAATGCGTTGAGATGCGAGTAGACCGCGCGCGGCAGCTTCGACACGGCTTCGACGTCGAGGCCCTTGGCGTCCTTCGTCGCGACGAGCGAGGTCACGCCGTCATCCGTGTAGTGTGCACGGAAGCCGTTCTTCTCCTTGAAGAACGCGTCGAACTTGCGGCGCGGTCCGAACGCTTCGGGCGGGGCGAGCACGGTCCACGTCGCGTCCGGCGAGCGGCTCTCGAACGTGAGCAAAGGGCGCACGCGCACGTGCTCTTTCCCGCACGGGAACGAGACCTGGCCGGTCGCCGCGTCGTCCTTGGTCGGCTCACCGTTCACCTCGGCGAGGGCGCCTCCGAGCGGCCGCGTCGACGGGGGCGGGGCCCCTTGCGCGAGCACCTCGACGACGCCGACCGCCGCGCCGGCCGCGGCAGCGGCGAGGCTCGGCACCGTCCGGAGCTTCGTCGCCCAGGCGATCGTTCCGAGCGCGATCGCGATCGCGGCCGGGCCGACCGTGCGCTCGACGCCGATCGAGACCGGGAAGAGCACGTTGCCGGTGACGATGGCGGCGAGCCACCCGCCGGCGATCGCCGCCGAGACGAGCGACACGAAGAGGCCCGACGACTTGAAGAAGACGAAGCGCACGAGCGCGCCGGCGATGACCGTGCCGGCTGCCGCGGGGAGCCACGTGTTGCTCCACGCGCGGATGTCGCCGAGCTCGAACCCGCGCGGCAGAAAGACGATCGCCGCGGCGAACGCCGCCGCGTGGACGGTGAGGACGACCACCGCGCTGCCGAAGACGATCGACCGGATCCACGGCCGCCGCCACCGCGACCGAGCTCGTCGTCGTCGTGTCTCCTTCGGGGGGCGATCCATCGCCGGATCGCGATGATACGCGCCTCGCTCCGGCACTTCTCGCGCGATCGCTCGAGCTTGGCCGCGCGCTCAGAACTGTCCGGCGACACCGAACGAAGCGCGATCGCGTCGGACGTCGACCGAGGGCGCGAGCGTGAACCACGGCGCCGGACGTCGTCGCGTGAGCGAGACTGCGCGATCGTCGACGCGTTCCTTCGTGTAGGCGAGCCCGCCGGCGTCGATCGCGACGCAGCCGCCGGCGGCGATGAGCCCGCCGATGACGGCGCCCGTGACCGCGCCGTTCGCGCCGTTGCCGAAGCGGTCGAACGCGCCGCTGCCCTGGCTCGAGCCGATGATCACGCCGGCGATGGCCCCGACGCCGAGGCCGATGAGCGGGACGAGGAGACGGAGCCCGATGCTGCCGAAGCCCGGACCGATGTTGCCGTGCGCCATGTGCACGATCGGCGTGGCGAGCAAGAAGCCGAGGTAGCCGGCGGTCGTGACGCCGCCGGACCTCGCCGCGATGCCTCCGACGAGCAAGCTGAACGACGCGGCGTCGGCGATGAGCGTCTGGTAGCCGTACCAGACCTTCTCGTACTGGGGCTGCTCGGGCTTCGGAGCCACCGGCGGGGGCGGCGCCGCCGGCGCTGCCTGGGTCTGCGTGGGCACGGGCGCGGGCGGCGCGACGACGATCGGGGGGGCGGACGGCTTCGGCGGAGGAGGCGGCGGCGCGCAGCCGAACTCGCATCGTATCGCCGTCTCGCGCGGGTTCTGCAGCGTCGCGATCTTCGCCTGCGCCTTCTGGACGCACGGCAGCCCTTCGTAGCCGGGGACGTCGATCTTCACGTCGACGGGGTTGCCGTCCGAGTCCCATCGGATGACGAGCACCGACGCGACGTGCTTGGCGCCGACGCCGTCGAGGCAGGTTCGCACGTCACGGAGGATCGGATCGGCCACGGCGGTGAGTCGATCGATGTCCTCGGTCGGCGCGTAGTAGCCCGAGTGACCGGCGCAGGTCGTCTTCGGCGCCGTGCACGCGGGCTCGGCCGTGGCATCCCTCGAGAGAACCCCGACCGCGGTGAGCGTCGCCGCGGAGACGGCAGCACGAAGAGCGCGCCTCATGGCCCCATTCGTATCACAAGCGATCCGCGGTGGCCCGTCAGAGGAGGCGTCGCGCCTTCACCTCGAGGTACCGCCTGACGAGGAGCGGCGTCACGTCCTCGGGGCGGGCGTCGAGGACGAGCGCCCCGGCGTTCCGGAGGCTCCGCACGATCCCGTCCCGCCACGCGATCGACTCGGCCGCCGCCGCGCGCACGAGCACGTCGCCCTCGTCCTCCGGCTTCGCCAGCGCGAGCGCTTCGACCTCGACGTCGCGCATGAGGACGCATAGCGGCAGGTGGCGCGGCAAGAGGCTCCGGACGGCCGCCGCGAGGTCCTTGGCGCCGCGCGGATCGAGCAGGTTGGTGAAGACGACGAAGAGCGAGCGCGCCTTCACCTGCGTCTTCAGGTACACCATCGCCGAGCGGTAGTCGGTCGCCGCGAGGCCCGCCTCGAGCGCGTAGACCGCGCGGGTGAGCTTCCGCCCGCCCGAGCGGCCGCCGGTCGGGCGGAGGAAGCTCCGCGGGCGATCGTCGAACGTGAGGAGCCCGGCGCGGTCGCCCCCGCGGAGCGCGACGTCGGCCGTGAGCAGCGCCGCCGCGAGCGCGTGGTCGACGCTCGTGAGCCCGCCGCTCTCGCCGCGCATGCCGCGACCGACGTCGAGCGCGAAGACGACGTTCTGGTTCGACTCCGCCTGGTACTGACGCGCGACGAGGTCGTCGCGCCGTGCGGAGGCGCGCCAGTCGACGTGCTTCATCTCGTCGCCGCGCTGGTAGGGGCGGAGCCGCTCGAACTCGGTGTCGCCGCCGCGGACGCGGAGCGAGCCGAGGCGCGCGTCCTCGCGTCCCTGGCGGCGCAGCATCTCGAGCGCGCGCGCCGCGTGGACGTCGGGGTAGACGTCGATGTCCTCCGGGAGCTCGATCCGCTCCTGGCGCGACAGGAGCCCGAACGGGAGCGCGTAGCGGACGGTGATCCCGCCGAGCCTCCGCTTGCCGCGGCGCTTCGGCGTGATCTCGTAGCGGAGCTCGGCGGTCCCGCGCGCGGGGATCTCGAAGTGCCCCGGCAAGCCGGTGACTGTCGCGTCCTCGACGGGGTCGTCCATCACGGTCCCGGCGATCGGGCGGTCGCTCCGGTTCGAGAGGAGGATCGTGACGGCGTTCGGACGGCCGACGGAGAAGATGTCGGCCGCGCGGCGCTCGGCGGCGACGCGTCGGCGGCGTCCGGAGAGCGCCTCGGCCGCGCACATCGCCACGAGGAGAGCGTCGATCCCGATCCACGCGGCGTCGACGCCCGGCACGTAGCCGGCGACGATCGCGATGGCCGTCGCGACGAACGCGAGGACGACCAGGCGCTTGGTGGGGACCACGGTCGCTCCGCGCCTCAGGCCGAGCCGGCCGCGGCGTGGACCTCGGGCGCGGCGCGAGGCACCGGCGCCGAGCGCAGGATGTCGTCGATGCGCTCGTCGGCGCTGATCCCCTGGAGCTCGGCGTCGGGGTGAAGCATCACGCGGTGGCGGAGGACGGGCTTCGCGACCGCCTTCACGTCGTCCGGCGTGATGAAGTCGCGGCCCTCGCTCGCGGCGACGACCTGCGCGGACTTCATCATCGCGATCGACGCGCGCGGCGAGGCGCCGAGCTCGATCGCGCGGTCCTCGCGCGTTCGTCGCGCGAGATCGACGACGTACCCCACGACCGCGTCGTCGACGCGCACGGCGCCGGCGAGCGCGCTCATCGCGAGCAGCTCCTCCGGCGACGTCACCGGCGAGAGCGCCGAGAGATCCGTAGGGTCGAAGCCCGTGGCGTGGTTCTTCACGATGCGCTGCTCGACCTCCCGCGGCGGATCGACCACGGTCAGCTTCATCAAGAAGCGATCGAGCTGGGCCTCGGGCAGGGGATAGGTGCCCTGCGACTCGACCGGGTTCTGCGTCGCGACGACGATGAACGGCGCGGGCAGGGGGCGCGACGTGCCGTCGACCGTGACCTGATGGTCCTGCATCGCCTCGAGGAGCGCGGACTGCGTCTTCGCGGGCGCGCGGTTGATCTCGTCGGCGAGGAGGAGCTGGCAGAAGATGGGGCCGGGGACGAACGTGAACGTCCCGCCGCCGTCGCCGCGCTGCCGCTCGAAGATGCTCGAGCCCGTCACGTCGCTCGGCATCAGGTCGGGCGTGAACTGCACGCGCTTGAAGCTCGCGGTCGAGACCCGCGCGAATGCCCTCGCGACGAGGGTCTTGCCGAGGCCGGGCGCGCCCTCGATGAGGACGTGGCCCCCGGCGATGGCCGTCACGAGGAGGCCGAAGACGAGGTCCTCCTGGCCGACCACGACCTTGGCCATCTGCGCGCGGATGCGGTCGAAGTTCTCCTGGAAGGCCTCGGGCGTCATCGGGATGGCCGAAAACTAACATCTGCTAGGGTGTCGCGCGATGGATACGACGAGCGTGCGCACCCTCATCGTCGGCGCCGGAATCACGGGCCTCGCCACCGCCGCAGCGCTCGGCGAGCGCGGAGACACCGACTACCTGGTGCTCGAGGGAGACGCCGAGATCGGCGGGTACTGCAAGACCGTCAAGAAGGAAGGGTTCGTCTGGGACTACTCGGGCCACTTCTTCCACTTCAAGCACCCGGAGATCGAGGCGTGGCTGCGGGAGCGCATGCCGCGGCAGCGCATCCTCGACGTCGAGAAGCGGTCGTTCATCGAATACAAGGGCAAGCAGATCGATTTTCCGTTCCAGAAGAACATCCACCAGCTCCCGAAGGACGAGCTGATCGACTGCCTCTACGATCTCTACTTCGCGCGCGCGCCGCGGGAGCTCCTCGGCAAGCACGCGCCCCCGGCGCCCGACGCGTCCGCGAGCACCGCCGAGAGCTTCGAGAGCATGCTCTACGCGCGGTTCGGCCGGTCGATCGCGGAAAAATTCCTGATCCCGTACAACGAGAAGCTCTACGCGTGCGACCTCGGGTCCCTCGACAAGGACGCGATGGGGCGCTTCTTCCCGCACGCGGACCTCACCGACATCATCCGCAACATGAAGGTCGCCGACAACGCGACCTACAACGCGAAGTTCACCTACCCCGAGGGCGGCGCGATCGAGTACGTCAAGGCGATCGCGAGCGCGGTCCGTCCCGGCGGCATCGCGCTCTCCGAGACGGTCCTCTCGATCGACCTCGACGCCAAGGTGGCACGGACGAACAAGCGCGAGATCCGGTTCGAGCGCCTCGTGTCGTCGGCGCCGTTCAACCGGCTCCTGGCGACGGCGCACGTGCCGCACGACTCCACGGCGTACTCGTGGAACAAGGTGCTCGTCTTCAACCTCGGCTTCGATCGCAAGGGCCAGAAGGACGTCCACTGGGTCTACTTCCCGGATCGCGAGGTCGTGTTTTATCGCGTCGGCTTCTACGACAACATCTTCGACACCGACCGCTTGAGCCTCTACGTCGAGATCGGCTTCGCGCGCGACGCGGTCGTCGACGTCGAGGCGACGCGCGCGCGCGTGCTCGCCGACCTCGAGAAGACCGGTGTGACGAAGGGCCACGGCCTGGTCGCCGAGCACCACGTCGTGATGGACCCGGCGTACGTCCACATCACGCAGCGATCCATCTCCGAGCACGCGCGGCTCGCGGCGGAGCTCCGCCAGCGCGGCGTCTACCCGGTCGGGCGCTACGGCGGCTGGACCTACTGCAGCATCGAGGACAACATCGTCGAGGCGCGCGCGCTCGTCGCCGGCTTCGACTGAAGACGTCGTGCGCGCTCGGGGAGCCGGCGCGCGTGGCCGTCACCGCTCGTGTCGGCGCGAGCCGCCGAGAGCCTTGTCCGCCAGGCGGCGGAGCTCCTCGATGAGCGAGAGCTCGTCGCCGCGCGCGACGTCGCCTGCCTTCGCCTCGAGCGCCCGCGCGTAGATCTCGGCGACGCGCGCCGGATCGGCGCCCGAGCGCGCCGCGAGGAAGAGGACCGGATCGGCGCCGCGGGGGAGGCTCTCGCGCAGGCGCATCTCGACGAAGCGGCCGTACGCCCCGAGCGCGTGCGTGTGCGCGCGCGTCTTGCCGTAGAACGCGCCGGTCGCCTCGATGTGCTCGGCGAACGCGCGGCGGCCTCTCGCCTCGACCGCGCGCGGGCGCGCGTGGCGGATCCCGTACGCCAGGAAGAGCACGCTCGCGGCCGCGAGCGCGTGCCATGCGCCCTTGCCGAGCCCGGCGGCGATCAGCGCGGCGAAGGGGTTCGCCGGGGGCGGAATGCCGTCCTCCGCCCTCGCGACGCGGACGTCGCCGAGCGACGCGCTGCCGCTCGAGGCGAGCCGCGCCGGATCGTGCGCGGCCGCGCGGATCAGCGTGACGAGCGCCGCCGCGTTGTGCGCGGGCATCATTCCGACGTTGGTGAACAGATCGTCGTTGGCGACTCCGAGGACGGCGCCCCTGCCTACGCGACGCTTCGACGCGTACGTCGCCGCGCCGAGGAAGCCGAGCGGCTCGTCCTCGGCCGCCCCGTTCCAGGCGAAGGCGTCGCGCCGCGCCGTGCGCGCGCCCTTCACCTCGATCGGGACGAAGAGGTCCTCGGCGTCCTCGTCGGCTTCCAGATCCGCGAGAGCGTCGTGCGGAACGACCGCGCGCACGACGAGGTCGCGCGTCTCCGCCGGGACCTCCTTGCTCCGGAGCTCGCTCGGCCAGTCGTCGACGTGGCCGAGGAGCACGAGGACGCCGCCTGCCTCGACCCAGCGCATCATGTGCGCCGCGGCCTCGCCCTCGATCGGGACCTTCTCCATGTCGACGACGACGACGGGCATCGCGCTCGGAGCCGCGTCGCCCTCGGGGATCGGCAGCGTGGCGAGCGAGGTCTCGAGCGTACCGACGCGGAAGCCGTTTCGCTCGAGCACGGCGATCGGGAGCTCCGTTCCGGCGGGGTCGGCGCCTCTCTGCGGCGCCGAGCAGCCCGAGGCGGAGAAGCCGAGCGCGAGGACGAGCATCGCGCTCGCGGTCACGCGGACGATGGCCGCCGCGCGCGACGCAACCCGCGCGACGCGGTCGTCGTTGGGCGGTGCGCCGCCGAACTCGACCCTGTCGACCTCGCGCACGATCTCGCGGAGCGGCGCTCGCGAGCCCTCTTCCTCGCAGGCGCGGACGTACTCGCCGTTGGTTCGGTGCCGCGCGACCCGGATCGCGCCGCGCCGGTCGAGGGCCGCCAGCGACGCGGCGAGGTAGAGCCCGAGCGCCTCCTTCAGCTCGCCGCGCGTCCGGTGTGCTTCGGCGAGCCGAAGGGCCGCCTCCGCGTCGGAGACCTCCTCTGCGATCACCGGCGCCTCTTCGAGGAGGCGCGCGCGGTTCGGAGCCGGAGGCTCGCGGCCTGCGAGCTTCTTGTCGCGGCGCCGCTTGAGGAGCGCGCGAATCACCGGGATGGCGACCACGATGACGATGACGCCGACGAGCACGTAGAGGAGCACGGTGGCTGCCGGACCGAGCCACTCCGCCATCCGCTCGAGCCAGCCGCGGTCCTTCGGCGCGTCGTGGACGTTGCACGCTTTCTGGAGGCCGTCGCACCCGTCGATCTCGGCGGCGAGGGTGCAGAGCCCGCGCTGACGAACGCCGAGCGGGCGCGCCGGCGCCGTGCAGAAGGCGTACTTGCCCTCGTCGTACGCGGCCTTCGCGCTCTCGTCGATCGCGGCCACGTCGCGCGCGGGCTCGGGCTCGTTCGCCGCGCGCGCCTGTGCCGTGAACGTGAGCGCCCCGAGCGCGATCGCGACGAGCGGCGCCTTCATGCGCTCTCCGCCGTTCCTTCCTCGGCGCGCGCCGCGATGGCCGCGAAGCGCGTCTGGATGTCCCAGCCTTCGGCGCGCGTTCGCACGTTCAGGTAGAGGAAGAAGCGCGCCGTCGCGAGGTACGGGACCTGGGCGAAGAGCCCGAGCGTCGCGAGGACGCCGCCGCCCTCGGCCCAGACCGGTCGCGGCGGGCGGAACTGGAGTAGCTCCCCGAGGACCATGCGTCCCGCGATGTCCGCGAGGAGGACGCTCCCGGCGGGGACGAGCAAGAACAGGATCGTGCCGACCAGCACCTCGGACGCCGCGCTCGCCGTCACGCGCTGCGCCCGTCCGAGCGCCTGACCGATCGGGGCGCGCTCGAGCAGCATCACCTCCGAGAGGAAGAGGAAGGTCGTGGCGAGCCAGACGCCGGGGATCACGAGCAGGGTCGCGCCGAGGGCGATGAGCGTGCCCGCGAGGACCCGCGCGACGACGACGCGCGGACCGTCGCGGAGCGCTGCGCGGAGGACCTCGCGCGCCTGGACGCGGTCCTGGAAGACGAGCCGCGACGCGAGCACCGTGAACGGGATCTCGGCGATGGTCGCGAGCGGGAGCGCGATCGCCCACGACGCCGGCCACCCGACCTTCCACGCCGCGAGCAGCGAGATCGCCGCCAGCGGCAAGAGCGAGCCCAGCGCGACCTTCGCGTAGGTGCGCCCCTCGACGACGATGAACCGGAGCGCGAGGTCGAGCACGTCGGACACCGAGCGATCCCGGAACGAGACGCGCGCGTGGAGGAGATCGAGGCCGCCGCCTCGCGCGGGCCGCGTCTTCGGCGGTCCTCCGTTCACGACGGCCTCCCCGCGTCGTCCGGCTCCGTCTCGCCGCGCCCGGCGAAGAGGACGTAGGCGACGAGGAGGAGGAAGAGCGTCCCGCCGACGACGACCTTCACCTCGCGCGGCGCGCTCGATCCCGACCAGAACGCCTCGATCGCGGCCGCCATGAAGAGCATGACCGCCGCGCCGGCCACGACGACGAGGATCTCCCGCGCGCGCTGTTGCAGCGAGACGAGGCGCGGGAGGTCGCCGGGCGCGACGAGCGACCATCCGATCGACAGACCCGACCCGCCCGCGAGGACGATCGCGCCGAGCTCGAGCGAGCCGTGGCCGACGATGAACACGACGATGTTCTCGCCCGCGCCCTGCGACGCGACGTAGCCGAGGATCGCGCCGATCGAGAGCCCGTTCTGCACGAGGTAGAACGCGGAGCCGAGCCCGCCGAAGATCCCGAGGGCGAAGCAGCGGAGCGCGATGCCGACGTTGTTGTAGACGTAGAAGCCCGCCATGAAGGCTCCCTCGCCGGCCTCTCGACCGCCTTCGAAGCCCTTCGCGTAGGCCTCGGTGAGCGGACGGAGCATCGCCTCGGGCACGACGCGGAACGCGAACGTCGGATCGCGGAGCGTGAGGAGGCAGCCGAGCGCGAACGGCACGAAGAACAACGCCGCCGCGAGGAGCATCTCGCGCTTGAACCGGCGCACCGCGCGCGGGAACGCGACGAGCCACGCGTGGCGAACGCGGCCCTTCCGTCCGTCCTCGCGCCCGCGCGCGTGCGGTCCGTACATCACGGTATGCGCGGCCGCGGTCAACCCGAGCAGGTAGTCGACGAGCGGCGCGCTGTACCGCGCGGCCTGCGCCGCGGCGAGGTCGGCGCAGACGCTCCGGTAGAGCGGCGACATCCTCAGCACGTCGTCGGCCGGGAGCTTCTTCAGCCCGCGGCGCGCCTCGAGCGTCAGCGCGTCGAGCTCCTCCCACTCACCGCGGCGCCGGTCGGCGAACGCCTTCTCCGTGAGCGTGGAGGCGACGCTCACGGGCGCCCCGCTCCCGCCGAGCGATCGGCCTTGGCTTTGGGATACCAGGACGACGGCGGCGCCTCGAGCCGGCCGGCGTTGACGGCGCGATCGTAGACGAGCGCGAGGAGCCGCGACGGATCGCGATGCGCATACCCGAGGCGATCGCCGAGCGTCCGCGCGATCATGCCTGCGAGCTCGTGCTCGCGCGCCTGGCCGAGCGAGTGGCGACGGCGGAGAAAGAGCTCGATCGCGGCGCGCTCGTCGGCGTCGAGCGCGATGTGCTCGGGGAGCTCGCGGAGCTCACGCGGCTCCGCGGGCGGCGACAGCTCGAGCGCCCGCGCCGGCCGCGCGTTCTCGGGGACGACGACCATGGTGCCGGCGACGAGATCGCCGAGCCGCTGGAAGCGCGACGAAAGCGCCATCGAGACGACGCCGACGAGGTAGCCGACCGGCAACAGATCCGCGGCGCGGAGCAGGTTCCGCAACGCCGCCGCGCGCCAGCCGATCGGGCGCCCCGATGTGGTGACGACGCGGAGGCCGACGGCCATCTTGCCCGGCGAGCGGCCGAAGACGGCCTCCCAGACGACGAAGTAGATCCACTGCGCCGCGAAGAGCGCGAGGAGCACGAGACCGAACCCGGCCTTCGCGGCGGAGCCGATCTCGCCCGAGTCGATCCCCCCACCGAGGGCGGCGAGCACGACGATGACTCCGAGCACGACCACCGCGCCGTAACAGAGCGCGAGGTCGAGGACATGCCCGAGGGCGCGTCGCGCCGGACCCGCCACGCGGTAGTGAAAGACGATGTGCTCCGGCGTCTCGATCGCCACGTCGGTGTCGAGCGGGCTCATCGCGCCTCGATTCTAGTCAGCGCCGCTGACGCTCGCTCGAAATCGTGCGGACGGCCCGAACCGCGTGCGGCGATACGGGGCACGTCCGCGCGCCGCCCGCGGCTCAGCGGCGGACGTCGGGCTTGTCGCGGGGGACGACGGCGTCGTCGGTGGTCCGGAGCGGATCGATCGCGATCGCCTTCACGATGCGGGCGCTGCCCACGGCGAGGCGCGAGGCGAGGACCTCGTCGTCCTTCGGCGAAGGGATGCTCGTCGAGAGGTGCACGAGCAAGCACCGGCGGAGGAACGCGCCGAAGAGGAAGACGTGCCCCTCGACCTTGCCGCCTTCGCCGGCGGCGTCGATCGCGACCCAGACGCGCGAGTCGTAGGCGTCGGGGCCGACCGTGACCTGGTCTTCGACGGTCGTGAGGGTGGGCTTCATCACCCAGCCGCGGGCGCGGGCGCGCTCCTCGCAGCGCTGCCGGTTCATCAGCTCGTCTTCCTGCGTGGCGACGAGCGTGAGCCGCGAGTCCGTCGGCGCGTGGACGGCGACGAGCTCGGCGCCGCGGTGGTCGTCGATCTTCCACGCGCGGCCGTCGGGCAGCGGGATCGTGAGCTGGAAGCGCTTCGAGTGGAACTTCCCCCACGCGGCGTCCTCGCGCGCGTACTCCGGCGGCCGCGTCGAGGCCCCGCCCGGCGGATCGCCGGACGGAGCGCGCGCGGGGGCCGTCGTCGCGGGCGGATCGGCGCACGCGGCGACGGCGAGCGCCGCCGTCGCGATCGCGCGTGACGTCAGAGCGGGGAGAGCCACTCGGGGTGACTGGCGTCGCTGCCGCGCACCACGTCGAAGAACTTCGTCTGGAGCTTCTTCGTGATCGGGCCGACGACGCCGTCGCCGACGGGGCGGTTGTCGATCTCGCGCACGGGCGTGATCTCCGCCGCGGTGCCGGTGAAGAACACCTCGTCCGCGAGCCAGAGCTGGTCGCGCGTGACGCGTCCCTCCTGGACCGTGAGGCCCATCTCGCGCGCGAGCGTGATGACGGTGTCGCGCGTGATGCCCTCGAGGATCGACGACGAGAGGTCGGGCGTGATGAGCTTGCCCTTCTTCACGAGGAAGATGTTCTCGCCCGAGCCCTCGGACACGTAGCCGGTCGGATCGAGGAGGATGGCCTCGTCGTAGCCGCCGAACTTCGCCTCGCGCTTGGCGAGCACGCTGTTCGTGTACTGGCCCATCATCTTCGCCTTCGCGAGGCTGACGTTGACGTGATGGCGTGCGAACGAGCTGATCTTGCAGCGAATGCCGCTCTTCAGCGCTTCATCGCCGAGGTACGCGCCCCACTTCCACGCGATGACGGTCGCGCGGACGGGGTTGTTCGGCGCGTAGATGCCCATCGCGCCTTCGCCGAGGAACACGACCGGGCGGAGGTAGCCCTCCTCGAGCCCGTTGGCCTTCAGCGTGTCCGCACACGCGCGCATGATCTGCTCGCGGGTGAACTTCGGCTGGAGCAGCACCATCTTGCAGGTGTCGAACAGGCGATCGATGTGCTCGCGGAGGCGGAAGATGGAGCTCTTGCCGTCGGCGCGCTTGTAACAACGGATGCCCTCGAACGCGCCGAGGCCGTAGTGGAACGAGTGCGTGAGCAGATGGACCTGCGCGTCGTCCCAGGGAACGAGCTCTCCGTCGACCCAGATTTGTTGAAGCTTTTCGACCATCGGAGCTCCGTGAAGGTGGCGTGCTGCAGTCCTCGGCGAACAGTAGTCCCGACCCCGGCCCCGGGCCAGCCGAATGATCGCGGCGGGACGATCGCGAATGCTGCGAAGCGTCACTCGCGCGGCTCGTTTCGCGCGACGTCGGGCTTCGCGGGAGCGACGCACGATCGCCTCTGTGCGCGCGGCGCATGTGCGTGAAGCGTAGGTCGCCACTGTGTGCGCGTCGCGGTGCGCGCGGTGTGCGGGATCGCGCGGCGAGCTCTCACCGTCGCTCCACGCCGACAGCCAGCGCGCACCCCTCGAGCTCCGACGTCGCCGTCTCAGCGACGCAGCGCGACGTAGACCGCGCCTTCGCCGCCGTCCTCGTCGTGCGCCGTCGCGAACGCCGCCACGTGCTCGCGTGCACGACCTTGCGAGAGCCACGCTGCGATCTCTCCGCGGAGGACGCCGCCGGGCGCGACGGAGTGCTCGCCCTTGCCGTGGATGACGAGGACGCAGCGCTCGCCCCGCGTCCGCTGCGCGCGGAGGAACTCGAGCAAGCGCTCGCGCGCGACCTCGGCGCCGAGCCCGTGGAGATCGAGCCGGCCGTCGATCGGGAGCGCGCCGCGGCGGAGATCGCGGAGGAGGCTCGGCGGCACGTCGACGCGTCGGCCCTCGACGCGCTTGCCGTCGTCCGTCACCTCGAAGCGGACCACGTCGTCGACGAGGTGATGCAGGTGGTCGAGCACCGCCACGGCCTCCTCACGCGCGCGCTCGCGGAGGTCCGCAGGCTTGAGCTTGCCGGGCTCGACCCGTGCTCCGCCGGCCACGGGGACGCGGCTGCCTCGGTTCTCGAGGGGCACGACCCCGCTCATCATCCGGTGGAACGTGAGCTCGTCGTCGCGGTCGCTCTCGGCGGTCCGCTTCTCGACGCGCGCGGGCGCGGGCCGCGGGGCCGGAGCGGGCGCGGGGCGCTTGCCCGCGGCGATGCGCGCGCGATCGGCCTCTTCCTTTGCGCGCTGCTCGGCGTCGATCTTCGCCTTGAGATCGCCGAGCCCGGCCGCGAGCGGCTTGAACCCGCCGAACTTCGGCAGCTCGGGCTCGCGGTCGCCCTTGTGGCCCTTCGGCTTCTTCTTCGACATCAGTCTTCTCTCGTCTCGCCGCCGCTCCTGCCGCGAATCATGGCGGAGAGCGCGCTCTTGACCGACTGGACGCCGGCGAGCACCCCGTCGGCGTAGTGCCAGTCCGGATCGTCGAGCTCCGGAAAGTCGTGGGGGGTCTGGACGTCCTCGAGCGTGAGCCCGGGCTTCAGGCGCCGCGCGAGGTCGAGCACCTTCTTCCGCTGGAGCTCCTCGAGCGCGTCGAGCTCGCGCGCGAGCTCGGCGAGGGTCGGTCCGGCGGCGCTCGGCTCGGCCGCGCGAGCGCCGAGGAGCTCGGCGGCGTCGGTCGGCGCGACCTCGGTCACGATCGCGCTCGCCTCGCCCGCAGGCCACCGCGCGACGGTCGCGCCCTCCTTCGGGCAGATCCCGAGACAGAAGGTCTTCGTGATCCACGTCGTCGCGATCTCTCCCCGCAGGGCGACCTCGCGCTTGAGCGCGTCGTAGAGCGCATCGCCGCGATCGCCGCAGCCCGGACCGAGCGGAGAGCCCTCGCGGCGGTTGGCGCAGACGAAGAGGTGAAGTCGCGGCGCGGGAGCATCCCTCATGTCACTCGGATGTTTACCACCGTCGCGCCGCCGGCAGCACGAGGCTTACAGGAGCGCACATCGAGCCCTAACTGTCCGAGATCGAACATGGATCCGTTTCGTGGATCCGTCTGGATCCGTGAAGGTCCAAAGACCCCGCTGTTTCCCTGGATTCTGGGGGGAGAGGGCCCGGTCCAGTCGTTGCACATCGAGATCCATTGCGGTCGTCATGGTGAGCTCGAAGCGTCGGCAGTCGGGACACGAGGAACACCTGGAGCTCGGTGACGGTCGTCACGTGAAGCTCCTCGACGTGCTCGGCAAGGGCGCGTTCGCGACCGTCCACCGCGGCCTGATGTGCTCCGAGCACGGCGTCCGCCGCTCGGTCGCCGTGAAGCTCTTCTCCGCCGTGTCGAGCGACGAAGCCGATCTCGTCCTCCGCACGCTCGCGCGGACCACGCGCCGCGTGGCGTGCATCGACCATCCCAACGTCGCCGGCGTCTACGAGTGCGGCGAGCGGAGAGGTCAGCCGTTCGTCGTCTCCGAGCTCGTCGCGGGTGTATCGCTCGCGAAGCTGCAGGAAGCTCATGCGTCGAGGCAGCGGCGCATCCCGCTCGACCTCGCGCTCTTCATCGCGGCCGAGGTCGCCGAGGGGCTGGCCGGGGCGCGCGTCGCGCGCGATCACGAAGGGGTGCAGCTCGGCGTCGTCCACCACGCGCTCTCGTCGCGGGACGTCCTGCTCTCGTGGCGCGGCGAGGTGAAGGTCAGCGATTTCGAGACGAGCATGTCGCGGGTCGCGACGTCCAGCATTCGCAGCCTCCGCGGCGTCGCCAACCGCGCCGCGACGATGGCGCCCGAGGTCGCGCGCGGTCAGGAGGCCGACGCGCGCTCCGACGTGTTCTCGTTCGGCGTGCTCCTTCGCGAGCTCCTTGTCGGGCCGCGCTTCCCGAGCGTCCTCACGAACTCGGAGGCCATCCGGCTGGCGCGCGAGGGCTACGTCCAGCCGATGACGTTCCAGCCGCACCTCCCGCAAGGCGTCGACGCCGTCCTGTCTCGCGCGCTCGAGGTCGATCCCGAGGCGCGCTACCCGAACGCGTGCGCGCTGGCGTTCGATCTCCGTCGCGTCGTGCTCGGGATGGGCGTCGGCGACGGCCGCTACTTCCTGCGCAAGGCGCTCGAGCGCGAGTGGTCCCAGTACGCCGAGGAGATCACGACGCCGCGGTTCATCGCGCCTGCGGCGAACGACGAAGAGGGCTACGAGCCGTACGACGGCGAGCTCGTCGCGATCGATCCGCGCGAGAAGCGACGGAGGTAGGTCTCGAGCGCGCTCACGACGAGCGCGTGCGTGATCTGCCCGGAGTCGAGGACGGCGGCGATGTCGCCCCTCGGGACGAGCGCGACCTCGAGGTCCTCGAGGTCGTCGAAGGCCGTCGGCCCGACCAGGCGCGCCCCGCGCGCGAGGTAGGTGAAGCACTTGTTTCCCTGGAGCGCCGGGTTCGGCTCGACGACGCTGAGGAGCTCGATGGACGTCGCCTCGTAGCCGGTCTCCTCGCGGAGCTCCCGGAGCGCCGCCGCCTCGGGCGACTCGCCCTCGTCGATCACGCCGCCCGGGATCTCGAGCGACATCGCGTCGGTGCCGAAGCGGTACTGCCACACGAAGACGAGCTCGCCGCTCTCGGTCTCCGCGACGACGTTGCACCAGTCGGGGCACGCGAAGACGAACACGTCCCGCGGCAGACCGTCGTACTGCAGGCGCTCGACGCGGAAGACACCGTGGTCGGCGACCGCGTGGACGGCCCTGCGTTCGAGCTTGGAGAGGCTCCTCGGCGGAGCGACGCGAGGGAAGAGGCTCATTCTTCGGCTGTTTTACGCTAAGCTGCCGCCTCCCGCGAACCGGGCGATCAGGTCATGTCGTTGACGAAGGCGGCTCTTCGATGGATCCGCGGCATTCCCGCCGCCGTCGCGCACGCTCGCGAAGACCTCGCCGCCGTCCGCGCGAACGATCCGGCGGCCCGCTCGCCGCTCGAGGTCGCGCTCTTCTACCCCGGCGTGCACGCGCTCTGGATGCACCGCATCGCGCACGACCTCTGGACCAACGACGCGCCCTTCTCCGCGCGGGCGCTCGCGCACCTCAACCGTTTCGTCACCGGCATCGAGATCCACCCCGGCGCGACGATCGGCCGGCGCGTGTTCATCGACCACGGGATGGGCGTCGTCGTCGGCGAGACGGCGACGATCGGCGACGACTGCATCCTCTACAAGGGCGTGGTCCTCGGCGGCGTCTCGCTCGCGCGGACGATCCGCCACCCGCAGCTCAAGAGCGGCGTCGTCGTCGGCTCGAACGCCTGCATCCTCGGGGCGATCGAGATCGGCGAAGGGGCCCGCATCGGCTCGGGCAGCGTCGTCGTCCGTCCGGTGCCGTCGGGGGCGACCGTCGTAGGCGTCCCCGCGCGCGTCATCGTGCCGGCGAAGCACCGCTTCGACGCCGCGCTCGATCACGCGAACCTCCCCGATCCCGTGCAGGACATGATCCGCGCGCTCGTCGCGCAGAACGAGCGGCTGCGCGCCCGCGTCGAGAACCTCGAGACCAGGCTCGACATCGCGCACGTCGAGGAACCGACGTTCTTGCCGTACGAGGGCGAAGAGCTCCCGCCGGCGGACGGGGGCTGACGAGAGACGGCGAATGGGCGCACCGGTCAAGAAGGCGGCCGCGGACGACGCGATCGAGAAGCTCATCGTCCACAACCGGCGGGCGACGTTCGACTACGCGATCGACGACAAGCTCGAGGCGGGCATCGTCCTCGTCGGCAGCGAGGTGAAGTCGATGCGCGCCGGCAAGGTCGAGCTCGTCGACGCCTACGCCACCGTCGAGCGGGACGAGCTCTGGCTCAAGCAGATGTACATCGCGCCGTTCGAGCAGGCGGCGGCGTTCCCGCACGAGCCGCGCCGCGCGCGGAAGCTGCTCGTGAAGGCATCGGAGATCACCCGCATCGATCGCGCCGTCTCGCGCGAGGGGATGACGCTCGTCCCGCTGCGCCTCTACTTCAAGCGCGGCCGTGTGAAGGTCGAGCTCGGCCTTGCGCGAGGCAAGAAGACCCACGACAAGCGCGCGGACATCGCCGCCAAGACGGCCGACCGCGAGGCGCGTGCCGCGATGGGCCGCGCGCGCAAGGAGCGCGGGTGAGCGACGAGACGCCGAGCGCGCCGCTGGCGCACGTCGTGTGGGCGAAGGGCGGCCACGCCCAGATCGTGAGCGTCGTCGGCGACGCCATCGTGCTCCGCTCGACGACGCCGGCGCCGCCGGGCGCGCGCCTCGAGGCGACGCTCGCAGGCGAGCCGGCCGCCGCCGTGAAGGTGAAATCGCACGGGACGCACAGGGAAGGCGACGGCAGCTTCACGCTGAAGGGGCGCCTCATCGACGCGACGCGGGAGCTCCGCGATCGGCTCGCTGCGCTCTCGGGCTGAGCCCGCCGCGTTCCGTCGTCGGGCGTAGGGCCCGCGAGCGGCCGACGGAGGCGGCTCGTGACCCGTCGCGCGCGCCCGAGACGACAGGATCGGAGGGGCAGGCGTTCTCTCCCGAGGGCGCACGCCATCACGATGAAGCCGCTCGTCTTTCGGCCGCTCGCCATGAAGCTCTCCCTCGCGCTCGCCGGCGTGCTCCTCGTCGCGTGCGCGTCGAGCGATCGCGTGCTCGGCTTCGAGTCGTCGCCCGACGCGGCGTTGGCGGCGGACGACGCGCCCGCGCGCGCGGACCAAGCATCGAGCGCCTGCGCCGACGGCAAGCTCGATCCGGGGGAGGCGTGCGACGACGGCAACGCCGACGACGGCGACGGCTGCTCGTCGACCTGTCGGCTCGAGCCCCTCGCCGGCGCCGACACTTGCCCCGGTGCGTCGCTCACCCTCCGGGGCGCGGGGAGCGAGCCGCGCCGCGGCGTCCTCACCCTCGACACGCGCGCGCTCCGCTCGACCTATACGAGCGCGTGCGGCGGCGACGCCCGCGACGGCGTCGCCCGCGTCGTCCCGGACACGGGCGGCCTCCTCACGGCTCGAATCAAGGGCTTCGTCGGCAGCCTCGTCCACGCGCGCACCGTCTGCGCCGATCCGACCTCCGAGCTCCCGAAGTGCCGGCCCTCGACCTCGACCTCGGTCGTCCACGACGTCGTGAGCTTCGCCGTGACCGCCGGCAAGGAGTACTTCCTCTTCATGGACGGCCTCGACGGAGCCAGCGGCGTCGGGACGCTCGACGTTACCGTCGTGCCCTGAGCCACCTCCGCGCGCCGGCCGCGTGGACACCCCGCGAGGCTCGGCCGAGACGCCACGCCTTTACTTGCGCCGGAAGCTCGCCGATAACTCGGTCGGCATGGCAAAGCGCGAGGCACGCGAGAACGCGCCGCGAGAGGTGATCGATCCCGGCGCGCAGCACGACGACGCGCCGTTCGAGCGTTCGCTCCGTCCGCGCACGCTCGACGACTACATCGGCCAGGCGAAGCACAAGGAGAACCTCCGCGTCTTCGTCGAGGCGTCGCGGCGGCGCGGCGAGCCGCTCGATCACCTCTTGCTCTCGGGACCTCCGGGCCTCGGCAAGACGACGCTCGCGCAGATCCTCGCGCACGAGATGGGCGTCGAGCTCCACATGACGAACGGCCCCGTCGTCGAGCACAAGGGCGCGCTCGCCGGCCTCCTCACGAAGCTCGGCAAGAACGACATCCTCTTCATCGACGAGATCCACCGGCTGAACCCGGTGGTCGAGGAGAGCCTCTACCCCGCGATGGAGGACTTCCACATCGACGTCATGACGGGCGACGGCGCGTTCGCCTCGTCGATCCAGATCCCGGTGCAGCCGTTCACGCTGATCGGCGCGACCACGCGCACGGGCCTGCTCACCGCGCCGCTCTTCTCGCGCTTCGGCCACATCATCCGCCTCGACTTCTACCCGGAGGAGGACCTCGCG
The DNA here is from genome assembly GCA_019637225.1 of Labilithrix sp. GTDB lineage: Bacteria > Myxococcota_A > Polyangia > Polyangiales > Polyangiaceae > Labilithrix. Next base: position 33,473 of record JAHBWC010000021.1, read on the forward strand.
AAGATCGTCGAGCGGAGCGCGGCGCTCCTCGGGGTCGCGATCCAGCCGGGCTGCGCGCTCGGCATCGCGCGGCGCTCGCGCGGGACGCCGCGCGTCGCCAACCGCCTGCTCCGGCGCGTCCGGGACTTCGCCGAGGTGCTCGGCTCGGGCACGATCGACGACGCGATCGTCGTCCGGGCGTGCGAGCGCCTCGACATCGATCCGGCCGGCTTCGACGAGATGGACCGCCGGCTGCTCCGGATCATCATCGAGGACTACGACGGCGGTCCCGTCGGCGTGGAGACGCTCGCCGCCGCGCTCGGCGAGCCGCGCGACACCGTCGAGGACGTCTACGAGCCCTACCTCCTCCAGCAGGGCTACCTCGGCCGGACGCCGCGCGGTCGCGTCGCGACCCGCCGCGCCTACGAGCATCTGAAGCTCCCGTTCGTCACGCCGCCGCCCTCGGGCAAGCAGAAGCAGCTCTTCGACGAGTAGCCGCGGGCGGGTCGCAGGGGCGAGTTGCGCCTTTCTGCCTACACCCTCGCCATTCCATTGCGGTCGGCTCTTCTGGACCGATAGACTTCTCGGGTGCCCCACGCCGCCGTGACCGGGCCGGTGCTTGTCGTCGACGACGACATGGTGAGTCGCCATGTCCTCGGGCAGGCGCTCGCGAAGGCCAAGCTCGACTACATCGCCGTGGGCTCGGGCGCGGAGGCGCTCGCGCAGATCGATCGCACGCATCCCGCGATCGTCCTGCTCGATCTCGTCATGCCTCAGCCGGACGGCTACCAGATCCTCCGGATCCTCCGCGCGCGGCCCGAGACGCGCGATCTCCCCGTGGTCGTCCTCACCGCGCTCGACGCCGAGGACGAGATCGCCAAGGCGTTCGAGGCCGGCGCCGACGACTTCGTCAAGAAGCCGTTCAAGCCCGTCGAGCTCGTCGCGCGCGTGCGCGGCCAGCTCAGGCTCCGGACCGCGATGGACCAGCTCGGCAGAAAAGAGAAGGACGCGCAGGTCGTCCTCGAGCTCACCCAGGCGCTCGCGTCGAACCTCGACTTCCGCGGCATTCTCTTCACCGTCGTCCAGCGCCTCGCGGAGGTCGCGAAGGTCGACCGCGTCTCGATCGTCCTCGTCCGCGAGCAGGAGAACGTCGGCTACGTCGTGGCGGCCTCGGACGACGAGCAGCTGCGCGACCTGCCGATCGATCTGGTGAAGTACCCCGAGATCCAGCAGGTGCTCGCTAGCAACGCGCCCCTCGTCGTCGAGGACGCGGCGACCCACCCGCTGATGGAGATCGTCCGCACCTCGAAGCAGGGGTCGGCCTTCTCGTCGCTCTGCATCTTGCCCATCCTCTACGAGGCGAAGCCGATGGGCGTCCTCTTCCTCCGGTCCAAGCGACCGGGGGCGTTCGCCGCCCGCGAGCTCGCGCTCTGTCAGACGATCGCGAGCGCGATGGCGATCGCGCTGCGCAACGCGCGCGTGCTGCAGTCGCTCCGCGATCAGACGCAGCAGGTCACCGTCGCGCGCTTCGAGGCCGAGCGCCGGATGCGCTCGCTCCAGCGCTACGCCGACTTCTTCGAGAGCTCCGCCGACGGCATCGTCGTGCTCGATTCGGAGGGCCGGCTGCTCTTCTCGAACCCGAAGGCGCGCGAGATCACCGGCTACGACGAGAGCGATCTCCGGGGCCGTCGTCTCGGCGACATCTTCGCGTCGGAGGAGGAGCACCTCGCCCACGATCTTCGCGCGGCGTTCCTCAAGAATACGTTCCCGAAGGACATCGACGTGCGCCTCAAGACGAAGGGCGGCAAGAACGTCATCGTCAACGTCAACACCGCCAGCGTGCTCCGCGAAGAGGGCGCCGTGCTCGCCTCCTTCCGCGACGTCACGCAGCAGCGCGCGGTCGAGGCGGAGCTCGTCAACACGAAGGACTTCCTCCAGCGAGTCATCGACTCGTCCTTCGACGCGATCATCAGCTGCGACATGCGGGGGAGGGTCATCCTCTTCAACCGCGCGGCGGAGCGCATCTACGGCAAGAGCTCGCACGAGGTCGTCGGCACCGACGTCCGCTCGCTCTACCCCGAGGGGACCGCGAAGAAGATCATGCGCGAGATCCGCGCGGGCGGAGGGCGCATCGAGGACCTCAAGATCGAGATCATCGACGGCAGCGGCGCCTCCGTCCCTGTCTCGTTCGCCGGCGCGCTCATCATGGAAGGCGACACGGCGGTCGGGAGCGTCGGGATCTTCACCGACCTCCGCGAGAAGATGCGCATGGAGCAGCGGCTCCAGCAGGCGCAGGACCAGCTCCTCGCCCAGGAGCGCCAGGCGATCGTCGCGGAGCTCGCGGGCGCGGCGGCGCACGAGCTGAACCAGCCGCTCACGAGCGTCCGCAACTACGCCACGCTCCTCCGCAGGTTGCTCGAGTCCGGGACGCCCGCGTTCGCCGCGGCCGAGGTGATCGAGGGCGAGTCCGAGCGGATGGCGGAGATCGTCCGCAAGATCGGGAAGATCACGAAGTACGAGACCAAGAGCTACGTCGGTAAGCAGAAGATCCTCGACCTGGACCGCGCGAGCGAGGAGGGCGTGCCGGTGGCCTCGCCGGTGACCGGCGAGGAGGCGCCGAAGTCGGAGCCCCGGCGCCCGTCGGGGGACTGGTCCGGTCCGGGCTCGCGCCCCGACCGTGCGCCGCAGCGCGCCGAGCGAACGACGCAGCGGACCGAGCGTGTGGCCACGCGGACGGAAAAAGAGCGGGAGTAGCCAATGGCCCAGTCCAACAAAGACGACCATCAGGGAGCCTTCAGCGCCGGGAGCGAGGAGCGCGTGACCGTCTCGTCGGTCCCGATCAGCCGCGAGTCGCGGGTCGCCGTCGCGTCGCTCCGCGTCGAGGCCGCGTGGCTCGATCGCCTCGTCGTCGCCGCGTGCGAGATGCCCGTCGCGTCGGGCGAAGCGGCCGTCGTCGAGTTCCTCGTCCGCGCGCTCAGCGAGATCTTCCCCGAGTGCGGCGTTGGCGCCTGCTTCGTCCCGCAGCCGCCGCCGTCGGCGTCGACGCCCGACCTCCACCCGACCGAGCAGCGCCTCTTCAAGTACGTGCCCGAGGGAGAAGAGCGGCGCGCCGTCGGGATGGACCCGACGCGCCTCTTCCCCGGCTACCAGTTCGAGCGCGTCCTCGACGTCGAGGCCGGCGCCACCACGCTCCACCTCGCGTCGGACGATCCGCAGCTCGAGGTCGACGGCTCGCCGATGATGCACGTCGTCCGCCGCGGCGTCCTCGCGATGAGCCGCGGCCTCGCGTTTGCCCGCGTGCACGCGCGCGCCACCGCCGACGCGCGCGAGCTCCGCGCGCTGAGCTCGCACATGATGCAAGCGGAGAAGCTCGCGAGCCTCGGCCAGCTCGCGGCGGGCGTCGTCCACGAGCTCAACAACCCGCTCACGTCGATCGTCGCGTACACCGACTGGCTCATCCGCAAGCAGGGACCGAGCGGCGATCCCGACAGCATCGAGCGGCTCCGCCGCATCGGCGAGTCGTCGACGCGCATCCTCCGCTTCACGCGCGACCTCGTCGCCTACGCGCGCCCGTCGAGCGAGGTCCCGGTCCTCGTGGCGATCCACAACGTCATCGAGCAGGCGCTGGCGTTCTGCGAGCACGTGATCGCCGAGCACGGCGCGAACGTCGAGCGCGTCTTCGCCGACCAGCTCCCGCCGGTGCGCGGCATGCCGGAGCAGCTCGCGCAGGTCTTCGTCAACCTGTTCACCAACGCCTGCCACGCGATGCCCGAGACGGGCGGCCGGCTCGGCGTGTCGAGCACCCTCGCCCCGGACGGCCGCGTCGTCGTCGCGGTCGAGGACAACGGCCACGGCATCGCCGGCGAGCACCTCACCTCGATCTTCACGCCGTTCTTCACCACGAAGGGCGACGGACGCGGCACCGGCCTCGGGCTGTCGATCGTGCGCAACATCATGGACAACCACAGCGCCGAGATCCGCGCCGAGCGCTCCCCCGAGGGCGGCGCGCGCTTCGTCCTCATGTTTCCCTCCGGCACCTGACGCGCGGGACGCCACGCGCCGGTCCGCAGAGGCGCACGCGCGACGCCGCACCTCATCCAGTGTCGCGCTCGGGTCGACCGGCATCCTGCTCGCATGACTCGCGCGCGGGAGGCCACCTTGAAGAAGACCGCCGTCGAGCTCGATCATGTCTCCGTGCCGGTGCGTCGCTTCCGCGAGGCGCGGCGGTTCTACGAGGCCGCGCTCGGCGCGATCGGCATGAGCGTCAACATGGATCTGTCCGACGCGTGCGGCATGGGCGCCAACGGCGAGAAGATCTTCTGGCTCGTGCGCGATCGGAGGGCGTCGGGGGGCGGACACTATGCGCTCCGCGTCGCGAGCCGCGAGCAGGTGCAGGCGTTCTACGACGCGGCGATCGACGCGGGCGCGACCGACAACGGGCCGCCTGGGCCTCGACCCAGCTACGGGCCGAACTACTTCGCGGCGTTCGTGAAGGACGCCGAGCGGAACAACATCGAGATCGTCTGCTACGCGATTCCGCGCCGCGGCGCGCCCGTGAAGCGCCCCGTCGTGACCCGTCCCCGCCCGCGCCGCCGCCCCGCGTGAGACGAGACGGCTCTTCAGGCGCCGAGCTGGAACACGCGCTCGAAGCCGGCGTCCAGGTTCTTGATCGTGACGGCGACGAGGCCGTGCTCGTCGAGGACGTACTCCTCTTCGATCCGCGGGCCGGACTCGCCCGACGTCCGCTCGACGCGGACGGCCGAGAGATCGCGATCGCCGAGGCGAGGCTCGAACGGGAAGAGGACGTCGCCGGAGAACACCATGTGACCGCGCGGCCGCCCGTCGTCGGTCATCGAGCTGCACTCGAGGAAGCGGAAGTGCCCGACGTTGTGAGCGGCGCGGTAGCGGCGCCGGAACGCGACCGGACCCGCGCCCGCGCCGGGGAGGACCGTGTCGCGGGTGAAGATCGGGTCGAACGTGATCTCGGATCCGTCGTGCCCCTCGCGGAAGACGCCGAAGGTACGCGAGAAGCGATCGACGAGCTCGAACCCCGCGTCAGCGCCCGCGATCGCGAGGCCGATCGCGATCGCGCCGGACGCGTAGGGCGATCGGTGGACGCGGCGGCCGAAGCGCGCGCGGAGGGCCCGCCCGACGATCGGCAGCTCGCTCGCGCCGCCGACGACGTAGATGCCGGCGATGTCGTCGCGCGCGAAAGGCGCCTCGCCGTCTTCGGTCATGCCCTCGGAGCCCTCGAGCCTCGTCATCACGGGGAGCATCGCCTCGATCGACGCCTCGACGAGCGGCGCGCACGCCTCGTAGACCTCGGAGACCGCGATCGCGATCTCGGCCTGCGGGGCGGCGTCGCCGAGGGCGGCCTCCAGATCGATGCTCAGCTTGCGCGAGCTCGGGTTGAGGCGCTCCTTCGCGTCGCGGCACTGCTCGCGGAGGCGCGCGAGCGCGATCGGCTCGACCTCGGCCTCGGCCAGCTTCGCCTTCGCGAGGACGAGGTCGACGATGATGCGGTCGAAGTCGTCGCCGCCGAGGCGGTTGACGCCGGCGGTGGCGAGGACCTCGTGGCTCGCGCCGCGCATGCGCACGAGCGAGGCGTCGAAGGTGCCGCCGCCGAGGTCGTAGACGACGACGTGATCGCGCCTGCTCGTGAGCGTGTCGCGATGGCGGTGCGTGTACTCGAAGCCGGCGGCGGAAGGCTCGTTGAGGATCGCCGTCGGGTTCAGCTCGGCGCGGCGGAACGCGTCGAGCGTGAGGAGGCGCTGGGCGCCGGACGCGTTGGCCGGCACCGCGACGACCGATCGGATGCCCTCGCCGCGCGCCGCGTCCGAGAGCGTCGAGCGCTCGAGGACCGCGTCGCGCACGGAGGCGAGGAACCGCGTGAGGAGCTCGCCGGTGGCGATCTCGACCGAGCCGATCCGCACCGGGCGCGCGAAGGTCGCGTCGGTCTCGGCGAGCAGCCGCTTGAACGATCGGACGACGCTGACCTCGCCGGAGCGGCTCGCGCGGGCGCCGGCGGCGAGCGCGTCGAAGCCGAAGAGGAGCTCGCCGTCGCGCTCGGCGACGACGGACGGGATCCAGTCGTGCGAGTCGCCGGCGTCGTCGACGAAGCCGAGCACCGGATAGTTGCCGCGGTCGGCCGAGGCCACCACCGTGCGCGTCGTCCCGAAATCGATGCCGAGTCTCACGAGGGCCTCCTGCAGGTGCCGCGATCCGCGCGATCTCCACGCGAGATCCGGACGGGGGCCGCCCGATAGTGCCGAAAAGATGGCCCGCAGGCAAAATGCGCGCGCGGCGGAGGTCTCGTTCGCGCTGAGGCCTCCCGGCAGCACGGCGGGGCGGGCGCGTGCGTGCGTGTGGCGGGATCCCTAGGGCGGCTCGCCGGGCTTCGCGGGCGCGTTCGGGTCCCAGCTGAAGCGATCGACCAGCACGGGATCGCCGTCCGCGAGGACGTCGTCCTTGCCGATCACCCACGCGTCGATCTTCCCGTCGCGCTGCACGCACAATCGGACGAAGTGCTTGTAGCCCGGGTGCCCGAGCACGGTGAACGCCTGCTGGTGCTCGAGCCCGAGGAGCGTGAGCACCGTGAGGTACACGCCGAAGATGAACGAGCCGGCGAACGCGCACGTGACGAGGACGGCGCCGTCCGCGCCGTGGAAGGGGAGGTGAGGCAGCGCGAGGCGAAGCAGCACCGGGAGGAGCCCGAGCGCGACGCCGAACGGGATCGCGACGGCCGCGCGCTTCGCCCGCGTGCCGTGGCCCTGCATCGCGATGAAGTAGAGGAGGAGCGTGAGCAGCGTCGAGACCACGATCGACGCCGTGACGAGCGCGCTCGCGCTCCGGTGCGCCGCGCCGAGCTCGATCGACGCGAGCAGGCCGAGCGCGAGGTGCACGAGCAGCCCCGCGCGGCCGATCATGAGCTTCACCGGCACCTGGAGCGCGAGCTTCCGCGTCGCGGGGCCGTCCGGGTAAACGGCGTCCGGCGGTCCGGCCGGCTCGGGGTAGGGCGTGATGCGCGTCCCGTGGAGGAACGCGCCGCCGCCGCCCGCGATCACGTGGAGCGAGCGCCCGACCGTCCGCCGCTCGTAGTGGTGGAAGTCGCCGGCGAGGAAGAGCACGCGGTCGCGATCGAGGCTGAGGCGGCAGGCGGCGAGCATGCGCGCGCCGGGATCGTTGCGGTGGCCGTAGGCCATCGCCGGATCGCCCGCGACGAACAGCACCGCGCGCTGCGGATCCTGCTCACGCAGCTTGGTGAAGTACGCGCGCTGCCGGAAGTCGACGCGCCCGAGCTGGCGGTCCGCGCCCCAGAGGTCGAGCCCCGGCGCCAGCGGCAGCGCGAAGTAGCTCGCCTCCTGGATGGGCTCGTAGCCGCGGAGCACGAGGCGGCGCCGCCGCTTGATCGCCGTGCCGCGGAAGAACGCGCGCACGGACTTGAACGCCCCCACGGCGAGCCCGTAGAGGCTCCCGACCTCGTCGAGGTGAATCGTCCGCGCGACGAGGCCGACCTTGCGGCCCGGACGCTGCTGCAGCCGCTTGCCGATGCGCGGCGTGGTGTCGTGATCGTCGGCGCGGAACGGCTCGTCGACGCGGCGGCGAAAGAGGCGGCCGAACCCGTCGAGCCCGTCGTACCAGTCGTGGTTGCCCGGCGTACCGAGCAGGACGCGCTTCCTCGAGCTGGCCCCGATCTTCCGGAGCTCCTCGTTCCACGGCAAGACGAGGCGATTGTAGATCTCGTCGGCGGTCGCGACCGGGTACGCCACGTCCCCGCCGAAGACGAGCATGTCGCCACGCGGGAGGAGCATGCGCTCGCCCTCGCCGTCCACGACGTCGTACGTCGACGCGAGCATCGCGCCGACGCGCGCGCTGACGTCGCGATCGTCGCCCGTGTCCGCGGCGAAGTCGATCCAGATCGGCCGGCCGAGCGCCTCGGCGAGGGTGCTCGCGCCGTCCGGAGCGCCTCCGAGCCGGGCGCGCGCCGAGAGCACCCGCCCGGCCGCGGCCAGGAGCTCGGCCGGTGGGTTCGGGCGCATCCAGTCGCGCGCGTCGACCGACTCGGCGGCGATCGCGCGGGCGGCGAAGTTACGAAGGTGGCCGAAGAGTGAAGTGACGCCGTACCAGCGGATCCCGAAGGGTGGATGTGCGCCTTGTCGGAAGACGAGCGGATCGGGGCGGTCGCCGCGCGGGAGGAGGACGGTCGGCGGGCGTCCCAGGGTCGAGCTTGGCGGCGGCTCGAGATCGGCGTCGAGCCGCGCCAGGTCGGGATCTTCGGCGTGCGCGCCCGCGGGCGACCCGTCCGCGGGCGCGGCCGGCCCACGTCGCTCGGCCTCCCCCACGTCGCCGGGGGCTCGCCCCCCGTCACCGCCGGGAGCCTTCGCCGCGTCGTCCTCGAGCAGCACATGGATGAGGATAGCGTTTTTGGGTTACCCTCGCTGGCGCCCATGCGAAGAAACGTCGCTCCACTCACGTTCGCTGCGCTCTCCGCGTTCGCGTTGCTCACGGCCTCCGGCCAGGCGGGCACCCCGAACGTCAAGGGACGGATCAGCGGCTACGAGAAGCTCATTCCCGAGGTCTACGCGGAGGCCGCGAAGCCCGAGGCGCGGCGCTGGACGTGGCGCGAGCCGTCACCGTCCGTCGCCGCGCAGTACCGCACGCTCTCGGCGAACCCGTCGCGCGACATCTGCATCGCGGCCACGACAGGCGCCAACCAGGAGAAGCAGGAGTTCCGGATGACCGTGACGGGGGGACGCGTCTTCCCGACCACCATCGTCGTCACGCCGAACACCCAGCTCGCGTTCAAGAACTTCGACCCGTTCAAGCACCGCATCTACGTGATGAGCGCGACCGGGCAGGTGCTCCTCCAGCCCGACGATCTCCAGCCGAACGCGGTCCGCACGTGGGCGGCGCAGGGCGCGGGCCGCTACGAGGTCCGCGACGAGCTCTACCCCAGCGTCCGCACCTTCGTCGTCGTCGACCCGCAGGTCGTCAGCGTCGCGTACCCCGGCCGCGACGGAGCGTTCGTCTTCTCGCTCCCGCCGTCCGACTACGTCCTGAAGGCCTTCTTCAACGGTCGCGAAGTGGGCAAGCAGATCAACTTCTCCGCGAAGGACCGCGGCGTCGTCGAGCTCAAGGAGCCGCTCAAGCTCGACGAAGGGACAGACGCCAAATGATGATCCTGTCGCGCATCTGGTACGTCATCCTGGCCCTGCTCTTGGCCGCGGCGTACTACATCGTCGCGCTCGCCGTCGGGCAGTACAACCGCCGCAACCAGGCGGCGATGGAGGAGACGCTCAAGGCCGACAGCCAGGTCGTGAGCTGGGCGATGCAGGTCGACGCGCGCCGTCGCCTCGACGTCCTGCTCCTTCCCGCGGTCGACCCCAACATCGCCAAGGCGATCCGCGGCGCGAACGGCAAGGACGCCATCCCGGCCTCGTCGAAGGAAGAGGGCGTCAAGGCGCTCGTCGCGTTCAACGACAAGCTCCCCGCCGACTACAAGAACGACGTCCTGTTCATCGCCGACCGCGAGGGTCGCCTCGTCGCGCAGGTCGGCTACGACGCGGTCAACGGCTTCGGAGAGTTCGAGCTCGGCGGCTATCCGGCGGTGTTCGACGCGCTCCACGGCTTCCTCCGCGACGACACCTGGGTGTGGGGCGGGAAGATCGCGCGCGTCGTCACGCGTCCGGTCGAGGACGAGGTCGGCCAGCCGCCGATCGGCGCGGTCGTCGCGCTCCGCTGGGTCGACAACTCCTTCGCGAAGGAGATCGGAAAGCGAACGCGCACGAACATCGCGTTCTTCGCGCTCGGCCAGCGCGTCGCCTCCGCGGCGAGCACCGACGGCTTCGACGAGAACTCGCTCGAGGCGCTCGGCAGCGACCTCAAGGCGGTGAGCGAGGACAAGGGCTTCAAGGAGAACGGGCGCACCGACGTGCGGCCGCTCGGCGACGACAAGGGCGGCGTTCTGTTCGTGCGCCTCCCTGGCGACGCATGGGAGCTCGGCGGCGGCTTCGCGGTCGCGCGCCCGAAGGTGGCGATCAACTCGCCCACCGGCTTCATCGCCGGCGCCGACGACACCGACAAGAAGAACGTGAAGCTCTGGCTGGTCGGCGTCATCTTCGGCGCCGCGATGATCTTCGGCTTCCTCTTCTCGTTCCTCGAGCACTCGATGCCGATGCGCGAGATGAAGGTGCAGGCCGACAAGCTGAAGAACGGCCTGATCGACACGCTGAACCTGCCTCGCTTCCGGGGCGGCTACCGTCCCATCGCGACCGACATCAACGCGGGCATCCAGCGCGTGGTCGAGAAGGGCGGCGGCACGGCGCGCAAGCCCGCGGACCTCGAGTCGATCCTCGGTCCGGTGCCCGCGCAGCCGAACATGAGCGCGTTCTCGTTCCCGCTGCCGGACGGCTCGGCGCCGCCGCAGCCCGTGCCCTCGAGCCCGGGCAGCTTCGCGGGCCCGAGCCCCGCGAGCCCCGCGGCGGCCGCGAACAATGGGCGCTTCCCTGGGGCGCCGCCGCCTCCGAACTCGCGTCCTGGGCCGCCGCCTCCGGTGAACGCCGCGCCGCCTTCGCCGGGCGCGTTCGGTCAGCCCGATCGGACGATGGCCATGCCCGGCGCGCCGCCTCCGGCCGCCGGTTACCACGGGGCGCCCCCTCCCGCCGCCGGCTCGCACAGCGCCACGGTCGCGGCCTCACCGCAGGCCGCGGGCAAGCTCAACGTGGCGCAGACCGCGCCTGCGCCGTTCCCGACGGGCGGCGGCGCGCCGCCGCCTCCCAAGAAGCTCGGCAAGGACGAGGACGAGCAGACGATGGTCGCCCAGCCCTCCGCCGACCTGATCAGCGCGGCGAGCGGCGCGAACCCCGCGCTCGATCCGGCCGCCGAGTGGCAGCAGGTCTACGAGGACTTCATCCGCACCAAGCGTGAGTGCGGCGAACCCACCGACGGCCTCACGTTCGAGAAGTTCCAGCAGACGCTGAAGAAGAACCGCGACGCGCTCATGCAGCGCCATGGGTGCAAGCGCGTGAAGTTCTCCGTCTACGTGAAAGAGGGGCGCGCGTCGCTCAAGGCGACGCCCGTCCGCGAGTGACCACACGCGTCATTGTCGAGCGCCCGGCGTTCTGAATTGTGCGAGCTGGGCGCTCGGTCTAAACCAGCGAGCGTGAAGCTCGATCAGAATCCAGCTCGCGAAGCGAGCGCCGCGTGGGGTGGGGCCCTCGGAAAACCGCGCTTTTCCGGGGCGGGGCGGCGCGTGCCGCCCCGTGATGACAAGAAGCTAAATGGGCCGAGCCATGCTCGGTCATTTAGCGTTGCCGCCGTGCACCGCCGGACCCGCCACGCGCTGTGGGCCGCCTCGTTCGTCGTCCCGACGTTCGCGGCTCTCGTCTGTTCTCCACGCGACGCGCGCGCGTCGAACGTCACCGAGGTCCCGGACAACGGCTCCGAGCAGATGGGCCGCGGCGGAGCGTGGGTCGCTCGCGCGAGCGATCCGCTCGCGACCACGTTCAACCCTGCGGGGCTCGCGGGCCAGCCGTCGCGGGTGACGATCCAGAGCAGCCTCATCTTCCACCACACGTGCTTCACGCGCATGAAGGCGGCGGGGGACACGAGCGTCGATCTCCTCGCCGACGGCGCCGGCCGGTTCCCGCGGGTGTGCAACGACATCGAGCCCGCCGTGAACCCGCAGATCGGCGCGACGCTGCGGATCAACGACCGCCTCGGCATCGGCGCGCTCGTCATGGGCCCGTCGTCGGCCGGCGAGAAGAACTGGCCGGAGTTCGTCGAGGACGGCGCCGGCACGCGCCGCCCGGCTCCGCAGCGCTACCTGCTCACGCGTCAGGCGGGCGTCATCCTCACGCCGACCGTCGGCGTCGGCTACGAGGTCCTCGCGAACCTGCGCCTCGGCGTGAGCTTCGGCTGGGGCTTCGCCAAGATCAAGAACGCCGCGGCGACCGTCGCGCTGAACAGCGGCGGTCAGACGCCCGACAACGACGTGCGCGCGAACCTCCAGGTGAAGGACTACTTTATCCCGCGCGTGACGGGCGGCGCCCTCTGGAGCGTGACGCCCGAGATCGACTTCGCGGGCTGGTACCAGTGGACCGACGCGATCAACGCGACCGGCGACGTCGGTACGGCGACGAGCTTCTACACCGCGGCGAACGCGCGCGGCGACGACAGCCGCGTCGGCTACGGCGACACGATCTTCAGCGACTGCGGGACCGGCCGCCCGCAGGACGAAGGCAAGTGCGGGAAGGGCGACAACGCGAAGGTGAAGTTCGTCATCCCGATGGAGGCGAAGGTCGGCTTTCGCTACCACCGGCCGCGCGTCTCGCTCGAAGAGGCGCAGACGCAGGCGTCGCCCGGGAAGTCGTTCCGGCGCGATCCGCTCGCGAACGATCTGTTCGACTTCGAGGTCGACCTCACCTGGGCGAACAACTCGGCGATCAACGCGCTCGAGGTCCGCTTCCCGAGCGATCCGAGCGGGTCAGGGCGCCTGCCGGTCTCGGGGATCAACTCGGAGGTCCCGCCGAACGCCGACCAGCCGCGCCAGTACCGCGACGTCTTCGGGATCCGCGTCGGCGGCGACTACAACGTCCTGCCCGACCGGCTCGCGGTCCGCGCGGGCGCCTACATCGAGACCAACGCCGGCCGGGAGCAGTTCCAGCACGTCGACTTCGCGGCCTCGCAGCGCATCGGCTTCGCGCTCGGCGGCACGTACCGCATCCGCCTCGGGAAAGATGCAGCGCGAACGGACGCCATCGAGATCATGGCGGGCTACGGGCACACGTTCTTCGCCGATCAGACGCGCACCGACCGGAGCGCGAGCGGCATCGGCGCGGTCGCCGGCGCGCCGTGCCCCGGCGACGCCACCGTCACGGGCCCGAACCGCTGCAGCGACGGCACGCAGCGCTACCGTACGAGCTGGCCCGTGAACCTCGGCACGATCACCAACGCGCTGAACGTCATCAACGTCGGAGTGGCGTACAGGTTCTGACACCGCGGGCGGCTCGCGCGGGGCGCGCACGAGCGCGTAGCGACCCCTCGTCTTGGTGTTATGCTCCGAGGCCATGAGCGAAGCGCCCCGTAAGGTCATCATCATCGGCTCCGGCCCCGCGGGCCACACGGCAGGCATCTACGCCGCCCGTGCGAACCTCAAGCCTCTGATGTTCGAGGGGCTGGCGCGCGGCGGCATCCCCGGCGGCCAGCTGATGATCACGAACGACGTCGAGAACTACCCCGGCTTCCCCGAGAAGATCGCGGGGCCGACGCTGATGAAGCACTTCCGCGATCAGGGCGTCCACCAGGGCGTCGAGATCCGCACCGAGGACGTGAACAAGGTCGACCTCTCGAAGAAGGGCGCGTTCAAGGTCTGGGCGGGCGACGACAACAAGGAGTGGACGGCCGAGACCGTCATCATCGCGACGGGCGCGCAGGCCAAGTGGCTCGGCATCCCGAGCGAGACCGCGCTGCAGGGCAAGGGCGTCAGCGCCTGCGCGGTGTGCGACGGCGCGTTCTTCCGCAAGCAGCCGGTCATGGTCATCGGCGGCGGCGACACGGCCATGGAAGAGGCGATGTACCTCTCGGGCCTCTGCTCGAAGGTCACGCTCGTCCACCGCCGCGACGAGTTCCGCGCCAGCAAGGCGATGCAGGACCGCGTCTTCAAGAACCCGAAGATCGAGATCCTCTACAACACCGAGGTCGACGAGATCCTCGACGTGTCGAAGGGCGAGGTCACGGGTGTGCGCGTCCGCAACAACAAGTCGAACGAGAAGATGGTCGTCGACGTGACCGGCTTCTTCGTCGCCATCGGCCACACCCCGAACAGCGATCTGTTCAAGGACTGGCTCGAGCTCCACGACAACGGCTACATCAAGACCAAGCCGGGGACGACGCAGACGTCGCTCGAAGGCGTCTTCGCGGCCGGCGACGTGCAGGACTTCGTCTTCCGCCAGGCGGTCACCGCCGCCGGGACCGGCTGCATGGCCGCGCTCGAGGCGGAGCGCTGGCTCGCGGCGAACTCGTCGCACTGATCGCATCTGGACGGCCGCATCGTGGGAGGGCTACGCTGCGGCCGTGGCGAATGACTCGGCCGCTCCGGCCGTGCAGGAGCAAGACCGCGGCGACGCGTCGGGGGCGGAGCGCGAGGCGCAGCTCGCGAAGGTCCCGTTCTTCGAGGGGCTGACGCCCGAGGCGCTCGCGATGATCGCGAACGTCACGACGGAGGAGGTGCTCGCCTACGGGACGCGCCTCTTCCAGTACGGCGACCCCGGCGACAAGCTCTACATCATCCTCGAGGGCAAGGTCCGTATCTCGCGCGAGGTCGGCGGCATGGGCGAAGAGGCCCTCGCCGTCCTCGGTCCGGGCGAGGTCTTCGGCGAGATGGCGCTCCTCGACGAGTCGCCGCGCTCGGCCGGGGCCCTGGCGCACGAGCGTTGCCGCTTGCTCGTCATCACGAAGGACGCCTTCGACGACCTGCTCTTTTTGCACAAGGACCTCGCGTACGAGGTCCTCTGGAGCTGCGTTCGCATGCTGGCGGCGCGCCTCCGGGAGACGAACGACAAGCTCACCTTCCTCTCGACGAGCGGTCGGTTCTGATGACGTCCAGGCCTCTCGCGCGGACGATCGGGCGAGCCCGGTCGGCGTCGCCGCTCGCCCCCGCCCTCCGGGGCGGCGTCCTGGTCGGCGCGGCGGCCATCCTCGCCCTCTCGGCGGCCGCGACGACGGCGTGCGGACCCGGCGAGGGGTCGACCGGACCCGGACCGCAGACGCCGCCGACCACGACCTCGCCGAGCGCGACGTCACCGCCCGCGACGTCGGGCTCCACGGGCGGGTCACGGCCGGGCCCCGCGACCGGCGGCACGACGATGACGTCGCCCCCGTCGAGCCCGCCGCCCGCGCCGATGAAGGACGTCGCCCCGTCGACCATGGCGGCGAAGCTCCGCGATATCGGGCTCGATCCGACCGCGTTGCCACCCCTGAACAAGCTCGACGCCAAGACCCTCCGCGACGTGATGAACACCTTCACGAAGGCGCTCGGCGTTCAGTGCAGCCACTGCCACGAGAAGGACTTCCGCGCGCCGACCGCGAACAAGAAGATCGCGACCCACATGTGGAACGACTTCACGCGGGCGCTCGCGCTCGACGGTGAGCCGGCGGGCGCCGGCGCGCTCTACTGCGACAGCTGTCACGGAGGCCGCGCGCAGTTCCTCGACCGCCGCGACCTCGGCGCGCTCGGCGCATGGATGCAGGACAACTACGTCGACAAGCTCCGTCGCGCGGACGGCAAGGACAACGGCTGTGACACCTGCCACGGCGATCCGTTCGAGGGGAAGATCCTCTCCAAGCTCTGGAAATGAGCCACGCCAACGCGGCGAAGAGTGTGTTGAAAACCTGCGGACGGAGCCCGCGTAACATCTCGTAAATAGGGTCGAAATCGACAAACGGAGCCCGTTCCTTGACTCGGGTACGCGTGTTCAGTACGCTGAACAACGTGCAAGGACTCACGCAACGTCAGCAGATGGTGCTCGACTTCATTCGCCAGTCGATCGCCGATCGCGGTTACCCGCCGACGCTGCGCGAGATCGGCGCGCGAATGGGGATCCGGTCGACCAACGGCGTCAACGATCACCTGCGCGCGCTCGAGCGCAAAGGCTACCTCACGCGCGAGGACATGAAGTCGCGCGCGCTCCGGCCCACCGCACACGCGAACAGTAATGCGGATCCCGCCGAGGCGCCGAACGGCCTGTCGAGCCTCCCGCCGCTGTCCGACGACGACGACGTCATCGACGTCCAGGTCCTCGGCCGCGTCGCCGCAGGGCTCCCGCTGTTCGCGGAAGAGCACGTCATCGATACGGTGCGCGTCGACCGCGGTCTCCTCAAGGGCGGCCGTGAGGTGTTCGGCCTCCGCGTCCACGGCGACTCGATGATCGAGGCCGGCATCCTCAACGGCGACTACATCTTCGTCCGCAAGCAGCTGACCGCGAGCCGCGGCGACATCGTCGTCGCGCTCATCGGCGACGAGGCGACGGTGAAGTACTACTACCCCGAGAAGGATTACGTGCGCTTCCAGCCCGCCAACAAGGCGATGGCGCCTATCCTGGTCCGGGCGGTCGACTTCAAGCCGACGATGCTCCTCGGCGTCGTCGTCGGCGTGTTCCGTCGCCTCTGAACCCATCCGCAAGGTTTGTCCTTGTGTCGGTGCGTGCGGCGCTGGTACGTCTCGTAGCGTCGATGCGGGGCTATCTGCTGGCGGCGGTGGTCTGCGTGGGGTGGATGCAGGCGGGCTGCGGAGGCGTCTACTACGCCGTCTCCGTGAACGCCGCGGAGGCACGCCTCGAGCAGGCGCGCGCGATGGGCGCCGAGTCCGCCGCGCCGTACGAGTACTACTACGCGAAGGAACACCTCCGCGAGGCGCAGCACCACGCCTCGGAGGCGAGCTACGGCGACGCCGCGACGTACGCGGAGACCGCCGAGACCTACGCGCAGAAGGCGATCGATCTCATGCAGGCCTCGAAGCGAGGCGAGGGCGACAAGTGAAGACGCGTCCAGGCTCGCGGGCGGACGGCTCGCGGCTCGGGAGCGCGCGCGAGGCGACGTTGCGGGGCGTCTCGCGGCGCGCGCGCGTCTTCGTGTGCGGAGTCGTGGCCCTCGTCGTCGGCTCCTCCTGCGCCGCCGGGCCGGTCACGCGCGGGCGCATCGACGGCATCGACGCGGTCGTGAAGAAGGCCGAGGCGAACGGCGCGATGCGCTGCGCTCCGCGGGAGCTCGCCCTCGCGAAGTCGCACCTCGCCTTCGCTCAGGTGCGGCTCGATCAGGGCAACCTCTCGGGCGCGCAGAGCCACCTCGCGATCGCCGAGCCCAACGCGCAGGCCGCGTTCGCGAACAGCCCGTCGGACAGGTGCGGCGCGGAGCCGGTGGTCGCGCGCGAGGGCGACCGCGACGGCGACGGCATCCTCGACGAGTTCGACTCGTGCCCCGATCAGCGCGAGACCTACAACGGCTACGAGGACATCGACGGCTGCCCCGACGATCCGGACACCGACGGCGACGGCATCCCCGACTCGCGCGACGCGTGCCCGCTCGAGCCGGAGGACAAGGACGGCTACCTCGACGACGACGGCTGCCCCGATCCCGACAACGACGCGGACGGCATCCCCGACGACAAGGACAAGTGCCCCAACGAGCCGGAGGATCCGGACGGCTTCGAGGACGAGGACGGCTGTCCCGACGAAGACAACGACAACGACACCGTCAAGGACGTCGACGATCTCTGCCCGAACACCCCCGGCCAGCCGACCGGCGAGCGACCCGGCTGTCCGAGCCTCGTGGTCGTGACCGCGAAGGAGATCCGGATCACGCAGCAGATCCAGTTCGACACGAACAAGGCCACCATCAAGCCGGTGAGCTTCCCGATCCTCGACGCCGTCTACGACGTCCTCGCGGCGAACCCGAAGATCACGCTCGAGGTCCAGGGCCACACGGACAACGTCGGCGCCGCCGCCCACAACCAGAAGCTCTCGCAGCAGCGGGCCGACTCCGTGAAGGCGTACCTGGCGAAGAAGGGCATCCCGGACGGGCGGCTCGTCTCGAAGGGCTACGGCATGTCCCAGCCGCTCGTGCCGAACAGCAGCGCGTCGAACAAGGCGCTGAACCGCCGCGTCCAGTTCATTCGGACCGAGGCCGGCGGTCCGTAGCGCGCGACCCGCGCGAAAAGCGCCGGGTGCGAAGGGGCGGACGCAGGGTCGAAGGGGGCGACCCGCTCCCGGCGCACGTGTGGGAGACGTCAGCGTGACGGCGCCGACCCGTCGCGGAAACGCTTTCTGCCCCAAAAAAATCCGAAACCGGTGTAATGGAGCGGCCTGTGAGCTCCTTCAAAGCGTCGACGTTGCGCTCCTTCCTCGTCATCGCCCTCCCGCTCGCAGCCGGCCTCGCGCTCTTCTTTGCGGCGCCTGCCGCCCGCGCGCAGGGCAAGGCCGAGGGTCCCGCCAAGGCACTTCAGAAGAAGGCCATGGAGGAGGACTACCTCGCGACCGAGTTCACGAAGGCCGCCGAGAAGCTCGAGAAGGCCATCGGCCAGTGCGGCACCGACAAGTGCTCCGCCCAGCTCCGTTCGCGGCTGAAGCGCGACCTCGGCGTCGTGCAGATCGGCGGCGGCATCGACAAGGAAAAGGGCATCGCGAGCTTCGTCGAGGCCATCAAGCTCGATCCCACCGTCACGCTCGATCCCGACATCAAGACGAAGGACCTCGAGCAGGCGTTCGCGGACGCGAAGAAGCGCGCGGCCAGCGGTGGCGGCGCGCCGGCGAACGGCGGCGGCGCGACCCCGGCCGGCGGTCAGCCGGAGGGCGACTTCGCCCACACGCCCGCCGCCGAGCAGCAGGTCCGCACGCCCATCCCCGTCTACGTCGAGTACGGCGGCGAGGAGCAGCTCACCAAGGTCATCGCCCGTTACAAGGGCTTCGGCATGACCGAGTGGAAGACCACCGAGCTGAAGAAGATGGGCGACAAGGGCTGGGGCGGCTTGCTCCCCTGCGCCGACGTCCAGCAGGGCACGACCCAGTACTACCTCCAGGGCTTCGACGCGAACAACGACCCCATCGCCACCGGCGGCGACCGCAACAACCCCTACCGGGTCACGATCACGACGGAGAAGCCGGAGGAGTCGCCGCACCTCCCGAACGCGTCGCCGCCCACGCAGTGCGCCGACACGGGCGACTGCCCGCCCAACTTCCCCGGCTGCAAGAAGACGACGGTCGGACCGGAGAAGATCGAGCCGGTCGGCAAGGACGGCGGCGAGTTCTGCGAAGAAGACAGCGAGTGCAAGAGCAACAAGTGCACGACGGACAACAAGTGCACCGACTACGAGGGCCAGAAGAAGGGCCCGAAGCTCTGGGTCGGCCTCTCCGGCGCCATCGACTACACCTTCGTTCCCAGCGCGGACGACGTCTGCAAGCTCACGGCGCAGGCGACGCCGATCAACGATTCGAACTACTACTGCACGCGCAGCGACGGCAGCGACTACCCGTCGCGTGATCCGTCGCAGGCAGCGGAGAACAGCGCGATCGTCCTCTCGAAGGACCGCGGCTCGGACAAGGTCACCGGCGGCGGCGCGCTCGGCAACGTTCGCCTCATGCTGACGCTCGACTACGCCGTCACGCCGAACGTCCTCGTCGGCGGCCGGCTCGGCCTCGTCCTCAACAGCTACTCGGGCGCCGAGGCCGAGGTCGACGGCAAGCGCTTCGCGGTGCCGATCCACCTCGAGCTCCGCGCTACCTACGTCATCGGCAAGGACGCGCTCTACAAGAAGGGCTTCGCGCCCTACGCCTTCGGCGGCGCGGGCATCGGCCAGTTCGAGACCCGCATCCCCGTCCAGGTCATCGAGGCCCCGCCGGGCGCCGCGGCCGCGAAGAAGGACGTCGACGCGTGGCACATCGCCGGCCCGGCCTTCATCGCGCTCGGCGGCGGCGGACGCTACGCCGTGAACGAGCGCTTCGCGCTCATGTTCGGCCTGCGCGCCAACTTCGCCTTCCTCAACGCCTTCGCCCCGAGCGTCGGCCCCGAGGTCGGCGGGCAGATCGGCTTCTGATCGCCGCGCGCGGCCGGGCCGCGCGCGGTGAGCGCCGATGACGAAGCGAGCTCTCTCGGACGCGGCGCGGCGGATCCGGCCGGCCGTCTTCGCGGAGCTCCAGGCGCGGATCGATCGCCTCGCCGCGCGCGGTGAGGAGCTCATCCCGCTGCACATCGGTGACACGCACGTGCCGCCGCCCGAGGCGGCCCGGCGGGCGCTCGGCGGCTTCGACGCCGACGACGCCGCGCTTCACCGTTACGGACCGACGGCGGGGCTCGCTCCTCTCCGCGAGGCGATGGCGAAGGTCCTCGCGCGGCGCGGCCTCGAGGTCGATCCGGTCGCCGAGCTCCTCGTCGGCAACGGCGGGACGCACGCGCTCTTCTGCGCGGCGCGCGCGGTGCTCGATCCGGGCGACGAGGTCATCGTCGCCGCGCCGTACTGGCCGCTCGCGCCGGGGGTCTTCACCGCGTGCGGCGCCGTCCCGGTCGAGGCGGCGCTCACGCAGCGCCTCTACGCCGATCCGTCGCTCGATCCGGCGGCGCTCCTGTCCGCGGCCGTGGGCCCGCGCACGAAGGCCGTCTACTTCATCTCGCCGAACAACCCCGACGGGAAGGTCCTGTCGTCCGCCGAGCTCGAGCGGATCGCCGCGTTCGCGCGCGAGCACGATCTCTGGGTGTTCGCCGACGAGGTCTACGCCGACGTCGTCTTCGACGGCGCCGCGGCCGCGCCGTCGATCGCCGCGCTCCCCGGAATGCGCGAGCGCACGGTGACGCTCCACTCGCTCTCGAAGAGCCACGCCCTCGCGGGGCTGCGTGTCGGGTTCATCACCGCGCCCGAGCCCGTCATCGCGGCGGCGCGTCGTGTCTCGACGCACACCGCGTTCAACGTCGCGCTCGCGATGCAGCGCGCCGCCGTCGCCGCGCTCGCCGACGACGCTTTTCCACGCGCGGCGCGCGACGTGTACCGCGTCGCGCGAGACGCGTCGGTCGCCGCGCTCGCCGGCGCGCCGCTCCGCACCTTCGTCGCCGAGGGCGCGACCTACCTCTTCCTCGACTTCGGCCCCGCCATCGAGGAGCGCGGCGGCGAGCGTCCGCTCTACGCGATCCTCGAGCGCGCCGTCGATCGCGGCGTCCTGCTCGCGCCCGGCGACGCGTTCGGCGGCGCCTACGCGAGCTCGTTCGCGCGCCTCTGCTACACGAGCGTGCCGCCGGAGCGCGTCGTCTCGGGGATCGAGCGCCTCCGCGACGCCGTCGACGCGTACCTCGCCGACCGGCCGTGACGCGCGCGCGTCAGCGCACGACGTAGTCGATGTTCGTCGGCTTGCCGGCGCGCACCACGTGCAGCGTGAGGCGCTCGATCGTCCCGCTGCGCAGCTTCGCGTACGCCTCGACCATGCGCTCGGTGCTCGTCACCTCGATGCCGTTGATCGACACGAGCCGGTCGTTCGTCTCGAGGCCGAGCGTCGCGAGCACGCTCCCCGGACGGACCCGCACGAGCCGGAAGCCGACGACGCGGTCGCCCTCCTTCTCGGGGGCGAGCGGCGTCCTCATGAGCTCCGCCTGCGCCTCGAGGATGCGGTCCATCGCGCCGCGATCGATCTGGAACTCGTTCGGTCCCGTCTTCGCGATCTTGCCGGCGAGCTCGCGCGCGAGCGCGCTCGCCGGAGGGGCGGGCGCCGCGCCGGGCTCGGGCGAAGGGGGAGGCGCGGCCTCGCCGGGCGCGGCGAAGAGGCGCGCCTGACAGAGCGCGCCGTTCCGCTCGAGCCAGACGCGATCGGCGGCGACGTAGACGACGCGCATGTCCGCGATCGAGCCCCCGCGCTTGCCGAGGTGGCTCTTTCCGCCGACGTCGAGCGCCGCGAACGCCGCGTCCGGTTCCTCGCCGAGCACCGACGCGACCGCTCGAACGCCGGCGCACGGCGGCGCCGACCGGGGATCGCTCGCGTCGCCGCCCGGCAGAGCGGCCGCCTGCTCGCGGAGGAGCGCGCCGGTCTCGTGATCGAACGGGTTTCGCTCGAGGATCGCGCTCGCGGAGCGCGATCCTCGAGGGTCGCCGGCGGTGGCCGCCGCTCGCGCCTCCGCGAAAGGCGCGATCGACGAGGGCATGGCGGCGGCGTCCACCAGCGCGCCGATCGCGTGCGCGTGCAGGAAGGCCGCGAGCGCGACCGACGTCGGGACAGCGAGCGAGACGATCTTGCGGAGCAACATGGGCACCCTCGCGGTTGCGACGGTCGTGCCGGCCGTCGCCCGCGCGCGTCGACGCCGCTCGCGCTCGGTGGAATCCGCTTGGATCTCCGCCCCCTCCACGCTCGCCTGCGGCGGAGCTCCCCCACGCCTCCGCGGGCGCGCTCCCGCTCCGCCCGACAACTTGGCGTCGCGCGCCGGACCTCCGAACGCGGCCGATGACAACCTGACAACCGACCCGGCGCGTGGGGCCGCCGCTGTTGGTTTCGGGCGCCCCTCGCGCTAGAAGCGCGCTCCTCATGAGTCGCCGGCTCCTCCTCTCGCTCGCGCCCGTCGTCACCGTCGCTCTCGCCGCTGCGTGCGGCGGCGAGACCCCGCCTCCGGCCGCGCCGTGTCCGCGCTGCCCCGATCCCGCGACGTCGCTGCCGACGACCGCGCCGGCCATCGCCTCGGCGGCGACGCCGGAGGAGGCGAAGAAGTTCATCGAGCAGGTCGACAAGGACCTCCGCCGTCTGTGGACCGCGCGCGACCGCGCCGGATGGGTGAACCAGAACTTCATCACCGACGACACCGAGGCGCTCGCCGCGTCGGGTGAAGAGGCGACGGCGGCCTACGTGACGGACGCGATCCAGAAGGCGCGCCGCTTCGACGGCGTGAAGGGCATCGAGCCGGTCGTCGCGCGGCAGCTCTTGCTCCTCAAGCTCGCGCAGATCGTCCCCGCGCCGTCGAACGCCGACGAGCGTCGCGAGCTCGCCGAGATCCAGAGCGGCATGACGGCGGTCTACGGAAAGGGCGAGTACTGCCCGGCGCCGGGCTCGGCCCTCGCGAAGAGCGCGAAGCCGGCGCCCGCGCCGAAGACCGACCCCACGGCGCCGGCGGGCGCGAAGAAGTGCGCCACGACCCCGCTCAAGCTCGACGACCTCTCGCGCGTCCTCAAGAAGAGCAGGAACTACGACGAGCTCCTCGAGGCGTGGAAGGGCTGGCACTCGATCGCGCCGGTGATGAAGGATCGCTACACGCGCTACGCCGAGCTCGGAAACAAGGGCGCGAAGGAGATCGGGTTCGCCGACATGGGCGCGCTCTGGCGCTCCGGCTACGACATGACGCCCGACGCGTTCGAGGCCGACATCGAGCGCCTCTGGCAGGACGTCAAGCCGCTCTACGACGATCTCCACTGCTACACGCGGAAGAAGCTCCGCGCGAAGTACGGCAAGGACAGGGTCGCCGAGAAGGCGCCGATCCCGGCCCACCTCCTCGGCAACATGTGGGCGCAGCAGTGGGACGCGATCTACGACCTCGTCGAGCCGTTCCCGGGGCAGGGCTCGCTCGACGTCGACAAGAAGCTCGTCGCCAAGAAGTACGACCCGAAGAAGATGGTGGCGCTCGGCGAGCGCTTCTTCACGTCGCTCGGCCTCGACCCGCTCCCCGCGTCGTTCTGGGAGCGCTCGCTCTTCACGCGCCCGAAGGACCGCGAGGTCGTGTGCCACGCGAGCGCGTGGGATGTCTCGTGGAACGACGACCTCCGCATCAAGATGTGCATCGAACCGACCGAGGACGATCTCATCACGATCCACCACGAGCTCGGGCACGACTACTACTTCCACCACTACTACAAGCTGCCCGTCCTCTTTCAGCAGGGCGCGAACGACGGCTTCCACGAGGGCATCGGCGACACGCTCGCGCTCTCCGTCACGCCCGACTACCTGAAGAACCTGGGGCTGCTCGACGCCGTGCCGAAGGGCGACAAGGGCCGCATCAACTTCCAGATGAAGATGGCGCTCGACAAGGTCGCCTTCCTCCCGTTCGGCCTCATGATCGACAAGTGGCGCTGGGACGTCTTCGCCGGCAAGACGCCGAAGGCGAAGTACAACGAGGCGTGGTGGGCGCTCCGCACGAAGTACCAGGGCGTCGCGCCCGGCGCGCAGCGGAGCGAAGCGGACTTCGATCCGGGCGCGAAGTATCACATCCCCGCGTCGACGCCGTACATCCGCTACTTCCTCGCGCGCATCTACCAGTTTCAGTTCCACCGCGCGCTCTGCAAGGCGGCCGGGCACACCGGCTCGCTCGACACGTGCAGCATCTACGGCAACAAGGACGCGGGCGCGAAGCTCCGCGCGATGCTGGAGCTCGGGCAGAGCAAGCCGTGGCCGGAGGCGCTCGCGGTCCTCTCGGGTGAGACGAAGGCCGACGCCTCGGCGCTCGTCGAGTACTTCGCGCCGCTCCGCGCGTGGCTGAAGGATCAGAACAAGGGCGAGCAGTGCGGGTGGTGAAGGGCCGTCCAAGAATGGGACGGGGGAACCGCTCGCGAAAAGGATGATGCTCGAGAGCTGTCCAACGACGTTGGGCAGCGCGCGAGCGCTCGTGCGTACGTGAAAGGCGCACGCGTCGGGTAGTCGAGTCTCACGCGCTGTGCGCCGCGAGCAACGACAGCCTCTTCCGGCGATCCACCTCGTCGCCGATGGGGGCGGTGAACCACGCCGACGTCCGCGAGCGTGGGGTGACGGCCCGTGGCGCGCGGCGATCGCGAGCGGCGCACGGCGCGCCGTACGCGCGCTGGAGCACGTGTAATTTCAGGGTGATCGCGCGCTCCGAGCCTTCCCTCCGAGGTCGGCTCCGCTATGCTTTTCGATGGTGGCCCAGGACGTCCCGTCCCATCTGCCTTCGCCGGTGAACATCGGTGACATCGTCGACAAGTACCGCGTCGAGCACGTGGTCGGCGTCGGTGCGATGGGGCTCGTCGTCGCGGCGCGCCACACGACGCTCGACCAGATCGTCGCGATCAAGTTCCTCGTCGAGCACCGCTTCGGATCGCGCGACGAGTCGATCGCGCGCTTCCTCGGCGAGGCGCGCGCCGCGGCGCGCATCCAGTCGGACCACGTCTGCCGCGTCTCCGACGTCGGGATGCTCCCGACGGGCGTGCCGTTCATGATCATGGAGCACCTCGAGGGCAACGACCTCGAGGAGGAGATCATCGCGCGCGGTCAGCTCGATCTCGTCGAAGCCGTCGACTACGTGCTGCAGGCGTGCGACGCGATCGCCGCCGCGCACCAGCTCGGCATCGTCCATCGCGACCTCAAGCCGGCGAACCTCTTCCTGGCGCGGCGTCCCGACGGCTCGCGTCGCGTGAAGGTGCTCGACTTCGGCATCTCGAAGGCGACGACGGGCAAGCAGCGCTTTACCCGCGAGACGAGGAGCCTCGGCACGCCCGCGTACATGCCTCCCGAGCAGATCACGGACCCGATGGGCGTCGATCACCGCGCCGACATCTGGGCGCTCGGCGCGATCCTCTACGAGGTCCTCACCGGGCAGATGGCGTTCGTCGGCGGCAACATCAAGGAGGTCCTCGACCGTGTCCTCGCCGAGGACCCCTGTCCGATCCCGGCGCTCCGTCGTGACGTCCCGCCGGAGCTGACGGCCATCGTGAGCCGCGCGCTCGCGCGCGACCGTGACGCGCGCTGGCCGACGGCGGCGACCTTCGCCCGCGCGCTCGCGCCGTTCGGCTCGATCGGCGTGCTCAGCGGGCTCGCGAGCATCCAGCGCGAGGTTGGTTCACTCTCCTCGATCTCGGCGCTCCGCGTATCGCCGCCGCAAGCGGCGATGATGGGCGCGCCCGCCGGCGCGATGGGCTCGGGGGCGTACGCCGCGTACGTCCCTCTGTCGACGCCTCACCCCATGATGGGCGCGGCGAGCTCCGGGCAGTACCCCGTGCACGCGCCGGCGCCGAGCGTGGACGCGATGGTCTCGAGCCTGCCGCGCGAGATGCCGACGCAGCCCGACCCGGGCGAGCTCAGTCGCCGACACTTCGTGGTCCAGGACTGGGCGGCGCTCCAGACGCGCCGTCGCCGCGCGCGCACGGCGATCCTCCTCATGGTCTCCGCGCTCCTCCTCGCGTCGACCGCGGCGGTCCTCGTGTACCGCGTCGCCCGACCGCGGCTGCCCCGCGCGGAGCGGGGGAGCGCCGCGGCGAGCAGCGCGACGCTCGCGGTGAGCGCGGCAGCGCCGCTCGAGCCGGCGACGCTCGCGCCGCCCGCCGCCCCGCCGGCCGAGCCGCCTGCTGCGCCGTCGTTCGAGCCGTCGGCGAGCGCCGCTCCGAGCTCTGTGCAACCTACATCCACATCCGTGCGCTCTGCATCTAGCGCGGTGCACCCCGCACGTCATCCGCGCGTGAAGCCGACGCGCAAGTAGGCGCGCTCCGAGCTCGAACGCGACCGTTCGACGCGCTCTGCCGCGCGCGTTTTTCAGTCTCCGGCGGATCGCCCCCTCCCGCAAAAGAGCGCTGGATTCGGCTGTTTTGTGCCAATTTTGGGGGTCGGCGGGAGCCTCGAACAAAACGTGATCCCGGAAGCGATCCAAGCGTAAGATATGCGCCATGAACCAACCCCCCGGTGGCAACTACCCCCCCGGCTATCCGCCCGGCGGCGGCTATCCTGGTCAGCAGCCTCAGCAAGGTGGCTACGGCCAGCCGCAACAGCCTGGCTACGGTCAACCCGGCCAGCAGCCCCAGCAGGGTGGCTACGGCCAGCCGCAGCAGGGTGGCTACGGCCAGCCGCAGCAGCCGCAGCAGGGTGGCTACGGCCAGCCGCAGCAGCCCGCCGCGCAGCCCGGTTACGGTCAGCCGCCGCAGCAGCAGCCCCAGCAGGGTGGCTACGGCCAGCCGCCGAGCGCGCAGCCGGGTGGCTACGGCCAGCCGCAGCAGCAGCCGGGTGGCTACGGCCAGCCGCAGCAGCAGCCGGGTGGCTACGGCCAGCCGCAGCAGCAGCCGGGTGGCTACGGCCAGCCGCAGCAGCCCGGTGGCTACGGTCAGCCGCAGGGTCAGCCCGGCTACGGACAGCAGCAGCCCGGCGGCGGCTTCGGCGGCGCGATGCAAGGCGCGTTCGGTCAGATGCAGCAGGGCATGCCCGGCATGGGCTTCGGCGCACCGGGCGCCAAGCCGACCCCGCGCAACGCCGTCATGACCATGCTCCTGCCGTTCGGCATCATGGTCGTCGGCAACATCATCGCGACGATCCTCGTGATGGTGACCGACGTCGCGGCGCTCGGCCTCGTCGGCAACCTCTTCGGCCTCGCCGGCGCCATCATCGCGCTGATGTCGATCATCAAGATGACGAACGAGCTGAAGACGGTGACGGGCAACCCGGCGTTCCCGTGGTGGCCCGTGATCATCCCGTTCTACCAGTACTACTGGATGTGGATGATGGTCCCCGCCGAGATGGCGAAGGCGAAGCAGATGCGGGGGATCCAGAAGCCGGCTCGCGGCTTCGTGGTCTACTTCTTCTTCTTCCTCTACGCCTACGCGGCGGACCTGAACGACATCGCGAACAGCCCGTAAAAAGGCCCTTCGCACCGATCGACACCGCGGCGGCGCGGGTCGGGAGCCCACCGTAGGACGGTGTGGGCGCCTGACCGGCGCCGCGTCGCTTTGTCCGGACGCTCGCGCTCCTGATAGACTCGGAGCGTCGTGTCGGAAGCCGCCCTGGCGAAGGCGGAGCATGAGCCGCTCATCATCGGTCGTTACGCACTGTTCGACGCGCTCGCGTCGGGCGGGATGGCCACGGTCCATCTTGGGCGCCTGCTCGGGCCGGTCGGGTTCGGGCGCACGGTCGCCGTAAAGCGGCTCCACACGCACTACACGACCGATCCGGACTTCGTGACGATGTTCATGGATGAGGCGCGCATCGTCGCCCGCATCCGCCACCCGAACGTCGTTCCGATGGTCGACGTGATCGAGTCGCGCAAGGGGCTCTTCCTCGTCATGGAGTACGTCCACGGCGAGTCGTTCTCGAAGCTCCTGCGCACGTGCCGCGCGGCGAGCGACGCCATCCCGCTCAAGGTCGTGAGCTCGATCATGCACGGCGTCTTGCTCGGCCTCCACGCGGCGCACGAGACCAAGGGCGCGAGCGGCGAGCTGCTCGACGTGGTGCACCGCGACGTCTCCCCGCAGAACATCATCGTCGGCGCCGACGGCGTCGCGCGCGTGCTCGACTTCGGCGTCGCCAAGGCCGCGGGCCGCGCCCAGGTGACGCGCGAAGGCCAGATCAAAGGCAAGCTCACGTACATGGCGCCCGAGCAGATCCGCGGCAGGGTCGACCGGCGCGCCGACGTGTTCGCGGCCGCCGTCGTCCTCTGGGAAGCGCTCGCGGGCCGGCGCTTCCACGAAGGCGCGAAGGACGTCGAGATCGTCACGCGCGTCGTGCAGGGCCAGTTCCCGAAGCCGAGCGAGTTCCGCCCCGACGTCCCGCCGGAGCTCGACGCCATCGTGATGCGCGGGCTCGAGGTCGACGTCGACGCGCGCTACCAGGACGCGCGGGCGCTGGCGATCGATCTCGAGCGCAAGGTCGGCCTCGCGAACCCGAGCGCGATCGGCGAGTGGGTCGAGCGCCTCGCCGCCGACGCCCTCCGCCAGCGGGGCGACCGGATCGCCGCGATGGAGATGGCGTCGGGCGCGCTCGCTCCCCTCGAGTCGGTCCCGCCGCCGGGCGAGGGTGGAGACGCCGCGTCGTCCGACCCGCGCCTGTCGACTCCCAGCGCCGGCGACCTCGGGTCGCCTTACCGCCCGCCCTCGGCGAGCGAGGCGAGCCTGCCGTCGAGCGTCAGCGCCGCGGACGCGGCCATCTCGAGCGGGGGCACTCCGCTCGGCACCGAGCTGCCGGCGTACCCCGCGCGGCGCGATCACGCGCCGGTCATCGCGGTCGTGAGCTTCCTCGGTGCGCTCGCGCTCGTCGGAGCGATCCTGGGAGGCCTCTCGCTCTACGCGCGTGGCAACGCGACGACGGCGCCGTCCATGAGCGCCTCGACGAGCGCGCCGCCGCCGCTCGCGGGCACCGGCGCGGAGAGCGCGCCGGCTCCGAGCTCGACGCTCTCGGCTGCGCCGAGCGGCGCGCCCGACCCGAGCGCCGCGCCTGCGGCCGAGCCGAGCGCCGCGGCCGCGCCGTCGAGCAAGACGAACGCCCCGGTGGAGCGCGCGACGCCGGACGCGGGACCGACGGCGCGTCCGACGGCGGCGCCCTATCGGCCGCCGCCGCCGAAGAAGGACTGCGATCCCCCGTACGTCGTCGACGAGCAGGGGCACCGGAAGTACAAGCGCGAGTGCATGGGCGGCGATTGACGCGCCGAGCGTTCCGCCGATGACCTGGCGCGCCTCCGACGACATCCTGCTCCAGCGGCTCGAGGACGAGAGCGTCGTGGAGGCGCTGTTCGCTGCCGTCGTGCGCGCCGGGGGTGCGCCGGCGGCTCCGGGCCTGCACCCGCGCGCGGGCGGGCTCGTCGACGCGCTTCGCAAGATCCCGCGGGGAGCGGAGGCCGTCGCCGCTGCGCTCGCCGGCGACGTGATGCCCCTCGCGCGGCTCGTCGACGAGCTCGCGTTCGCCGGCGCGCCTCCCGAGCTGTTGCATCACCTCGCGCTCTTTCATCGCGCGTCCGCCGCGGCGCTCGAAGAGACGGCGCCCGAGGCCGCGGCGAGCGCGTGGGTCCGCTCGCTCGCCGCCTGGTTCGCCCTCGCCGAGGAGCGCACCTACCTCGCGCGCTTCGAGGAGCTCGTGCTCGGCCGCGACGCGGCCCGCCGAGGCCGCGGGGCGGACGCCGGGATCCCGCCGGAGCGCGTCCCGCTCGAGCTCGTCGCCGACGTCGCGGCGCGCGCCGACGCCGCGGCGAGCGACCTCGGGCAAGCCGGGCGCGCCGCCCTCCTCGCGCTCGCGCGGATCGACGAGGCGGCGCGCATCGCGGGCGCACCAGAGTCGGCGGCGGCTCGCGCGCGCGCGGAGGCCGAGCGCCGCCGGAACGCGGCGATCGAGGCGGCGCTGGCGCTGATCGGCGAAGGCCTCGAAGAAGCGAACGTGCGCGGAGAGCTGACGTCGCAGGGCCGCGCGCTGCTCCTCCGCGCCGTCGCGGTGTGGACCTGGACGTCCAACGACGAGGCCGTCGAGCACTTCGTCGTCGACCGCGCCGACAAGATCGGCTGGGAGCTCTATCGCGCGCGGAGCTGGGACGCGCTCCGTCACCTCCTCGATCCGTTCCGCCCGATGTTCGACAGCCTCGCGTCGCGGATCGAGCGCGACCCGAGCCGCATCGCCTACGCGGCCGGCTGCGCGCAGATGTTCGTCTTCCTCGCGGAGGTCGACCGGCATCTCCCGCGGAAGCTCGAGCTCGCGGAGCGGGCGGTGAAGATCTGTCCGACGCATCGCAACGGCCGCATCGTCCTCGCCGCGATCCTGTGCGAGCAGGCGATGGAAACGATGCGCGCGATGGTCGTCTTCGCGCGCCGCGATCGGATCGAGCGCGTGGAGGCGCTGCTCGAGCGCGCGGAGTCGCTCTACGCGTCGGCGAGCGAGCTCGACGAGGCGAAGGACATGCTCCGGCGTGTGAAACGCGGGCGCATCGCGGTCTGAGCGCTCCACGGCGACCGTCTCTCCGCCGACGGCCATGGCGCCGAACGCTCGCCCGTGCCAAAGGGAGAGGCCATGGATCGCTTCGAGCACTGCATGGTCGAGTTCTACTGGACACCCCCCGCCGGCGCGGCCCCCGGATCCTTCAAGCCGAGCTTCAGCGTCTTTCACCCGGACGGTCGCCAGGAGCCGCACGAAGGGAGCAACCCGGAGCTGGCCGTGCTCTTCAGCCGGCTCGGCGCCGAGGGCTGGCGCGTCGCCACCGCGGTCAGCAGCTCGAACTGGATCCTCTGGACGCTCGAGCGAAAGCTCGGCTGACCGCTCGCCGCGGCGCGCCGGCGGCGCTATGCGTTCGACCGTGGACAACCCCTTCGAGCGCTACGACCTCGACCCGCGCGAGGGCATCGCCGCGATCACGCGGCGGCTGAAGGAGCTCGCGGAGGAAGCGCGCGACGAGGCCGAGCGCGCGCGCATCCGTGAGGCGTGGGAGGAGCTCACGCTGCACCCGGCGCGGCGGCTCCGGGCCGCGCTGTTCGCGCACCCCGAGACGCGAGCTCCGCTCGGGACCGCGCCGCCCGCGCTGCGTCGCCGCGCGTCGCCGGAAGGCGCGCCGGGTGGCGGGCTCGAGCTCCGCGATCTCGCGGCGCGGCCGAGCGTCCTCGACGCGATCGGCGCGCTCGACGCGCCGGACGACGACGCGGTCCCGTCGCTCGAGGACGACCCTGTGCTTCGAGGCCGGCCCTGACCTAACCTTGCCGGCATGCCCTTCCTCGATCGCGCCGTCGGTATCGACCTGGGGACGACCAACTCCGAGATCGCGTGGCTCCCGCCCTCGGAGCGCGACATCGTCATCTTCGCCGACCGCTTCGGGCGACGAACCGTGCCGTCGGCGGTGTCGTGGGACGAGAAAGCCGGCGCGTTCGTCGTCGGTCACGCCGCGCGGAGCAAGCGCGGCACCGCGGCGGCGCCGGTCGAGTCGATCAAGCGCAAGATGGGCCAGAAGACGACGGTGTCGATCGGGCCGCACGCGCTGTCGCCGGAGGAGGTGAGCTCGAAGATCCTCGCCGACCTCTGCGAGCGCATGAAGGCGACGCTCGCGGACAAGCCGCTCCACGGGGGCGGGGCGCCGCTCGAGCTCGCGGCGAGGCGCGCGGTGATCACCGTGCCGGCGTACTTCGACGCGCCCCAGGTCGAGGCGACGCGCCGCGCGGGCGAGCTCGCGGGCCTCGAGGTCATCGGCATCCTGCAGGAGCCGACGGCGGCCGCGATCTACCACACGTGGAAGCGACGCCTCGAGGACGGCAACTTCCTCGTCTACGACCTCGGCGGCGGCACGTTCGACGTGTCGATCCTTCGCTGTCTCGGCGGCGAGTATCAGGTCCTCGCCATCGACGGCGAGAACTACCTCGGCGGCGACGACCTCGATCGTCGTTACGCCGAGCACCTCCGCAAGCAGCTCGTCGAGAAGGGGTACGCGCTCGATCTCGACGTGAAGGGCAACGACGACGACCGCCGGACCTTCGCGCGGCTCGTCCACCTCGCGCAGGAGATCAAGGAGTCGCTCTCCACCACGGACGTGGCTCACGTGAACAAGAGCGACATCGCGAAGGACAAGGCCGGCGAGAGCGTATCGTTCGAGGGCGAGATCGGCCGCGCCGACTACGAGGAGATCATCGGCGATCTCGTCGAAACGACGATGGCGTGCTGCGAGCGCGCGCTCGCGCGGAGCCGCGAGGTCGCCAACGTCGGCGTGGAGGACATCGACCACGTGATCCTCGTCGGCGGCTCGACGCGTGTGCCGCTCGTCGTTCGGCGCGTCACCGAGGCGTTCTGCCGGGACGGCTCCGAGCCGCTCCGCGACGACGTCGACACGTGCGTCGCGCTCGGCGCCGCCGTGCACGCGGCGCACGTCGGTGGGACGATCCTCGGCGACGCGGGGCTCCGCGTGCGCGTGACGACGCCGCTCGTCGCCGAAGGGGCCAAGCTCCGGCTCGGCCTCACGGTCGAGGAGGCGCCCAGGAACGCGACGAGCATCGCGATCTGGCACGGGGAGCACGCGCTCGCCGAAGGCTCGCTCGGGCACGCGCTCGCCGAAGGCTCGCCCGGGAAACAGGGCCTGCGCTTCGATCTCCCGCTCGGCGAGGCCGAGGAGACGCACGCCACGCTCGCGCTGCAGACGTCGGTCGGCGCTCCGGTCGGCGAGCTGCCGCTCACGATTCACCGCGGCGACCTCCGTCCGCGACCGACGGCGCTGTCGAGGGCGTCGGTCGTCGCCAAGGACATCGCGCTCGAGGTCGTCCGGGGCGGCAAGCGCGATCGCAAGGTGCTCCTCGCGCGCGGGACCGGGCTCCCCGCGCAGGTCACGCACCTCTTCTTCACCGCCGATCAGAGCGGCGCCGTCGTCCTCCGGATCTTGCAGAACCGCTTGCCGATCAAGACGCTCGCGGTGGACGTTCCGCGCGAGCTCCCGGTCGGCAGTCCGGTCGAGGTCGTCCTTCGCTGCGACGAGTCGATGCGGCTCGAGGCGCAGGCGACGGTCGGGGCGCAGCAGATCCAGGCGCACATCGAGCCGCCGCCGAGCCCGACGGGCGAGGCGGGCGACGTCGAGGCGCTGCTCGAGCGCGCCGAGAAGGCGAAGCGCGCGCTCTGGGGCGTTCTCGGGTCGGAGTTCGCGCGGGAGGCGGATCTGCTCGTCGTCGGGATCCGCGAAGTGCTGCGCACAGATCCGGACAAGCTCGCCGCGCTCTCCGAGCGGCTCCGCCACCTCGTCGAGGAGTTCCACGGCGGCGTCGGCGAGGGCCTCGTGCCGCCGATGGCGCGGATGGAGGACGCGTTCGACACGCTCCGGCGCGTCGTCTACCGCGCGAGCGGCCTCGTGATGGGCATGGAGCGCGCCGACTGGGAGACGCGGATCGACGCGCTCTACGACAAGGCGATGGAGGCGCACGCCGCGGGCGACGGACCGACGTGGCGCCGCGTCTACAACGAGGTGCAGGCGCTGTCGGAGACCGCCTATCAGGAGGAGTTCTCCCTGATGCGCACCGACGATCCGGCGTGGATCGTGCGCCGGACGCTGACGCTCACGTGGCGCGCCGAGCGCGTCGAGCAGGCGCTCGCGGAGCTCGTCCCGAGCACGACCAGCGAGATCCGCGCGATGCAGGCCGCCGAGCGGACGCGCATCGAGAAGTGGCTCGCCGAGAGCGTGAAGAAGCCGCTCTCGAAGGTCGAGGCGGTGAAGGACGAGAGCGCGACCTCCGAGCAGCGCCGCTCGCTCGAGAAGGTCGACGCCGAGATCGATCGCATCGAGGCGGCGGTCGAGCGCTTGCCTGCGATCGGCCTCGTCACCGATCGCGGCGCGGGCGGATGAGGGAGCCCGCCGAGCGATGAGCGTTACGGCGTCGGTCGTCCTCGCGGTCGCCGAGCGCGTCGAGCGCACCGGCGGGGCGCGCGCGGGGCTCGTCGCGTGGAGGACGCTCGCCGGCAACGCGGCCGACGCCGAGGTGCGTGGCAGGGCGCTCGTGGCGGCGCTCCGCTGCGCGCTCGCGCTCCGTGACGCGGCGGCGATCGACGAGCTCACCGCGCGGTGGGAGTCGGTCGACTCCGGCGTCTGGGACGACGCGATCGCGTCGCTCGCCATCGAGCTCGTGCGCGCCGGGCTCGTGCCGCGAGCGGTCGCCCTCGCGCGCGCCGAGGCGCGGAGGCATCGCACGGCGCGCTCGCTCTACTGCTACGCGCGCTGCCTCGACGTGGCGCGGGACCCCGACGCGGCCGACGCGCTTCGCGACGCCATCGCGCGCGCCGAGAAGGAGGGCGCGAGGGAGATCGAGCTCGCGTCGCGCGTCCGCCGCGCGGCCGTCCTCGCGCGTGACTGGGCGACGACGAGCGAGGCGATCGAGGAGGCGCGTCGGGTCGACCTCGCCGAGGTCCCGCCCGCCTCGAGGCTCGTCGTCGCGTCGGTGATGCTGCGTTCTCCGAGCCGGTTCTCCCGCGCCGCCGGGCTCGCGGCCCTCGATGCGATCGCCGGGGGCGACGACGCGGCGCTCTCGGCGCGGGCGGTCGCGCTCGCCGCCCGCTGGGCGGACGA
Organism: Labilithrix sp.; assembly: GCA_019637225.1. Lineage (GTDB taxonomy): Bacteria > Myxococcota_A > Polyangia > Polyangiales > Polyangiaceae > Labilithrix. Next base: position 67,667 of record JAHBWC010000021.1, read on the forward strand.
CGTTCGCGACGAGCTGACGACGCTCGAGGCCGATCGGCTCGTGGCCCTCTTCGGGCGCGAGGCGATCGTGAAGGCTGCGCCGCGCGCGAAGGAGGCGACGCGCGCGCTCGCCCGGATCGCCGCGGCGCGCGACGACGCGGCGCTCGGCGGCGCGCTCGACGACGCAGCGCGCGTGGACTCGTCGCTCGCGTCGCTCCACGCTCGCGCGCGTGACGTCCTTCGCGGCCGCTACGAGGCGCCGCCGGAAGGAGCCGAGCCGCCGCCGGCCGATCCTGCGCGGCGCCGCGCCTTCCGCTGGTCCGAGCTCCTCGACGTCGTCGTCGCGCTGCGCGATCGGGCGCCCGCGCGCGCGGCCCGCACGCTGCGTGCGCTCGCGGAAGCCGCGGCGTCCGGCGAGCGCCTCCCGGCCGAGGTGCTCGGCGTGGCGCACGCCGCGCTGACCTACGACGATCCCGAGCTCCGTGAGGTCGCCTCCGGTCTCGTCGCCCAGCGCCTCCGGCGCGCGTGCGCGGGCGCGCCGCCTCGCGGTTGGGGTCGGCTCGCGGATACGCTCGCCGGCCTCGGCATGACCGAGCTGTCGACGAGCGCGCGGCGCGCGGCGGCCGCCGCGAAGGAGCCGGGCGCGGCCGAGTCGCTCGGGAGCGAGCTCGTGCGCGAGGGCTGGGAGCTCGCCGGGCGCGGTGACCGGGCCCGCGCGATCGCCAAGCTCCACGAGGCGAAGGCGCTGCTCGCCGCGTCGCGCCGCGATCAGTTCACGCAGGGCTCGTAGAGGCCCTTGTAGTTCGTGTAGCGGACGCGGAAGACGCTGCCCGCGCCGGCCGGGCGGAGCTCGACGCCGTTCACCGTGACGAACAGCTCGACGACTGCGTCGACGTACGCGCCGTTCGCGCCCGCCGGGACGCCGAGCGTGAAGGCGGGGCAGTCGCTCGCGTTCTGGATCGTGAAGTTGCCGGGGACGGGATCGAGCGCGCGCAGATCGATCGCGTAGCGGGCGTTGTTCCCGACGCGCTTGTCGAACGTCACCCAGCTCGAGGAAAACGGCCCGCTCGTGCCGACGCGCGAGTGGACCTGGACGTCGAGCTGCCTCCACCGGTCGGCGTTCTCGCGGTCGGTGACGCCTTCCTTCCAGACCTCGAACGTGATCGCCCGGACGGCCGCGCGCTGGCGGGCCCACGTGTCGTACTGGATCTCGCCGCTGACGGGACGGAGCGAGCTGTCGCAGATCCCGTTGCACGTCATCCGGTCGATCGCGAAACGCACGTCGCCGATCCAGCCCGGCTCGTGCGCCGCGGGGGCGACGCCGAAGCGGTAGTTCTGGCCGAGGTTCGAGTCGTACGCGCTGCAGCCCCAGCGGCTCGTGTTCTGGAACCAGAGCTGTAGCTCGCCCGAGGCGTCGAGGGTGAAGGCCTGGTCGGCGCCGCCGGAGGCGGAGAGCCCGCCCGCGGCGAACGAGCGGACCGGCCCGTCGCCGATGCGCCAGTAGCCGGTGATCGACCAGCCCGGTCCCCCGTTGATGTCGCCGCGGCAGGCGGTGAGGCGTCCGGCGTCGTAGACGACCTTGACCTTCTTGCCCTTCTGGAGCTCGCCGGTGACGCGCTGGCGCCACCCGGCGTCGAACGCGATCGTGGCCGACGCGCCGAGCGCGGCTTCGCTCGACTCGACGTCGTCCGCCTCGGCAGCGGGGGCGCATCCGCTCGCCAGGCCGACGCCTGCGACGGCGCCCACGGCGCAGAACGTGCGAAAGGTAAGAGAATACAACGCGTTACGGAGAGCGCTCGCGGGGCAGCCGTGACTCATGGCTGAGTCACTAGCGCAGGCCTGCCGGGAGTCAAGGACGGGGGTGCGAGATCGGCGCACCCCCTCCCGCGCGCGCCGATTCCGGCGCTCGCTCGGCGCCCGGCACGGTCCGTCCCTCCGTCTTCGGCGGGAGTGCCGGCACCGCGCAGGCGAGGCTCTTCGCCGCGGTGGGCTCCCAGCCCGTCGACGTGATGAGGCGCGCGCCGCGCTTGTACGAGAGGTACGACCAGAACCAGTTGAACAGCACCACGAGGCGGTTCTTGAAGCCGATCAAATAGAAGATGTGGATGAAGAGCCATGCGAGCCACGCGATGAAGCCCGTCATCTTGATCCCGCGCGCCCACGCGATCGCGCGCGAGCGGCCGATGGTCGCCATCGAGCCCTTGTCGAAGTAGCTGAACGGCGAGCGCGGCGGCCTCCCGTCGCTCTCGGCCTCCCACCGGATGATCCTGGCGACGTACCGGCCCTGCTGCATCGCGACGGGGCTCACGCCGGGGAGGACCTGTCCCTTCTCCTCGAAACGCGCCATGTCGCCGATCGCGAACACGTCGGGGTGGTCGGGGAGCGCGCAGTCGGGGCCGACGATCACGCGGCCCTGGCGATCGCGCGGGACGTCGAGGCACTCGGTGAGGGCGCTCGCGCGGACGCCGGCGCCCCACAGGACCGTCGCCGCGTGGATCCGATCGCGCCCGCTGCCGGAGCCGAGTCCGGGGACGTCGTCGGCGCCCTCGCCCTCGAGCACGACGCCGTCGCCGTCGATCGACACCACGCGCGACTGCGTCATCACCTCGACGCCGAGCTCCGCGAGCTGCTCGACCGCGCTCGCCGCGAGGTCCTCGGGGAAGCTCGGGAGGATCCGCGGCCCCGCCTCGATGAGGACCACCTTCGTCTCGCGTGGATCCGCCGAGCGAAAGTCCTGCGCGAGCACGTAGCGCGCAAGCTCCGCGACCGCGCCGCTCATCTCGACGCCCGTGGGGCCTCCGCCGATCACGACGAACGTGAGGAGCTTCTTCCGCTCGCGCGCGTCGTCGATCTTCTCGGCTCGCTCGAACGCGACGAGGACGCGGCGCCGGATCTCGAGCGCGTCCTCGACCGTCTTGAGCCCGGGCGCGTACGGCTCCCACTGGTCGTGGCCGAAGTAGCCGTTCCTCGCGCCCACCGCGAGGACGAGCCAGTCGTAGTCCTCGACGAGGTCGCCGTGGGTCCCCGGATCGGTGATGTGGATCCGCTTCGCGGCGAGGTCGACGCCGGTGACCTCGCCGAGCACGACGCGCAGGTTCTTCTGCTCCGCGAGGATGCCGCGGATGGGCGAGGCGATCTCGCTCGGCGCGAGGCCGGCCATCGCCACCTGATAGAGCAGCGGCTGGAAGAGGTGGTAGTTCACGCGATCGACGAGGAGGATGTCGACGTCGGCGCTGGCGAGCGCCTTCGCCGCTTCCAGCCCGCCGAAGCCCCCTCCCACGATCACGACCCGGCGCTTCGCTTTGCTCATCGCGGCGCCCAGGAGATGGGGTCGCGCCGCGGCCTGTCAAGAAGGCGGAGCTTCGCAGTGCGACCACGACGCTCGATCGGCCGCGAGAGCCGCTGGTTTTCCACAAACGACACACGGGGCGCGCCGGACGGCAACATGGCTCTGTCACTGTCATCCTCACGGCCGAGCGGGACTCGGCCAGGGGCTCGACCCCGACTGGAGGATCCTCCCATGGGCACGCTCGAGACGCTCGCCATCGTCGCCGCCGTGTATGTCCTCGCGTTCGTCGCGCACCACACCACACGGGCGATCGAGCCCTCCGCCGCCGACGAGCGCTGAGCTCTCGACGGCGCTCGTCGTGCGGACGCCTCCACGAGGGCGAGCTCGCGCCGAAGTACGTCGTGCCCCGATCCGGCGTGTTCGGTCTATCGTGGTGGCGCGATGTCGAAGAAGCGCGCCCCGGCGAAGCGAGCGAGGACAGAACGCCGCGAGGCCCAGCGCGCCGGCGTGAAGCTCGCCGAGGCGCGGCTCTCGCTGGCGGCGCTCGAGGCGGGAGGTTCGCCCGAGCGGCCGATCGAGGTGACGAGCGCGTCGGTCGTCGAGGCGCACGCGGTCGGGCTCGGCTGCGCGGCCTGCGGCGGGAGCACGCGCGTGGAGGAGCACACCGCCGTCACGATCCCCGGCGCCGGCGGCGTCCCGCGCGCGCTGCGCGTCGCGCGCGTACGCTGCGCGCGCTGCGGCGTGGCGCGCGACGTCTACTTCCGCCTGGGAACGACGCTCGCCAGCTGAGGTTCTGCGCGGGGCTGCCGCGCCTGCGCGAAGGGCTCGGCGCGTATCGGAGTCCAACGGCCCGCGCCTGCGCGAAGGGCTCGGCGCGTAGCGGAGCCGAACGGTCCGCGACTCCGCGCGAAATGGGACTACCATGGTCGGGCCATGCGCCGTTCGCTCCTCGCATGCTCCGCCGGCGGGCTCTCGAGCCTCGCCCTCGTCGTCTTCGCCTCGTGCGGAGGCGAAGAAGAGCGCGCGAGGCCCGCGGCGGAGGACGCCGGCTCCGACACGGCGCTCGTCGGCAACGAGGCCGCTCCGCCCGAGCCCGACGCCGAGCCGCCGCCCGGCGACGTCTGCGGGATCCGCTCCGGGCTCCAGGCCTCCGCGGCGTGGCCACTTCGTGGGGGCTGCACGACGCGCGCGGGCTGGTCGGCGCTCGCCGGTCCGACGAGCGCGCTCGTGTCGTTCAGCGTCGCGGCGCCGGTCGGGGAGAGCTCGCCGGCGGTGAGCGCGAGCGGCGTCACGTGGGTCGGCGCGACCGACGGGCACGTCCTCGCGATCACGAACGCGGGCACGGTCCGCTGGGCGCATCGCACCGGCGCGGCGGTGTCGTCGTCGCCTGCGATCGACATCGCCGGCAACGCGATCGTCGGCAGCGGCGACGGCTTCCTCTATGCGCTCGCGGCGGAGGACGGCCCCCGCGACGCCGACGCCGGAGCCGACGACGCGGGCGTCGAGTATCCGCCGGCGAAGGTCGTCTTCGCGCTCCAGGTCGGGCCGATCGCGTCGTCGCCCGTCATCGGTGGCGACGGGAAGATCTACGTCGGGACGACCGAGGGCAAGCTCGTCGCGGTCGACAGGGACGGCGCTCGCCTCGCGTGGACCAGCACGACGAACGACACGCGCGGCTCGTCGCCCGCGCTCGGACAGGACGGGACGATCTACGTCGGCAGCACCGACCGGAAGCTCTACGCGCTCTCTCCGGCCGGCGCGACGAAGTGGGCCCTCGACCTCGGCTCGCCCGTCCACGGCTCGCCCGCCGTCGGCGGCGACGGGACGGTCTACGTCGGCACGGCCGACGGCAAGCTCCACGCGGTCGGCCCGGGCGGCGCCGCGCGCTGGTCGTACGCCACGGGCGGCGCGATCACCGGCACGCCCGCCGTCTACGCCGGCGCCGTCTACGTCGGCTCGGAGGACAAGAGCCTCCATGCCGTCTCGACCGTCGACGGCAAGGCGCGCTGGACTTACGCGACGCTCGGCGCGGTGGGGACGCCCGTCATCGGTCCCGACGGTACGGTCTACGTCGGCGCCACCGACGCGCGCGTCTACGCGATCACGTCGACGGGCGAGCTATTCTATGCGGTCAACGTGAGGGGGAGCGTCAAGACAGCGCCGGCGATCGGCGTCGGCCCCGCGCTCTACGTGGCGACGGACAACGCCCTCGTCGTGCTCTCCCCTTGAGCGGGGGCTGGGCGAGCGGGCCGTGTGTTAGCGTGGACAGGTCGATGCAGAAGCGCGCGCTCGTCGTCCTCGCCTCGGTCTCTCTGCTCGGCTGCGACGACGGCCCGCCCGTGAAGACGGCTTCCGGGGAGCGGATCGATCGCGTGACGATCGAGGAGCGCTTCGTGACGAGCGACGAGGTGAAGGAGACGACCCTCCGCGGCGAGCGGCTCCGCACGGCGGTCGAGCTCATGGACAAGCACGACGTCATGACCTTGAGCGGCAGCTTCGAGTCGAAGGCCGTCGTTCATACCGGGAGCGTCACGTTGATCGTGAAGCCGGCGACGGGGGCGGAGCGGCGCATCGTCGTCGAGAGCTGCGTGCAGAAGAACGTCTGCGCGTTCCTCGAGGCGGCGCAGGCCAAGGGCCTCATCGAGCACAAGCCGGTCGCCTGCAGGAGCGAAGCACGCTGCGGAAAGTGAGCTAGGGGGCGCCTGCATTCCTCCGGTCGTGAGCTGAGAGAGAGAGCGGGCACGGGCACGGGCACGGGCACGGGCACGTGGGAGAGGAGACGAGAGGCGTGTCGTGCTCTGTGGCGGCGGACCTTGCTGTGCACACGGCACGCACCGCTCGACGACTTCGTTCGCAGACACGACGAAATCCAGGGCAACCAGGTACACATCGAGAGGCTCGTGATCGAGGACCATCTCCTCCCTTAGGCCCATCGCGCCAAAGGTTGTCTGTGCTCCTGACGCGAGCGAGCTCCCCTCTCGTCTCCCACGTGCCCGTGCCCGTGCCCGTGCCCGTGCCCGATCTTGTCTCGGGCGACAGCAGTCGCGCGCGCTAGAGGGGCCGACGTCGTCAGCGGCGGCGGATGACCCGCAGCGCCGCGCTCACCAGGGCAGCTCCTGGCCGTTCGCGTGGAAAAAATGGCCGCTCTTGTCGGGGGTGAGCTCGTCGAGCCGCGCGAGGAGGCCGCGCGCGGCGGCGGGCGGATCCTCGTTCCCCGCGCCGCCGGTCATCTCCGTGCGGACGAAGCCGGGGTGGAGAAGCGCGACCAGGATGCCCTTGCTGGCCAGGTCGCGGGCGAGGTTCACTCCCGCCATGTTCAGCGCCGCCTTCGAGACCCGGTAGCCGTAGAGTCCGCCTGACGGTCCGTCGCCGATCGAGCCGGCGCGCGAGGACACGAAGCCGATCTTCGCGCCCCGCCCGAGCCGCGGGAGCAGCGCCGCGGTCACCCGGAGCGGCCCGATCGTGTTGACGTCGTATTGCCGCTTCATCGCCTCGAAATCGAGCGTCGCGAGCTGGTCGCCGACGAGCACGCCGGCGTTGTTCACGAGCACGTCGATCTTCGCGTCGCCGAGCGCCTCGAGGAGCGTGCGGCCGGCGGCGTCGTCCGCGACGTCGACGCCCTCGATGACCTTGCAGCCGATCGCGTCGAGCTCCTTCGACGTCCGGCGGCAGGCGGCGAACACCGTGTCGCCGCGCGCGTGAAGCTGCCGGCACATCTCGAGGCCGATGCCGCGATTCGATCCTGTCACGATCCAGTTGGCCATGCGTCGTCTCCTTGGGCGGAGCGCCACGCTAGGACGACGGGGCGCCGTTGTGAATCGTGCTCGGCCTCGCCTGCTGCTCGCGACGCCGATCCGGCGCCCGCACGCGTGGCGAGAGCGGCACGCGGCCGCCCGCGGCGTCGCGGCACGCCGCGGGTCAGTGCAGGACGAAGTTGTTGAGCGCCTGGACGATGACGCCGACGATGCTCTCGCCGGCGATGCCTCCGGCGGCGATCGCGACGAGGTACTTGTCCGCCCAGTCCTTCTTCCACGCCGTCGCGATCGCGCCGAAGAGCGCGCCGAGGAACATCGCGAGCGGATAGAAGAACGGCAGCACCATCCCGAGCCCGAGGCCGGTCGGCGAGGGCAAGAACCGCTTCAGGCCCTTCGGCGCGAAGATCTCGACGAGCGCGAGCACGACGCCGATGCCCGCGCCCCACCAGATCGCGCTCTGCGACATCGGGTGGAGGTTCGCCAGCCCGAACTTGAACACCTCGGCGACGGCCTTCCACTGTTGCGCCGCGACCGCCGGGAAGACGGCCGGCCGGGACTCGGTCCCGGTGAGCGGCAGCGCGTTCGGCACGAGCAGCAGGTAGCCGAGGCTGCTCGCGACCGTGCCGGTGAAGATGCCGAGCGCCTGCGCGATGAACTGGCGTCGCGGGTTCGCGCCGAGGAGGTAGCCGGTCTTGAGGTCGTTCAAGAGGTCGGCGCTCGCGTGCGACGAGCCGGCGGTGATCCCGGCGGTCTGCAGGTTCGCCGTCGAGCTCTGCGGGATCAAGACGCCGTAGGTGAGCTGCATGATCTTGCCGAGCGGGCCGCCCGGCGTGATGTCGCTCTCGCCGGTCGCGCGGCACGCGACGATCGCGAGCACGAACGTCATCGCTACGGCGAGGATCCCGTAGTGCACGGGGATCTCGAAGTAGAGGTGAGCGACGGTGATGATGCCCGTGGCCGAGACGGCGAGCCCGGCGAGGAACCAGCTCGTCGGGACCTCGACGTCGCTCGAGAGCGCGTCGCCCGCCGAGCTGCCGTCGGCTCCGCGCTCGGCCGCCTTGCCGGGCAGCATGCCCGCGATCGCGCGCCCGATCGTGCGCCACTGCGCGGCGAACGCGACGAGGCCGCTCGACACGAGGAGCGGCGCGCCCGTCCAGATGCCGATCTCCTTCCACGCCGTCTGCGGCCGCGTCGCCGCGCCGACGAGCTTCCCGGCGGCGTTCTCCCACTCCCAGCCGAGCGCGGGCGGCGCCAGGAAGAACGCGACGACGAGGCCGCCCACGACCATCCACGCCGTGATGCGAACGCCGATCAAGATCCCCGCGAAGGCGAGCGCGACGCCGTGATCGAGCTTGATGTGGTAGTCGCTCGGGAGGAACGTCTTGCCCTCCGGGTGGAGGCGGGCCGGGCCGGCGTTGGCGAGGCGACTCCACAGCGCCGGGAGCGCCGTCGCGATCCAGTCGAACACGTTCGACTGGCCGGGGAGCACGGTGTCGCGCACGATCGCGCCGCCCTCGCGGAGCACCTCGCCCGTCTTCGGATCGCGCACCTTCAAGATCTCGAGGTCCTTGAGGAGCGGCACGATCCCGCTCACGGCCGCGGTCGCGAAGAGCGCGCGCGCCTTCGCCAGCGCCTCCTCTCCGCGGCTGTAGAGGCCTTGAAGCGTGACGGCGGCGGCCGTCCCGGACGGGAACTTCAGCTTCTCGCGGTTGATCATCCCGCGCTTCATCGGGATCGCGAGCGTGACGCCGAGGAGCGCGAGGAAGAACACCCACGCCGCGACGACGCCGGGCGGCAGCTGCGTGCCCTTCGGGTTCGCCTCCGTCACCGTCAGGAGGAGCATCGCCGGGATCGCGGAGATGAGCATGAAGCCCGTCGCGTAGCCGGCCGACGACGCCGTCGACACGGTCGTCGTGTTCTCGAGGATGCTGAGCCCGCTCCGCGGGATGCCGAGCTTGTGCAGCGCGACGCCGAGCAGCCAAGGGCCCGGGAGGAGCACCTTCTTCCAGAGCGGCCAGCGCGGCGCCTCGCGCGCGAGGTTCGTCAGGCCGGTCCACACGGCGTACGACAGGATCGCCGCGGTGAGGTTCACACCGAGGAACCACCCGGTCTTCAGCCCGATGTAGATGTTCGTGAAGGAGAGGAAGAAGCCGAGGACGCTCCCGAGCACGATCGCGCGGACGGTGAGCTGCGCGGCGCCGGGGCGGTAGACGCGCGCGTACCACTCGGGCTCGTCCATCTCGAGGACGCGTTCGGGTGCGATCTCGAGCGGACGGCTCGCGTCCTTCTCCTCCGGCGTCTCGGCCGGGCGCTGGAACAGGCTCACGCTCCCTGCATACTAGAAGGCGCGCAGATCCGCGCCCATTTGGGGACCGGTCAGCGCGACCGCAGCAGCAGCACGGCGGCTGCGGCCGCGACGCCGAGGACCAAGAGCACGAGCAGCCCGACCACGAGCCCCGGCCCGCGCGGCTGGGGTACCGCGAGCGATGGCGGAACGCTCGGGACCCGTGGCGCCGGCGCGGCGTGGGCGGGCGGAGGCTCGGGCGCGCGGTGGGCGGGCGGAGGCTCCGGCGCGCGCGAGGGCATCGCCGGCGGCGGCCCCGGCGAGGGCCGCGCTTGCGGCGCGTGCGCCAGCGGTGACGGGACACCGACGGCGAGCGACGAAGCGAGCGGAGACGGCACGGCGACCCCGACGGTCACCGCGTGCGGCGAGGTCGCGCTCGCGGGCGCGGGCGCGGGCGCGAGGCTCGGCGCGGGCGCGAGGCTCGGCGCGCTCGCCATGACCATCGTGCTGGTGAGCGGCGAGGCCTGCGGCGCGTCGGGGGTCGCGCCGGCGCCCGCCTTCGCCCCGGCTGCGCTCGCGTTGGCAGCGGCGGCCGCGGCGCGGACCTTGAGCATCGCCTCCGCGACGTCGCCGTCGTACGCCGTCGCGCCGAGGGTCGAGGCGTCGGCGACCGGCGGAACGCTCTGTATCGTGAGCGCGCGGAGCGCCGTCCAGAACGCGCCGGCGTTCGCCGGCCGGTCGCGCGGGTTCGGCGAGAGCGCGCGCGCGAGGAGGTCCTCCACCGGCGGTGGCACGGAGACGCCGACGCTCGACGCGCGCAGCGCGCTCGTCATCGACGCGCGGACCTTGTCGCCGCGCATCACCTCGAGCATCACGAGGACGAGCGCGTAGAGATCGCTCCACGGGCCGATGTCGCCGACCTCGCGGGAGAGCTGCTCCGGCGCGCAATACGCGGCCGAGAAGAGCTGGAGGCCGTCCGCGGTGGCGAGGTTCTTCCCCGCGCCCGGCTCGCCCGACAGGATCTTGGCGAGGCCGAAATCGAGCACCTTGAGCCGCAGCCCCGACGAGCCGTCGGCGCGCGGCGCGGTTCGCGTGAGCATCAGGTTCGCGGGCTGGACGTCGCGGTGGATGATGCCCTGCGTGTGCGCGTGCGCGAGCGCGAGCGCTGCGCTCTCGATGAGGTCGAGCGTCTCGCGCAACGAGCGGCCGGGCACGCCCCGCCGGCGGCGATCGGCGAGATCGGCGGAGAGGGTGCGTCCGTCGAGCCACTCGAGCACCATGTACGGGATGGGCTCGCCGGTCGCCGGGGCGACGAGCTGCCCCGAGCCGAGGCAGCGGACGATGTCGTGCGTTCCCTGCGACAGGTGCTGGAGGATCTTCGTCTCGTCGGTGAAGCGGCTGACGATCGAGGCGCGGGCCGCCTCCGTGAGGTTCGCGAGGCGCGACAACCTCAAGCACTTGATCGCGACGGGCCCCTCGCGTCCCTCGAGGCGCCCGCGGTAGACGATCCCGAACCCGCCCGCGTCGACGCACGCCTCGAACCGGATCCCCTCGACGGTTCGGTTCTCGAGGCCGAGCGCGTCGGAGACGCTCACCCGAGCTTCCTCGCGCGCTTCGCGGTGGCCGGCATGGCGCAGGAGCATAACTCAAGACGGCGCGCGTCCTCAGCATCCGCTAACGTCCCGCGTCGATGTCAGAACGTGAGCTCCGGAGCATCTGCGTCTTCTGTGGTTCGCGTCCCGGTAACGCCGGCGCGTTCATGGCCGCGGGAGCGGCGCTGGGCCGTGCGGTCGCCGCCCGCGGCCTCACGCTCGTCTACGGCGGCGCGCGCGTCGGCGTCATGGGCGCGGTCGCGGACGCCGCGCTGGCCGGCGGCGGGCGCGTCGTGGGCGTGATCCCGAAGTCGCTCGTCTCGAAGGAGATCGCGCACGACGGGTTGAGCGAGCTCTTCCTCACCGAGACGATGCACGATCGGAAGGACCGCATGATCGCGCTGAGCGACGCGTTCGTCGCGCTCCCCGGCGGCTTCGGTACGTACGACGAGCTCTTCGAGACCCTCACGCTCGCGCAGCTCGGCCTCCACGACAAGCCGAACGCGCTCCTCGACACCGAGGGCTTCTTTCAGCCGCTGGTTGCGCTGATGCGCCACACGATCGAGCAAGGGTTCGCCGCGCCCGAGCACGAGCGGCTCCTGGTGGTCGAGCGGGACCCCGAGCGGTTGCTCGACGTGCTCGCCGCCTGGACGCCGCCGCCGCTCGGGTCGAAGTGGCTCGATCGACGAGGCGCGCCGTGATCCCGCGCGGCGTCGAACGCGGGCTATGGGAGCGCCTCGCGGTCGAAGCGCGGGCGCGCGCGAAAGACAGCGAGCCGGCGCACGACTTCTTCCACGTCGAGCGCGTCGTGGCGAGCGCGATCGCGATCGCGCGCGCGGAGGAAGCCAGCGAGCCCGTCGCGGCGATCGCGGCGCTCCTCCACGAGCTCTTCACGTTGCCGAAGGCCCACCCGGACTCGTCGAGGGCGGGCGACGTCTGCGCCGAGCACGCGCGCGAGCTGCTCGCGCGCGAGGGCGCTCCGGCCGCGCTCGTCGAGCCCGTCTCTGCCGCGATCCGCGACCACGCGTTCTCGAAGGGCGTCGTCCCGACCGCGCTCGAGAGCAAGGTGCTCCAGGACGCCGACCGCCTCGACGCGCTCGGCGCCATCGGACTTGCGCGCATGTGGGCGACGTGCGCCGACATGAAGCGACCGTTCTACGCGCCCGACGATCCGTTCTGCGCGGCGCGCGCGCCCGACGACAAGAGCTGGGGGCTCGACCACGTGTTCAAGAAGCTCCTCGTCGTCCCCGAGCGCCTCCACCTCGCGACCTCGCGCGAGCTCGCCGCGGAGCGCGTGCGCTTCATCCACGCGTTCCTCGATCAGCTCCGTTCGGAGATCGCCGTGCCCCCCTCCGCCTGAGCCGTGCTCGTCGGCGGGTGGCAGAGCCCGTCGGGCGGTGGCGGCCCTCCGTACGACCGCGTCGGATCGAGTCATTTCGCGCAGTTGGCGAAATGAAAAAAAAGATCAGCGTTCGTGTCGATCCGCGTATCCCTCGATCGGCGTGGGGTTGAAGTGGCGGCCCGTCCTCTGCGAAAGCGGGGGGACGGGATGGGCTGCCGCTTCACTGACAAGGAGACGACGATGCAATTCATGATCTTGATCGTGGGCGACGAGAAGGCCGAGAGCAACGCGGGGCCGGCGGAGAAGGAGCAGATCTTCGCTGCGTACAACAAGTACACCCAGGACCTGAAGACGGCGGGTGTCATGCTCGCCGGTGACGCGCTCCTCCCGTCCGCGAAGGGCGCGCGCGTGAAGGTCAGGGAAGGCAAGCGCAGCGTGAAGGACGGCCCGTTCGCCGAGGCGAAGGAGGTCGTCGGCGGCTACTACCTCATCCAGGTGAAGTCGAAGGAAGAGGCCGTCGAGTGGGCGTCGCGCTGCCCCGGCGCGCAGTACGGCGAGATCGAGCTTCGCGAAGTGATGCCGATGTGACGTAGCGCGGCGACGAGCGGCGTGGCACGAGGCGAGGGAGCTTCTCGCCTCCGAGCTCGCGTGCTCTGATCGGGTGCCGTGGCGGTATCCGAGGCGCACCGCGCGATCGACGCAGTCTGGCGGATCGAGTCCGCGCGACTCATCGCCGGGCTCGCGCGCGTCGTCCGCGACGTGGGGCTCGCCGAGGAGATCGCGCAGGACGCCCTCCTCCGCGCGCTCGAGAAGTGGCCCGAGTCGGGCGTCCCGGACAAACCCGGCGCCTGGCTCATGGCCGTCGCGAAGCAGCGCGCCGTCGACGTCCTTCGTCGAGGCAGGCTCGTCGAGCGCAAGCACGAAGCGCTCGGTCACGAGCTCGCGTCGGCGCCGGCGCCCGACGTCGAGGCGGCGCTCGACGACGACGTCGGCGACGATCTGCTCCGCCTCGTCTTCACGGCTTGCCATCCGGTGCTGTCGCCGGACGCGCGGGTCACGCTCACGCTCCGCTTGCTCGGCGGCTTGACGACCGAGGAGATCGCGCGCGCGTTCCTCGTCCCCGAGCCGACGATCGCCCAGCGCATCGTGCGAGCGAAGCGCACGCTCGCGGAGGCGCGCGTGCCGTTCGAGGTCCCGCGACGCGAGGAGCTCGGTGAGCGCCTCGCGTCCGTCCTCGAGGTCGTCTACCTCGTCTACAACGAGGGGTACTCCGCCACCGCGGGCGACGACTGGATGCGTCCTCTGCTCTGCGAGGACGCGCTCCGCCTCGGGCGCATCCTCGCCGGCCTCGTGCCGGACGAGCCGGAGGTCCACGGGCTCGTCGCGTTGATGGAGATCCAGGCGTCGCGCGCGCGCGCGCGCGTCGGCGCGGGCGGCGAGCCGGTGCTCCTCCTCGACCAGGACCGCTCGCTCTGGGACACCCTGCTCGTGCGCCGTGGCCTCGCGGCGCTCGAGCGGGCCCTCGAGCTGGGGGGCGCGCGCGGTCCCTACGCGCTGCAGGCCGCGATCGCCGCGTGCCACGCCCGCGCGCGCACCGCGGCCGAGACCGACTGGGCGCGCATCGCCGTGCTCTACGAGGTGCTCGGGCAGGTCGAGCCGTCCCCGATCGTCGAGCTCAACCGCGCGGTGGCGCTCTCGCTCGCGTTCGGGCCCGAGGCCGGCCTCGAGATCATCGACGGCCTCGCCGCCGAGGGCGCCCTCGACGACTACCACCTCTTGCCGAGCGTGCGCGGCGACCTCCTCGCGAAGCTCGAGCGCTTCGGCGAGGCGCGCGTCGAGCTCGAGCGCGCCGCGTCGCTCACGCAGAACGGTCGCGAGCGCGAGCTGCTCCTCCGGCGCGCCGCGGAGTGCGCGCGCTCGGCGGCTCAGGCCGAGTAGGCCTTCTTCCAGGTCTCGCGGTAGTTCGCGAGCTCGGCGTCCCACTTGGTGTCGTCCCACCCGAGCTCGGGCTGCACCAGCGCGCGGATGTCCGTGACGAGATCGAGGCCGCCGTTCGGGAGGAGGAGCCCGAGGCGCACGCGCCGGAGCAACAGGTCGGAGAGCGTCACGACGCCCTCGGCGCGCGCCGCGTGGCGGAGCTCGCTCCACAGCGCGATCGATCCGGGGATGCGGTGGCAGCGCTCGCGATCCGCGGTGATGTCGAGGACCTCGGCGCCGAAGCGGCCGAGCAGGCGGAGCCGGTCGTCGTCGTTGAGGGAGCGCGGCCAATCGATGCCGTCGACGTTCGGCTCGAGGACCCGCGTGCGCGCCTGCAGCCCGCCGAGGTCTTCCTCGGCCGCGCCGAGCGCGTCGCGCGCCATGACGGCGAACGTGGTGAGCTTTCCGCCCGTGATCGTGAGGAGGCCGTCCTCCTTCCAGATGGCGTGCTCGCGCGACTCCTTCGACGGATCGGACTTGCCCGTGTCGATGACGGGGCGGACCCCCGACCACGACGAGATGACGTCCTTCTCGGTGATCTCGGCGGCGGGGAAGGCCTTCTGCGCGGCCTCGAGGAGGTACTCGCGCTCGGCGTCGCTGATCGACGGCTCCTCGTCGAGCGCGCCGTGATCGACGTCGGTGGTGCCGAGGATCGTGACGCCCTCCCACGGGATCGCGAACACCGCGCGCTGGTCGCGCGGGTGGAGGAGGCTCACGGCCTCCGGGAGCGGGAGGCGCCGGTGCTCGAAGGTGAGGTGGCTGCCGCGGATACGCCGTAGGCGCTTGTCTTGGCCGAGCTCGGCGCGGAGCTCGTCGGCCCACGCGCCGGTCGCGTTGATGACGACCTTCGCCTCGACCTCGGCAGTCCGCGAGGCGCCGGGCGCGGTGTCCCGGAGGACGACGCCGCGCACGCGTCCGTCGGCGGTGCGGAGGAGCTTGTCGGCGCGCGCGTAGTTGATCGCCGTGCCGCCCTGCTTCACCGCCTCGCGGAGGACGCGCAGGACGAGGCGCGAGTCGTCGGTCTGCGCGTCGAAGTAGCGGTAGCCGCCCTCGACCTTCGAGCCGTCGAGCGACGGCACGCGCGTGATGATCTCGTCGCGCGACTGCGCCTCGTGCGCCCACTTGCCGGCGAGGGCGTCGTACATCGCGAGCCCGACGCCGTACATCCACTTGGGCATCTGGTCGCCGGGGAAGACGCCGAGCGAGAAGCCGAGGGCGTTCACGAGGCCCGCGCCCTCCTGCATGAGGCGCTCGCGCTCGCGCACCGACTTGCGCGTCAGGAGGAACTCGCCCTGGCGGAGGTAGCGGAGCCCTCCGTGCACGAGCTTCGTCGAGCGGCTCGAGGTCCCGGAGGAGAAGTCCTGCGCCTCGACGAGGAGCACCTTCTTGCCGTGCCGCGCGGCCTCTCCGAGGATGCCGGCGCCCGTGATGCCGCCGCCGACGACGACGAGATCCCAGGGCTGGTCGAGCCGACTCCAGATCTCGTCGCGGAACCCTTTCAGCCACATGACGCTGCTCGCATTGGCGAATCAGGGTAGTCGACCTTCGAGAGACTGTCGCCCTCCGCTTTGATAGGCTCCGGCCTCCTTCCCGGTCGATCGTCGACCAGCCCGAGCCCTCCCATGCGTCGGGCAAGACCAGAAGCGGAGAACTCGATGACGCTCGCCGACAACCTGACGCCTTCGGGCCAGCCCAACGTCGCATCCGGACCTGCCGGAGAGCTGAGCGCCATTCTCGGCCGCATGCGCGCTGCGGCGCGGAAGAGCGGACCGCCGGACTACGACGCGCGCGTCGAGCACCTCGACAAGCTCGAGCGCGCCATCCTCGACAAGAAGCACGAGCTCGTGAAGGCCGTGTCGATGGACTACGGCAACCGCTCGAAGCACGAGACGCTCGCCGCGGAGGTGATGATCGTCGTCAACGAGATCAAGCACGTGCGCACGCACCTCCACGAGTGGATGGAGACGGAGCCGCGCGAGGTCTCGTGGATGTTCCTGCCGGGCCGCGCGGAGATCGTGATGCAGCCGGTCGGCGTCGTCGGCATTGTCGCGCCGTGGAACTACCCGGTGCAGCTGTCGCTCTCGCCGCTCGTCAACGCGCTCGCCGCCGGCAACCGTGTGATGATCAAGCCGTCGGAGCTCGCCGGCGACGCGGCGGAGGTGCTGAAGCAGCTCATCGCCGAGACGTTCGCCGCCGATCACGTCACGGTCGTTACCGGCGGACCGGACGTCGCCGAGGCCTTCACGCGGCTCCCGCTCGATCACCTCGTCTTCACCGGCTCGTCGCGCCTCGGCAAGCTCGTGATGAAGGCGGCGGCCGAGAACCTCGTCCCCGTGACGCTCGAGCTCGGCGGAAAATCGCCCGCGATCGTCGGCGAGGGCTACTCGCTCCAGCAGGCCGCGCAGAAGATCATGTTCGGCAAGTGCTTCAACGCGGGCCAGACGTGCGTGGCGCCCGACTACGCGATCCTCCCGAAGGGCCGCGTCGACGCCTTCGTCGAGGAGTGCCGCATCGCCGTCGGCCAGATGTACCCGCGTCTCGGGCAGAACCCGGACTACACGACGATCATCAGCGACGCTCACTACGAGCGCCTGCAGGCCTACCTGAAGGACGCGCGCGACCGCGGCGCGAAGATCATCGAGCTGAACCCGGCGAAAGAGGAGCTCGATCCGAACTCGCGCAAGATGGCGCCGATCCTCCTCTTGCATCCGAAGGACGAGATGCTCGTGATGCAGGAGGAGATCTTCGGTCCGATCATGCCGATCTTCACCTACGAGAAGCTCGACGAGGCGATCGCGTACGTGAACGATCACCCGCGCCCGCTCGCGCTCTACTACTTCGACAACAACCAGCGTCGCGTCGATCGCGTCCTCCGCGAGACGGTGTCGGGCGGCGTCACGATCAACGACGTGATGCTCCACGTGGCGCAGTCGGACCTTCCGTTCGGCGGCGCGGGGCCGAGCGGCATCGGCTCGTACCACGGCCGCGAGGGCTTCGAGGCGTTCACCAAGAAGAAGCCGGTCTTCTACCAGAGCCGGATCAGCGCGACGGCGATGCTCCGTCCGCCCTACGTCGAGCGCATCGACTGGGTGCTGAAGACGCTGCTCGGGAAGTAGCGCTCGCCGCGCGGCGGACGCCGGCGTCGCGCGCTCACTTCGGCGTGAACTTCAGCGTGAGCTTCGTGCTCTCGAGCTTCTGCTTCTTGATCGCCTTGTCGGCGTCGGCGACCGTCGAGTCGGCCGCGAGGCCCTCGAGCTTTTCGACCTTCAGCGCGTAGAGGATGAACTCGTACTCGTGCGGCTCGCGCGGGCAGGGCCCGGCGTAGCCCGGCGTGCCCTTGTAGCTGAGCGACTGCTTCGCGCCCGCGGGCTTCGAGAGCTCGTACTTCGCCGCGAGGCCCTGCGCCAGGCTCGTGGTGTCCGCGGGGATGTCGTAGATCGCCGAGTGGAGGAAGTCGGTCGTCGCGTCGATGAAGACGATCGCGTAGCTCAGCGTGCCCTCGGGGCCCGGCGTCCACGAGAGCGGCGGCGAGACCTCTTTCTTGCCGCCTTCGCCCTGGCAGGAGTGCACCGGCGGGAGCTCGTCGCCGTCGTCGAACGCGGTGCTCGTGAGCGTCATCGGCCCGGCGGGCTCGCCCGAGCCGGCGTCCTCGTCCGCCTCGCCGCCGGGGCCCGCGCCGCCCGCGTCGGACGTGTCGGTCGGAGTGACGGTGCTCGTCGACGAGCAGGCGATGACGGAGGCCGCGGCGAGCGCGAGGGCGAGCGAGGTGGCAAGGACGGAGCGCATGGCGGGCCTCTCGTTCGCACACGGAGCGCGTCCGGTCAAATGAGCACGGCTCGAAGACCGGACAATCGGAGAGGCCCGCGCTCCCGAGTCGTCCTCAGAAGCCGATCTCGGCGGGCGTGCAGGTGCGGCCGAGCCGGTCGTCGCAGGCGATCTTCTTCGCGCAGAAGTCCGCCGGGAGCTCGGCGCCGGGGCGCGCCGCCGCGAGGGGCTTCAGCGCGGCGAGGCTCGACCGCGGCATCGAGCAGACGTGGCCGCGGACCGCGTGCTCCGAGAAATCGTAGTAGCGACCGGAGACGCCGCCTGCCCACTTCATGTTCGGCGGGAGATCCTTGCCGTCGGGCATCTCGGTGGCGACCCACGAGCCGAACATGACGACCTTGTCGGCGCCGTGCACGGAGGCGGGGCGCTTGGCGCCGCTGTCCGTCGGGTAGTCGACGTCGATGTACTTGCCGTCGTAGGTGTCGTAGTCGGCGAGGACCTTCACCTTGGCGTTGGTCGTCGGCGCCATCGGCGTGTTCGCCGGGTAGACCTTGCGCATGCTGATTCCGAGGATGTGAGCCATCTCGACGACGTGCTCGCCCATCATCCGGTTGCAGCCGGCGGAGACCTGACCGCGGCGGAGGTACCAGACGTTGAGATCGCCGGGGGCCTCGTTGTCCTGGTCCGTGATCGGTCCGTGGAACGCGATCCCGCCGTTGTAGGCGATGAACGGGAAGCCGCCCCACGGCACGTCGTGCCAGCCCTCGGACTGCGTGAACGCGGCGCCGTTCGGCCGGTACGGCCTCGCGGAGTGAAACGAGTACGTCCCCGGTCGCGAGTTGCTCTTGCCCGCCTTCGCCGTGGCGATCGGGTAGACGACGTCGACGCGGAGCTTGCCGTTCTCCGCCTTCGTCTTCACGTGCGGGAGGTTCGGGAGCTGGGTGCCCGCGGGCAGGTAGCCGGTGACGTGGGCGGTGTGTCCCGCGAGCGAGGCGGTGACCGAGGGGCTCTGGAGGGCGGGGAGGGGACCCGAATAGAACCAGTGGTCGTCGACCTTGCGGCTCACGATCGCATCTTCGTTCGACTCCACGTCGTCGTCGGCGTCGACGGCGCAGGCGCCGAGGAGGACGGATCCGAGAACCAGGGTGAGGGCGGCGAGGCGGGACATCGGCTTGATTTCTCCGGGCAAGGGGGGCGGTCGCGATTCCGTAAGCGCGACTTGTACCAAGCACACAGAGTCCCCCTGTGCACGGAAAAGTGAGGGGTTATCCTACCCATTTCAGGATGCGGTGGATCGCGAAATATCCGCTTGCCCTGGATCAACGACGGGATCGCGAGCCACTAGAATCCCGTCGCATGAAGGTTCACCAGGAGGTCCTCGAGATCGAGACGCGGGGGCGCGGGTTCACCGATCTGTCGTCGCGCGTGGAGGCGGTGGTCGCCGCTTCCGGCGTGCGGACCGGGCTCGTGACCGTGTTCGTCCAGCACACCAGCGCCTCGCTCGTCATCCAGGAGAACGCCGCCCCTTCGGTGCGCCGCGATCTCGAGCGCTGGATCGGCAAGCTCGCGCCCGAGGACGCGAGCGCCTACGAGCACGACGACGAGGGCCTCGACGACATGCCGGCGCATCTCCGCGCGGCGATCACCCGCACGAGCGAGGTCGTCCCCGTCACGAGCGGCCGCCTCGGCCTCGGCACCTGGCAGGCGATCTACCTCTGGGAGCACCGCCGCGCCCCGCACACGCGCCGCGTGATCGTGCACGTGCAGGGCGCGTAGACGCGCGAGCGCGAAGCTCGATCGAGCTCTGCGTTCGTCACGCGCCCGCCACGCCTGCGTCCGCTTCGCGCCTATCGTCGCGGAGGACGCGAGCCCTTCTTACCGCGGATGCGCCAAGCCCTGCCCCCGAGCAGCAGCGCGCTCACCACGACGCCGAACACGGCCGCCTTGCCCAGCCGGAGCGGCAGGCCCTCACTCGGCGCGCTCTCGGTCGGCGCCGCGGAGATCGCGCTCGGAGGCGCGCCGGCGTCGGTGTCCACGCCGACCTCTGCGAAGCTCGACGGCGAAGCGAGAGCGAGAGCGAGCGTGACGGCGATCGCGAGGGCGGCGCGGCGCATGGCGCTCCTCGTAGTCGTTCGGGGGCGCGGGATCGAGGGATCTTCCGCGGCACAAAGCGCGAACGCCCCGCACGAGGTGTGCAGGGCGTTCATCGCGAAGCCGCGGGAAGAGATCAGTCGCGGAGCGGCCGTCCCTGCGAGTCGGTGACCTTGCCCATCAGCATCATGATGCCGTCGACGAGCGGCCAGATCGCGCCGACGCCGCAGGTGAGCCAGCTCACGGCGATCTGCGCGATCGCGATGCCGGTGTGGCCGGTGTAGAAGCGGCCGACGCCGAAGGTGCCGACGAAGATCTGGAGGAGACCGGCGACCATCTTCGACTTGTCCGAGAACGGCATGCCGCTGATCGGATCGACGCCGTAGGGCGCGTGCGGCATCATCGCGCCGCCCATCGGAGCGCCCATGCCGGGCATGCCCGGAGGGGGAGCGCCGTAGCCGGCCGGAGGGGCGCCGTAGCCGCCGCCGGGCGGTCCGTATCCGCCGGGAGGCGGTCCACCGGGGGGGCCGCCGTATCCACCGGGCGGAGGGGCGTTCGGGGGGTAGTTCATTGCTCGTCGCTCCTGTCCTGTCTGTCCTGTCGCGTCGCGGGAACCGGGAAGGGAGGGTAGAGCTTTTCACGGGCAGCGCAAGCCGACCGCGCTCGAAACTCGCCGCGGAGCCGTCCGCTCCGGCCGTCAGGAGGGCCGTCAGGGGCTCGCGGAGAACGGGCGCCGCGGGGGCTCGACGGCGCTCTCCTCCGGGAGCTCATCCGGCGAGCGGTAGCGCGCGACCACCTTGAGGAGCCACGCCGTGGCGAGGCCCATCACCCCGAGGTCGTCGAGCCAGCCGACGATCGGCACGTCCGGGATCAGGTCGATCGGGACGACCGCGTAAATCAGCGCGAAGAAGATGACGAGCTTGCCGAGCAGCGACGCCGAAGGGTCGCGGTAGTAGCGGCGGAGGGCGCGAAACCAGCCGATCTTCGGCCGTGGACGACTCATGACGGCGAAACCTAAGTCCCGTCATGCCGCTGCGGAAGGCCCACGCGCGCCGAGCCGCCGCGGCCCCGGCGCTCATTCGGCGACGAGGAAGCTCACCCGTCCGACGAGCTGGCCGTCCTGCGTCTCGACGTCGATCGCCCAGTCGCCGACGAGCCGCTGCGGGAGCTGACGGCCGGTGAGCCCCGAGCGCAAGCGCACCGCGCCTTCCGGTCCGTCGACCCGCGACGTCGTCTCGGTCGCGCGGTGGACCTCGTCGCCGTCGTGCCGCCACACGTGCACGAGCCGATCGCCCTTGCCGCCGGGGACGACGACGTCGGTGATCGCGATGAGCTTGTCGATGACCGAGGGGTGCAGCTCGTGGACGACCATGCCGAGGCGGCCGTCGGGCAACACGATCGGTCCGACCGCGCCCTTCGCGACGTACATCGGGACGGGCGGGATCGCGGTGCGCCCGGCGTAGGCTCCGCCGACGGCCGCCGCGGCGCTGATGAAGAAGAGCGCAATCCAGCGGCGGTCCTTGAGCATCGCCAGGCTCACGTGGATCGTCCAGAAGCCGACGACGGTAGTGCCCATCGCGATGAGCAGCGAGTAGAGCGTGCGCGTGTCGGGGAAGAGCGCCGGCACGACGAGGTTCAAGCAGCCGAAGAGCGCGACGCCGTGGAAGATGGAGGCGAGCGCGCGGAAGCGGAACACGACGCGGTCGAAGACGATGTCGAGCGTCGAGAGCAGCGCGCAGACGCCGAGCAGTACGACGAACCAGGAGTTCGGCGCCCAGAACGTCGTCGACTTCCAGTAGAACGGCAGGAGAAAGAAGAGCATCCCCTGGTAGAGGTTCTTCAGCGCGTACGTCATCGCGAAGAACCGGAGCCGGGCCTTCGCCCCCGCCGCCTGGAGGTGGGCCTGCTCGCGCCCCGAGCCGAAGAGGCGGAAGAAGAGGACGACGAGGAGCCACGCCGCGCCGATCGACACGGCGAGCCAGCGCGCGTGATCGAAGCCCTTCTGCGCGAAGGCGACCACGGTGACGCCGAGACCGAGCGCGTACGCCGAGTGGAGCCACCAGAGCTTCCGCCCGTGCGTGCGCATGAACGCCTTCACGCGGTCGCGCGGCGACGGCGCGAACGGGACCGGGTCGACGACGCGCACGTTCGCCCGAGCGTTCGCCGGGCCTCCCTGACCGGGGAGGTGCGAGCCGTTTCCCTGGCCGATCGACACGAGAGGAGCATAGTCGCCGCGGCGACGGAGGGCACCTTATGGGCGGCACGGCCGTCGGCGCGATCGTGCCGCGAGGCTCGTCGAGCGCGGCGTCCCCGGCGGCGGCCTCCCCGTTGCCACGGACGGGCGCTTCGGCCGAAGATGCCGCCGATGATCACCGTCCACCACCTCGAGCGCTCCCGCTCGCAGCGCGTCCTCTGGCTCCTCGAAGAGCTCGGCCTCGAGTACGAGCTCAAGGAGTACAAGCGCGACGCGAAGACGATGCTCGGGCCGCCGGAGCTCCGGAAGGTGCACCCGCTCGGCAAGTCCCCGATCGTCACGGACGGCGACCGCACGCTCGCGGAGTCGGGCGCGATCCTCGACTACCTCGTGACGGCGCACGGCGGCGGCCGGCTCCGGCCCGAGACGGGGACGCCCGAGCGCCTGCGCTACGACTATTGGCTCCACTACGCGGAGGGCTCGGCGATGCCGCCGCTCCTCCTCAAGCTCGTCTTCGAGCAGGTGAAGCGTCGGGCGCCGTGGCCGGTGAGGCCGATCGCGAGGGCGATCGCGGGCAAGGTGCTCGGGGACTTCGTCCATCCGCAGCTCGAGCTCCACTTCGACTGGGTCGAAAGCGAGCTCGGCAAGAGCGCGTGGTTCGCCGGCGACGAGCTCACGGCGGCGGACATCCAGATGAGCTACCCCGTCGAGGCGCACGCCGTGCGCGGCGTCGGCGCCGCGCGCCCCAACATGGCCGCGTGGCTCGAGCGCGTGCGCGCGCGCCCCGCGTACAAGCGGGCGATCGAGCGCGGCGGTCCGGTGATGTTCGAGTAGCGCCGGCGCCGGTCGGGCCTCGTCACGCGTCGGTCGCGACTCGTCACCCGTCGGTCGGGCCTCGTCACGTGTCGGTCGCGAGGCGCGCGGCGATGCGATCCATGCCTTCGCGGAGCTCCGGCTCCGGCGTCAGCAGGCTGACGACGAGATGCGCGCCGCGCGTCATGTCGAAGAAGTAGCCCGGATGCACGTAGACGCCGTCGTCCTCGACGAGGGCGAGCGCCCACGCCTCGTCGCTCTGCGTCTCCGGGACGCGCAGCGTGGCGTACCAGCCCCCTTCGACGTCGAGGACGCTCATCGACGGCGCGCGCCGCGCCACTTCGCGGACGACGTCGAGGTTCGCGCGCGTCCGGGCGCGGATCGCGTCGGACGTCGTCTCGCCGGCGCGGAGGAGCTCGGGCAGCGCGTGCTGCACCGGCGCGCCGACGGAGAGGTACGCGTCGAGGACCGTCTCGAGCCGCTCGAGCGCCTCCTCCGCGCGCGCCGGATCGCCGCCGCACGCGATCCACCCGAGCTTCATCTGCGGGAGCCCCGCGAGCTTCGAGAGTCCGGAGAGCGCGAAGACGAGGCCGTTGTCCGCGCGGAGCACGGTGTCGACGCGGTGCGCGGGCGCGCGGCCGGACGCCGTCAGTGGGTAGGTCGCGAAGACCTCGTCGCTCACGATCGGCAAGTCGAGCTCCAGCATCGCGTCGAGCTCGTCTTTGCCGAGGAACGATCCGGTCGGGTTGTTCGGGCTGACGACGACGACGAGGCGCGTCCTCGGACCGACCGCGCGCGCGAGCGCACCGACGTCGACGTGCCAGTGTCCGGCGTACTCGAGCGGGTACGTCTTCAGCGTGACGCCCTCGAACGCCGCGAGCCACGCGAGCAGCGGATAGCTCGGCACCGGCACGAGCACCTCGTCGCCCGGATCGCAGAACGTCTTGAAGAGGACCGCGTACGCCTCGCTCGTGCTCGAGGTGACGGCGACGCGCGACGGATCGAGCGCGACGCCTCGCTCGGCGTACACGCCGGCCACGGCGGCGCGCGCGCTCGGGATGCCGAGCGGCTCGGGCTCGTAGACGAGCGCGCGCGGAGCGGCGAGCGCGCGCGCGATCGCCTCGACCTCGTACGGCAGGCCCGCGGACGTCGGGTTGCTCGCGGTGAGGTCGAGCAGCGGCCGTCCGCCCGAGCTCGCGCGATGCCGCGCGGCCGCGACGGCGCGGCTGAGCGCGTTCGTCGCTTCGGCGCCGGGCACGGCGAGCTCCGAGACGCGTGTGCGGCGAGAGAACGGCATCGATTGCGCCTCGAACGGAGCGTGAGGATAGCCGGAGCGTCGCCTCGTTGCGACGTGCGCGCTCGGCGCGTATGGCGGAGCGTGGGCCGATCTGCTTGCGCCCGCGGCGATCCTGACGGTAAGGCGAGGGCATGACACGGCTCCACACGATCCTCGGTCTCCTCGCCATCGGCGGTGCGGGCCTCTATGCGGCCTGCTCGAAGACGACGCCCGAGCCCGAGAAGACGAGCGAGTCGCCGACGCCGTCGCCGTCGCCGTCGCCGTCGCCGTCGGCGGCGAAGCACGATCTCCCCTCGTCGCCGACGCCCTCGCCGGCGGCTGCGGGACCCGAGGACATCGCGTGGGAGGCGCCGAAGGCGTGGGAGAGCGTCCCGAACGCGAACACGATGCGCAAGGCGACCTACAAGATCCCGAAGGTCGCGGGCGACACCGAAGACGCCGAGCTCACGGTGTCCGCCGCGGGCGGCGGCGTCGAGGCGAACATCCAGCGCTGGTCCGGTCAGTTCGGCAACGCCGAGGCGAAGACCGAGCCGCGGAGCCCGAACGGTCTCAAGGTCACCGTCGTCGAGATCAAGGGCACCTTCGCCTCCGGCGGCATGGGGATGATGGGCGGGCCGACGACGTCGAAGGACAAGTACATGCTCATCGGTGCCGTCGTCGACGGCGGCGATCGCCAGCACTTCTTCAAGATGACGGGCCCCGAGAAGACCGTCACCGCGGCGAAGAAGGACTTCGACGCGTTCGTCGCGAGCTTCCGGGCGAAGTAGCTACGGGCACGAGCGCGGCGCGCGCCGGCTTCGTCGTCCGAGTCGGCTCGGCGGGCTTGGGACGGGCACGTGGCGGCTTCGCGAGCGGCGAGCTCGCCGGCGCGCGCGTCCGCGTGAGCGTGTCGAGCGGGGCGTCGCAGCTGCTTCGCAGCTGGCAGCGCGCGCACTCGGCGCCGCGCCAGATCCGGTCGAAGCGCTCCTGCGCCGCGTCGAGCATCGCCTCGCTGTCGGTCATGATGCCCATCTCGAAGTTGCGCCGGCCCGCGCCTTTCGCGCCGAGCCCTGCGCCGGTGAGGTTGGCGCTCCCGAGGTAGAGCAGGCGTCCGTCGATCGCGATCATCTTCAGGTGAACCCGCGGGCATCGGCGCATCTTCACCGCGCCGGCCGCGCCGCTCGCCGCGAGCCGCGCCATCTCCCGCGCGAGCGGCCCCGACGGCGGAGACGCATGTAAAATGCACACGTCGACGCCGCGCCGCGCCAGATCCCCGAGCGACTCGAAGAACGAGACGTAGCGCCCGCGTGCCCGCGCGCGCGAGCCGATCGGCGCCTCGACGAGCATCGTCTTCAGGTTCGCCGTCGCGATCCACACGCTCACCCGCGCGCCGGCCACGGCGCGGGCCACGAGGTCATCGTAGTGATCGCCGTCGACGAGGAGCTTCGCCCGGATCGTCCGCGCCGGCCGCTCGGCCTCGGGGCGCCAGGTCGACGAGATCGCAGCGGAACGGGGCATGTGGTTGAGTGTACGGCAACGCCGGGCCGGAGCGCGGGTCCCTCAGAAATTCACGCATCCCGCGGCGAGGCAGTAGCAGGAGACGTCTTTTGTCGCGGGGAAGTAGTAGCCCCGCGCCCTGCACGTCTCGTCGGTCGCGCGGCTCTCTCCCGCCGAGATCGTTCGATTCGTCATGTTCGTATACGTGCACTCGAACCTCAGCTTGTTCTCGTCGAACGTAAAGAACGGCTTTGGCCACGTCTTCTGCGTGGGGCTCGCATGCGTCGTGCTCTCGTACGCCACGTTCGAGTCGATCGCAGCGCCGTTCTTGACCGTCATGCGGGTGCCCTGCTTGTGCGTCCGCATGGTCATGGCCCAGAAGTGGGTGTCCGGTAGCGTGTCACACGTCCCGCTCTCGAGGTGATTGGTCGCAAACGGGGGAATCTGGATGGCGTCGTCGTACGTGATGAAAGGCGCGGTCTTGGTGTACGCGGCCCCCTCCGGGAGCGCCTCCGCGAGCAGCGTCACGTGAGCCTTCAGAGGCTGCGCGGTCGGGTTCACGAGGTGCATGCTGACGTACCCGCGCGCCTCCGCGGGGAGCTCGAAGGCGAGCGCCTTGCCCGTTCCGTCGTCAGTCGGAAAGGCCAGCTCCGACGCCGCCGCGTTCGCGGTAAAGACCCACACGGGTGAATTGGACACGCTCGCCCCGGCGATGGTGGGGCATGCGGCCGTGAGGGTGCCCGGTGGCTGGTTGCTGCCGCCGATGTACACCTCCATGGAACGGACGCCGGGAGTCATCACGCCCTTCCACTTGTTGATCGGGAGCGTCTCCGCGTTCGGAGTCGCGAAGTGGTAGCAGGCCGTGACCTCTTGCTCGGGCATGAGGTCCCACTCCTTCGACTGGATCTGGACCCCGCGCGGCGGGGCTCCGTCCGCGTCGGGCGGCGCCGCGACGTCCGGCCGTGCGTCGGCGCCGGCGTCATCCGGACCCCCGCCGCCGCCCGCATCCATCCCCGCGTCCGCGTCCGCGGGAGACGGTGAGCTGTCGGACGCGTCACTTCCGCAGGCGACGACGACCGCGAACGTGACGACGATCCACCCGAACGACTTGCGCACGCCGCACCTCCTCGACCAAGCTGACCATGGCCGGCCGGACGTGTCCACGCGGCGGATCCAA
>JAHBWC010000022.1 GCA_019637225.1 Labilithrix sp.
CCCCCCTGCGCGGGCCGCCCTCACGACCGCCGCTCGATCCGCGCGAGCGCGCGGCGCGACGCGCATGTCGCGCCCGCGGCTCACTTGCAGCTGGCAGGATCGGTGATCGTGCAGACCCCGTTCGTGCAGCGCGCGGGCCCGACGCACTTCGGGCCGTCGCCGTCGCTGCACGCGGCGCCGTCCGCCGCGGGAGCGACGCACGGCCCCGTGCTGGCGCCCGCGGCGAGCTTGCATTCGGCGCCGCCGGTGCAGGCCGTGACCTTGTCCACACTGAGCTCGCACTGCCCGCCGGGCGGCGCGGTGCCGATCGCGACGCAGACGCCGTCCCGCGGGTGGCAGTAGAACCCCTTCACCGCGTCGCACGGGTTCTCGTTCAGCTTGAAGGTGCAGGCGACGCCCGCAGCGAGCGGCTCTGCGCAGACGCCGGCGTTGCAGCCGAGCGTCGGGAGGCACGGCTGCTTCGCGCTGCACGCGTTGCCGAGCTTCGCGTAGGCGATGCACCGCTGCTCGACGCACGTGAGCCCGTGCTCGCAGTCGTCCTGACGCTCGCACGCGCCCCCGGCGACGCCGAGCGACGAGCACGCTCCGCAGGGGCTGCCCTGCGCCAGACGGCACAGGCGGTTCTTGCACTGCGCGTCGTGCCCGCAGGGCGTGCCGTCGTCGAGCGCGCCCGGAAGCGTTCGGCAAGTCTCGGGCAGCACCCGCCCGAGCGCGTCCGCGCACGTCGCCGACCGCACGTCGCGCGCGCACTGCGCCGCCCGGTCCGGCGTCGCGCTCGTCCCGTTCGCCGTGAAGCTCGACGCGCAGTTGATCGTGAAGCGGGCCGCGCAGGCCGCGCGGTCGGTGAAGAGCGTCGCCGAGAGGAACGGCGCGCACTCCTCCAGCTTGTCGCAAATCGCCGTCGCCGCATCGTCGCAGGCGGTCTCGGGACGGATGGATGCGTCCCCTTCCGTGCCGCTGCACGCGACGACGACGGCCGAGAGAACCGAGACCGCGAAAGCCGCTCGCCTTTGCCCCATGGGCAGAACGATACCCAATCTCGCCGGCCCCATGCGCCGATCCCGAGGACGGCGAGCGGTGGTACGTTCTGCCACATGGCCGAGTCGCGGCGAAAGAAGTCGTACCTGCTCGATCCTCGCTTTCAGCTGAAATGGACCAGCTACCTCGTGGTCGTGGTCGTGCTCGTGATGGCCGGCCTCGGCTACGTCATCGCGCGGACGGCCGGACACGCCTCGGACACCGCGAGCCTCGCGGTCGCGCAGGCGGAGAAGGCGTACGAGGAGTCGAAGTCCAACAACATCCTCACGCGCCGGACGATGCAGCTCGCGGGCGGAGACAACCCCGCGCTCCAGAGCGTGATGGATGAGTCGCTCGACGAGGTCGACGCGCAGTCGGAGAAGAACCTCGCCGAGGTGCGCAGCGTCCAGGCCGAGATCGCCTCCGACAGGCGGAAGCTCCAGCAGCTCCTCGCCGGCACCGGAGTGCTGCTCGTCGCGCTGCTCGCCTTCATGGGCATCGTCATCACGCACCGCATCGTGGGGCCGGTCCACAAGATGAAGCGCTTGCTCCGGCGGGTCAGCACGGGACGGCTCGTGATCGAGGAGCGGCTCCGGCGCGGAGACGAGCTCGAGGATCTGTTCGACACGTTCCTCCAGATGACCTACTCGCTGCGGGCGATGCAGGTCGCGCGGCTCGCCACGCTCGACGGAGCGCTCCGCCGGGCCGAGTCGTCGCCGAGCACGCCCGCCGACGTCGTGGAGGCGATGCGCGCCCTCCGCGCCCAGCTCGTCCTCGGCCTCGAGCCGCGGCGAGCCTCGATGATCCCGCCGCCGTCCAAGTGAGGCCACCCGGATGAGAGACATCGTCGCCGCCGCCATCGATCAGCTCTGCGTCGCCTTCGAGCGAGGCGGCTACAACCCGACCCCCATCATCGACCTCGGCGTCCTCGTCGTCATCGCCGACGGCGTCGTCGACGACAAGGAGCGCGAGGTGCTGCTCGACCTCTTCCAGACGCTCCTCGACACCAAGCTCTCGCCGGAGGTCGTCGATCACCTCGTCACGGCCAGCGTCCAGGTGGTCGAGGCCGCGGGCGCCGAGTCGCGGGCGCGGCTCATCGCCGAGATCCTGCTCGACTGCGACGCGGTCGAGCCTGGAATCCTCGTCGCGCTCGCGGTCGCCTACGCGAGCGAAGGGCTCTCGAAGGAAGAGCGGGTCGTCATCGAGCGCATCGCGGACGCCGCCGAGCTCCCGCGGGCGCGCCTCGATCAGCTCATCTCCCGCGTCCGGCTCCGCGCCGACGGCGGCGATCCCATGAGCGTGCGGAGCCTCCTCGCCGCCGGACCGCCGAGCTCGCCCTGACGCGCGGGGCGCCGCCCCCACCTCGGGGTGCGGGCGCGAGCCCCCAGTGAGGAGCCCGACGGCACGCCGCCAGCGGCCGCGCGCGCGAATCGCGGGCCGATCGCGCGCGCGCGCCCGATCGCGGGGCGCCGGCGGCGCCGTGGCCGAGGGTGGAGATCGCAGCCTTGGACCGCGGCAGACGTCCGAGAAAACTGGCCGAATCGGCTCCCTCCACCTTGCGTTGGTGGGGCGAGTCGCTAGAGTGGGCGGCCTCACGAGCACGTTCTCTCGCACACGACGCCCTCTCGATTCTGGGATCGCGATTCTCTGCTGCGCGCCTCGTCACGTGAGGGGCGGAAGTATTCCGCCGACCTCCTCCGATCCCTACGGCACGTTGGATGGTGGTTCGTTCTCTCTCTGCCGTGAATTCGAGATCTAGAAATGGGCAATCGTCTTTATGTGGGAAACCTGTCGTACGAGTCCACGGCTGAGGGGCTCCGTCAGACCTTCTCCGAGTTCGGAGAGGTCACCGACGCCCACGTCGTGATGGACCGCGAGAGCGGCCGCTCCCGTGGCTTCGGCTTCGTCACCATGGGCACGGCCCAGGACGCGCAGAAGGCCATGGAGAAAATGAACGGCGCCGTCTTCGACGGCCGTCCGCTCAAGGTCAACGAGGCCGAGGAGCGCCCGAACCGCGGCGGTGGCGGCGGTGGTGGCGGCCGCGGCGGTGGTGGCTTCGGCGGCGGCGGCGGCGGCGGCGGTGGTGGACCGCGCCGCGGCGGTCACCGCGGCTGGTGATCGAAGCGAACCGTAACGAGTAATCCCGACGCGAGGCGGAGCCGAGAGGCTTCGCCTCGCATCGTTTTGTGGCTTGCCCCATCGCGCGCCGCGACCCTCGCGGCGTGGGCGACGCGGGCTCGCGCCGCTGCCCGGCCGGCGTCGTCGGTCGCCGCCGGCTCAGCTCATTCGTCGGGCGGGTCGCACGTCACGGTCCCGGACACGTTGGTCGCCGAGGCCAGGGCGCACGCCGCGCCGAAGAGCTGAAGGTGGCCGTACTCCTGATCGATCCAGTCCCAGCCGTCGAGGTGGTCGGGGTCACGCGCGATCGTCGCGCCGCCGATCTCCACCGAGATCGCGTTCGGGTCCTGCGGGCTCGACGGCGTGATGTACGAGCAGTTCGCGACGCTGTCGCGGACCACCGTGAACGCCGCCGTGAGGTCGGCCGGAGTCCCGGCCGCGTAGTACTTCGGCGAGCCCGCGCGGGGGCGTCCGCCGGCGACGGCCATCGCGTCGAGCGTGCTCGCGAACGAGGCCGTGACGCCGATGCCGATCACGTAGACCGGGATCCTGCGGTTACTGACGATGCCCGTGATCGTCTGGAGCGTCCGCGCGTCGTCGAGGCAGTTCGAGGCGCCGTTCGTGGCGGTCCGGCAGGCGTTGGGAGGTGTCGTCGCCGTGCACGTGCACGTGTTGCGGTCGAGCGAGCCGTTGCAGTTCGGCGCGCCGTCGGTCGCGATGACCATCGCGCGCGCCACCGCGCGGCTCGACGACACCTCCTGCGCCGCGAGCTGGAGCGCGGTCGCCGTGGGCGTGCCGCCGATGGGCTCCGTCTTCTTGAAGACGTCGAGGATCTTCGCCGCGTTGTTCAGCGCCGGGGAGATCGCGCCCGACGCCGGGTCCTGGATGCAGGCGAGGACCGCGTCGGTGCTGCTCGCGTTCGCCGCCGGGTAGAACCGCGCGCCCATCGCGATCTGGCTCGTGAACGGGGTGATGGTCTGCGACAGCGAGCTCTCGAGCGCCTGCCACCGCGACGTCTGCCCCGGCAGCGCCGGCGAGTTGCTCGTCAGCAAGTAGTTCATCGACAACGAGCGGTCGAGGACGAACATGAGCTGCGCCGTCGCGAGCGTGAAGGTGAACTTGCCGGGGACGCAGCCGACCGGCTCCTCGATGACGTCGATCGTCGCGTCGATGGGTGAGTCGTCGCGGACATCCGCGAGCGCGTCGCGCGGGACGATCACGTCGAGCGACGCGTCGGGGACGGGGTCCGGCGGCTCGGGTCCGAACAGCCCCGTACGCGATCCACAGCTCGCGGCGGCCGCGAGGACGCCGAAGACGACGGCGCCGCGGAAGACGTGCCGCAGGGGACGCGAGGGGCTCACGCGACAAAGATGGCGCGATCTCGAGCCGACGTCGACTCCTGCGTGCGGGGGACGACCGGAATTCAGGCGCGCCGAGCACGCAGCACAACGCAGCGCCTCGAGTCGCCTCGATCTTTCCGACGAGCTGCAGGATCGCTGCGACCGACCGCGCTGGCCGACGCAGACCCGTGCGTTTGCACGTAGCGACCCGTCCGGGCCGCTCTACGTTCCTGCGATGGCGCCCGAGCCGGAACCACGGAGCTTCTGGCGCGACGTCTGGGCGTTTCGCGGCGCCGTCACCGCGACGGTGCTGCCGCGCGTGCTGGCCTTCGGCGCCATGTCCGCGCTGGTCATGTTCGGACGCCATCAACTGGGCGGCTTCGCCCTCGAGATCGGCCCCGTGGAGCTGGTCGGCGGCGCCCTCGTGCTGCTCATCGTGCTCCGAACGAACGCCGGCTACGACCGGTGGTGGGAGGGCCGAAAGCTGTGGGGCGGCATCGTCAACCAGTCGCGCAACCTCGCGATCGCCGCGCTCACCTACGGCGCGAGCGCCGAGCCCGAGTGGCGCGATCGCTGCGCTCGCTGGACGGCCGCCTTCGCCCACACCGCGCGACGGAGCCTGCGCGGCGAACGTGACTTGCCGGAGCTCACCGCGCTCCTCGGCGCCGAGGCGACCGCCCGGATCGCGCGCGCCGAGCACATGCCGAGCGCGGTCGCCGTCGAGATCGCCGGGCTCCTTCGCGTCGCCGTCGAGCGAGGCTGGCTCTCCCCCTTCGCGCTGATCCAGTGCGAGCGGGAGCGCGCAGGGTTGATCGACCACGTCGGAGCCTGCGAGCGCATCCTCTTGACGCCTCTGCCGCAGGTCTACGTCATCAAGGTTCGTCGCTTCGTCGCGATCTACCTCGTGATGTTGCCGTTCTCACTCGTCGACCGGGTCGGCTGGGCCTCGCCTCTCCTCACGATGCTCGTCGCCTACCCGATCCTCGGGCTCGATCAGATCGCCGTCGAGCTCGAGAACCCGTTCTCGACGAGGAGGCTCGGCCACCTCCCGCTCGACGCGATCTGCGAGAAGATCGAAAAGAACGTCCTCGCGTTGCGCGACGAGGCGACGGAGGGCGGTCGGTGATTCAGGACTCGACTTCGGGCGCTCGTCCCCACGCCGCCGCGAGCTTCTTCTTGAAGCCCACGCGCCGCTCGACGGTCTGTACGAAGGCCGTGATCGCCTCGCGCATCGTCTGCTCTTCGCCTGCGCCGAGGCCGCGGCCGGCGTAGTCGATCTTCTCGACGATGGCGGCGGCGTCTCTCAAGCCGACCGCATCGCAGTGGAGCGTCGCCTGTAGCTCGCTCTCGGCGCGCCGCGCGAAATCGCTCGGCGTCTCGCCGGCACTCGGCTCGATGTCGACCACGGCGAGGACGGCGAGCGCTCGGCGCCACAGGTTCATCACGCGTGCGGTCGGCGCCACGGGCCAGAGCGGGCGCTCGAGGTGCCGGAGGAGGAACGCTCGCCGGAAGGGCGGGAAGACGACGAGCATCAGCACGAGGAGGGCCGCGACGGCCGCGAGCAGCCACATGAAGAGCTTCATCCCGAGGCCGAGCGCTTCGCCCGCGGCGTCTCCGGCGTGACTCGCATCGGGCTTGCCCAGCGGCTCGTCCGGTGGAGCGCCGTTCGATGAGCCGCCACCGCCCGACGACGCGCCTTGCCCGCCAGAGCCGCCACCCGACGCGCCTTGCCCGCTCGAGCCTCCTCCCGACGACGCGCCTTGCCCGCCCGAGCCCCCGCTCGATCCTCCACCCGACGACGCGCCTTGCCCGCCAGAGCCTCCACCCGACGACGCACCCTGCCCGCCCGACGACGCACCCTGCCCGCCCGACGACGCACCCTGCCCGCCCGACGACGCGCCCTGGCCGCTCGATCCGCCGCCCGACGACGACCCGCCCTGGCCACCCGAGCCACCGCCCGACGACGCGCCCTGGCCGCTCGAGCCTCCGCTCGACGATCCGCCGCTGCCGTCGTGCTCGCCGTGAGGCTCGCGTGTCCGGAAGAGGTACGGCGAGATGAGCGCCGTCGCGCCGAGCACGGCGAGCGTGAAGACGAACAGCACGGCGAAGCTGCCGCGTCCGGGACGCGCGACCGCGACGGCGTCGTCCTGCACCGCAAGGCCCCGTGGACGCGCGACCTCCTGCCAGACGGTGAGGCCGAGCGAGTGCCGGGTCGCCAGGAAGACGAGCATCAAGAAGACGCCGCCCGTCAGGCAGATCATCGTGAAGCCGTCCCACACCGCGTGCTTCGAGCCGCCGTGAAACGTCTCGACCGCGCCGTGGCGGTTCATCCAGACGATCGCGCCGCCGATGCAGAACGACAGCGGGTACCACGCGGCGACGACGTCGAGGCGGCTCGCGATGCCGAGGTAGCCGCCGAGCGCCGAGAACACCGCGATGACGAGGAAGAGCGCGATCGCTCCGAGCGCGACGCCGCTCAACGTGGCGCCGATGAAGAGCGCGAAGAAGAGCACGACGACCGGCATGAGCCGGAGGCCGGACAGGCCGAGCAGGTTCCCACCGATGTGACCGGCGAGCGTCGCCGCGAAGACGCCGGCGAGGACGCCGAGGTCGCCGGGCGAGACGCCGAAGCCACCGCTGGTGAGCACGAGGCTCATCACGAGGCACATCACGCCCCACACGGAGAAGACTCCGTACGAGACGAGGACCGGCCACGATCGCCGGAGCGTCGCGCGGAAGCCGCTCACGCCGACCTCCTTTGACCTTGATGGACGTCGACGGCGCGCGCGACGCGCGCCGAGCCCTTGAGACCGACGAGCCGGTGCTGTCCGTTCACGATCTCGAGGCGGTAGACCGCGTCGGGCAGCGAGAGCAGCACGTTGAGCGCGTGCCTCCCCACCGCGACCGCGCGCCAGCGAAGCGCGAGCCGGTGCGCGCGCTCCTCGAGGCGGCGTTCGAGCCCCTTCATGCGCGCGAACATGCCATTCTCCTCCGCCCCGACCGGGTGCGGCAGGAAGAGGGCGCGCTTGAAGAGCTGGCCGGCCGTGAGCTTTCGCCCCGTGTCGTCGAAGTCGATCCACGTGTCGATCACTCCGCGCGGGAGCGGACCGAGCGCGTCGTCGGGATCGTAGTAGACCCACGTGGTCTCGCGGGCGACGCGCGGGAGCGCCGGCGGCGCGAGGCGCATGGTCACGACGATCGCGTTGTCGAAGGCGACCTCCTCCGTCGCGCGCCGATCGCCCTGGCGGATCCCGAAATCGAGCACGTCCTCGATGCGGTAGTCCGCCTGCCACTCCGCGCGGGCGCCGGCGTCGAGGCCGTGCGCGTGGTTACCGCCCGCCGCCACCACCTCGGGTCGCAGCGTCCCGTCGTTCGCGCGCGCGACGAGCAAGAGCGTCACCTTCTCGCCTTGCTCGACGAGGCGCTGCGCGATCGCGAGCCACGCCTCGACGAGCGAGTCGAGCGCGTCGTCGATCACCGCGGCGTGGTCGAGCCAGTCCGCGGGCACCCAGGTGTCGAGCGCGACGACGACGCGCTTCGCGGAGCTCTCCTTGCTGTCCGGCGTCTTGACGATCATCCGCCCGGCGCGGAGGCTCATCTCCCAGTGGATGCGGCGCGTGTCGTCGCCCGCGACGTACTCGCGGAAGCGGAAGAGGTCCTCGGTCGGGAAGCGATGCGGCCGCGAGAGGATGTCCGGCTGCTCCGTGTTCGTCGGCGGCGGCGCGACGACCTCCGCGGGACGCACCGCGGGCAACACGCGAAGACGCGCGGTCGCGAGCGACGCCACGGTGGCGCTCGTCATGCCGAGGAGGTCCGAGAAGGCGATCCGCAGCGGCGGGACGTCGTAGGTGCCGCGCGGCGTGCGCTTCAACAGCACCGAGAGCGCGAGGCGTTCCTCGCGCGACTTCGGCGGGATGACGTGACGCACCTCGGTCGCGAGGCGCGGCGGGAGCGTCCCCGCGAGCGTGAGGAAGAAGCCGGGCGGGACGGGCACGCCCTTCACGTCCAGGGTGTCGCGGACGACGTCGCCGGCGCGCGCGACGCCCGGCGCGTAGCGCCGATGAACGGCCGCGCCGCGCGCGAGCAGATCGTTCGAGAACCGGCGCACGATGAAGGCGCTCAAGAACGCCGAGACCGACGTGACGAGGTAGAACGCGCTCAGCGCGAGCACGGCGATGACGCCGAGGTCCGCCCACTGGTACGCGAGCGAAAGCATCAGGAAGCCGAGGCCGGTCAGGAGCACGAGCAGCCCGCGCGGGGTCAGGATCGCCGCCGCGCGCGCGATCGCGTCGAGCCGCGTCCGGCGTGTGAGCGCGTTGGCCTTCCGCAAGAGCGCGATCTGCGCGCGCGCCTTCTTCACGGTGCCGACGAGCTGGATCAGGAAGAGCGGCGCGAGGACGAGCACCGAGAAGACGCCGAACTTGCCGGCGGTGTCCCTGACCTGACTCGTCTCGAAGAGGGTGAAGCCCCCGCTCACGACGAGGTACGGCAGGAGGAAGAGGAGGCCGACGTGGCCGACGATGCGCGCGACGGCCTCGGTCGGCTCGTAGGCGCCCTCCTCGAGCGGGTCGACGAAGAGCTTGCCGCGTCGCCACGACCACACGACCGGCAGGCCGTGCTGATCGCGCGGCGTTCCGAGCAAGAGGAGGAAGCCGTCGACGTAGCCGATGAAGCCGCCGAGGCCGCACGTCAGCATCGTCATGCCGGCGTAGATGCCGCCGACGGCGAAGCTCCCGAGGACCATGCGGTGCACGCCGAGCCAGCCGAGGAAGAACCACGCCAGGAGGACGGTCTCCTTCGCGGTCGGCGAGGTGGGCTTGTGACGCCGAGGCCGGACGTCTCCGAGCTCCGCCGCCGCGCGCGCGACGCCGGCTGTGTCGCGCGCCGGCATCATCGCTCGACGGGCACCTGCCGGACGAAGTAGTCGACGTACGCGCCGCCGCTGCGCTGGCCCGAGACGACGACGCGATGCGCGAGGACGTCGACGGCCGTGCGCTGGAGGTCGCCCGGCACGACGTGATCGCGGCCTTCGAGCATCGCGATCGCCATCGCCATGCGCAGCCACATCAAGGTCGCGCGCGGGCTCGGCGGCGTGAGGCACGCGGAGTCGGCGCGCATCGCGGTGACGACGTTGACGGCGTGCCGCTTGACGCTCTCGGCGACGTAAATCGAGGGCAGGAGCTTCTGCCAGCCGAGGAACTCCTCGGTCCCGAGCACCGGCGAGAGCGCCTGGATGGCGACGTCCTTGCCCATGTGGACGTCGAGCATGCGCATCTCGGCGTCGGGCGGCGGGAAGCCCATCGAGATCCGGATCGAGAATCGATCGAGCTGCGCCGCCGGCAACGGGAAGGTGCCGTCGTGCTCGAGCGGGTTCATCGTCGCGAGGACGAGGAACGGCTGCGGCAGGACGTGGGTGGTGCCGTCGACGGTCACCTGCCCCTCCGCCATGACCTCGAGCAGCGCGGCCTGCGTCTTCGGCGTCGCGCGGTTGATCTCGTCGGCGAGCAGGAGGTTCGCGAAGACCGGACCCGGCACGAACTCGAACGCCTTCTTCCGCAGGTTGAAGATGTTGTTGCCGGTGATGTCGAGCGGCAGAAGATCGGGCGTGAACTGGATTCGCTTGAACGAGCAGTGGATCGACGCCGCGATCGATCGCGCGAGCATCGTCTTGCCGACGCCCGGCACGTCGAGCAAGAGCACGTGACCGCCCGCGCACATCGCGGCGAGGACGCGGGCGATGACGTCGGTCTTTCCGAGGATGACGCGCTCCACGTTCTGGAGCACGGCGCGGAACTGCTGACCGACGTGCGCGATGCGCTCTCGCTGGGGGTTCTGACCGGGCGCCTCGGCGTGCGCGTGGCCGGGCGTCTGCGCGTGAGGCGGCGCAGGATAGGGAGGCTGCCCCGGCGGATAGGGCGGGCCGCCCGGAGGGGGCGGATGACCGCCGTGGTTCGGAGGCTGCTGCATGGTGGTCGTCGTTATTTCGCGGGAAAGAGGAAGAGACCGATACGCCGAAACCAGCGCTCGACGCGGTTCGAGTCGCCGAAAGAATAGAGCTCCGTCCACTCGCGGAGGCGCTCGGGATCGATCCCCCAGGCCCGAGCGAAATCGCGAATGACCCTGAGCTCGCTCTCGTCCATCTGCCCGTCGGACCAGCCCATCTGGAACATCTCCTCGAGCACGCGCTCTCGTTCGACGAGCGTGGGCGGCGGATCGATCTCGTTCGGCCGCCAGACGCGGACGTCCTCCGGCCCGAGCGGCGGCATCCCGCGTCGCTCTGCCGCGCGGACGAGCACCGCCTGGTCGTCCGCGCTCGCCTCGCCGTCCGCGGCCGCGACGGACGCGATCGCCAGGAGCTCCTCGCGGGGCCCGCCGACGCGCCGCAGCGAGGCCGGCTGCGGGTTTCGCTGCGTCGCGGGGGCCTCTTCCTCGAGTCGCATCATGATGGCCGGCTCGCCGGCGGCCGCGCCCCCTGCCCCGCCGCCCGAGAAGAGGTAATCGGCGACGTCGAAGGTCGTCTCGACGCGCTCGCCGCGGCAGAGCGCGTCGAAGACCTCACGCGGGGTCGGGAGCACGAAGTACGCGTCGAGCAGATCGCGCGCCGCGCCGAGGCCCTCTTCCCGAGCCCACGCGTCGAGCGCGAGCTCGAGGGCCTCGTGGTCGGCGAACGCGCGCGAAGCGGCGCGCTCGACGAGCGTCGCGTGGGTCCCGCAGAAGGGGCACCGGTGCGCCTCGCGCATGACCTCTTCGAGCTCCGTCCCACAACCGGGGCAACCCGCTCCCGGCGCGGCGGTCTCGACCCCGACGACCGTCCCGTCGGCGGCGTGGCCGCAGAGCCGACACCGCACCGTCTCGGGGACGCCGAGCCGGCAGCTCGCGAGCTCCGCGTCCCACGTCTCGATGCGCGTCCCCTCGACGGCGCAGGACGGGCAATCGACGCGGACCTCGAACGTCATGCCTCTCGATCATAGCCACGAAACCGCTGCGAACCACCGGCGATCGCGCCGCTGGATCAGCCGATCGGATAGCGCCGGCGCGTCTCCTGGACCGAGATCCAGTGGACCGAGGTGAGCTCGTCGAGCGCCCAGCGTCCACCATGGCGCCCGTGGCCCGACGCGCTCTCCCCGCCGAACGCCACGTGAGCCTCGTCGTTCACCGGCCAGTCGTTGACGTGCGTCATCGGGGCCTCGAGCCGCCGGGCGATGCGGGCGCCGCGCTCTCCGTCACGCGTGAACACCGCGCTCGACAGGCCGAGCTCCGTGTCGTTCGCGATCCGGATCGCGTCCTCCTCGCCGTCGAAGCGGAGGATCGGCGCGACGGGGCCGAAGAGCTCCTCGTACGCCGCCGGCATGTCGTTGGTCACCCCCGAAAGGACGATCGGCGAGAGCACGAGGCCCGAGACTTGACCGCGAAGCAGCACGGCGGCGCCACGCGCGATGGTCGCGTCGACCTTGCGGAGGAGGTCGTCGAGCCGAGCACGGCTGATGATCGGTCCGATCGCCGTCTTCGGATCGGACGGATCGCCGACGCGGAGCGAAGCGACCCGAGGAACGAAGCGCGCGACGAAGGCGTCGTGGACCCTGGCGTCGACGAGGATGCGGTTGATCGCGAGGTCCGTCTGGCCTTGATGCAAGAACTTCCCGGCCACGGCGGCGTCGACGGCGCGATCGAGATCGGCGTCGTCGAGGACGATGAAGGGCACGTTGCCGCCGAGCTCGAGGCGCGCGCGCTTGACGTGTCGCCCGCAGAGCTCGCCGACACGCCGGCCCACCGCTTGGCTGCCGGTGAACGCAATGGCGCGCGCGAGCGCGTGCTCGACGAACGGCCCGCCGAGGTCCTCGCCCGCGCCGACGACGACGCTGAGCACTCCGGGCGGCAGGCCGGCCTCCTCGAAGACCTTCGCGATGACGAGCCCGCCCGTCACCGGCGTGTGGCTCGACGGCTTGACGACGACCGCGTTGCCGGCGGCCAGCGCCGGGCCGACCGCGCGGGTCGCGAGGTGGAGCGGGAAGCTCCACGTGCCGATGACGCCGACCACGCCGACCGGACGACGGTAGACGCGGTTCTCCTTGCCGGGGACCGACGAGGGCAGGATCCGTCCCTCGGCGTGGAACGGATGACTCGCGTACTCGAGCAGGCCGTCGCGGAAGAGCTTCCACTCGAAGATGGCCTTCGTCCTCGTGCTGCCCGACTCCTTGATCAGCCACTCGACGATCTCCTCGCGCCGCGCCTCGGCGACACGCGCCGCACGCTCGAGCACGTCGCGCCGCTCTTGCGGCAAGGCGACGGCCCAGCGGCGCTGCGAGGCGGCGGCCGCGCGGTACGCCTCGTCGACGTCGCGCGCGTCGGCCGCGGGGATCTCGACGAGCACGTCTCCGCTGTACGGATCGTGATCCGTGAGGAGCTTGCCCGCGCGCCCCCGACGCCAGCTGCCGGCGAGGGGCATGCGCTCGAAGCCGTCGAAGCGCGCGGGCGCATCGAGCGCGCCGTCCAGCGGTACGCTCGGCGTCTCGTGTCCAACGTGCATGAGCACCTCCTCGCGCGCGACGTCCTCGGTCAGCGTGGGGCCCGGCCGCGGCTCCTGCAATGAGACGACCGAGCGCGCGACGAGGCTTCGCGGCCGCGCGGTCGGCGACGCTCCTTGCCGCGCCTGGCGTCACCCCGGCGCGCCGAGCGGGAGCGTGACGACCAGGTGCGTCCCACCGTCGGACGACCACGACGCCTCGCCTCCGAGGAGGTGGGCGCGCTTGACGATGTTCGAGAGCCCGCCGCGCGACGCCTCGAGCGCACCGTCCGGCATGCCCTCGCCGTCGTCGGAGATGCGGACGACGACGCGAGCGCCGCGCTCGAGCTCGACGCGCACGACCTTCGCCCGAGCGTGGCGGACGGCGTTGCGCACGCCCTCCTGCACGATGCGCAAGACGTGGATCCGGACGTCGACCGGCACGTCGGCGGCGGCCTCGTCGTCGTGGAACACGATCTCGCAGCGGAGCGAGCCGGCGCAGAGCCGCGTGACCCGCGTGCGGAGCTCGGAGCAGAGCTCGTCCCACGTCCCGCCCGCGACGCGCAGCGCGAAGACGGTCGCGCGGAGCTCGTCGAGGCTGCTCCGCACGTCGCTCACGAGATCGTCGACGATGGACGTCGCTTCGCCGTTTCCTGCCGCGGCGACGGCCTCCTTCAGCTCGCGCGCGCGCCACAAGAGCGTCGAGAGATCGGCCGCGACGCCGTCGTGGAGATCGCGCGCGATGCGATCGCGCTCGCGCTCGACGAGCAAGCCCTCGAGCCGCGCGCGGAGGGCGCGTCGCTCGGCTTCGCCACGGAGCCGGTGCCTCGCGGACGCGGCGAAGGCGTAGATGCACACGGCGCCGAGGACGCCGACGCTCGCCACGACCGCCACGTCGGTGAAGGCGCCTCGAACCGCGAACGCGACCGCCAGGACGGAGGTCGCGACGCCGAACAAGGTCATCTGGATCCTGACGTCGCGCGGGTTGTTCCACGAGTCCGCGACGAAGAGGAGGAAGTACAGCCAGAAGACGCTGCTCGCCGAGCCGGAGAAGTAGATGAGAGCGACGCCACAGGAGACCGAGCACACCGACTCGACGTGCTCGGCGACGCGGTACCACCGGCCGCGCCCGCCGACCCTGCCGAACGCGATCGCGGCGTGGACGATCGACAGCGCCGAGATCGCCGCGAACGGCAGCGTCGTCTCCAGCCCGACGCCGAGCATCCGACGCGCCGGAAGCCACGCGGGCAGCAGCGCCACGCCGGCCGCGAGCGCGACGAGCAGCGCCGTCGACGTGAGGCTGCGCATCCCGCGGCGGCCCTCCACGTAGTGCTCGGTCATCGCCCGATCGAGCTCGACGTCGATCTCCGCGGGCGAGACGGCCCCGGCGGGCGAGCTGATCTTCGCGGGAGGGATCGCGTGCGGATCGTTGCTCGTCGGGACAGCCAACGCCCGGTCCATAACATCGGAGAGCGGACGGCGGATAGCCCCGCTCCGGCGAGCGGTCACTTCGCGATCGCGGCCTCGAAGCTCTTCACGAGGTGCGCTCGGAACGCCGAGACTCGACGCGGCGTCGTCCGGTGCGACGGGACGACGAGGTACACGTAGGCGCCGGAGGGCGGAGCCTCGTTCCTGAGCACGCGCACGAGGACGCCTTCGCGCAGGAGCGGCTCGGCGAAGATGTTCCCGAGCGGCCCGATGCCGACGCCGCGACGGATGAGCTCGCGGAGGACGAGGTAGTCGTCCACGACGACGCGCCGGTGCGGACGGCTGCGTCGCCGCTCGTGCGCGTCCCGCGGAGCGAACGAGAGCCAGTCGTGCCCGTCGGCGCCCACGGCCTCGGGCTCCCCCTTTCGCCCCAGGTACTCGGGCGATGCGTAGTACCCCACGCGCACCGCGCCGATGCGTCGCGCGACCATGCGTGAGTCCTGAAGCGGACCACCCGCGACGCGAAGGGCGATGTCGATGTCGTGAGCGAGCAGATCGAGGCGCTCGTTCGACAGACGGAGATCGAAGCTCACGTCGGGATGACGCCGGCAGAACTGCTCGATGACACCGGCGAGGACGCTCACGCCCAGCGCGGCGGGCGCCGTCAGCCGGATCACTCCCGTGAGCGCGGACTCCCGGTCGGGGAGCTCGGTCACCAGCGTGCGGAGGGCCTGCACGGGCCCGCTCGCTCGGGCGTAGAGCTCGCGCCCCGTGGCGCTGAGCGCGACGTGATGGGTGCTCCGCCGGACCAGCTCGACCCCGGCGATCTCCTCCAGGCGGGCGATCCTCCGGCTGACGGTGCCCTTCGTGATCCCGAGGCGAAGCGCCGCCTTCGAGAAGCTCAGCGCCTCGGCCACGGCGACGAACGTGACCGCGAGATCCGGGGCGATCTCTTGCGTTGCATTCATGCAACACCATGTATCGCTATCGACAACTCCACGCCATCCCGAGCGGGTTCATGGTGGAGGACATGAAGTCCTCGTTCCCCCTCGCGGGTCTCCTCCTCCTCGCGGCGTGCTTCCCGAAGACCGTCGACACACCGCCCACGCTCGCGCCGGAGCAGATCGCGTCGGCCGGCAGTCGCGAGGCGGCGGCGACCCCGACGGCGCTCGCTCGTGGACGTGAGGTCTTTGCCGCCAAGTGCAACGGCTGTCACGGCTACCCCGCCGCCGACGCCGTCTCCGAAGCGAAGTGGCCCAAGGTGATGCGCGCCATGGGCGAGAAGTCGGACCTCACGCCCGACGAGTCGCACGACGCGCTCCGCTTCATCCTGGCCGCACGCACCCGGCCGTGAGTCGTCGACCCGCGCGTGCCGCCGCTCGGCCGGCGACGTCCGTGCCTCCGGCGATCTCACCCGCCACCCGAGCACCCCGGTCGCGCTGGCAGCCGCTGGCTCAGCACGGCACAGCCTCCTCCGCGTCTTCGCCGTGATCTGGATAGGTTGCGCGAGGCACGCGCGTTGCTCCTCGAGCCTCCATGCGCCTCGTCCTCGGAGTCCTCGCGTTCACCTGTCTCTCGGCCGTTGCCTGCAGCGGTGGTAGCAGCCAAGGCATCGGCGGGAGCAGCGGCGGCAGCCCGACGACCCCGCCCGAGACCTGCGCCGACGGCTCGACGCCGGCACCCGAGCCGCCCGCGCCCACGTCGATCGACGGCACGGGCCCCCTCACTGGCGACGGCGAGGTCCGCGGAAGCGCACCGGTGCGCCCCGGAGGCTGCGCGGACGAGGGCGAGAGGGCCGCGGCCCCCGAGGCGAGCGGCTCGGCCGGCGCGCCCTCCGGCAGCAGCAGCAGCGGCGGGAGCAGCGGCTCGAGCGGCTCGGGCGGCGACGCGACCAGCAGCGGCGGCGCGACCAGCGGCGGCGGCGGCGCGACCAACGTGGGAGCGGGCATCCTCACCGCCGGCGCGTGGGACGACAACCGCAACTTCCAGCGCTTCCTCTCGTACCGCGAGCAGGTGTTCCAGGAGAACCTGCCGGGCCTCCTCCCGATCGACGTCGCCGAGCACCAGGCCGCCAACGCCGCGGCGCAGCCGGGCGCGAAGCAGAAGCTCGACGTGTCGCTCGTCATCGACACGACGGGCAGCATGGGAGACGAGATCGCGTACCTGCAGAAGGAGTTCGACGCCCTCGCCGCCACGATCCAGGCGAAGTTCCCCGGCGCAGAGCAGCGCTGGTCGCTCGTCGTCTACAAGGACGACACCGACGACTACGTCGTTCGCTGGTACGACTTCCGCGCGAACACGGGCGAGTTTCGCGCCAAGCTCGCGGCGCAGTCCGCGGGCGGCGGTGGAGACTTCCCCGAGGCCGCCGATCGGGCGGTCGACGTCGGAACACGGCTCTCGTGGCGCACGGACGCGAACGTCGCGCGCCTGATGTTCTGGGTCGCCGACGCTCCGCACCACGCGGGCACCGAGCAGAAGCTCGCCAACGCGATCCGCTCCGCACGCAACAAGGGGATCCACATCTACCCCGTCGCCTCGAGCGGCATCGACGAGCTCACCGAGCTGTCGATGCGCTCGGCCGCGCAGATCACCGGCGGGCGCTACCTGTTCCTCACCGACGACTCCGGCGTCGGCGGCGCCCACAAGGAGCCGAAGATCCCCTGCTTCTTCGTCACGAAGCTCGACAAGGCGATCCTCCGCATGGTCGACGTCGAGATGACCGGCGCCTACCGCGAGCCGGAGGCGGCCGACGTCCTCCGCACGGGCGGCAATCCGCAGAG
Source organism: Labilithrix sp. (assembly GCA_019637225.1). Classification (GTDB taxonomy): domain Bacteria; phylum Myxococcota_A; class Polyangia; order Polyangiales; family Polyangiaceae; genus Labilithrix. The sequence goes on from JAHBWC010000022.1 coordinate 17,187, forward strand.
CGGCGTCTGCCAGCTCGAGGGCGGACAGCAGGCGACGATCTACTAGGTCCCCGGACGCCTCGACGTAGGCCGGTTCGTCGCTGCCGCACGGCAGGCGAGGCGATCTCGCCCGCGCTGCTCGACGCCGCGCGTCTGCTCTTGCGCCGCCTGCGCGCTGGGCCTATCGTAACCAAATGGTTACGATAGGCGCGGAGCGAAGTGCGTTCGAGGCGATCGCGGACCCCACCCGACGGAAGATCCTCGATCTCGTGCGTGCGCGAGAGATGCGGGCGGGCGATCTCGCGGCGCGCTTCACCGTGAGTCGCCCCGCGATCGCGAAGCACGTGCGCGTCCTCCGCGAGGCCGGGCTCCTGCGGGAGCGCCGAGAGGCGACGCAGCGCTTCTACACACTCGAGCCGAAGGCGCTCGAGAGCGTCGACCGTTGGCTGGCCCCGTACCGCCTTTTCTGGGCGTCACGGCTCATGGATCTCAAACATGTCGTCGAAGAGGCGGCAAAGACGAGGACGAAATGACCGCTCTCTCTCACGAGTACACCGCGACCATCGAAGCGTCGCCGGAGCGCGTGTTCGCCGCGCTGACGACGCCGGCGGATCTCACGCAGTGGTTCGCGGAGAAGATCGCGATCGAGGCCGCCCCCAACGGAACGTTTCGATTCTCGGGACGCGGCGCGTACGCACCGGTGTCCACGCGGCTCACGCGCTTCGAGCCGATGAAGACGCTCGCGTTCGGCTACCCCATCGAAGGAGTCGACGGCGAGGCGAAGCTCACGCTCACCGCCGACGACACGAAGACCGACGCGACGAAGCTGACGATCGAGCATGCGCTGGTCGCGACGCCCGCGATCCCGCGAGCGAAGGAGCTCGTCGACGATCTCTGGCGACTGGCGTTCAGCAATCTGTCCTGTCACCTCAAGGACGGCGTGGGTGTACTCCTCGTCGACTTCGGCGACTCGAAGCCGGAGGTCCGACTCTCGATCTTCATCGACGCGTCGCCGGAGAACGTCTTCCGAGGCCTCGTCGATCCCGAGCTCCTGAACAAGTGGGTCGCCAAGAAGGCGGTCGTCGAGCCGCGGGTGAACGGACGCTACTCGTTCGGCTGGTCGCACGACGAGAACGGAAAGACCGTCGAGGGCGGACCAACGAAGATCCTCGAGCTCGTGGAGAACGTGAAGCTCGTCGTCGACTGGCCCGATTGGCGCGGCGACTCGGCCGTCCCCGTGCAGAGGCTCACCTACTTGCTCGCCCCCGAAGGCAAGGGCACGCGGCTCACGCTCATCCACGACGGGTTCATCCGCCCCGCGGACGTCAGCGATTACTCGGGCGGCTGGCTCTGGTTCGCCGAGCGCCTGAAGGGCGTCGCCGAGTCATGAGGCTCCGCCGGCGGCCTTGGCGCCGGCACCTCACGCCGGCCTCGACGGGCGGAGGATCCGCGCGCCCAGCGTCGGCAGCACGCCGAGCGTGAGGAGCGTGGCCGTCACGAGCCCGCCGATGACCACGGTGGCGAGCGGGCGCTGGACCTCGGCGCCCGCTCCCGTAGCGACGGCCATCGGCACGAAGCCGACCGCGGCGACGAGCGCCGTCGTCAACACGGGGCGGAACCTCGATCGAGCCGCGTTGCGCGCGGCGACGAGCGGCTCCTCGCCCGCGGCGAGGCGCTCGCGCAGCGCAGCGACGAGCACGCTGCCGTTCAGCGTCGCGACCCCGAAGAGGGCGAGCAGGCCCACCACGGCGCTGACCGAGACGGGGAGACCCCGCGCGGCGAGCGCGAAAAATCCGCCGCTCGTGGCCAGCGGAACGTTCGCGAGCACGACCATCGCGGCGCGCCCGTCTCCGAACGACAGGTAGAGGAGGACGACCACGGCCAGCAGCGTCGCGGGCACGAGGACCGCGAAGCGGAGCGCGGCGTGGACGAGGTGCTCGTACTGACCTGCCACCTCCACGTGGTACCCGGGCGGGAGCGGCTCGGCCGCGAGGCGCCGGTTCACCTCTCGGACGAACGATCCGAGATCGCGCCCTCGGACGTTCGCCTCGACGAGGACGCGGCGTCGCGCGCCCTCGCGGCTGACGAGCGCCGGACCTTCCTCGTTCTTCACCTCGGCGAGCTGGCCGAGCGACGCGCTCATCCCTCCCGGAAGAGGAACGAGCGCCTCGGACATGGCCTCCGGGCTCGCCGGCAGCGGGAAGAGCACGCGGACGTCGAACCGACGCTCCCCCTCGACGAGCACACCCACGGGTCGTCCTGCCTTCATGCCCTCGACGGTGGCGGCGATCTCGCTCGGCGGAAGCCCCAGTCGCCCCGCGCGCGCCGGATCGGGCCGGACGGTGAGCAGCGGCAGCCCGGAGAGAGGCTCGACCCGCACGTCCGCTGCGCCGGGGATCGCAGCGACGTCGTGGGCGACGCGAGCCGCGAGCTGCTCGAGGACGCGCAGATCGTCTCCGAAGATCTTGAGCCCGACGTCGCTCTTCGTTCCTCCGAGGAGCTCGTGCGTCCGCATCTCGATGGGCTGGGTGAAGGAGAACGCCGTCCCCGGCAGCTCGCGCCGGAGCGCGTCCGACATCTCCGACGAGAGCGACTCACGGGTGGTCCCCCGACGCCACGTCGCGCGCGGCGCGAGCATGACGAAGACGTCCGACTGCTCGATCCCCATGATGTCGGTCGCGACGTCGGGGCTTCCGGTGCGCGAGATGACCGTCGCGACCTCGGGGATCCGGCGGAGCACGCGCTCGACGGTCGTCGCTCCGGCGATGGCCTCGTCGAGAGACACGCTCGGCGGACGCGTGACCTGGACCACGAGGTCGCCCTCTTCGAGCCGCGGCACGAACTCCAGACCACGCGTGGCTCCGGCGACGACGCCGAGGCCCGACATCAGAACGGCGAGGACGAGCGCCAGCGCCGGACGCCGGAGCAGGAGATCGAGGACCGGGTCGTAGCCGCGGCGGAGCCAGCGGACGAGGCGCGGATCGCCCGAGTGGGCGCGCCCGAGCGCGACCGATGCGAGCGCGGGCACCCAGGTGAACGTGAGCGCGATCGCCGTCCCCAGCGCGAAGAGCACGGTCAGCGCCATCGGCCGGAACATCTTGCCCTCCACGCCGTCGAGGAGCAGCACCGGCACGTACACGATGGCGATGATCACGACTCCATACGCCAGCGGCCGGCCGACCACACGGGCCTCCGACACGAGCGCGCGCGAGGCGTCGAGCTTCTCTGCCGCCATCGCTCCGAGAGCGCCCTCGACGACGACCACGGCGCCGTCGACGACGAGCCCGAAGTCGATCGCCCCGAGGCTCATCAGGTTGCCCGACGTGCCCGACAGGCTCATGAACGCGAACGCCCCGAGCATCGCGAGCGGAATCGTCGTCGCGACGACGAGCCCCGCGCGTAGGTCCCCGAGGAGCAGGAGGAGAACGACGACGACGACGACGCCTCCTTCCAGGAGCGATGCGCGGACCGTGGCGAGGACGCGATCGACGAGCGCCGCCCGATCGTAGAAGACGCGGAGCTCGACTCCCTCCGGCAGACGCTTCCCGACCTCGTCGAGCCGCGCGCGCGCACGGGCGACGATCTCGTGGGCGTTCCCGCCGGCGATCATCTGCACCATCCCGTAGACGGTCTCCCCCTCACCGTCCGCGGTCGCAGCCGCGAGTCGGAACGCGCTGCCGTCCGTGACGGTGGCGACGTCCCGGACGAGGATCGGGATCCCGTCGCGCGACGCCACGACCTGCGCGGCGACCGCGTCGACGCTGCGATACTGCCCGTCGAGCCGGATCATGGCCTGCTCGCCGCCTCGGACGATCGCGCCTCCACCCGTCGAACGTCCGCCCGCGAGCAAAGCTCGCTCGACGTCCTCCTGGGTGACGCCGCGAGCCACGAGGTCGGACGTGCGGAGGAGCACCTGCACCTGCCTCGTCTCGCCGCCCCAGGCGTTGACCTCGACGACGCCGGGGACCGTCCTGAGGGCGTAGGCGACCTCCCAGTCGAGCAGCGTGCGGATCTCCGCCAGCGAGTGTCCCGGCCAGTGCATCGTGAAGTGCAGCACCTCGCCGAGGCCGGTCGTCATCGGTCCCATCTCGGGCGAGCCCGCGCCGCGCACGGCCTCGCGCGCCGCCGGCAGACGTTGCGCGACGACGGAGCGCGCCTCGGCGATCGGGAGATCGTCCTCGAAGACCACGGTCACGGCGGACACGCCCGAGCGGGACACGCTGCGGATCGCCGTCGTACGCGGGAGCCCGGAGAGCGACAGCTCGACGGGACGGGTGACGAGCGCCTCGACCTCCAGCGGTGAGAGCCCAGGGGCGGCCGTGAGGACCTGGACCTGTACGTTCGTCACGTCGGGAACGGCGTCGACCGGCAGAGCACGCCAGGCCCGGACGCCGGCGAGCGACAAGAGGAGCGTCGTGAGGAGAACGGCCCAGCGATGCCGCACGCTCGCGGCGACGAGGCCGCCGATCACTCCTCGCCTCCCAGCTCCGAGCGCATCAGCTCGCCCTTGAGGAGGATGGCGCCCTCGACGGCGACCTCCTCTCCTTCCGCGACGCCGGCGCCGACGACGAGGTCGCCTCCGATCCGGAGTCCGGGCTCGATCGGTCGCACCTCGAAGGCTCCGGCCTCGGCTCCTTTCACGAAGACGATCGTCGTCGACTTGATCTCGAGGGCGGCGGCCGCGGGGAGCACGAGGACGTCGTCCGCGCCGCCGTCGGGGGACGCTCGAGCGGGAACCGCGATCTCGACTTCGACCTGAGCGCCCGGCGCGAGCCCGACACACGCGACGTCCGGAGCGAGGCGCACCTTCCTGCTCCGCGTCGACGTCTCGACCTGCGGCAGGACGCCGAGCACGCGCGCGGGGCAGCGCTCTCCACCACGCCGCTGGACGTGCGCAAGATCGGAGCTCGTGAGGACGACGTCGGCGCCGTCGGCGATACGCGCCTCGACGAGCACGCGCCCTTCGCTCACGAGGCGGAAGAGCCGCGTCTCCGGCGTGACGTGCGCTCCGAGCGCAGCGTTCCTCTCGACGACGACGCCGTCGACCGGGCTCCGCACGGGGAGCTGCGCCGGGAGCGAGGGCGCCTTGCCCTCCGGCGCCTCCGCCGGCTCGGCGACGCCGAGGCTCCCCAGAAAGGTCCGGGCGGCAGAGAGATCGGCGCGCGCGAGGTCGAGCTCGAGGCGCGCCTCGTCGAGCACGGCCCTCGTAGCCGCCTCGGAGGCGACGAGACCTTCGAGTCGCGTGACCTTGCGCGCCAGAGTCTGCGTCCGAGTCCGCGCGCGAACGAAGTCCGCGACCGCGCGAGCGGCTTCGGGCGCGTCGAGCCACGCGAGCACTTGCCCGCGTCGGACGTGGTCGCCTTCACGCGACTCGAAGCGGGCGACGCGCCCCGCGAGGAGCGTCCCGGCCTCCGCGGCGCCCTCCGGCGTCGCGACCACGTCCGCAGGGAGCCGGAGCGCCCCGGTCGGCCTCCGCCGGGTCACGGGAGCGGTCCGAACGCGGCCGGCGTCGACGAGCGCCGGAGCGATGTGGACGGCTCGCACGAGCGGAGCACGCGTGGACGATCCCGACGTGCTCGGCACGACGGCGCCGTCGGTGCTTCGAGTCTCCCCGTCGCATCCGCGGCGACCGCACCCGACGGCGAGGGTCGCGGAGAGGAGAGCCGCAAAGAGGGCGAGCCGCGCGCCGCGCATCATCGGCCGGCTCCGTGGAGGAGGGTCCCCGCGACCACGGAGACCCGGACGTCCGCTCGCCACACGTCGGCCATCGCGACGACGAGGCGCTCTTCCGCGGCGAGGGCCGAGCGACGCGCCAGGAGGACGACGCCGAGGTCGTTCGTGCCCGCGGCGTAGGCGGTCATCGCCGTTCCGAGCGCGGAGCCGAGCGGCTTCACCACCCCGTCGCGAAGCTGCGCTCGCACCTCGCGCGCGTGCTTGCTGTCGTGGACTGCCAGGTGAACCTCCCGTTCGAGCTCGGCCCTGACGCGCGATGCGTGCCCGCTCGCCGCCGCCGCGATCGCCGCCTGACGAGCCGTGTCGTAGCGAGCGGGATCGAAGAACGGGAGCGGAACGGTCAGGGTCAGCGCCGCGGCGCGATCGCCGGAGCCTTCCCTCCACGCGGTCGCGCCGAGCATGAAGCTCGGGCCCGCCGAGGCGCGCGCGACCGACGCCTCCGCCGCGCTCTGCGCCGCGCGCCCGTCGGCGGCGCGGACGGCAGGGTGATCGCCGACGCCTCGCGAGGCGAGGCGCTCGTCCGTCGGGACGTCGCCCGCGCCGTCGAGGACGCCGTCGGCGAAGAACGCGCGATCGAGCGGCTGCCCCGTCGCGTGCGCGAGCGCGATGCGAGCCTCGGTCGCGCGCCCCTCGCCGTCGAGCACCGCGAGCTCTGCGTTCCCGACCTCGGCCTTGGCGAGGGAGCGCTCGACCGCCGTGGCCGTCCCGCTCGCGACGCGGACCTCGGCGAGCCGCGCGAGCTTCGCGGCGTCCTCGACGCCGGACGAGCGGAGGCGGACGAGGCTCTGAGCCTCGAGGAGATCGATCCACGCGAGCGCCGCCGCCGCCCCGCCCTCGAGCCGCGCGCGTTCGAGCTCCGACTCCGCGGTGCGTGCGGTCCACGCCGCCGCGCGACGCCGCGCCGAGCCGAGGCCTCGCGCGGCGATCTCCTGCTGCACCGAGACCACCGCTTCGGGTCCCGTCGGCAGTCCCCGCGGAGCGCGCGCGCCGGCGAGGATCGTGAGCTGCGGCGCAGACGGGAGAGACGAGCCGGGCTCGCGTGCGAAGGCGACGGCGGCGGTCCGCGCGACCGACGACTCCGCGACGACGGGGCTGCGAAGAGCGCCCTCGTGGATCGCGCGCGACAGCGTGATCGACGGAGAGGTCGCCGGCGCCTCGGTCGAGGACGAAGCCTCGGCGGAGCGCGCCGCGCCGAGCGACATGACGGCGAAAAGCGCGCCGAACCTCAGCCGGAGCGACCTCGTCCGATGACAGCGAAGCACCCCTTGGTCTCTACGCAGTTCGAGCCCAGCCGCCTATCCGGCAACTGCCGGAGGTGCCCCGCGCTCCCTTCGCGCTACGTTCACGCGGCATGAGCTCCCGCCGGCAAGGGCGCCCCTACCTCTACGTCGCGGGAGGTCTCCTCCTCGGCGTCGGCTACGCGTTCTTGAACACGCAGACCGACGACTGGGCGAACGCCGGCGCGATCGGCCGATCGTTCGTCGCGTTCCACAGCTTCGTCGATCGGGGCATCCCCGTCCTGGCCGGAGCGCTCCTCGGCCTCGCGGTTCACTGGCTCTATCTCCGCGCGGAGCTCGCTCAAGCGGAGGCGCGACGGGCCGAAGAGCTCCGCTCGCGCCTTCGCCACGTCGAGCGCGATCAAGCCGTGTGGCTCGTCGCGGCGTCCACGCTGCACGAGCTCAAGAACCCGCTCCACGCGCTCGGGTTGCTCGTCGACGAGCTCGAAGAGGTGGCCGAGAGCGGCGGCCCTCGGGCGATCGCCGAGCAGGTGACCCGCGTGCGCGGGCAGATGGATCGGGCGCTCGTGCCGCTCGACGCGTTGCGCGCCCTCACGCGGCGGGGACCGCGGGCCCGCAAGATGAGCCCGCTCGGGCCCACCGCCGAGGACGTCGTCTCGTCTCTCCAGCCGCTCGCGACGGAGATGGGGGTCGCGCTGCGCCTCGAGGGTGACCGCCACGCGACGGTGGGCGTCGACGCCGAGTCCGTGCGGATCATCCTCGACAACCTCGTGGTGAACGCATTCGAAGGGAGGCCGGACGCGCGCCGGGCCCGCGTGGTCGTCGTTCAGATCGAGGACGAGCTGTCGAACGGGCACGTCGTGCTTCGCGTGAGCGACGACGGACCGGGTCTGCCCGACGCGACGCGCATCGCCGTCTTCGAGCCCCTCCGAACGGAGAAGTCGAATGGCCTCGGCCTCGGCCTGCCGATCGCCCGCGCGCTCGCGCGGACGCTCGGCGGTGACCTCACCGCGGCCGACAGGCCGGGCTTCTCGACGTCGTTCGAGCTCGTCCTCCCGGCTCACGGAGAGCCCTCGTGAGCCGAGCTCAGCTGCTCCTCGTGGAAGACGACCGAGAAGCGCAGGGCGCGCTGGCGCGCGCGCTCGAGCGAGCGGGCTACGACGTCCGCACGGCGGCGGATACGCGGGCCGCCCTCCTCTGCCTCGACGACCTCCCATCCGGAGGTCCGGACGTGGCGGTCGTCGACGTCGTGCTGGACGACGACGATCGCGGCGGGCTCCGCGTGCTCGAGGCGCTGCGCGCGCGATCGGCCGACGCTCCCGTCGTGATCGTGACGGCGTTCGCCGACGTCGACAAGGTCAAGACCGCGCTCAACCTCGGAGCGTCCCATCTCATCGAGAAGCCGTTTCGCGCCGCCGAGCTCCTGCGCGTCCTCGAGCGCCTCATGACCTCGCGGCCCACCCGAGCGGAGACGGTGAAGCGAACGTTCGCGCGCGCCGGGCTGACGCCGCGCGAGACGGAGATCGCGCTGCTCGCGCTGAAAGGACTCTCGAGCCCGGAGATCGCGCAGGTCCTCTCCATGAGCGACAAGACCGTGCGCCAGCACCTCTCACGCGTCTACGAGAAGCACGGCGTCAGCGGACGCGGCGAGCTCGTTCACCTGCTCCTTCCGATCTGACCTCGACGCGGCGCCCGCCTCCGCGCTCGGGACCTCTCAGCCGGTCTTCGCGAGCGCCTCGAACACGGCGGCGACGGCCGCCGCCCCCGGATCGGGCACGCCGCGGAGCGCGTCCTCGCGGACGTAGCTCGAGCGGCCTGCGCGGGCGGCGGTCATCGACGCGGTCCGCGCCGCGCCGTCGCTCGCGGCCTTCGCCGCGGCGCCGAGGTCGCCGCCCGACTCGAGCGCGGCGACGGCCGGGATCAGCGCGTCGAGCATCGTGCGATCGCCCTCGCGCGCGCCGCCGTACTCCTCTACGCGCCGCACGCCCTCGCGGAGCGCGGCCGCCCACTCCGGCGGCTCGCCGACACGCGCGCCGGCAGCCGCCGCGAAGATGGCGAGCAGGATTCCACTCGAGCCGCCCATCACGCGCGCGAGTCGCTCCGACAGCGCCTGGAGGAGATCTCCGGCCGTGGCGAACGGAAGGCTGTCGAGATCGCCCAGCACGGCGCGCGCGGCGGTCGCGAACGTCGTGCCGGTGTCGCCGTCGCCGACCTTCGCGTCGAGCGCGTCGAGCTCCGCCTGCTTGCCGACGAGCGCCTCGCACGCGCGCTCGAGCGCGGCGCGGCGAGGCGCGTTCGCGGACGGCCGATGCTCCGCGCGACGGAGCGCGGACGGAAGCGCGATCGGCGTGACGGCCTGAGGCCGCCGGCCCGAAAGCCACGCGCGCGGGCCGACGTCGGACAGGAGCGCCCGCTCGATGTCCGCGTCGAGCGGCAACGCCGAGAGCGAGATCCCCTTCATGTCGAGCGACGTCATGAGGCGGCCCGGACCGAAGACGAGCGCGACGTCGCGCTTCATCGCGCCGAGGAGCGCCTTCGTCGCGACGGCGAGCTCGATCGGCGGGACGCCGCCGAGGTCGTTGACGAGGAGCGCGAGCGGCGCCCGCGCATCCCCGCGCGTCTCGAGCGCGCGCTCGACGCACGCGACCATCAGAGCCGCGAGCTCGTTCACCGGCCGCAGCGGGACGAGCTTCGCGCCCGGCTCGCCGTGGATCCCGAGGCCGAGCTCGACCTCGTTCGCCCCCATCCGGCTCTCCGCCGCGCGGCCGGGGATCGAGCACGACGACATCGAGAGCCCGATCGACGCGGCGCTCCCGGCCACACGCTCGGCCGCCGCCTTCACCTCGGCGAGCGACGCGCCGGCGCGGGCGAGGTGCCCCGCCACCTTGTGCACGAAGAGTGTCCCGGCGATCCCGCGCGGTCGCGGCGCGTCCTCGATCGCGACGTCGTCGCCGACGACGACCATCTCCACCGCGAGCCCCAGCGCGCGCGCCTTCTCCGCGGCGAGGCCGAAGTTCAGACGATCGCCGGTGTAGTTCTTCACGACGAGGAGGCAGCCCGGCGCGCCGGTCACCGCGAGGATGCCGGCCAGCACCGCGTCGACGCTCGGCGAGGCGAAGATGTCCCCGCACACCGCCGCGGTGAGCATCCCGTCGCCGACGAACCCGGCGTGCGACGGCTCGTGTCCCGCGCCGCCTCCGGAGACGACGGCCACCTTCGAGCGATCCCAGTCCGCGCGGACCACGACCTTGATCGCCGGAAAGCCGTCGAGGCGCGCGAGCGCGCCGTTCGAGAGAGACACCTCGGCGTCGATCGCCTCGGTGACCACGGAGCCCGGATCGTTGATGAAGTGGTTCACGCGCGTATCGTGCCACGATGCGGCGCCGCTCGCGCTGGCGACGTCAGCGCACGCAGCCGAACTCGTAGAACGAGCGGCCGAACTCCTTCTCGACGAGCGCGACGAGCTCGGGCGCGAACGTGAGCCCCGCCGCCGCGACGTACTGCTCGCCGCAGTCGACCTTCAGCCCGAAGCGATAGGCGCCGCCGCCGGGCACCTTGTCCTTCGATCCGTCGAACGGGTTCGCGATCGTGGCGCTCCCCTTCGACGGATCGAACGTGCGGCTGCACTCGTCGCACTCCGCGAAGATGCCGGTCGATCGCTCGAAGGCGGCCACCACCTCCTCGTCGTCCCACTCGAACGACAGGTCCTCCGAGCAGCGGCACTCCGTCGGGAGCGCGCCGATGCCGGGCACCACGGGGTAGACGTACTCGGGGGCGCGGTGGACCTCGAGCGCCCAGCGGACCGCGCCGTCGGGCCTCTGCGAGAGCGGGTACTTCACCGGCGGATCGTCGGCGTCGACCGGCCACACGAGGCGGACCTCCTCGCGCGCGTCGTCCGCGAGCCACTCCGCGGTGATCGCCTTCGGCAGGGCCTCGGTGCTCGCGGCGATCTTGGCGTCGGCGTCCTCGCCGAACGTGTTCTCCACCGTCTTCACCGCGTAGCCGCCCGTCGCCTTCGCCCGCTCCTCGCGCTTGCCGCGGAAGCGAAGCTTGCCGAGATCGGCCGAAGCCGGATCGACGATCCAACCCTCGGCGCGCAGGCGCTCGACGAGCTTCGCGACCGTCGCCGCGCTCGGAAGGAAGACGTTGCCCCTGGCGACGAGCCACCGTTCGTAGACACCCATGATCGGTCCCCATGCTACCCCGCCGAGGCCTCGGCGAGGCGAGGTCGTCGTCCATCGCGCCCCGTGGACCGACCTCCGCGCACATCGGCGCCCGACGCCCCGTCCGCCCGCGAGCGTTTTGTACCCAAGGCCGGCGCGCCCCGAGCGTTGCACGAGGGTCCAATGCCCGCAGCTCATCCAGAGCAAGGGGCGGAGAGAAAGACCGTGCCGGCAATCAAGCGAACGCGAGCGAGCGGTGTCTTCGTGGTCCTGGCGGCGGCGGGTGCGCTCGCGGCCTGCGGTGGGAGCGGGACGAGCCCGAAGGGTCCGAGCGCCGTCGCCGGTGGCAAGAACCCGCCCGCCGGTCCGACAGGGGCCGCCGGGTGCAGGGCGCCGTCCGCCGCAGTCCCGATGAGCCGCGACGGCGCGAGCTCCACGCTGGCGCTCGCCACGGTCGATCGCGCGCGGGTCGCCTTCGTCGCCGACGAGGACGCGAAGGCGATCCTGACGTTCGACCTCGACTCGCACAAGCAGCTCGCCGAGACGCGCCTCGACGGCACGCCCGCGCAGGTGTGGATCGCCACCGACGGCCGCGTCTTCGCGACGCTGCGTGACAAGAGCGAGCTCGTCGCGCTCGCGGCGTCGCGCGCCGACCAGCCGCTCACCCGCCTCTGCAGCGTAGCGACGCCCGCCGAGCCCATCGCGATCGCCGCGACGCCCGACCAGTCGACGATCCTCGTCTCGAGCGGCTGGGGTCAGCGCCTCGCCGCGTTCGAGGCGGGCTCGCTCGCGGCGAAGTTCGAGGCGAAGCTCCCGCGCGAGCCGCGCGCGGTGGTCGTCGCCGACGACGGCAAGACCGCGTTCGTCTCGCACGCGGTCGGCTCGGTCGTGAGCTCCGTCGATCTCGTGGGCGCGAAGCACGAGAGCCGCGAGGTCGCGATGCGCGGGTTCGACGTGCACCAGCTCCGCATGGCGAAGCAGCAGCGCCAGATGTTCGAGCGGATGAAGCAGACGAACGGCGTCAACAGCGACATGCTCGCGGCCTTCGAGGCCCAGGCGAAGCGATCCGAGGAGGGGCGCCAGAGCTGCCAGGGTTTCGCGCTCGCGAAGTCGGCCGCCGTCTCGGGACGCATCTTCGCGCCGCAGGTCATGGTCGATCCCGGCGACCTCGAGCAGCGGCCCGACGGATACGGCGACGAGCACTCGCACACCGAGGCTCCGGCGGTCGCCGTCATCGACGAGGCCGCGCTGACGCCGATGCTCTCGAGCATGACGATCGCGCGCGACTCGACGCCGTTCTCGAGAGGCGACGCGCGCGAGACGCGCGCGGAGTGCCTCCTGCCGCGCGCGGCCGTCGTCGACGCGAAGACGAAGTCGCTCCTCGTCACCTGCTACGGCATCGACGCGGTGGTCGCGTACGACGCGACGGCCGCGAACCCGCGCCTGGCAGAGCGCCGCCGCTGGACCGTCGGCTCGGGGCCGAGCGGCGTCGCGGTCGACTCCGACAAGCACCGCGCGATCGTCTGGTCGCAGTTCGATCGCACGCTCTCGAGCTTCCCGATCGGGGAGAGCGAGCTCGTCGACGAGAGGACCGCGCGCCTCGACGTCCAGAAGACCGCCGCCGGGCCGCTTCACGACAAGCTCCCTGCCGAGTATGCGCTCGGCCGCATCCTCTTCCACGCGGCCGGCGACGCGCGGATCGCCTCCGACGGACGCGCGTGCGCGAGCTGCCATCCCGACGGACGCGACGACGCGATCACGTGGGCGACCCCGGAGGGCCCGCGGCGCTCGATCATGCTCGCGGGCCGCGTCTCTCCGACGGCCCCGTACTCCTGGAACGGCGACGAGACGACGCTGCACAACCACCTCGGCAACACGTTCGATCGCCTGAGCGGCAAGGGGCTCCGCAGCATCGAGCTCGACGCGCTCGTCACGTACATCTCGCAGATGCCCGCGCCGTCGCCGAGCGCGGGCGCGGACCGGACCAAGGTCGATCGCGGGCGCGCCATCTTCGCCTCGCGCGAGGCGGGCTGCGCGTCGTGCCACGCCGGCGCGACCTTCACGGACGGCAAGAACCACGACGTCGGGAGCAAGCACAAAGCCGACCGTGGATCGTCCTTCAACACGCCGTCGCTGCACCTCGTCGGCGGAACCGGCCCGTACTTCCACGACGGGCGCTACACGAGCCTGAGCGAGCTCCTCACGAAGAGCGACGGCACGATGGGCCGCACGAAGCACCTCTCCACCGCCGATCTCGACGCGCTCGAGACCTACCTGAGGACCCTCTGATGAAGGCCGAAAGCACCTCGCTGCGTGCGCTCTTCGCCCTCGGTGCGCTCGCCGGCGCGCTCGCGCTCACGCGTGACGCACGCGGCGGCGACGCCCCGACCTTCTCGAAGCTTCCGGCCGGCCGTCTCACGGTGCCGTCGAAGAAGAACGTGCCGGCCGTCTCCGCGCGCGAGTCCGTCCCCGGCGTCTTCGTCGTGACGCCTCGCCACCTCTTCGGCCGCGATCGACGGTACGTAACGGTCACCGCCGACGCTCGCATCGCCGCGGCCGCCAAGGAGGGCGGCGGATGGGACGCGAGCGCGCTGATGCCGTCCGCCTGCATGTCGCAGCTGAACCGCTCGCGCTTCGCCTTCGACGGCGACAGCGGGAGCCCCACGGAGTGGGAGGAGAACCTCGCCACCGAGGTCCAGGTCTACGCGAAGACGGCGGACAACCCCTCCTCGGGCGTGACGGCGATCCACTCGGAGCGCATCGTCGAACAGAACGGCGCGATCACGCTCGAGTCCGTCGACGCGTGGGTGGATCCCGCCACGCGCGGCGCGCGGCTGATCTCGAAAGCGAGCCTCCCGCTCGAGCTCCTCCGTGAGCCGGCCTTCGGGATGAAGGTCTACGCCGGGCGCGACGAGCGACCGGACGGCAAGCGCTTCGTCCAGTTCGTCGTGGTCCGGCCGGAGGGGCCGCACATGGATCGCACGGGCCAGATTTGGGCGATGCGCGAGGAAGGGTCGCTTTCGCACTCGAGCGGCTGCCGTCACCAGCGCGTCGCGATCGGCATCGGCGACTCGAACGGCGACACCGCGACGGTCATCGCCACCGTCGTCCTCCCCGCGCTCGACGCGGGCTCCGACAAGGCGCGGAGGGTTCCGCCGACCCCGCCGGCGCCGGCCCTCTTGCCGACGCCGCTCCCCGCGAACGGCGCGAAGCCGACGCCCGCCGTCTTCTTCGGACGCCGTGGGCCGCCGCGCGAGCCCGGCAGCTTCACGGAGACCGAAGTGCGAACGCGCGTGATGCACATCCAGCTCAGCGTGAGTAAGACCACGCGCGAGAAGGAGCCCCTCGTCTCCGTGAGCTCGTCGTGGGGCGGACGCGAGCAGGTCAACCGCGTCGTCGAGCCCGACGCGACGCCGCTCTGAGCTGACGCGTCGTTGGTAAGCCGGTTGCACGCGCTCCCCGACGAGGAGCGCCATGCACGAGGACACAGCTGCGGCACCGTCAGAGCACACGACCACGCCGAGCGCGACCGCGCCGCCAGGCGTCGCCGCCTCGTCTCGCGATGCCACGCCCGCGCCGACGTACCACACGCGCGAGCACGACTTCGCGACCGGCGTCTACCTCCAGGTCGAGCGCTCGCTCCGCTCGCGGAGGGCGACCGAAGGGACGTTCGCCGCGCGGGTCGAGGAGCGGCTCAAGCGCAGGGCCTCGCAGCTCTGGGGCCGAATGAAACATCGACCGTCGCTCGCCGTCCTCCTCGCCGGCGCGATCGGCCTCGCGCTGGCGAGCGCGACGGGCGCCGCCGAGCTGCTCGTCGCGATCTCCGCCGCGTACGCGGCCTACCTCGTGCTGCGAGAGGGGGTCTCGCCGGCGGTCGCGGTCAAGGAGACCATGGTCCGGCTGGACGAATTGAGAGAGGAGCCATGAGCGTCACATCGTTCGCGATCGGGTTCGTGACCGGCTGGGTCGTGCGCAGCACCGTCGAGTCGTCGCGCGAGCTCGCGGTCGACGTCGCCGTCGGCTCTCAGGACGCGCTCCACAAGCTCCGGCGGGCGTTCGTCGCCGAGCGGGAGTTCCTCGAAGACCTCTGGTCCGAGGCGAAGGCGCGCGCCGGCGTCGAGCGGCCGCCCCCGAGGCCCGCGGGCGCGAACGACACGGACGGCCCTCTCTCGCGTGACGGAGCCCCGCGCGCCGAAGCCGAGGCGCCGTCGTGAGCGCGCCAGCCGGCGTCCGCGGGCTCCGGATCGCGCATCACCACCCCGGACGCTTGCGGTTACGCACGGACGCGTTCATGGGCAGCGTTCGCGCGGCCGAGCGCACGCGCGTCGGGCTCGCGCGAACGCACGGCGTGACGTGCGCGGCGCACGATCCGCGGACCGGCAGCCTGCTCGTCGAATACGACCCGAGGGACATCGACGCCAACGGGCTCGTCGCGCGCGCGTGCGAGCTGAGCGGCCTCGAGCTCGCGCCGCCGCGTCAGGCGCGCCCCAGCGCGGCGTTCCGTATCGTCGGCTTCGTCCGCAGGGCCGATCGGCGCACGGAGTCGATCACGGGCGGACGAGTCAACCTCGGCGTATTGATCCCCGGCGGGCTGATGGCCCTCGCCTTCTATTCGTTCTTCAAGAGCTCGCACACGCGGCTGCCACGGTGGGACAGCCTCGTCTACTGGGGCTACTCCGTCTTCGTCCACGCGCACGCCGGCGCGACCCGCGACTCGCCATGAGCGGGCCAGCTGCCGGAGAGGTCGTCGTACAGCGGTCGGGCCGGTCCCGGCTGCGCGTACGCAACTGCGTCGCTCCGGAGGTCGCGCGCGACCTCGTCGCGTGGTTCGAAGGGCGCCCCGACGTGACGCGCGTTCGATCGCGGCCGCGCTCGGCGACCATCGACGTCGACTACGACGAGCGCTGCCACGACGGCGACCTCGCGCGTGCGGCGCGCGACCGGGCGCACGCGCTGACGCATCCGGCGCGGCGGCGCCCGCGGGGCGTGCAGGTGTCCGTCACGCACGTGGTCGCCGGGCGCGCGCGCCTCGAGATCGCCGGCGTCTCCGCCGACGAGCTCGCCCGCCTCGCCGCGTGGCTCGCCGAGCAGCCGGGGGTGCTCGCCGCGGCGCCGGGCGCGTCCTCGATCGTCGTGCGATGGGCGAACGACGACCTCGATCCCGCCGCGACGGCCCGCGCGATCGCGGCGAGCGACCCCTCGGAGTGGCCACCCTCGCCGCCCCCCGCCGACGAGAGCCCCTGGCGGGCGCTCTGCTTCGACGGCGCCGTGCTCCTCGCGGCGCGGCGGCGCTTCGTTCCGCGCTCGCTCCTCGCGCTCGCGGTCGCCGTCAGCGCCGAGCCGACCGCAAGGCGCGCGCTCCGCGCCGTGGGCGAGCGCCGCCTCAGCGTCGATCTCCTCGATCTCCTCGCGATCATCGTGTCGGTCGCCGCCGGCGCTCCAGGCACGGCCGCGCTCATCACGCTCCTCCTCTCGGCCGGCGACTACATCCTCCACCTGACCAAGCGACGCGCTCACGGCGCGCTCGCCGGGGCGATCAAGCTCGAGGTGCCCACGGCCTGGAAGCTCCGCCCCGACGGCCAGGCCGAGGCCGTCTCGACGAAGACGCTCGTGGTCGGAGACCGCATCGTCTGCGACCTCGGGGGACGACTGCCGGTCGACGGCGTCATCACGAGCGGCGCCGCGACGATCGACACGAAGGCGCTCACCGGCGAGTCGACGCCGCGCACGTGCCAGAGCGGCGACTCCGTGATGGCGTCGAGCGTCGTCGTCGAGGGGAGCATCGTGGTCGAGGTGCGCCGCGTCGGCCGCGACACCACGGCGGGGAGGATCGTGCAGATCCTGGAGAGCGCGGGGGACAAACCGACCTACCTGCAGCGCGAGACCGAGCGCGTCGCGGACCAGCTCGTGATGCCCACGCTCGGCCTCGCGGGCGCCGCCGCGCTGCTCGCCTCCGAGATCGACCGCATGACGAGCGTGCTCATCACCGACTTCGGCACCGGGATCCGCATCAGCGTCCCCACGAGCGCGCTCGCCGCGATGACGGTCGCGACGCGCGACGGCGTCCTCGTGAAGGGCGGTCAGTTCCTCGAGCGGCTCGCGCGCGCCGACGCGGTCGTCTTCGACAAGACGGGCACGCTCACGAGCGGCACGCCCCGCGTGGTCGACGTCGTCGCGGTCGACGGCTTCGATCCGAGCCGCGCGATCGCGCTCGCCGCGGCCGTCGAGACCCGCCAGAGCCACCCGGTCGCCGAGGCCTTGCGCGCCCACACCCGCGCGCACGGGATCGCCGTTCCGCACGGTGCCGTGCGAGACCAGAGCTACGCGGTCGGGCAGGGCCTCGTCGCGCGATGCGGGAGCCACGAGGTCGCCGTCGGCGGAGCGCGCCTGATGAGCGCGAGGGGGATCACGATCGACGGCGCGCGCGCCGCGCTCGAGCGTCACGAGCGCTCGAGCGTCTCGTCGCTGCTCATCGCCGTCGACGGACGCCTCGCGGCGGTCCTCGGATACGCGGACGCGGTGCGCCCAGAGAGCCGAGGGGTCATTCGCGCGCTCGCGGCGAACGGCCGCCGCCGCATCGTCCTCATGTCGGGCGACGCGAGCGGTCCCGCGACGGAGATCGGCCGCTGCCTCGGAGTCGACGAGGTCTACTCGGAGCTCCTGCCGCACGAGAAGGCCGAGCACGTGCGACGGCTACAGCGCGCGGGGAGGGTCGTCGCGATGGTCGGCGACGGCATCAACGACGCACCCGCGCTCGCGCTCGCCGACGTCGGCATCTCGCTCACGGGAGGCACCGACGTCGCGCTCGACGCGGCGGACGTCGTCTTGCTGAGCGGCGGGCTCTCGAAGCTCCCGACCGCGTTTCGTATCGCCGACGACGCGATGCGCGCGGTTCGCACCGGCCTCGGTATCGTCATCGTCCCGAACGCGCTCGCGATCGTGCTCGGCGCGCTCGGCGTGATCGGCCCCGGCGTCGCGACGGTGCTCAACAACGGCTCGACGGTCGTGGCGGCGATGGCGGCCCTCTCGCCGGTGCTCCGTCGCCCGCGCACGACCGCGTAGGACTCGGATTCGCGCCCGGCGCGCTCGAGCAATAATTGGCGCGACCGCGCGTGCGCCGTCGAGGGTGATCCGATCCATCGCGCCCGCTTCAGAGAGCCCGATGATCCAGGCGAGCGCTGGGGGTGATCTCGATCCACTTCGCTCGGATCATCCTTATTTTCAGGGTTCTCCGCGACATCCCACATGGTGGCATCCCTGTTGCGGATAAGAGAGCCCGTGACCGACCTTACGCTCCCCAAGGCCCGCCCCCTCCCCTCGCAGCCCGCGCTGACCTCGGGTTCTCGCTCGTTCGTGACGCGCCTCTTGATCGTGCTCGGCTGCGTCGCGGGTGTGGTCGCGTGCTCGGGCGCCGAAGACTTCGACGACCTCGACGCCGAGGACGGCGATCACGACGACGACGACGACGCGTACGAGGCCACGAGCGACGAGCTCCGCACCGCCGGCCCGTGCGCCGGCAAGCCGATCGATCGCGCCGTCCGCTGCGCCCAGGCGAAGGGCGCGCGCGTCCTCAGCTACTACCGCAGCGCGAAGGAGCAGGAGCGCGTACGCCGCGAGAACCGGTGCACGAACCGCTGCACGGGGATGGCGGGCTGCGTTCGTCCGACGGCGAGCTGCACGTCGTCCCCGCACACCCGCTGCCTCTCCGTCGACCTCGTCAACGACGGCGCGCCGCTCACGCGCGCGCAGCTCCGCTCGTGCGGGCTCGCCAAGACGACGATGCCTCACCGAAACCACTACGACCTCGTCGGCCGCTGACGGGCGCGGGTCGCTTCGTCGTCGCTGCGCCGCACGACCGCGGACCGACGGCCGCAGCATCGAGCGCGCGTCGACGCGGACCACCGAGCGCGCGCAACGTCGCGAGATGGTCGGATCCTCCCCGTCAGGATTGTCTAGCATGGCGACTCCATGCCGACCCTCGACGAACAGATCTCCGAGATGCGCCGCTGGTTCGACTCGTCCCGCTTCGCGGGCATCAAGCGGCTCTACACGCCGCGTGAGGTCGTCGAGCAGCGGGGCACGATCCGCGACGAGTACAGCGTCGCGCGCGACACGGCCGCCGCGTTCCACGCGCGCCTGCGCGAGCTCTTCACGACGAAAAAGTGCATGACCTCGTTCGGCCCCTACTCGCCCGGCGAGGCGGTCGCGATGAAGCGCACGGGCATCGAGGGCATCTACGTCGGCGGCTGGGCCACGAGCGCGAAGGGCTCCGCCGACGAGGATCCCGGCCCGGACCTCGCGAGCTACCCGCTGAGCCGCGTGCCCGACGAGGCGCGCGCGATCGTCCGCGCCCTGCTCACGGCCGACCGGAACGAGTTCCACGCCCGCCTCCGCATGAACGACGAGCAGCGCAAGGCGACGCCGGCCGTCGACTACCGGCCGTTCATCATCGCCGACGCCGACACCGGCCACGGCGGTGACGCCCACGTCCGGAACCTCATCCGACGCTTCGTCGAGGCCGGCGTCCCCGGCTACCACATCGAGGATCAAAAGCCGGGCGTGAAGAAGTGCGGTCACCAGGGCGGCAAGGTGCTCGTCTCCGAGGACGAGCAGATCAAGCGCCTGAGCGCCGCCCGCTTCCAGCTCGACATCATGCAGGTGGCCGGCATCATCGTCGCCCGCACCGACGCCGAGTCCGCCACGCTGCTCGACGGCCGGAGCGACGAGCGCGATCAGCCGTTCATCCTCGGCGCGACCAACACGAGCGTGCCCACGTTCAAGATCGCGTTCATCGCGATCCTGCGCGCCCTCAACGCCCGAGGGATCCAGGAGCTCACCGGCTTTCAGCTCTACGCGACGAGCGACGAGGAGTACGCGGCAGCGGACGCGTGGCTGGAGCGCGTCGGGCTCGCGGCGCTCTTCGACGGCGCCGTCGCCGTCTACGAGAAGTCCGGGCGCACGGCCCCCGACGCGGCGCTCGATCAGGTGTTCGATCGCTTCGTCGACGTCTGGCAGGTCGAGGCCAACGTGAAGACGTACGCCGAGGCGGTCGCGGAGCTCATTCGCTTCCGCGCGAGCGAGGGCGTCAAGGTGCCCATGACCGAGGACGAGTGGCTCGCGTTCGCGAAGGGCGCCTCGTTCTACCAGATCGGCGTGAAGGCGAAGGCGCTCGGGCTCGCGGTCGTCTGGGACTGCGAGCACGCCAAGACGCCGGACGGCTACTACCAGGTCCGCGGCGGCATCGACTACGCGATCGCCAAGTCGCTCGCGGCGGCGCCGTACGCCGACGTCCTCTGGATGGAGACGAAGACCGCCGACCTCCACGACGCCAAGGTGTTCGCCGACGCGATCCACGCGAAGTTCCCCGACCGCATGCTCGCCTACAACCTGTCGCCGTCGTTCAACTGGGACAGCACGGGAATGACGGACGAGCAGATGCGGCGCTTCCCCGAGGAGCTCGGCAAGCTCGGCTTCGTCTTCAACTTCATCACCTACGGCGGCCACCAGATCGACGGCCTCGCCGGCGAGGAGTTCGCGACCGCGCTCCGCCAGGACGGCATGCTGGCGCTCGCACGCCTCCAGCGAAAATTCCGCCTCCTCGAGTCGCCCTACCGCACGCCGCAGACGCTCGTCGGCGGCCCGCGCGCCGACGCCGCGCTCATGTCGCTCTCCGGGCGCACGGCGACGACGAAGGCGATGGGCGTCGGCTCGACGCAGTTCCAGCATCAGATCCAGATCGAGGTCCCGCCGAAGGTCCTCAAGGAGTGGCTCGACCTCTGGCGCGCGCACCACCGCGTCGCGACGGCGCTCACCGTGTCGCTCAAGCCGATCAGCGCCGGCTCGCAGGTGCTCGAGCTCGCCCTCGCGTCGGACGGAGCGAAGGCCGCGAACGTCATCTTCGAGCCGATCCAGGACCGGCAGGGCCGGAGCATCCTGTCGATCCGCGACCAGAACACGTTCGACGCGAAGCTCCGGAAGAAGCGCCTCATGACGCTGGCGCAGCTCTTTCTGATCCACCGCTACAAGATCGACTCGATTCACTACCTGACGCCGACCGAGGACAACAAGCGCCAGACCGAGGGCATGAAGCGGCGCGGCGTCTTCAGCGCCGTCAACGACGAGGTCGGGCAGATCATCGTGGCCGAGGTGAACGCCGCCCGCGTCGAGGCGCTCCTCGACGCCGATCGCGCGGCGTTGACCGCGCTCATCGCCGAGAAGTGAAGCGCGGCGCTCCCGCGACGACGCCGCCCGCGGGAGGCTGAGGACGCGGGTGCGACGACGAGGGACCGGCCGGGGACCGCACATCGCGGCCCCGCGTCGTCGAGCGCGCGCGCCCAGGGCACGTCGCGTGCTCCGGCGCGCCACGAGGAAACCACATGACCCACCAGCATCCCGCGCTCCTTTGGATCTGCGTGCTCGCCGCGTCGTCGCTCGCCGCGTGCGGTGGCGGTCGGTCGCGCGCGAACGTGCCGCCGACCACGATCGAGCCCGCCGGGCTCACGAGCGCCATCGTCCGCCCTGCGGGCGGGAGCCTCGGCGTGTCGGACGAGATCGCGCGCATGTGCAAGCTCGCGGCGCCCGACGCCAAGAGCACGCCGAAGTACGACTTCGACAAGAGCGATCTGCAGCCGGGCGACCGAGCGACGCTCACGAAGGTCGCCGACTGCCTCACGACCGGCGCGCTCAAGGGCAGGTCGGTGCAGCTCATCGGACGTGCCGACGCGCGCGGCGAGTCAAATTACAACATGGCGCTCGGCGCTCAGCGCGCGGGCGGCGTCGCCGACTACCTCGCGCACCTCGGCGTCGCGCGGGCACACCTCGACGTCACCTCGCGTGGAGAGCTCGACGCCGTCGGCCTCGACGAAGCCGGCTGGCAGGACGATCGCCGCGTCGACATCGTGCTCGCCAAGTAGCGGGCGCTCGCGCGCACGGCAGCGCTTGCGCGGTTCTTGCTCCGGCCGCCGAGTCCCCTCGGCTCGGAAGGAGATCCGCGATGACCGTCACCGCACGTTGGAAGCGCACCTGCTTCGTGGTCGCAGCGCTTTCGTTCTCGTTCGTCTCGGCGTGCGAGAACGACGGCAACCCGCTCGCGGCGGTCTGCTGCACGGAGTTCAAGGTCGGCGCCGATCTCTCGACGGCGGACTTCGGCCTTCGCGGAGAGGTGCGCGGCCAGTTCCTCGCGTTCGCGCAAGCGTCCTCCGATCTCGCCGCGACGGCGAGCGCGGCGCTCGGCGACGTCCAGACGGCCTGCCGCAACATCGCCGTCGAGCTCGGCGCGACCGCGGCGGACATCGAGAAGGCCGACGAGAAGCCCGAGCGCGAGCGGACCACGGAGCTCTGTCGGCTCGCCGTCGCGCAGATCGACACGCGCGTGACGGCGCGCGCCTCGGTCGAAGTCATGTTCCAGCCGCCCGTCTGCGAGGTCTCCGTGCAGGCGCAGGCGCGCTGCGAAGGCGCGTGCAGCGCGTCGGGCACCTGCGACGTGCGCGCGAACCCGCCGGTGTGCCGGGGCGGGAGGCTCGAGATCGTCTGCAAGGGCGAGTGCACCGCCGAGGGCGGCGCGACGCTGTACTGCGAGGGCACTTGCAGCGGCAACTGCTCGGGCGCGTGCGTCGCAGAGGGCGGCGTGCGCTGCAACGGTCGCTGCGAAGGGACGTGCTCCGCCGAGGGCAGCGCGACCAACCAGGCCTTCGACGCGCAGGGCAACTGCGTCGGGACGTGTCGGGGCACGTGCTCGGCGACGGCTCCCGGCGTTCGCTGCGAGGGATCGTGCAAGGGCCAGTGCGACGCCGCCTGCCGCGCCGAGGCGAACGCCACGGTCACCTGCGACGGCAAGTGCTCGGGCGATTACGAGCCGCTCCGCTGCGAAGGCGGCACGCTCGAGGGTGGCTGCGACGTGCAGGCGAGCTGCAAGGCGAACTGCCAGGCGAGCGCCTCCGCGCGCGCCGAGTGCCGTCCACCCGCGGTCGTCGTGAAGTCGCAGGTCGCCGTCGACGCCGAGCTCGGCCGCGCCATCCAGGTGCTCGAGGCGAACCTGCCGTCGCTCCTCGTCATCCTGAAGGCGCGCGGTCAGGCCTTCGTCGACATCGCGGCACGCGTGGCCTCGTCCGCGGGCGCCACCGGCTCCGCCGCCGTCTCGGGGGACCTCGGCGTCCGCGCGACGGCGTGCCTCGTCCCCATCGCGACCACGATCGGCGAGGCCGCGATCAACGCGCGCGTGTCGGTGCAAGCGTCGGCGGACGTCCTCGGCTCGGTCGGCGTCCGCTGACCTCCGAGCCGTCCCGAGACCGAGCGCGCCGGCTCGGCGGAGATACTCGGCCGAAGACCCGCTCGGTGCTCTAGACTCGGGGCATGTCCGAGACTCGAACGGTCCGCGAGGAGTGCACGGCCTGGACGACGGCGAAGAACCGGAAGACCCAGGCGATCGGCTCGGACGCGAACGCGAAGCCGGTGATCCTCCAGGGTGGCGCGACGGTGACGGTCAGCGGCGTCCTCCTCGGCGTGTCGCCGAGGAGCCTCCTCGTCGAGGCGAACGGCCAGCTTCTCGAGCTCCGGGAGCAATTCCTCGATCCCGCGTGAAACGCGCTACTCTGCAGGGCGGCACGGAGGGTCGTCGGCATGCGGTGGCGTCTGCGGAGTCTCGTGTTGTCGTCGCTCGCGCTGGCGAGCGCGAGCGCGGTCGGGTGTGTCGGCGACGAGCCTGCTCCGGTGGCGGCGGCGCCTGACGGCGGCGGCGCGGACACCGGCGACGATCGACTCGCGCCTTTCCTCGGGACGTGGTCGACCTCCAAGGCGACGCAGACGCTCTCGAACTGCCAGGCCGCCGGGACGCAGCGGGACATCACGATCACGCTGAACGTCACCCGCGGCACGACGAGCGACATCCTCGCGACGAACACCCTCGCGCCGAGCTGCGTCCTCCAGGCCAACGTCCGCGGCGACACGGCCACGCTGATCGCCGACCAGACCTGCACCGCGACCTTCCCGAACGCCGTCGACACGTACACGTACGCGGGCACGAGCACGTTCAAGCTCGTCTCCGCCGACGGGGCGCAGGCGGTGATGCAGCTCGACGCGACGATCTCGAACAGCCCGAGCGGCGCCACGTGCACGTTCCAGGAGATCGCGCCGTACGCGAAGAAGTGAGCCGCGCGAGCGCCGCCCTGAGGGACGCGCGGCGTAGAGCGCTCGAGGCGACGGACGCGCGGCGTCGCCCGCTCGGGCCGCCACGGCGTCGATCGATCAAGCCGCCGCGGCGTCGCCGGCCGGGACGAGGACGCCTTGCACGGCGAGGCGCGCGCGGACCTCGTCGGTCATGACCTCCTCGATCTCGTCGCGGCTCGCGAAGAGCGTCCACACGTCCTCGTCGTCGTCTCCCGCCGGAGCGATGCTCGTCGCGAGCTCGCGCACCCAGGCGACGCGATCGTTCGGCTTCGGATGGCTGTCGTACGGAGAGGGCTCCTCCGCCATCGCGCGCGTGACCGCCTCCTCGACGTCGTCGCCCGGCTTCGCCTCGGGCTCGTAGCGATAGAGATTCGCGAGTGGGCGCGCCTTGCCGACCACCTCCTCGAGCGTCGCGTTGACGTGCACGTCGAACTCGATGGTGCGGCGCACGACGTGCGTGAGGCCGCGCGCGAACGCCTCGGGTCCGTAGGCGAACGCGGCGATGCGGTCCGCCATGACCTCCTGCAGCCGCGAGGCGCCTTGGGAGATCCGCAGGAAGATTCGCTGGAAATTGACGACGAAGAGCCAGGCGGGGTTGTACCAGGCCGCCGCGCCGCGCTGCGCGAGGCCGAGCGCCGTCAGGAAGAGCGAACGGCGCACCGAGAGGGCCACGCCGCCCCCCGCGGTGTCGCGGTTCGAGAAGTGGCCGTACTCGTGCGCGAGGATCGCCTTGAAGGGCCCGAGCTTCATGCCGTCGAGGACGCCGACTCCGAGCACGAGGCAGCGGGTGCTCGTCCCGCGGAGCTGCCGGAGCATGCCGCCGCGCTCGAGCACGGCGACCTCCGTGTGCGTCGTGAGGTAGACGGCGTCGACGCTTCGGGTCCCCACGCGGGCCGCCACTTCGCGGACGACGCGCGCGAGCCCCGGGTGCTTCACGAGGTCGACGCCGACTCCGGGGTCCTCGTCGCGCGCGCGGACGAGGAGGCTCTTCACCACGCTGACGATCGTGAAGAGGACGACCGAGACGATGATGAGGACGAAGTAGATAGGGATCCGCCCGATCCAGTAGAACGCGAGGATGAGCCCGAGCCCGAGCAGGACGGACAGGAGCAGCACGAGGGGGAGCGAGAGGTAGTAGTAGACGCTCGCGACGTGCAGGACCGCGCGGTAGACGCCGCGCAGCGCGCCGCCGCCTCGCGACGCGCTCGCGTCCGGGGAGAGCCGGCGCACGAAGCGGAGCGTCGCCGCGCTGAGCGCGCCGCCGACGCCGAAGAGGAGCCCGAGCCCGGCGAGCCAGAGCACGAACACGGCGAGGACACGCTTTCCCCAGCGGAAGAGCGGCGGTTCCGAGTCGTCGATCATCTTCGTCAGTCGATCGGCCGTGGCGACCTCGAGCCCGAGCCGTCGCGCCGTCGCGATCGACGCGTAGGCGGCGTCACGGTCCCCACGCATCCCCGCCACGACCGTCGCCCAGACGTACGTCTCGGGCTCGGTCGGCGCGAGCCGGAGGAGCGCCGCCAAGCCGGCCTCGAGATCGGGCACGCTCTGCGCGTAGAGGGCGACCTGACAGAGCGCGTGGTGATCGTCCACGTCGGTCGGACGCTCCTCCACGCCTCGGCGGACGATCCCGAGCGCCTCGCGCGTGTCGGCTGCCGTCGGTTCGCCGGAGGGCGGCGGCGTGACCAGCACGAGCGCGAGCGCCAGCGCGTTCTCGGGCGAGCCCTCGAGCGCGCGCGCCCGGCGAACGAGCGCGAGGGCCTCCGCCCGCTTGCCGCTGAAGGCGAGGATGACGGCGCGACGGCGCATCGCCGGGGTGAACTCGGGCGCCAGCGTGTTGACCCTCTCGTACAGCTCGAGCGCGCGGGCCTCGTTCGTCCCCGAGAGGCCGTTGGCTTCGACGAACGGCCCGACCGCCTCGGGGTTCAGCGCGCGGAGCTCCTCGGCGAAGCGCTCGTTTCGCGCCGCCTGGCGCTCGATGACGCCCGCGGCCGCGGGCCGAGCCGTCGCGAGGAGCGCGAGGAGCGCCGAGGCGATCGCCAGCAAGAGAAAGCGGAACGAGCGAAGGGTCGGTCGCGCGACGGACATGGTCTCTCCCCCAGGAGCCTAGAATAGCGCTCGAGTCGCACGGATTTCGCTCGGGTCGATCCGACGGGCCCGAAAGACGGGTACGGCGAGGCTCCTCGGCCGCGACGACCCGCCGCGGCCCCCTCGCGTCAGACCTCGTCGCCTCGCGGCTCCGCGCGAAGGAGCACCATCAGGCGCACCACGGACGCCCCCGCGAGGCGCCGGCTCACGTAGGTGTGGTTGCACATGACCGTCGGCCCGCGCTCGACGATCGCGAGCGACCCGGGCGCCGAAGGCACCGTGAAGAAGACCTGCCCGCGGTGGCGGTAGTGAACCTCGGCGCCCGCGACGATCGCGGGTGAGAGATCGAGCACGAGCTCGATCGGGCGGTCGTCGTGGACGCGATCGTGGCGGACGAGGAGGTAGTCGCCGGGATGGAGGCGGAGCACGCGCGCCTCGACGAGCGCGAGCGAGCGACCCGTGACCTCGGCGGCGACGCCGGTGAGCGCCTCGAGCAGCTCCGCCTCGTTCGGGCTCGTCGCCACGTCGTAGCTCCCGCGATCGACCCGCGTGAAGCGCGTGTACCCGGCGCCCTCGACGCGCCGGCGGACCTCGGCCGCGAGCGCGCGACCGACGGCGTCCGGTACGATCACCGCGGGCAGCGGCGTCGCGGTCCACGCGGCGCGCGAAGTCACGGGTAGAACCATCCCGAGAGGGAGGGACGGAGCCCGGCGAGCACCTCGCGGACCTGATGGAGCGACACGTCGCTCACGTCGAACACGACGAGGCGGTTCGGGCGCGGCTCGATGAGGCGGGCGCTCTCGATCGCGACGAGCTCGCCGCCTTCGCGGGTGCACCGGAAGAGCTCGAGCTCGCCGCCCTCGGGCGGCTCCGGCGAGGGGAAGTAGTAGGCGTAGGCGAGCGCGCGGCCCACGTCCTCCTGATGATCCGTGTGCGGCAAGAGGTAGTGCCCCGCGCGGTACGCGTAGGCGCGGAGGTCGGCGCGCCGGAGCGACTTCTCCGTGACGCGCCCGAGCGGCTCGGCGAGCGTGCGCGCGAAGGCGTCACGGAGATCGCGGAGGCCGCTCGTCTTCGGCTCGGGCGCCGAGGCCTCGAACGCGTAGATGTCCGCTTCGTAGCGCTCGATCGGCTCCTCGTCGACGACACCGACGAGCTCGGCGAGCGCGTCCTCGGGGACGAAGTCGTCGAACACGAGGTGGGGGAACGGCTCGGCGCGCCGCCACTCCTCGGCGAGCCGCGCCTCGTCGCTCCACGCAGGACCCAGACGCCAGGAGGCCATCGCGGCGTGTGTACACGCTCTCGACGACGACGGCCACGACGGCGTCGGGCGCGCGCTCAGGCCTGCGCGGACAGACGCGCGTACTCGCGCTTCGCGCCTTCGACGTTGAACATGAAGGCGATCCAGAGGAACGGCGCGAGGAACATGTTCGCGTACGGGATCACCTGGAGGATCGCGGCCGCGATCCCGAGCCCTCCGGACGCGCGCTTCGACGAGCCGAAGCCGGCGAGCGCGCGGTTCAGCGCAGCGCAGAGGCCCGCCGAGACGATGAAGTACCAGTAGAGGTTGTAAAACGGGATGAAGAGGTACCCGACGGCCGCGCCCGGGCTCACGCGCGTGCCGTCGCCGGTCATGCGCATCGAGTCGGGGAGCATTTCCCACGACTTGTAGAGCCACACGAGCGCCGTCACGATGTACGTGAGCAAGAGCGGGAACGCGAACATCGAGAAGACGCCGCCGATGGTCGTGCCGATGTCGTCGCCCTCCGCGACCGCGCTGATGACCGCGCCGATCAAGAAGAGGACGATGCTCCCGACGAAGCTGCCGAAGACGATCCACCGGAGCATCGGCGCGCCGTTCGTGATCGCGCCGAGCGAGTAGCCGTGGCTCGGCTGCTGGTAGCCGAAGTGCGCGGGCGGCGCGTAGCTCGGGCTCGGGCCGTACGCCCCGTACGCCGACGGCGGCTGACCGTAGCCTCCCGGCGGCGGACCGTACGACGGCGCCGGGCCGTAGGCGGAGGCCTGACCGCCGCCGTGCGGCGGACCGTAGGCGGAGGCTTGACCGGCGCCCGGCGCCTGGCCGTAGCCGGAGGCCTGACCGGCGCCCGGCGCCGGGCCGTAGGCGGAGCCCTGCGCGCCGTGCGCCGGACCGTGGGCGAACGGGCCGCGGGCGGCTTGACTGGCCGGCGGACCGTACGCCGATCCGCTGGGGCCGAAGGGAGCAGGCGGGGAGCCGTAGGAACCGTTCATGTGACCCATCTACGTCGACGCCCGGCGAAGTGTCCCCTCGGCACCGCGATTTCCCTGGCCCCCCGCGCCCCGGCGCGCGCGCCGGCATCGATTGACGATTGCGTCCCGGCGGACGCCACGTAAGTTCGAGCACATGAAGGTGAGCGACGGCCAGTTCGTCCGCATCGACTGCGAGCTCCGCGTGAGCGGAGGAGAGGTCATCGAGTCCTCGAGCAAGACCGGTCCGGTCGAGTACCGCCACGGCGCTGGACAGATCCTCGCCGCCCTCGAGGCGCGCCTCGAGGCGATGAGCCCCGGCGAAGAGAAGAGCGGCGTCATCCCGGCCGCGGAGGCCTTCGGCGCCGAGAGCGCGCAGCCGGCGATGTCGATCCCGCGCGCGTCGTTCCCGTCCGACGCGAAGCTCGAGGTCGGGTCCCAGTTCGAGGCCAAGAGCCCGCAGGGCACGCCGATCACGCTCACCGTTCTCTCCGTCGACGCCGACACCGTCACGGCCAGGGCCGTGCACCCGCTCGCGAGCAAGGACCTCGAGTTCCGCGTCAAGGTGCTCTCGATCCGGCCCCCTCCCCCGCCCGTGCCGAAGTCGCCGGTCGAGGAGCTCGAGCTCACCGAGGTCACCGAGGCCGACTGAGCGCCGAAGATACCCGTATAGCAAACCTTTGACGCCCATTGAAACTAGGAATTAGCACCCTAGCGATATGGGGCTCGACGCAGGGGAGACGCGCTCGCGCGTAACCCACGGATAGCTCAGGCTCATCCGTAATTTGTTGTTGCACAGCAAATCTCTGCCGCACTATAGAGCCGCACCGCGTCAGCCACGGACGTCGCCTCGACGTCTCGTGTCGGCATCTTTTGTGGCGCGCAACGTACGTCCGCTCGTTCGAGCGGAGTGGCATCGGTACGTCTTTCAACCAAGGGGGCGCAAGCCAGCGACGGTCGAAGCAATGCCAGCTTCGCGCATCGCTGAAACATCAAAGTAGATAGCAAGGACGAAAATGATTTTCGTAGGGATTATTGCGTTCGTAGTCGTCACACTCGGCCTCACTGCGCTCGTCCTCAAGGGGAATGGCGACTCGCCGAGCAACTATTTCTGACGGAGCGAATCCGCCGACCGCGCAGGTGACCATCGTCCGGCGCGGGACGAGCGTAGAGAGCCGCGAAGACGGCCACGCCGCTCCCGGAAGTCGGCGAATCTATAGCGCGTCCGTGCCGGCGCGGTAGGCCGTTCTACGGCTGAGCTAGGCGGGTGCGCCCGCCTGGCTTCGCGCGCGTCAGCGCCGCGAGGCCACTGCCGCCGACGTGTTTCGACCTTGTCACGAGAGGGAGCCCGCGTCTCGGTAGTGTCGCGCGAGCGGGATCGCCTGACGCCGGGTTCGGAAGCGAGCGATGCTGCGGCGTCGCTCACCGGGCGACGCCGACGGTCCCGACCGAAGGAACAAGGAGCTCGATGGTCCCGTATCTCCGCATCACCCTCGCTGCGCTCGTCGTCGTCGGCCCGTTCGCGTGCGCGCAGACGAGCAGCCGCGCCGGGTTCGACCCCTCGAGCGACGAAGACGCGCTGACCTCCCCCGACGCCTCCCGTCCCTCGGAGAGCTTCGGGTCCACCGGCGACGCTGGCGACGCGGGCGCGGGTGACGCGTCGTTCACGACGTGCGCGGCGACGGCGGTCGAGGCCACGCGCGAGCGGCGGCCCGTCGACATCATCTGGATCGTCGACAACTCCTCGAGCATGCAGCCCGCGGTCGCCGAGGTGCAGGCCGGCCTCAACGCCTTCGCCAACCTGATCGGCAGCAAGGGCATCGACTACAAGGTCGTGATGCTGTCGCAGCGCGGGACCGTCCCGACGGCCAAGCGCTACCCGATCTGCATCCCGCCGCCGCTCGGCGGCGCGGACTGCGGGAACAGCGCGACCTTCTTCCACGCGTCGCTGGACGTGAAGAGCACGCAGCCCCTCGAGCAGTTCCTCGGGACGCTCGGCCAGACCGCGGGCTACACGGCGACCGAAGAGCGCGGGAGCGAGCCGTGGTCGCAGGAGCTCCGTCCCAACGCGACCAAGACGATCGTCGTCGTGTCCGACGACAACTCACGCTTCACCGCCACCGACTTCGAGACGTTCCCCGGCGGCAAGAACCCGAGCAACAGCACGACGCTCCCGCCGGGTCTGCTCGATCCGAGCCGCGGCGACCAGTTCAAGGACTACGTGTTCAGCGGCATCTACGGCTGGGGCTCCGCGACGGTGCCGAGCACGCGGTGCACCTACCCGGACAACACCCAGCCCGCGGCCGCGGGACACGTCTACACCGACCTCGTGAACAAGACGGGCGGCGTCCGCGCGAAGATCTGCGACGGCAGCGGCGCCTGGGGACCGTTCTTCGACAGCGTCGCGAACGCGGTCGTCACCACGTCGCGCGTCGCGTGCGACGTCCAGATCCCCCAACCCGACGGCGGCGTCCTCGACCCGGAAGCGGTCAACGTGCGCGTGTCGGACGGCACCAACCCTCCGGTCGTCGTGCCGCGCGTCGCGAGCGCGACAGCCTGCGGCGCCGCGGCGGGGTGGTACTACGACGACCCGAAGACGCCGACGAAGGTCTTCCTCTGCGCCGCTTCCTGCGAGGACGCGCAGTCGAAGGGAGGCGATACGCCTCCGAAGATCGAGGTCCTGTTCGGCTGCCAGTCGATCATCAAGTAGCTCGCCTCCGCGGCGCGACGAGCGGAACGGAGCCTCGCCGGCCGAGCTGACTCGTCTGGCTGGAGCTCCGCCCGCGGAGCTCGACCTCGACGCTCGACGCCACAGGCGCCTCCGCGAGGCTCGGCGTGAGTTCGCGAAGCGCCGCGCGCCGGCCTACACCCTGAGGTGCCATGGCGGCGACGTCGTCTCCCGCTCCCTACCAGGTGCTTCGGATCGTCCAGGAGGGCCCTCGGGTCTCGATCCGCCGCGCCTCGAGCCCGCGCGACGGCCGAAGGGTCCTGCTCAAGATCGAGCACAGCGCCGATCCCCGCGCAGCCGACGCGCTGCGCCGCGAGCTCGAGATCGGCGGCGCCCTCGACCCCGCTATCGCGCTCCGGCCGCTGGAGATGAGCACGTTCGGCGATCGCCCGGCGCTCGTGCTCGAGGACTTCGGCGGGCTGCCGCTGAGGCAGCTCCTGGGCGCGCCGATGGAGGTCGGACTCGCGCTGCGGATCGCCGCGAGGCTCGTTTCGTGCCTCGAGAGCGTCCATCGCAAGGGCCTCGTGCATCGGAACCTCCGCCCCGAGAACGTCTACTTCGATACGCGCACCGGTGAGGTGAAGCTCACGGGCTTCGGGAGCGCGACGCCCGAGGACGGACACGTCCCCGACGGCACGGCGCTCGAAGGAACGCCGCCGTACGTGGCCCCCGAGCAGCGCGGGCGCGTCGAAAGGCCGCTCGACCGGCGCGCGGACCTCTACTCGGTGGGCGTGGTCCTCGTCGAGATGCTCACCGGAGTCCGTCCGGACGAGGACGAGGCCGACGTGCTCGGGTGGGCAGAGCGCCGCCTCGCCGAGCGGATGCCGCCGGCCGTGGAACCACCGGCGCTCGCCGTCTCGGACGTCGTGTCGAAGCTCCTCCGCGAGCTGCCTGACGAGCGCTACTCGACGGCGGCCGATCTCCACGACGACCTCGCCCGCTGCCTCGACGTGCCGGTCGCGCCGCCGCCCGACGAGACGGCCCCGCACGCCCTCGGCGCCGCCGGCGTAGAGGTGGATCGAGGCCATCCGGCAGTGCGGCTCGACCTGCTCGAGCTCACCCGCGTGCTCTCGAACGAGACCGTCCGCTGGAGGCTCCTCCGCGCGCTGACGCGCCTCCTCACGGAGCAGGCCGGCGTGCGGAGGGCGGTCTTCCTCTCGGTCTCCGGCGGCCGCTGGGCGCTCGAGTGCTCGGCGGGCCCCGTGGGCGGCGTTCCCACGTCGATCGTCGACCAGGTGATCTGCACGCGTGAGCGCGTGCTGCTCGACGACGCGAGCGTCCCCAACCCCCATTCGGCCGATCCTTACATCGCGGCGAGGCGCCCGAGGTCGCTCGTCTGCCTCCCGATCCTCCGGCACACGGACCTGCTCGGCGCGCTCTACCTCGAGGACGACCTCGTTCCGGCAGCGTTCACCGACGATCGGCTGGCGCTGGTCGAGCTCCTCGCCGAGCTCGCCGCGATCTCGCTCGAGAACGCGCGCCTCCACGCCGAGATGCTGCGCGAGAGCGCGGACCGCCAGCAGGCCGAAGCGACGCTGCGCGCGATCCTCGACAACATGGTCGATGCCGTCCTCGTGTGCGATCGCTCGGGTTGGATCACGTTCACCAACCCCGCGGCGCTGCGGGTGTACGGGCTCCGGAACGTCGCTTCCGGAGGAAAGCTGCGGGTGGACGAGTTCGCCCGGCAGATGCACCCCGTCCACGCCAACGGAGAGGCGTTCCGCGCCGACGAGCTCCCGCTCTTGCGCGCGCTCGCAGGCGAGATCCTGAGCTCGGTCGACATGACCGTCCGGCACCCGGAGACCGGCCGCGCGACGCACCTGCGCCTGAGCGCCGCGCCGCTCCAGGACACGCGCGGCGCCCTCGCCGGCGCCATCTCGCTCGGGGTGAACGTTACCGAGGCGATCGAGCTCGATCGTCTCAAGGAGCAGTTCATCCGCATCGTCGCGCACGAGCTGAAGACGCCGATCGCCATCGTGAAGGGGTACGCGGATCTCCTTCGCCACGTCGACGCTCCGTCGGGACAACAGCGCCGGCTCGTCGACGCGCTGATCCGCGGCACCGATCGGATCGACCGGCTCGTGACCGATCTCCTGATCCTGTGGCAGCTCCAGACAGGGCGTCTCGTGCCGGCGCCCGAGACGAACGTCGACCTCGTCGAGCTCGCAGAGAGGGTCGCCGGACGCTTCGAGCGCGAGACCAACCGGCGCGTGGAGGTGGTGAGCTCGCCGGCGGTGATCACCGCGGACCGGCAGCTGATCGAGCGAGCGATCGGCAGTCTCGTCGACAACGCGCTCCGCTATTCGCCCGGCAGCGGCGACGTGCGGATCCGCGTGGGCGCGATGAACGGGGCCGCGAGCGTCGAGATCGAAGATCACGGGATCGGCATCCCCATGGAAAAGCAGGCGGACATCTTCGAGCCGTTCTATCGCGCCCACACGGACACCCCTTACGACTCCGGCGGGCTCGGCCTCGGGCTCTACGTGGCACGGGCGATCGCGACGCTGCACGGAGGCGACGTCGTGGCGGAGAGCAGGGAGGGAGAAGGGAGCACCTTCCGCATCACCCTGAGGCGGCCGGTCGAGAGCGCGGAGCGTACCGCCTGACCACCTCGATCAGCTCTTCGGCGGAGAACGGCTTCGGCAGGAAGCCGCGCCCACCGAGCTGCTGGCAGCGTCGCGATGCGTGCTCCCCTGCGGTCATCACGATGAACGGGGCGCGCGGCCCGTCCGCGTAGCGGGCATGGTACTGGGCGACGAACTCGACGCCGGACATGACCGGCATCCTCAGGTCGAGCAGGATCAGATCGGGCATCTGCTCCTCTACTCGCGACAGCGCCTCGCGCCCGTTCGTCGCCGTGGTCACGACGTAGCCCTCCTGCTCGAGGACGATGGCGAGGAGGCTCCGAAGATCCGGGTCGTCCTCCACCGCCAGGATCGTCGGCGTCATCCGCTCACCCGAGGCCCCGGCCTGAGGATCACCTTCGTGTACCCGGCGGCGCGCTGCTCGAACTTCGCGTAGGCGTCCTGAGCCTCTTCGAGCGGCAAGCGATGGCTCACCAGGAAGTCCGGCTTGGCCTTGCCGAGGACGATGAGGTCGCGGAGCGTCGGCGCGAAGCGGACGACCGGCGTCTGGCCGGTCCCGAGCGACAGCCCCTTCTCCCACAGCTTGCCGAACGAGAGCCGGAACTCGCCTCGCTTTGCGTGAGGGTTGATCCCGCCCGGGTCGTTCGGGACGTAGAGCCCGACGGATCCGATTCGACCCGTCGGATTGACGAGGCGGATCAGATCCTCCAGCACCCGGCCGGGGTTCTCCGCCATCGTCGGATCGCTCCAGTCGATCGCCTGGTAGCCGACCGCTTCGATCCCGCACATGACGCCCATCATCTTCTCTTCGCCGGGGCGGAGCTTGCCGGCGGTCCTCCGCCGGCGCTGCGCGACGATCTGCTCGACGGGATCGCCCTGTCGAAAGTCGATCGGACACGCGCCGATCTCGGCGGCCTTCGCCAGTCGATCGTCGACGCCGTCGACGATGTACACCTCGCCCGCGTCCTTGAGCAGAGCGCTGTACGCCGCGAGGAGCCCGACAGGACCGGCGCCGAAGACGGCGACCGTGCTGCCTCCGTCGACCCCCGCGAGCTCGTTCGCGTACCAGCCTGTGGGGAAGACGTCGGCGAGGAGGACGAACGCGTCTTCCCACTCGTCTCCGGGCTTGCCCGGAACCTTCAGGCAGTTGGTCTCGGCGAACGGGACGCGCAGGTATTCGGCCTGCGCGCCTCGGTACGGGCCCATGCCCACGTAGCCGTAGGCACCTCCCGCCGAGTCGGCGGTGACCGCGAGACAGGCCGACGTGAACCCGCGCGCGCAGTTGAAGCAAACGCCGCACGAGACGTTGAAAGGAACGACGACGCGATCGCCGCGCCGCACGGACGTCACGTCGGCACCGACCTCCTCGACGACGCCGAGCGGCTCGTGGCCGAGGACGAGGCCGGCAGGCGCGACCGTTCGCCCGGCGAACATGTGGAGATCGCTCCCGCAGATCGCCGCTGAGGTGACCCGGATGATCGCGTCCGTCGGCGCTTCGATCTCCGGATCCGGCACGCGCTCGACCGCGACCTCGCGTGTGCCTTTCAACACCACAGCTCTCACGTGCGACTCCTTCAGGCGCTGGTGAGATACAAGTTGCGTACCGGTGGGCGCGTGGACGCGGCGCGGAGGTCTCGTTTCGCGGCAGGAACCTCGAGCTCGGCAGCGGCGAGGAGACTGGCCGAAAGCAGGAACGGATGGCCCCGTCCAGCGGGAAGCTCCGCGATGCGCGGCGCGCGGACGGCAGCGGTCTGTTGGCTCGCTCGATCAACCGTGACAGCATGGCTGAGAGCGGTTCGAGGCGGGCCACCCCGAGCGTGCCCCCGTCGTCGCCGAGAAAGCGGGTGACATGATCATCGTCTACGGGACTCGTCTCTACGGTCATGCGGACGCCATCGAAGGCGTTGGACACGTGTCCTGTCGCTTCGTGCACATCATGTTCGTGCCGCTCATCCCGGTCGAGACCGTGTTCATGCTGGACGAGGAGCGCGGCATCAAGCTGCCCTTCAGCTTCAAGGCGGCCGCGTGTGGATGGCTTCGCGGCGGCACACTCGTCTGGGGCATCGGCTCGATCATCGGAGCGGTCGTCGAATTCGTCGAGGGCGACTACCTGTTCGGTGCCCTGTCGCTCGGTAGTGCCGTCCTCGCCTTCGTGAGCTTCTTCGTGGTCGGGCTGCTCTTCGGAAGGTGCTCTCCCGCGCGGCGCGCCGAGCTGATGTCGGCGCTCGGCATGGATCCGGGCTCGGACGGCGCCGGCCACTACGCGCCGGCTTCCGCCCCGCATGGCTTCGGCCCGACGCCCTACATGCCGCAGCCCGCGGGGCCGCCTCCCCCGGCGGGCGGGTTCGGGCAACCGCCGTACGCGACGGCGCCGTCGTCGTACGGCGCTCCACACCACGGAGCGCCCCCTATGCCGCAAGCGTTCGGGCCTCCGCAGGGCTACGGCGGTCCTCTGCCGCCCGGAGCTCCTCCGCAAGGCCATGGCGGGCCTCCGCAGGGCTACGCTCCACCGCAGGGATACGGTCCGCCGCAAGGCTACGGTCCTCCGCAGGGCTACGGTCCGCCGCAAGGCTACGGTCCGCCGCAAGGCTACGGTCCGCCGCAAGGTCAGGGCGCTCCGGCGCAGGGCTACGGTCCTCCGCAGGGCCACGGCGGTCCCCCTTCACCGCAAGCGCCAGGCAACTACGGCGCGCCACCTCCCGAAGGGTGGAGACGCTAGAAGCCCTGAATCGGGGCGCGCTCGCACTCGCCGCGACGGGCGACGTCCGGCCCTCGTCAGGGCGCTGCCCGCCGCGTCCGGCGTAGGCGCGCCCATGCGCGATCGAGACGGCCGGCGATCCGGTAGGCGTTGAACTTGAGCTCGTCGGACAGCGCCGACGCGCCGACCTCGCCCGGCGTGATGCCACGGCGCCGGAGGAACGCGTTCGCCGTATGCAGCGCGCGCACGCGCGCGCCATGCTTCGACAGGAACGTGATGCTGAGCGAGATCGACACCTGCGCGCCGACCTCGACCCAGTGCGGCGACGAGAGCGGCACCTGGAGGCCCATGCCCGGCCGAAGATCGAACGAGCGTCCGCTGGCCGCGAATCGGTCGTCCCACGGCAGGTTGCGTTTGTCGCCGGTCACCTTGCGCTCGCGCTCCTCCTCGCTCATGACCGCGCGGTCCTCTCCGATCCATACGGTCATGCGCTTGTCGCCCCGCAGGTGCAGGAGGAAGTTGTGCTCGAAGTCGACGTGGTACGGCGTCACCGCGCCGGGCGACGAGACGAACACGAAGGCGTGACGCCTGCTCATGCCGGGTCGGATCCGCTCGATGTGCGGGCGCACCGGCTCCAGGCAATCGTCGAGCAGCCGCGCGTAGGACGGATCGGTCTCGATGTACTTCAGCACCATCCACGAACCGCATGTCTCGATCTGGTGCAGCGTCTCCTCGACGCCGAGCCCGGTGCGCGGGGTGCGCTCCGGCGACTGGCCGATCGCGAGGTCGCCCGCGTTGTATTCGACCGCGCTCGCCGGCAGCGTACGCGCGAGCTCGATGAGCCGCGGCAGCTGCAAGAGCGGGTGGCTAGAGAGGTCGTGCGCGACGAGGAACGGCTCGCGATCGAAAGACGCCTCGAGCCTGGCCGGATCGAAGCGCAAGAAGCCGTGGCGAGCCCACGAGGACGGCGCCCGGTCGCTGTACGTCTCGGCTTGCATCACGTTCGCGCGGACGCCGTCACGTACCGCTTGAGGTCGCGCAGGCGATCGGCGTGGGTGATGAGCGCGCGGGCGACGCGACCGCGCGCGCAGATCGAGTAGTCGCCGAGCGCGCGACGATCGGACCACAAGCGCTCGGCCATGAAGTGCTCCGGCCGCGCGCACGAGTCGGCCCAGGCGAAGCGCGTCGCGCCCGCCTGCAGCACGCCCATGCCGAACAGCTCCAGCAGCACGCCCGGAGAGTACTTCGCGTACCGCTCGTCGTAGGCGATCTTGAACATGAACACCCCCTCCCCTCCGATGAAGTTGCACTTCGCGGCGATCGCTGCGCCGTCGAGGCGCATCTCCAGCATCTGCAATCGTCCGCGGCGGCTCGCCTCGCGCGCCGCCGCGAGG
This sequence comes from Labilithrix sp., assembly GCA_019637225.1. GTDB lineage: Bacteria > Myxococcota_A > Polyangia > Polyangiales > Polyangiaceae > Labilithrix. The sequence continues at coordinate 55,177 of JAHBWC010000022.1, forward strand.
AAGAACGCGCGGCCCCCGGAGCGCGCGGCGAGGGCGGTGCCGCCCCGCCCCTTCCAGCCCGCAGCTTCGAGCGCGAGGAACCGCTCGAGCCAGGGCTCTGCGTCTTCGCCCGCCGCGAGGTCGCTGTAGTCGAGCCGACCGAGGTCGCCGAGGCGTCGCTCAAGCCGACGCAGCTCCTTCTTGTGCTTGCCCGAAACGCCGCTTCGCGACGGCGCGCGCAGGTCGAGCAGCGCGCGTTCCGACTTCGCGACGCGCATCGCGCAGCCCCTCGCGTGCGACGCGGCGGTGATCGCCGCGGCGAGCGGGCCGTCCGCGCGCACGTCGAGCAGCTCGAGGACGCCCGCGGGAGCGTCTCCGCTGGCGCACCAGTCGAGCAGCGCGCCGATCGTGCGCTCGGCGCCGTCGGCAGCGACCAGCGGCGAACCGAGGAACAGGTAGTCGTGCTGCCACGAGCGCAGGCAGCGCAGCGGGACGCCGTGATAGCGCCGCTCGAGGTGCAGCGGGAAGAGCCCGCTCAGCGTGCCGGAGCCGTCGCGCACGGCGACCAAGAGGAGCTCGGCGGCTCCCAGGTGCGCGAGCGCAGGTGCGAGCATCCAGCTCTCGTGGAATACGTTGGGCTCGATCGCGACGCGAGCGAGCGCGTCGATCTCGTCCGCGAGCACGCGGTCGACGTGCCGCACGCCGCGCGCTTCGACGCGGTAGCTGCCGAGGTGCTTCAGAGGCGTGGCGTTCATGAAAAACCGGAGGGGCGCGCCGGAGCGGAGCGGCCGAGCGCGGCGACCGGCAGTCTACTCCCATCCGCAGCGTCTCCGGCAGCGGTCGATGCGCCCCGGCGCGACTCCGCACCCGCCGCGGCGGCACACGGGTTGCTCCGGAGCGAACATGATCTCGCGCCCTTGTCTCCTGGCTGTGCTCGGCGTCGCGCTCCTCGTCGGTGCCTGCGCGGATCGCTCGCGCCCACCCTCTGCGCCGACGTCGCGCGCGACGACGACGTCGGCCTCGATGCCGGTGGACCCCGCCGCGACCGGACGTGCACACGCGCTCGTGATCCAGGCGACGAGCTGCTGGCTCGGCGGTCTGTGGAGCGACGCGCTCGGCGAGCGAGAGGACGCGCGCACGGCGGGCATCATCAAGCGCTGCCTCGAGGTCGTTCAGGCCGTCGGAGACACTTCCCGCGTCTCGTACTACCCGCTCCGCGCCCTCGACGCCGAGACCGTCGGCCACATCGCCGAGCACGTCCGTGCGGTCGCAGCCACGGACGAGAACGACGCCCCCCACGCCGCGGAGCTCGCCTCGCTCCTCACGCGCATCGCCGACGCATCGCGCGAATCCATGCACGCCCGCCGCGCGGCCGACGAGCTGAAGGCCGGCTACGACTCGTCCCTCTCCGTCGAGGACCGCCGGGCGGCCAAGCTCGCGGCAGCGCCGCCGCTCCGAGCCTCGCGCGGCCTAGCGGAGCTTCTCGCGTACCGAGGACCTTACGAAGCCGACGCGCGGTCGATCGGGCTCCTGATGGTCGTCGACCGGATGGAGATCGCCCGAGGGCTCCCGAAGCACCTCAAGATCTACGCCGTGGAAGGCGCGTTCTCGGACGTCTTCGGTGTGTCGGCGCCGCCGCTCTCGGAGGACGCGGCCCAGCCCATCCCGACGGGGACGTGGCTCGCCTACCTCACGAGGGTGGCGGGGGCGGCAGGTCACCCCGTCCCGCCCGAAGCGCGGAACCCACAGAACCGCGAGCCCTTCGCGTGGAGCGGCGCCCTCGAGGGCCTCGCGGATCGCCTGCGAGGTCTCCACGCCGATCCGGCGCTCGAGCGCGTTGCCGACGCCGTGACTCGGCGACTCGACCACGAGGCGAAAGGAGTGCGCGCGGCCTTCGACGCGCTCGCGCCCGAGATGCGTTGAGGGGCCTCTTCGAAGGGGCTCGGCGTGCGATAATTTCGCCGTCCGGCGCTCCCCTCCGGCCACTCGACGACGCCATGAGCACGACGTTTCATTGCCCGTTCTGCGGCGCGCCGATCGCCGGCGCCGCGCCGGGGATCACGTTCGCCTGTCCTTATTGCCGGGCGAAGGTCATGGCCCCCTACGACGGCCACGCGAGCGGCGCGCCTTCGGGGCGCGGCTGGGACGGCGGCGCATCGCAGGCGGGACCGAGCGCACCCCTGTCGAACGGCGTCGACGGCGTCGCGGTCACGGTCGATCCGGAGCTCGGCTTCATCGCGATCGGTGCGCACGCGCCCCACGGCCAGCCGCCGTGCCTGCGCGCGTGGGACGTGAAGGCCGGGCGCGCGCTCTGGGAGACGCTGCAAGGTCAGGGCTGGCTCGAGGGCGTGCGCCGCTCGACGCTCGCGATCCTCGGGCGGAACGTCTACGTCGCCAACAAGCGGCAGCTCCTGTGCCTCGATCTCGCGTCGGGCAGCCGCAAGTGGACGGCTTCGCTCTCCGACGTGCCCGACAGCGAAGACGACGGGCTCTCGATCGCCGATCCGTTCCCGCAAGGGCCGGGGCAGCGCGGCGCGATCCTCGTCCCTACGATCGACCACTGCCTCTTCGCGTTCGATCGCGACTCGGGGCAGCCGCTCTGGCACCGCGCCTTCGGCGACACGATCGTCCACGTCGAGGTCGTGCCGAACCTCGGCGCGTGCGTCGTGCGCTACGGGTTCCCGTACGTGAAGGCCGAGATCGTCAACCCGGCCTTCGCGCAGCCCATCGCCTCGTTCGGGCATGACCACTGGAGCACCGACCTCGGTCGCGCCAAGGTCTCGGGCCGCAGCGTCATCACCGCGGCAGAGGACATGGGGCCCGACGGCGACGACGACGGGCTGCTCTGCTTCGACGCCGTGACCGGTCAGATCCACTTCTTCGAGCCGATCGAGGATCTCGAGACGGACGAGATCGCGCCGTGCGCGATGGGAGCGCGAGTCTTCGCGGCGACCTCGGATGGCAAGGGCCTCTACGTCGGACCGCGCGGGAGGACGATGCCGCCGCCCGTGCCGAACCACTCGATCTCGGCGCTCGTCCCGGCGGGCCCGGCGCTCGCTCTCCTCCTCAGGAAGTCGCACGGGACGCCGGTGCGCCGGATCATCGCGATCGATCCGCACACGCTCGCCTTCCGCTTCGACGCAGGCGAGGCGGGGACCGAGCCCGACGACGACTGGACCGATCAGCTGGCGACCGACGGCTATACGCTCGTCTTCGTCGCGACGCCGACCGACGATCTCGCCGAGGCGGAGCTCCGCAGCGTCGACACGTCGACAGGTCGGATGCTGTGGTCTCGACCCGTCGGTTCGTGGTGCGGACACCGCTTCATCGGGGGACAGCTCGTCGTCTGGAGCGACACGAAGATCGAGCTGCTCTCTCCACCGAATGGCCAGGTGCTCGCGTCGCTCACGCTCTGACGGCTCCTCGACGAGCGCTCGCCCGCACCGGCGTGTCGGCTGGAGGCGACTCTTCCGCGCCTTCCATCGCGCGTACTCGGGCCGGCGCACATCCGTACGCGCGCAGTTGTCGGCTCGAAGCGACGCCCGTCGCGGCGAAGCGATTTCGGCGGACGGATCCCTTCCGCGCCGCGTCGAAGCCGCTTATGCATGGCGTGTGCGTCGCGTCGCTCCGCTGCTCTGCATCGCGCTCGTTGCTTGCGCTCCGGCCAGCGTGGCCGAGGCGGAGGCCCAGAAGGACGTCTCGTGGCTCGACAAGAACGAGAGCCGCGCGGCGATGGAGGCGCTCGGTCGCCTCGCCGATCACGAGCCCAAGGCCGTCGCGGCGCTCGCGAAGCGACGCGGGAACCAGGACGTCTACCACGCGGCCTGGCAGGCACACACGCGAGGCGTGGCGTGGGGCGACGACGTGCTCCGCGCGGCGCTCTCGTCACCGGCAGAGCTGCCGCTGGCCGTCGCCGAGCTTCCTCCGCGCGATCCGCGCCTCGAGGGCTTCGCCGGCGACCTCGAGATGGGCATCACGTCCGCACGCACCGAGCACGGCGCCGCGGCCGTGAGCCTGCTCGCGAGCCTCGGTCCTTCCTCGCAGCCACACCTCTTGCGCTTGCTCGAGCGTCCGGCGACGCGCGAGGCGACCTGCGCGGGGCTCGCGTCGCCTCACGTCACGCCCGATTCGCGGCTCGCGCTCACGCTCGCGCCGCCGGACGCCCGCACGTCGCCCACTTGCCAGAAGACCCTCTTCCTTCACGCCGCGGCCGACACCAAGGTGCTCGACTGGCTCGGCAACGCCGGCGAGCCCGCGCTGGTCACTGCCGCCGTCGAGACGCTCGAGTGCCCGAAGCTGGCCCACCTCTGGGAGCGGGTCTTTGCATCTCCACGCGAGGCGCTGACCGATCTCGAGCCCGCGCTCATCGCCTCGATGGGGCGCTGCTCGAGCGCGCTCGATCCGGTGATCGCGCGCGCGCTTCCCTCCGTGCGCCGCGCACGCGCGAGCATCCTGCACGCGCTCGAGGCCGAAGCCGCGCACGCCGAGCAGCTCGAGGCGACCTGCAAGCAGCTGCCCCGACTGAGCCACGGCCGTGCCGTCTCCGAAGAGGTGCGCACGCTCGCCAGCAGCGTCTACGGCGTGCGCTGCAAGACGTCGTCGTAGACGTCCGAGGCGGCCGGGATCAGCGTCCGCCGACGACGGCGCGGTAGAGCGCGAGCGCCTTGTGGTGCTCGAGCAGCGTGTCGAGCTCGCGGGTGGCGGCGTCGAACGTGGCCTGCTCGCGGATGTTCACGAAGAGGATCGTGCTGTCGCCCATGTCGAAGCGCTGCCGCTCGGCCTGCTCGAGCTGCTGCGCGAGCTCGAGCTCGCGTCGTGCGAGCCCGAGGCGCGCGGCGGCGGCGTCCGTACCGGCCGCGGCGTCGCGGACCTCGAGCGTGATCTTGTCCTTCGCGTACCGGAGCTGGAGATCGTAGCTGAGAAAGCGGGCGTCGGCCGCGCGCGCGCGACCGTCGGCCTTGCGGGTGCGGAGCGGGATATCGAGGAACAGGCCGGCCTCGACGGCCGCCGGCTGACGCTCGGGGTAGCCGTCGCCGAACTGCTTGGAGCCCGCGAGGAGCACGTTGAGCGTCGGCCAGGCGTCGTTCTCCGCCAGCTCGCGCTCGACCTCGTACTGCCGGCGCCTGGCCTCGTAGACGCGGATCTCCGGCCGCTTTCCGAGCGCACGCGAGACGTCGCTCTCGACCGTGCGCGCGTCGAGCCGAGTCGGCTCGGGGAAGCGCTCCGGCACACGCTCGGCGGCCGGGATGACCGGGTTGCCTTCTTCGTCGCGGAGGTAGAGCGAGAGCGCCAGACGCGCCGTGGTCAGGATCCGCTCGGCGGAGACCACCTGCTGCTCGCGCTGCACGATCGCGCGCGCGTTGTCGGTCCGGTCGACGGCGGGGGCGTCGCCGCGGGCCACGCGGATCGTGATGGCGGTGTTGCGATCGAGCGCGCGCTGCAAGAGCGTCTTGGCGACCTCGAGCTTCTTTGCGGCCGCGATCCACTCCCAGTACTTGTAGGCGGCGCCCCGCTGGAACTCGAGCTTGGTCGCCGCGAGCCCCTCGCGCGCGGCGTTGATCCCGGCCTCCGCCTTCCAGAGCTTCGCGCGCTCCTCGTCGATCGAGCCGCCGCGGAGGAGCGGCACGACGACGCCGGCGCGCGCCTCGCCGAAGCTGTTGGTGCGGTAGCCGTCGTAATAGAGCGGGAACTTCCCCTGGCCGAGGCGGTAGCCTCCGAACACCGAGAGGCCGCGCCAGTAGAGCGGCTGCTCGATGAAGCTGTCGACCATGCCGTACTGGTAGTAGCCGACGGGAAACGCCGTGGCCTTCGTCTTCCACTTCGGGTCGAACGAACCCCAGGCGGAGAGCTCTTCACCCTGCGCGGCCGTGACGGCCTGCATCTCGGCGAGGAGGAGCGGGTAGCGCGTCTCGACGTTGGTGAGCACCTCGTCGAGGGAGAGCGGCGTGCGCTTCTGCGGTGGCGGCGTGAGCGTCACGATCGGCGCCGGCGTCATGGGCACGTCGATCGGCTCGTTGGAGTTGATCGGCGGCACCGTCGGCACGGGGGCTCGCGGCGGCGGCGCGCCCGGCGAGGGCGGCGCGGCCCCCGGCGTCGTCTGCGCGAGCGCGGGCGCAGCAGAGGCGCAAACGATCGCGAGCGCGAGGAGCGAGCGCCTCACTTGCCCCCCTTCTTGTCCGGCGAAGTGCTGGCGACGACCGGCGGGAACCCGTTCATCTGGCGCCACAGCTCGAAGCCGAGGCGGACGCGGCTGAGGAGCACCCACCCGTTCACGCGCGTGCCCTGACGCAGGTAGGTCCCGCTCGGCCACGGCTCGTCGCCGTCCGGCACGATCACGATCCGGAACTTTCCTTGCCCGTTGTCGGCGGCGTCGACCCAGGCCACGCGCCCGCCGAACGTACCGACCGCCACCGACGGCCAGCCGGTGAACTGGACGGCCGGCCATCCCTCGAACTGCAAGCGGACGTGACGCCCCTCGCTGATGAGCGGCGCGTCGTTGCCGGCCATGACGAGCTCGACGGCGCGGACGTCGGTGTCGGGCACGAACGAGAGCAGCGGCTCGCCGGCCTTGAGCAGCTCGCCGCCCTGCCGGGCGATCACGCTGAGGATGACGCCGTCGCGCGGCGCGGTGATCTGCTGCGTCTGCTGGCGCGCGAGGCGGCTCTCGGTGCGCGCGAGCTCGGCGCTCGCGCTGGCCTCGTCCGAGAGCGCCGAGGCCCGTCCGGCGTGGGCGTCGTTGATGGTGGCGCCGACGTCGGCCATCACCTTGAGCTGGTCGGACGCGAGCGCCGCTTCTTCGCTGCGCGCCGCGCTGAGCTGCGAGCGAGCGCGCTCGGTGTCGGTCCGCGCCTTCACGAGGTCGAGCTCCGCCAGCTCCACCTGACGCTTCGACGATAGCCCCTCCGCGAAGAGGCCGTGCTGGCGCTCGTAGTTGAGCTCGCTGGTCTTGAGCGCCGTCTCCGAGGCCTCGACCACCTGCTGCGCCTGCTGGATGCGCTGCTTCGCCATGGCGATGCGCGCGCCGGCGGCGTCGAGGGCGCTCTTCCGCGCGGTCTCGAGCTCCTGGATGCGGCTCTCGATGCTCTCCGCGCGCGCTCGCGCGGCGGCGATGCGCTGCTTGAGCATGTCGATCTCGGTCTGGATCCGCGCGAGGATGTGCGGGTCGTTGTCGGTCATCTCGCAGAGGATGTCGCCCTTCTTGACCTTGGCGCCCTCCTGCACGTGCCACGACACGAGGCGTCCCTCGAGCGGCGCCTCGATGAACTGCTGGCGCTCTTGAGGCGCGTACGCGATGACCCGCCCGGTGCCGTCGACGGACTGCTGCCACGGCACGAAGATCAAGAGGAGCGCGAAGATCGCGATCGCGCCCGAGAGGATGCGCGACATGACCTTGGTGACGCGCGTACGCGACGAGAGGCCGAGCGTCCCGAGGTCGCGCTCGACGATCGCGTCGTCCGCGGCGCTCGCGGCGTGCGGCGCGCTCACGAGAGCCCTCCGTCCGTCGCGGCCGAGAGCTCCTTCGGGACGTCGCGGAAGAGACCGCGCTCGAGGGCGACGGCGCGCGTGCAGTGCTGGAGCGTCGCCGCGTCGTGCGTGGTGACGATCACGGTCCACGGGCGCGCGGACGAGAACAGGAACCGCGCGACGCTCTCACGGCTCACGGCGTCGAGATCGTCGAGCGACTCGTCGAGCAGCAAGAGGCGCGGCTTCGCGGCGACGGCGCGCGCGATCACGAGCTTGCGGGCCTGCCCCATCGAGAGGCTCGAGCCGTACGGGTTGAGGTGCGTGTCGACGCCGGCCGGCCACAGCTTCACGTCGTCCCACAGGTGGACGTGCTCGAGCGCTTCGCGCGCGTCGTCCGGGCTCACGTTGCTCCGACCGGCGATGACGTTGTCGAGCACGCTGCCGTCGAAGATCTCGATGCCGCGCACCATGCTGACGTGGGAGCGAAGCGAGCTCGCGGTGAGCGTGTGCACGGTCTCGCCGTCCACCTCGATCACGCCGCTGCCGGGTGGGCGGAGCCCGTAGAGCAGGTTCATCAGCGTGCTCTTGCCCGAGCCGTTCGGACCGAGGAGCGCGACCCGCTCGCCGGGGTTCACGGAGAGCGACGCGCCGGAGAGGATGTCGCGCCCGCCGTAGCGGAACGTGACCTCCTTGACGGCGAGGCTCGCCGGGCCGCGGAGGCGCTCGGGGAAGCGGCCGGTGCCTCCGCGCTCCTGCGGGAGATCGAGCAGGTGCCCGAGCTTGTCGAGGCCGGCGAGCATGTCGTAGAGGCTCTCGAGCTGCTTGCCGACCTTGGAGAAGCTCGCGAGCACGCCCGAGACGATGATCTCCGCGGCCACGAGCTGGCCCAGCGTGAGCTGCTTCTGCAACACCAGAAAGCCGCCGGTCGCGATCAGGAGCGAGCTGAAGATCACCTGGAAGCCGAGGGCGCCGACGATCTGCCGGAAGAGGACCCTGAAGTGGGCGCGGCGCGCGCCGAGGTACTTCTTCGTGAGCTCGTAGGTCCGGCGGGCGGCGAACTCCTCGCCGCCCGTGCCCTTGAAGAGCACCGAGTGGCGCATCATCTCCTGCAGCCAGGCGGCCATCGCGTACTTCGCCTTCGACTCGACGATCGCCGTGCGCTCGGCGCCGCGGCCGAGCCCGACGAAGATGAACGCCATGGCGAGCACGAGGAGCGCGTCGAAAGCGAGGAGGTACGGGTGGTAGAACGCGAGAACCACCATGCCGACGAGCGTCTGCAGCGCGAGCGCGCTGCCGTCGACGAGCAGCGTCGAGCCGGCCTTCTGGACGGTCAGGACGTCGAAGAAGCGGTTGGCCAGCTCGGGACCGTGCGCGTCGTCCAGCACCGACGAATCGACGTGCGGGAGGCGATGACTGAGCTGCAGCGCGGTCCGCGCGAAGACCCGCTCCTGTATGGTTTCGACGACACGCGCCTGGAGCGCGCGGAAGACGGCCGCCGTGGTGAGCGCGCCGAGGACGAGGAGCGCGAGCACGATGATCGGCTGGATGACGGCGCCGAACGCGACCGTGTTGACCATCGCCTGCACGGTGATCGGGATCGACAAGGCGACGATGCTCGACGCGACCGCGTAGAGCAGGATGAGGAGCATGTCGTTTCGATCGGACCTCATCCATCGGAAGAGTCGAGTAACGGGAGCGGGATGAGCCGCGTGGGCCGCCATGAACGGATCCTTCGGGTCGAACGGCACGTGCGAACGAGCCGCAAAAGCGGGAAGAAGAGTGCGTCGGGGCGCAGCGACGTCGTCGCTGCAGCAAGCGCCAGGCGCGGGCGGAGCACCATAATGGGCCGTCCCTTCCCGTCAAGATCAGGACGGCGCCATTTGCGCTCGTGTCGCGGCGAACGGCGTCTCCCGGCTACGACATCGCGTCGGTCATGTCCGACGAACGACGTCGCGATCGCCGAGCCGCGTTCTCCGTCCCACGCGGAGTCGAAACGCGGAGTGGAACGCGGAGAGGAGCGATCCGAGCGCGCGCCTCGTCGTCGCCCCCGGCGCTACGGACGAATGGCTGAGCCTCGCCGAGGCTGGTACAATCGTTCATCCGCATGCTCGCCAGGCTGCTCGTCCGCTCCACGATCGCGCTGACCCTCCTTGGATGCGTCGGAGACGAACCTGCGGCGACCTCGACGCCGGTCGTCGACGCAGGCGAAGCACCGGGTGAAAAGGACGCGGAGCCGGCCCCGGCCCCGCCGTCCGACGACGGCGGGGGTCCGACGCCCGGCGGGCCGCTCGAGCTCGACATTCACGTGCTTCGCAACCCGAACGCCGCCGGCCACCCGACGTACGGAACCAAGGTGAAGGTCAAGGGGCTGGTCGTGTCCGGGGCGAAGACGGCCGGCTCCACCCACGGCTTCTTCGCGCAGCACGAAAGCAACGTCGTGTGGGGCGGCATCTTCGTCTTCGTCGGCTCGGCCCCCGTGTCGGTCGCACCGGGTGACAAGATCAACGTCACGGGGGAGTACGCGACGTACCAGGGACAGGACCAGATCCATGCGACGCTCGACGACATCGAGCGGACCGCGTCGGCGCTCACCGTGACCGCCGTCAACGTGGCGCTCACCGACATCAACAACGGCGGAGGCCGCGCGCTGGAGCTTCAGTCGGTCTATCTCTCGGTGAAGAACGTCGAGGTGCTCAGCGCGCCGCCGGGGCTCAACTTCCGCGTGCGGCCGATCGCGGGCGGAAGCGACGAGCTTGTCATCACGAGCTACGTCGCGAACGACATCGACCCCTCCCCCTTCACGCCGCAGGTCGGCAATCGGTTCAGCACCATTCGCGGGTTCGGCTACCGCGTCGGACCGACCGAAGTGGCGATGGTGAACAAGCTGGCACCGCTCGGCGCCGCGGATCTCGAAGCCGAGTAGCGAGAGCAGCGCCCGCTGAGTCAGAGCAGCGACGACTCCTTGTCCAAGGTGAGGACACACTTGCCCTCGTGGTGCGAACCCAGCCTGAGCACGGTTCTCTCCCCTCTCCAGACGCCCATGCCCACGAAGTCGGACTTCTCACCCTCGCCGTACCGCTCGATCAGCTTCGCGAGCAGGGCCTCGCAGCGAGCGGATTGCGCGGCGACCTGGACGACGACGCCGTCGACCACGACGATGTCGGCGCGCTCGATCGGCGTGCCCAGGTACGAGATGCCCTTCGCGGCGTAGAGCTCCGTCCCCTGAGGCCAGCTCGGCTGCCGCGCCTGCTTCGAGACGCCCTTCGGGAAGGTCTTGGGAGCTTGTCCCAGCTTGATCCCGAGGACGCCGTCGGCGTCGAGCCCTGGCACGACCGCTGGCTTCGCCGTCTCGACGGGGCGCTCCTCGGCGGGCGCGGCCCCGACGGTCACCGCCGATCCGGCGGAGCCCGGACAGATCGTGCCGCTGAACGAGCCGCTGACCTTCGGCGCGGCCCCCGTGCTCGTCACCTCGCCGCTGAACGACGTGTCGTCGAAGGAGCGGAGGGTCACCGATGTTCCCGCGAGCGGCTGCGAGAGCATCGTGATGTCTCCCTTGTCGGGGTCCCCGAGGAACACGCCGGTCTGGTCGGCGGTGTAGCGGCCCGGAGCGCCCTCGAAGCTCGCCACGACCAGCGAGATGAAGCCGCCCCGGATCATGTTCTGCGGCGAAGCGAGCAGCGCGCAGCTCGGGCGCGGCTCGGTCTTCTCGTGGAAGGTGTACACGACGAAGCGCCTCTGGCCGGGATCGCGCTGGGCGAACGTGACGCCGGACACCTCGTGCTTCGCGTTACCGTCATCGACCGTGAGGTGCGATCGGCCCGAGCCGCTCGGACCGACCGCCCGCCCGCCGCAAGCCGCGAGCGTGACCGCCAGACCGAGCGTGGTGAGGATGGCAGGCTGCTTCATCGTCGGGTCCGAGCAGCATGCACGGGCCGCGCCCTCACTTCGTGGCGAGTTTCGGGTTCACCTTCATCCAGCTCACCTTGCAGAGGGCCTCCTTCACGACGTCGCGCAGCGCCATGTAGCGGAAGGCGCACGCGCCGCTCCCCTCGGTCGCGCACACCTGGTCGTCATTCTGGTTCGCCGAGATCGCCATGTCGAGCCCCTTGGGCAGGACGCAGCTCGCGTCGGGCTTCGCGTCCGTGGGGTAAGCCTGGAACGTCGCGAGGTCGAGCTCACCTTCCTTGCGAGGCACGACGAAGTAGTCGACGGAGTCGCCCATGAACTGAGCGACGACCGAGTGCGTGCCGCGGAGCGCGCCGATGTGCCATCGCGACGACGACGACGGGTTCGTCGCACGCTCGCGGCCGTAGAAGGGCACCGCCCCCGCACCGTTCACCCAGTACTTGGCGAGGAACCGGAGCATGAGCGGCATCTCGGTGACGATGAGCCCCGGACCGGCCGAGAAGCCCTCGATCTCGTAGCCGACCGGCACGAGCTCGTTCTTCCACTTCCAGTGGTACCTGACGTTGCCCGAGGTGAACGCAGTCGTGTCGCACGATTTCGACTCGTCGTTCCAGACGCAGAACGGCCGCTTCGTGTCGGCGAACATCCCTCGGAGCGACTTGCCGTCCCAGCCGCGGTAGCTGGGCTCCGCGACGTCGTGCATGCCGAGGATCGGCTGCCCGGCGTACATTCCGTACTTCGACTCGACCCCCTTGTCGAAGCCGAGGCGCGTCGACGTGAACTGAGCCAGGAGCGACTCCGGGTGCTCGCTCGGCGCACCGAGGGGCGCCGTGTACCCCCTGCCGCTCACGTGCTCGGCGACGTGCTGGAGGATCCCGTAGGCGATGTTCGAGTAAGGATCGAAGCCCGGCGTCGGCGGCAGCGGACCGCCCGGCGAGAAGTCGAGGCACAGGTCGAGGTTGCCGAGGAGGTACTCCTCGAGCGTCTGCGGGCGGAGGAAGTGCGCGTTCGGCACGGCGCTGGCGAGCGATTCGCGAACGGGCGCGCTCGCGCCCGCGAGCTCGGCCTCCGCTTCGATCTTCGCGAACGTGTCGATGCCGCGGATGGTCGGGAGCTTGGCGGTGATCGGGTTGCCGCCGCGGGGCAGGCCCGACCTGTGCCCGAGGAGGTGGCCCACCGTCATCGACTGCCATCGAGGATCGATCTGACCTCCCGGCAGCACGCGCGACCCGCCCGGCACGGACACGCAGCTCGCCGAGCCGGTCGCGGCGGCCCCTTGGACGGCCCGGCGAAGGCGCGGGGATACGAGGTCGAGCGCGTCGTCGAAGACGAGGAGGCTCTCGAGCGCCGTGTCCGTCGTGGGGCGCCCCATCGAGGCGAGCTTCTGCTTGAGCACGATCCGCGTGACGGCGGCGGTGATCGCCTTGCTGTTCGAGCCGAGTCGCATCGGCGTGTTTGGTCCGACCTCGCGGATTCCGGAGAACTCGTCGCCCGGCTTGCCGCAGACGGCGTTCGGCGGTCCGGACGCGAAGCCGTAGCCGCGCGTGACGATCGGCTCGCCCTCGAAGCCGAGCGCGAACGTCACGGCTCCCGTGCACGTGGAGCGCATCCAGGCCTTGATGGCGTCGTCGACGCCCTCGAGGCCGCTCTGCGTGGTGCCTTCACTCGGCACCTCGTGCGCGGCAGGATCGTTTGGATCGACCGGCTTGGAGTCGCCGGCCCCGTCGTTCGAGGGGTTCGGGTCCTTGCAGGCGAAGAAGGTGAGGACGAGGACACTGGTTGCGAGGGTCGAGAAGCGCATGAGCTTGGGTTTCGCAAGCCACGTGCCTCGGCTAAGTGACCGAGGTCGCGCAGACGACGGTCTCGAAAACTTGCAAGCTCACGAATTTTCGTCTGCGTGCTCGCGAGGTCTTGTCGAGAGGCGGCGAGATGCGGCTCCTCCGGCTTGGGTGGTCGAAGTCGACCATCTCTTCGAGTATGCTCCGCCGCGCGCGCTCGGCAGGCACGCAGGCGGGAGGAACCGAGGCATGTCCCTGGCGGATGACGACGAATCGCCGTTCGTCGACGACACGAGCGCGCTGGCGCGCACCTACGACGACGATCCATCGAGCGGTCGCCGCTGGAAGATCGCGATCGTCGACGACGAGCAGGAGGTCCACGACGTCACCGTCCTCGCGCTGAAGAGCGTCTCGTTCTCCGAGCGTGGGCTCTCGTTCCTGAGCGCACGCTCGGCCGAGGTCGCGAAGAAGCTCCTCGCCGACAACCCCGACATCGCGCTCGTCTTGCTCGACGTCGTGATGGAGACGGACGACGCGGGGCTGTCGCTCGTGAAGTACATCCGCGACGAGCTCGGCTACGGTCACGTGCGCGTCGTCCTCCGTACCGGGCAGCCCGGCCAGGCGCCCGAGGCGACGGTCATCCGCCACTTCGACATCAGCGACTACCGCACGAAGACGGAGCTGACGTCGACCCGGCTCCTCACGACGGTCATCTCGGCGCTCCGGACGTACGAGCAGCTCCAGGCCGTGGAGACGCAGCGCGCGGAGCTCGAGCAGCTCTACGTCGCGCAGAAGGCGGCATACGAGGAGATCAAGGTCCTGAAGTCCGCCCTCGAGCGCGAGCGGGACTACCTGCGCGAAGAGGTCAAGGAAGCCGAGGGCGGAGGCGACCTCGTCGGGTCGAGCGCCGGCATCGAGCAAGTGCGGGCGCAGATCGAGGCCGTCGCGAAGACGGACGCGACGGTGCTCGTCCTCGGCGAATCGGGCGTCGGCAAGGAGCTCGTCGCCAGGGCGATCCACGAGAAGAGCACGCGCGCCGCCGGACCTCTCGTGAAGGTGAACTGCGCGAGCGTTCCGCGCGAGCTCTTCGAGAGCGAATTCTTCGGTCACGTGCGCGGCGCGTTCACGGGCGCGCACCGAGATCGGGTCGGGCGCTTCCAGCTCGCCGACTCGGGGACGCTCTTCCTCGACGAGATCGGCGAAATCCCCCTCGAGCTGCAGGGCAAGCTGCTCCGCGCGCTGCAGGAGCGCGAGGTCGAACGCGTCGGAGATACGAAATCGCAGAAGGTCGACGTGCGCGTGGTCGCGGCGACGAACCGCGATCTCAAGGCGGCCGTGGCGGCGGGCTCGTTCCGGGCGGACCTCTACTACCGGCTCAGCGTCTTCCCGCTGCAGATCCTGCCGCTGCGCGAGCGAAGGGCGGACATCGTTCCGCTCTTCGAGCACTTCGTGGACAAGACGTGCCGGCGGCACGGGCGGCCGTTCGTCCCGATCTCACGCGACGTCGCGCGGCTGCTCGAGACGTACGCGTGGCCGGGCAACGTGCGCGAGCTCGAGAACGTCGCGGAGCGAGCGCTCATCCTCTCACCGGACGGTGTCCTTCGGCTCGACGCCGCGCTCCCGGAGCTCGCGGCCAGAGAGGCGCTCGAGCCGCCCACGCGCGCGAGCGCCGGCGCGGACGAGCCGGGCGGCGCGCCGGTCCGCGCGATGAGCATGCCCCCGCGCGGCTTCTACACCGTCGACGAGATGCGCGAGCTCGAGAAGCAGAACCTCATCGCCGTGCTCGAGAAGGCGGGCGGCAAGATCGCCGGTGACGGCGGCGCCGCGGAGCTGCTCGGCCTGAAGCCGTCGACGCTGACGTATCAGATTCGCAGCTTCGGCATCGCGCGCAGATCGTGACGGCAGTTCACTGGGCGACGGGGAACGTGACCACGAACGCCGCGCCGTTGCCGGGTGACGTCTCGAGGTCGACGCGGCCGCGCAGGACGTCGGCGACGAGCGAGTGGACGATGTGCAGCCCGAGCCCAGACCCGCCGTCTGCGCGGCCTGTCGTGAAGAACGGCTGGAACGCCTGCGCCTTGACCTCGCTCGTCATCCCGCGTCCGTCGTCGGCGTAACGCAGAGCGACGCGCCCGTCGGCCAGGCGGTCCAGGCGTACGTCCACGTGCAGCTTCGACGCGTTCGCGATCTGCTCCGCGCCGCCCGAACGAGCCGGCGCCGGCGCCGCGTGCATCACCGTGTTCGTGACGAAGTTCGTCACGATCTGCGAGATCGCGCCGGGGAAGGTGACGCACTCGAGCTCCCCATCGCTCGCGAAGGACACGGCGATTCCCGCCTTGCGCGCGAGCGGTCCGAGGCTCGCGAGCGTCTCTTGGACGTAGGCCGCGAGGTCGACGCGCCGCTCCTCCTGGGACATGTGGTCGACCGAGGCGCGCTTGAACTTCGTGATCTGGTAGGCCGCCCGCCCGAGGTTCGTCTCCACGAGCGAGAGCGCTTGCCCCGCTCGATCGAGGAAACTTCGCAGATCGCCCTTCGTGAGAGCTCCAGCCTCGAACCGCCGGCGCATCGTCTCGACCTCGTCCTGCGCGACGCCGGTGGCGGTGACCGCGACGCCCAGCGGGGTGTTCACCTCGTGCGCGACGCCGGAGACGAGCAGGCCCACGGTCGCGAGGCGCTCCTTTCGAACGAGCTCCTCTTGAGCCTCCTCGAGCCTCTCCAAGGACCTCCGCACCTCCTCTTCGGCGCGCTTGCGCTCGAAGTAGGTCGGCACGTCGAAGCCGTGCTCGCGCATCGCGCCCGTGTCGATCCCGAAGTGCTCGCGCGCGGCGGCCGCGACGCGATCCGGCTTCGCCATCACGAAGAAGCACCCGTCGTCGCCGCGCGCCCTGCACTTCACCTCCAGCGCGGTCAGCTCGACGTCGAAGCTCGCCTGGCACCACCCTGACGAGTAGCCGCTGTTCATGATGCAGGCGGGACCTTCGGACCTCCGACCAACGCGCTGGAAGCTCGCCGCCTCGAACGAGTAGGGATGCTCGTAGATGAGGAGAAAATCGTCTCCCGGCACCGGATTGCTCCGCGGGTCGATCGCGACTTGCGCCCAGCCGGTGTACGCGAAATGGATCGGACCGCCCGTGAGCTTCTCGACGGCCTCGCGCGAGCCGAGCTTCTCCTGCATCTGCCGCGCGTCGTGGAAGCCGATCGTGTGAGCGATGTCGAAGAGAAAGCCGCGCGCGATCGCGAGCGCCTCTCGCTCACCGCGATCCGAATAGAGGTTGACGAGCGTGTCGAGGAAGTCGATCGAGAACGCCGAGGCGCGGATCAGGATGTAACGCTCGCCGTCGATCGCGACGAGCGCGCGCGCGGGATCGATCTCGGCGCGCGCGAACACGTCCCGCATCGTCGCCGCGGACCGGTCGAAGAGCGGCGCCACCTCCGCCGGCACCTTCACGATGGTCGGCGAGCTCGGCTCGAAGACGCCTCGGCGCAAGCGGGCGTTCTCGCGCTCGAGCACCTCGATGCGTCCCCTCAGCGCCGCAGTCTCGGTCGGCTCATCGCTCACGGCGGATCAGCTTAGTCGCTCGCGCCTCGCGAGCGGCGATCCTCCGCCATGCATCGACGGTGCCAGACCGACGCCACGCCATTCGTCCGGGTTTCCCGCCGGCGAGGGGGCCTACGCGTGACGCAGTTTCTCGCGACGCCACGGATTCTCGAGAGCGGCCTCGCAACAATTCGCGACTGGAAGCGGCGGCGCGGCCGAGCCGGATAGTTCGTCTGCTAGCCTGGGCGCGAACACGTGCCCATGCCCGCGTGAAGCCACGCGACCGCGCGGGTGCAGCAGCGATTCGGGACACCGCTCCGCGCGGTGCGCCCTCCCTCAGCGCCCGCGACGCCACCGACGGCGATCGCGACGGCCTTGCCCTAACCCCCATCGAGCCCATGCCCTCCAACACGCATCGCGCAGACAGCCACGACCTCATCCGCGTCCGAGGTGCACGCGAGAACAACTTGAAGGACGTGAGCGTCGAGATCCCCAAGCGGCGGCTGACGGTGTTCACCGGCGTGTCGGGATCGGGCAAGTCGTCGCTGGTGTTCGGCACGATCGCGGCGGAATCGCAGCGGCTGATCAACGAGACGTACAGCGCGTTCGTGCAGGGGTTCATGCCGACGCTGGCCCGGCCCGAGGTCGACGTCCTCTCGGGGCTGACGACCGCGATCATCGTCGACCAGGAGCGGATGGGCGCGAACTCCCGCTCGACGGTCGGCACGGTGACCGACGCCAACGCGATGCTGCGCATCCTCTTCAGCCGCCTCGGCAAGCCGCACGTCGGCTCGCCCAAGGCCTTCGCCTTCAACGTCCCGTCGATCCGCGCGGTCGGACAGATCTCGGTCGAGAAGGGCGCCGGGAAGAGCGAAAAGCGCGTGTTCACGGTCGCCGGCGGCATGTGCGCGCGATGCGAGGGCATGGGATCGGTGACCGACATCGATCTGTCCCAGCTGTACGACGAGACGAAGTCGCTCGCCGAGGGCGCGCTCACCATCCCCGGCTACACCGTCGACGGCTGGCAGGTGCGCATCTTCGCGGCCTCGGGCTTCCTCGATCCGGACAAGCCGATCCGCAAGTACACGAAGAAGGAGCGCCACGATTTCCTCTATCGCGAGCCGACGAAGGTGAAGTTCGAGAGCATGAACCTGACCTACGAGGGGCTGGTTCCGAGGATCCAGAAGTCGTTCCTGTCGAAGGACAAGGAAGCGATGCAGCCGCACATCCGCGCGTTCGTGGAGCGCGCGGTGACGTTCACCACCTGTCCCGACTGCGGCGGCACCCGGCTCAACGAAGCCGCCCGGTCTTCCAAGATCGAGGGGATCAACATCGCGGACGCATGCGCGATGCAGATCAACGACCTGGCCGAGTGGGTGCGCGGTCTCGGCGAGCCGTCCGTCGCGCCGCTGCTGGCGACGCTGAAGCAGACGCTCGACTCGTTCGTGGAGATCGGCCTCGGCTATCTCAGCCTCGATCGGCCGTCGAGGACGCTGTCGGGCGGCGAGGCGCAGCGCACCCAGATGATCCGGCACCTCGGATCGTCGCTCACCGACGTGACGTACGTGTTCGACGAGCCGACGATCGGGCTGCACCCGCACGACATCCGGCGGATGAACGACCTCTTGCGGCGACTCCGCGACAAGGGCAACACCGTATTGGTCGTCGAGCACAAGCCGGAGGCGATCGAGATCGCCGACCACGTCGTCGACCTCGGCCCCGGCGCCGGCACAGCCGGTGGCGAGGTGGTGTTCGAGGGCACCGTCGACGGACTGCGCGCCAGCGGCACGCTCACCGGGCGGCACCTCGACGATCGGGCCTCCTTGAAGAAGTCCGTGCGGAAGCCGTCGGGAGCGATGAAGGTACGCGGCGCCAGCGCCCACAACCTTCAGGACGTCGACGTCGACATCCCGCTCGGCGTGCTGGTGGTGGTGACCGGCGTGGCCGGATCGGGAAAGAGCTCACTCATCCACGGCTCGGTGTCGGGCCGGGACGGAGTGGTGTCGATCGATCAGACCCCGATCCGTGGCTCGCGGCGGAGCAACCCCGCGACGTACACCGACCTCCTGGAGCCGATCCGCAAGGCGTTCGCGAAGGCGAACGGCGTGAAGCCCGCCCTCTTCAGCGCCAACTCCGAGGGCGCCTGCCCGACCTGCAACGGCGCCGGTGTAATCTACACCGACCTCGCGATGATGGCCGGCGTCACCACGGTCTGCGAGGAGTGCGAGGGCCGGCGGTTCCAGGCGGCGGTGCTGGACTATCGGCTCGGCGGGCTCAACATCGCCGAAGTGCTCGACCTGCCCGCGAAGGACGCGGTCGCCTTCTTCGGCCGCGGCGCGGCTCGTACGCCGGCCGCGCACGCGATCCTGGAGCGCATGACCGACGTCGGGCTCGGCTACCTGCGGCTCGGCCAGCCGCTCACCACGCTCTCGGGTGGCGAGCGCCAGCGGCTGAAGCTCGCCACGCACATGGGCGCGGACGGCGCCGTCTACGTGCTCGACGAGCCGACCACCGGCCTCCACCTGGCCGACGTCGAGCAGATGCTCGGCCTCCTGGATCGGCTGGTCGACTCCGGCAAGTCGGTCATCGTGATCGAGCACCACCAGGCGGTCATGGCGCACGCCGACTGGATCATCGACCTCGGGCCGGGCGCAGGCCACGACGGCGGGCGGATCGTGTTCGAAGGCACCCCGGCCGCCCTCGTCGCGGCGCGATCGACGCTGACCGGCGAGCACCTCGCGGCGTACGTCGGCTGACCGATCGCGGGGTCGAGCGTTGGGCGGCGCACCGCGCGGCGCGCGCCTGTCGTCCGGTTCCATGGCCAAGAAGCAGAAGAACGACGGCGCACGAGTAGCCCTCGACGCGACGATGCACGGACAAGACGGCGCGCGACCGATGGTACGCTTCGAGCGTGAAGCGGGCATGGCTGGTCGCGGCTTGGTTGGTTGGATGTAGCTCCCGTGGCGAGTTTCGTCCGGCAAAGAACGCGGCGACGTTTCCGCCGACGAGTGACGCTTTCCGGGTCCACCAGGTGCCGGCCGAGTGCCGGATGTTGGGATCGGTGGATGGCGAGAGTCTCGAGGATATCGTCGAGATCACGACCAAGCACGGCGGCACCCACTACATCGTGCGCGTCGATCGGACCGAGTTGCAGGGGTACAGCGGCATTGTCGTCGGCGGTACGGTCAACATGACCCCCGACACGTCACGCTTCATGAGCGCGACGGCGTATCGCTGCCCTTAGAACGAAGCTGTTCTCCTTACTTGACGCACAGACCCGTGCAGGAGAATCGCGACTGTGAGGTCCCGTTCATGTATTGGCCAACGCTCGCCCGAAGCCTCCCGGCCACGTTCGAGCACCCGTAAACGCCATTCGCCCACCCGTTGATTCCGCTCTCCGTCAACTGCACTTCGCTGATGCCGAAGCTCGCGAGTCGGTATCCAGCGGGACAGGCTACGTCCGTCGAGCCTCCGTTGGGGTCTGCGACCGTCGCGGTGATCGTGACGAAGTTCGCTTCGACGGCCGTTGCCTTCGCTGCCCGGCCCGCCTCGAGCGCATAGGGCACGGCACCAATCTTCGTGCGTCCGGTGTCGCTTCCGTCGACGAGTACGGACACCCAGGTGTCGGATTTGCTCGCGACGGCGGCGGCGCAAGCATCCGGCAGTGCAATCGTGAACCTGCCGTTGACGAGCGTGACCGACGTGGGTGGCGTCTGGCATGTCGCGTTCCCGCTCGAGGCCGCGTCGTAGAGGGTGACTTGGATGTTGTGCGGGCCCTGCACCGGTCCCGCCGCATCTTCGACGACGCCTGAGTAGGACAGCGCGTTGACCGCCGGAACCCCATCGGCGCGGGCGGTCCGGACCGCCCACACGGTGAAGGCGAGGACTCCTCCGGCCACGCAAGGGATGACGATCCGACGGATCATGGCGCGATACCTCCGACAACACAGGTCCCATTCGATGCACAGCTCCGCGCTCCGAGCTCGAAACCACCGCTGACGAGCCGGATGGCCGACGAGCTGCGCGGGCCAATCGTGCGGATCCCGCCCGAGACGCGGAAGGCGGCGCAGACTCCGTTCGTACAGACGGGCGCGGCACCGCCGCACGGCGGCTGATCCTGCCAGGTTCCTTCCGCCGAACAGAGCCGCGGGACGTTCCCGCGACAGTCTCGCGACTCCCGGACACACGGTGACGTATCGGGTGCCGCTGGCGTTTCCGCGTTGGCCGACCCGCCTGCGTCGGATTCGGGAGCGGCGATCGAGCCGCTTGCGTCGGACCCGACACAGCCCATGACGAGCGCTGCGCCGACGAGGACGTACGCCACCTTGCTCGCCACGGTGGCACCGTACCGCCCGACGCAACGATGGCTAAATAGTCATTTCTTCTCCGAACCGAAGCGGCGCGAGCGCCCGGCGACGAGCCGATCGTTCGTTCGCCGTCTCCGAGATGGCCGCGTGATGGATCCCGTTCGGTCCCAGGCGTCCGTGACGCGAATGTCAGGCTCCGCTGGAGCAGAAGCCCGCTTTCGTCGGTGGATCGCGACGGCACGCACGTTGCCCCTCGCGCGGATCATGACAAGGCTCATGGCCCTGGCGGCCGCCGGTTCGACGCTGCTGGTCATCGCATCCGCGTGCGGAGCCGACAGCGTCGAGGCCAGCGAGTATGACCAGACCTGCTCGACGGCATCGGACTGCACGCTGGTCGACGAACTGAAGGCCGAGGGGACAACCTGCACCATTCGCTGCGCGAGCGGCGCGATCAACAAGAAGGAGCAATCCAAGTTCGACAAGGATCTGGCCACCGCGCGCGGCGATTGCAGGCAGACAGCGACCCCGCTCTGCGATCTGCCCGGCGTCGTCGCGTGCGTCCGCGAGAGATGCGTGATCGGCCCGGCTCCGGCCGATGCTGGCGCCGACTGACGACGCGTTCCCTTCCCGGCTCAGATGCCGCGGTCCTTGTTCATCCACTCCTTGGGGTTCCAGCTCACTGCCGTTGCCCCGACCGGCGCAAACGTTATGCGTGGGTCGTCGGATTGCACGAGGACGACGAGCCGACGTCCGAAGAGCAGAAGGCGGCGGGCGTTGTCCGCAAGGATATCGAGAACGGCTTGGGCCACCTCCCGATGGCGCGACGCGAAGGCGTCGAACCGGAAGAATGCGAGCGCGAGCCCGCCTTCCTCCGAGACATCGACGTCGGACATGCAGTCGTTCAGCGCATCGAGATTCATCCCGTAGTAGGCCGGAAACGAGAGCGCTGCCGCGAGCGCGCGGTGCATCTCCTTCGGGTCCTCCCACCCGAGGCAGTCGAGCTCCACGACATCGTACGCGTGATCGCGGAGCCACATGACATCGGGGTCGAGCGCGGCGCGCTGAAAGTAGAGCGTGACGGCTCCGTTCTGCAATAACCGCCAGTCGAGTCGCTGGAGCTCGGAAGCGTTCCCGGAGAACGTCGCCATCGCCCTACGTTACAGCGATTCGGCAGCGCATCCTTCCTAGGCCGCGGGACCCCGTTGGCGACCGAGTCGTCGAACCGTGATAGGGCAATCGAGCGGCCTTGCAGAACAAGTACGACATCGAGCTCTCCGAGCCATCGGCCTCGCGCTGCGACTGCTGCGGTGGTCTGACCGTGCGGCTCACACGCTTCGTCTACCGAGCTGGGGACGCATTCGCGATCTACTACGCGGCGTACTCGAACAACCACCCGGACAGCGAGCTCGCGATGCTCGTGTCACTTGGTGAGTGGGGCGAGGGCAGCGATCCCTCTCAACGCACCGCGTTCTATTGCCGAGTTTTCCCGACGAAGGACTCCTACGAGGTCATGTTGGGCGACGCGACTCAATCGGCCTGGCGTGACGTCGCGATCATCGGCGAAAGGCTGTCGCGCGAGGAGGCGCTTCGTCACCCTTGGAAAGCCACAGCGTTCGAGGTCCTGGACGAAGCGTTCCTGCAGGATCGTTCGCTGCGAGGGTTCCTCCATCGCGTGCAGTGCGGCGATGCATCTGTCCCCCTCGAGAGGAGCTTCCAGGCGCCGGACGACATCTTCGCCCTCGGCGACCAGGTAACGGGCCGGACGGAGCTCCGCCGCAACTTCGCATCTCTGGACGGCAAGCGGTTCTTCGTACGCTGCTTGCTGCCAGTTCCCGTAGAGGACTACGGCACTTGGTCCGTGGGGCTCTGGATCGAGGTCTCGAAGCCCGACTATGACCACATTGAGGAGTCTTGGGACGATCCGTTGTCCTATCCAAACCTTCGGTTCGGAGGGATGGTCGCGAATGATCTCGGCGCGGATCTCGGTCTCCCAGTCAGGGCGGGCTGCAAGGTTCAGCTACACGTGCCGGCCCCCGATTCCCCGCCGAGAGTCCTAGCTCCAGCAACCGGCGACCTCGCCGCGCTCCTCTCCAACGCGTGGACCAAGCCCGCGTTCGAGGCGTATGCCGTCGCGAGAGGTTTTCTGTAGTCGACTGCCGGTGCCGTCGATCAGCTCTCCGCGCGTTAGGTGAGCGAACGAGTCGCTGCGCTGGTTGCGCGCCGACGCACGCCCCGAAGGCGCAGCAGCACGAGCCCCAGGAGAGACAGGAGCCCGCCGAACGACCCACCCCCTCCGCTGGCGGAGCAGCCGCTCTCGGAGGCAGCGTCGCCGGACGAGGCGGGCGCCTCATCGCCGGTCCCGCCGTCGCCCGCGGGTGTCCCAGCGGGGGGCACTGCGCTGCATGCGGTGTCGGCGCCGGAGGGGTCGTCCCCGGCGACGCGCGTCGTTCCAGGAGCGCAGGCGACGCAGGCGTTGCTCGAGACATGCTGGTTCTCTGCGCACGGCGTCGTGCTGCACTTCGTGTCGGCGCCTGTGGCGTCATCACCAGCAGGGCGCTTGCTGCCTGGAGCGCAACCGACGCAGGCGTGCTTCGAGACGCGCTGGTCTTCGGCGCAGATGGTCGGGATGCAAGCGGTGTCGCCGGCGGTGGCATCGTCTCCGGTGGGGCGCGTGCTGCCTGGTGCGCACGCGACGCAGACGTAGCTGGAGACGGACTGATTCGCCGCGCAGATCGTCTTCGTGCACACGGTATCGGCGCCCGAGGGGTCGTCACCCGCAGGGCGAACCGTTCCGGGGGCACAGGCGACGCACGTGCGCGCCGATACGTGTTGGTCCAACGCGCACAGGCTCCGGACGCCGATGACGCGCAAACCAAAGTTGTTCATGCCGCTGGCTGCCGGGGCATATGGCCCCTGGATATAGGACGTCGGTGTGACGAAGGCGCTGCCGTAGAAGTACATGCGGAACGTCGTGACCCCAACCCGCGTGCCAAGAGCGGACACGTCGAGAGAGTAGTTGTGGTCCATCGAGTCCTGCGGGTGTGTCGCGCTCGACAGCGAGCTTGCGTAGTTGTCTGCGTTGGATCGGAGATCGACGGCCGGAGGGTAGTTACGATTCGACCACCACGTGAAATCGACCGAGGCGAAGTCGATCGAGCCAATCACGGAGAACTCGACGTACTTGGTGAGGTCCTGCGTCACGGGCCAGCCCCTGATGGCGTAGCTGCCAGTGATGACGATCGGCGCCAGGCCGTTTCCGGCGTAGGTCATCGCCGTTGCGTTGATGCCGTTTCCCAGCGAGGTGGCCGGGAAGTTCGTCTCCTGCAGATCGCTGTTGGGCGGGTTCCACTCTGCGAGGATGTCCGCGCGCGCGTTCAAGGAGACGCACAGCGTCGTGGCGAGGATCGTGACGCCGAGCAGCAGACGAGGGAGTTGCACCCGTCCAGTGTACGCCATTCGCTTGCTGAAGCTGGCGGCCGTCGACGTCCCGAATGCAAATCATGGGAGACTCTCTCTTCGGGCGAGTTCTTCTTGTCGTTGACGCGAGGTCAATGATGACGCGACGATCCGCACCATCTCAGCGCGCACGCTCGGCGCGAAAGAGCGACGCCGTCTCGAGCGAAGACCGTCCGCAAGGCCGGCCCGAGGAAGCGCGCGCGAGCAGCGTAGACGCCTCGATGGGGCCCCTCCAAGGACACAGGGAGGCGGCTCGGAACGTCGCGTCCCCGACGCGGACGAATTGGTCCGCCGAGCCGCGAGGCTCTCCTGCGCTACTGATCGACCGTGAAGATGACGTAGCGGCCGTCGGCAGCTGCGCGAGCGAAGAACTCCGGTAGGCCCTCGAAGTTGCTCAGCGCGTACGCGCAGTCCTCCTCGGACTTCTCGCTCTGATAGTCGGGAAACGGGACGTCGAAGTACCGCCTGCGAAGCCACTCCTCCGTGACCTTTGCCAGCGCGCCCGCCACTTCCCTCACCTCTTCGGGCACGACGAGCACGACGAAGTAGTCCGCTTCTCGATTGAGCACTCGCCCGCCGAAGAACGCGCGGTTCAGCGGAGGCTCACCCTCGGAAACGTCAAGCGTGCCGCTCGAGAGGCAGCGATGCAGCGCATCCCACGCCTTGTCGCTCTCGAACGCACTCTCCCATTCCTCTTCGATCTCTTCGACGATCGCGAGGAGTTCGTCGTCGTCTTCGGCAGCGAGGAGGCGCTCGGCCTGTTCAGCGCGGATAGCGAAGTGAACCCCACGGCAGGCCACGAGACTCATCTAGCACTGCAAGGGTGAAAGCGGGCGGCGATTTCTAGACGTCGCTCCGTCCGCAGGGCGGTCGCGATCTGACGGAGCTGCTCAGCCATCAATCATCGATCGGTCGAAGGATTGGCGCGCGCGCACCCGCTCGGCTCATCGGAACGACGTCGAGCGTGCGAATCCCTTCCTCGGCTCGCCGAGGCGCACCAGTTTCGTACCCCGCAATTCGCGCTGCTCGATACCATTCTCGGGTGGACTCGTGGGGCGACTTGATCGGCGCAGGCGTGACCGCGCTCGCCGCGCTGGGTCTGGCTTTTCACCGCTTTCGGGGGCGTCCCGTTGTCTCGCGTCGCCTCCTCCAGGTCCTCGGGGCTTCGCAGGAGGATGCGGAGCTGCGAGGTCATCGGCCGCTGACAGTGACGCACGTGGCTCTCGCACTGCTCGCCGATCCTCACGTGGCTTCGGAGCTTGAACGGCGCGGCGTCTCATTACAGAGCCTCTACGATGAGGTGGAGCATCTGCTCCCACCGCGAGCTGCGTCCGCGGTGAAGCTCGCCCCTTCCGACTGTGAGCCCGCCGTTGCTGCCCTTTTCAGGAACGCCTCGCACGGCATTTCGACAGCGGGTCCGATGGGCGTGCTCGACGCGCTCCTGCGTTCGGACCACGAGGCTTTGCGCTCGGTCTTCGAGCGGCATGGATTGACAGCCTTGCGGTCGCCGTCGCCATCTTCAGCTCAGAGGCTCAGCAACGCCTCGCCTGCCGTCCCCAGCGTTGAATCCAACCCATACCGTACCGCGGATATCCGGGCGAACACCGATGTCGTGTTCTGGAACGACTCAAAGACGCGGCAGGCCTTCGTCACGCAGATCCTCCGTGGCACGTTCGGGATCGGCGAGCCGCACGCCACGAGGCTCGCCCTGACCATTGATCATGAAGGGTTCGCCATCGTAGGCACCTATGATCGGCCTGAGGCGGAGCGACTCCGAGAGGCCACGCTCCGGCTGGCTAGAGAGCAGGGGTTCCCTCTGGAGGTCTCGATCGCGGAGGCCGGGCGGACGAGCTCGATGTCGACGCTTGGGCGGTGGCTGCTTCGCCGACGAGCCCGCGCAACCTAGCCGTTGCGCCCCCGCCGCGCTCAGGCAGAGCAGTCGGTTCGTGAGATCCGGGAATTGCAATCGTCAGCGCGTCGAAGCGAGCGAGCGCTTCCCGTCGCGTCGACGCCGCGAGCTTCCTCGTCAATGCCCCCGCGCGAGGACGCCGGATGGCTGACGCCGCGCGGCTCGCGTGCCGCCCGAAGAAGGCGCGATCGTCGGCGCACGAGTAGATCCTCCGCTCGAACCTCGCGCGCGCCGCGCTCGTGAACGAAGGTCGGACGTATCAAGGCACGTACGCGGGCGCATTTGCGGGAGAGGAAACGGAGTCGCTCGAGGGGCTCGCGGCGCTCTACTGGAACGACGGAACGACAACCTCGTGCTCGCGGGCGAGCCCTCGCGTTTCCATCTCGAATTCGAGGGCGATCGCTACCGCGGGGCGATCAGCACACGATAGCGGCCGTCATCCGAGATGAAGAGTCGGGTCGGCGTCGCGTAGAGCAGCCCCGGCCGGAACAGCGAGCTCGCCGACGGGAGAGTCTCCGTCGTCGTCGTCGTGAGATTCGGCTGACCGATCACGGACGTCGCCGGCGTTCCGCCTGCCGTTGGGATCGATGACCACACGAGAACGCGATTGTTCAACGTGTCCCCGACATAGAGGCTGGTGCCGTCGGTCGCGATCCCCCTCGGGTACATCAGCGACGTGGCGGACGCGACTTCGAGCCCGTTCGACGTGAGGTTCGATGCGCCCGCGGGCTGGCCGAGCGCAAAGCTCGCGGGAGCGCCTCCCGACGTCGGCATCGAGTTCCAGACGAGGACGCGCAGATTGTCCGCGTCGACGCAGAACAGCTTCCCATCGTGGGACAGGACGTCTTGCGGGAACGCCATGCTCGAACCGGAGACGCCGCCGTTGTTCGGCGCGCCCGTCTCGAGGTTGGCCGCTCCGGCAGGTTGTCCGAGCGCGAAGCTCGGCGCCTGTCCCGCGGCCGTCGGCAAGGTGTTCCACACGAGCACCCGGCTGTTGCCCGTGTCCACGACGAAGAGCCGCGTCCCGTCGGTGCGAACGCTTTGAGGCCTGCTCATCGTCGAGCCGCTCACCGGGGCCGCGCCACATGACGACGTCAGGTTGTTCGGCCCTGCCGGTTGGCCGAGCGCGTAGTCCGCGGGCTGTCCGGCGGTCGTCGGCGGCTTGTTCCAGACGAGGACGCGACAATTCGACGGGTCGGCGACGTAAAGACGCGTGCCGTCCGTCGCGACACCGCTCGGATGGAAGAAGGACGAGCCGCTCGCCTGCGCGTGGAGCTCGCCGGTGGTGAGGTTGTTCGGCCCTGCCGGGTGACCCAGCGCAAAGGCGGGCGGGTCTGCCGGCGAGCGCGGCATCGAGGTCCAAACGAGCACGCGGTGGTGCTCCCTGTCGACCACGTAGAAGCGGGTGCCGTCCGAAGCGATCGCGGTCCCGTACCCGACCGACGTCGGCGTGGGGCCGACTCCCTCGAAGCTCGAGGTGAGGTTCGCGGGGCCACTCGGTTGCCCGAGCGCGAACGACGCACTCTGCCCGCCGGTCGTCGGGATCGTGTTCCACACGAGAACACGATGGTCGTTCGAGATGACGAGGCGTCCGTCCGCGATCGAGACACTCCACGCGTTGTCGAAGGTCGACCCGGAGACGCCGCCGCTCGTGCATGACGTCAGGTTGTTGGCGCCCGACGGCTGGCCGAGCGCGAAGCTCGCGGTCTGACCACCACTCGAGGGAAGCGTCGACCACACGAGAACGCGCGTGTTCGACCAGTCGACCACGAAGAGCCGCGTGCCGTCGGTCGCGATGTCGCTCGGGGAGTCGAGGCTCGAGCCGGAGCAGCCACCCTCGTTGGCCGCCGCCGACGTGAGGTTCGCAGCACCGGCGGGCTGTCCGAGGGCGAAGTCCGCCGGCTCTCCACCCGTCGTGGGAAGCGTGTTCCAGACGAGCACGCGGTGATTGCTGGCATCGGAGACGAAGAGCTTCGTTCCGGCGCCCGCGATGCCGTCGGGACTGTTCAAGCCCGAGGCCGTTGCGGAGAAGAGGGCCGACGTGAGGTTCGCATCGCCGGCGGGTTGACCGAGCGCGAAGTCGGCCGACTGACCACCTGCCGTAGGGAACGTGCTCCACACGAGGACACGATGGTTGCCACCGTCGGCGACGAAGAGCCGCGTTCCGTCGCTGTGGACTCCGAGCGGGTAAGACATCGACGCGCCCGATAGGCCGCCGTTGTTCTCCCCGCTGCTCGTGAGGTTCGTGCCGCCGGCAGGCTGACCGAGCGCGAAGTCGGCCGACTGTCCGTTCGTCGTCGGAAACGTGTTCCAGACGAGGACGCGGCTGTTCGCCGTGTCGGCGACGACGAGCCGCGTGCCGTCGGTCCACGCCCGTTGCGGGTCGTACGCCGACGAGGCCGAAGCCGGCAACCGGCTCGTGGCGTAGAGGCTTGGTTGACCGAGCACGAACGAGGCCTCCGCGTCCGCGGCAGTCGGAAATGCGTTCCAGACGCGAACGCGATGTGCGTAGCGATCCGTGACCATCAACTTTCCAGCAGCGGCGAAGACGCCTCGAATGCCTCGCATCGTGCGCGCGAACTGGCGGACCGTTCGTACGTTGGGCTGACCGATGGTGAGAAATCCCGTCGGTGTAAACGTGAGCGAGGCGGTGCCAAAGCTCGCGGCAGCGGCGAGCGTCACGACCTCCTCGCTCATCGTTCGGACGAAGAACGCCTTGCTCGTCGCGCCCGCGTCGACCGTGATCATCGTCGGCGGCTTGCCCGACTCGCAATCCGCAAGAGTCGCGAACGCGCTCGTCAGAGCATCGCTCGTGACCGTGACGTTCGACGCGCTCGGGAACCCCACGGGCGAGCCCGCGCTGTCGACCATCGCCAACGTGAACGCATCGCATCGGTTACTGCCTGGAGAGACCGCCGGCGCCGTGATGACGAAGCGGACCTCTCCCGCGGCGTCGCTCGTGTTTGCGGTCGCGGAGTCCGTTCCAGCATCGCCATCCGCGGGAGCCGACCCGCCGGACGACGGGTCGTCCGAGCACGAAACAATCGCAACCAAGAAGAGGGCGAGGGCGGAGGCGACGAGAGCTGGAGTGCGAATCATCAAACGCAATATGCCGTAACCAAGCACGCGCGCTATTGCTGTTTCGCCTGGGTGAGCGAGTCACGACACACCCGACATGTCGCTCGCCGGCCGGCGCAAATCGACTTCACGACCGCTCGTCACCGAACTCGCTCCGCTCGTGTACGAGACATTGCGTTGACCGCCGATCAGCAGAATTCTTCGCCCGAGCGCGCATGTCATGCGCGTGAATGGGAATTCCATGAGCAGCGTCTCGACCCCTGTCGCACGAGGCCTCTTCGCAGTCGCTCGTCTCCTCGCGTCGAGCGTCGTGCTCGTCGCGGCTCTCGACTCCTGCTCCTCCAGCGGCAGGGAGACGGCACGCGACAAGACCGCGAAGCATGACGGCATGACGCCCGCGCTCCGCGCGGCATACATCGCTGCGGTCCAGAAGGGCGCAGCCGCCGAGTACTACCTCACGCCGACTCCCGAAGGCTTTCGAGCGACGAGCTCCGCTCGGCTCCACGCACGCTTCGACGCGCGCACCGTCGAGCTCGGCTCGGCTGGCGATCAGGCCACGTGGCGCTGGCACGTCGAGGCAGCGCGTTGGGGCTGCGAAGGCGCGCTCGCTCCGGTCGAGACAGTGTCGGCGGCGCTCGAGGTCGACAAGAACCGCGCCACCTACCGTCGCCGCGGATTCGACGAGTGGTATCTCGTCGGCGGCCTCGGCGTCGAGCAGGGCTTCACCATCCATGCGGCCCCGGCGTGCCGTGACGGCAGCCCGGCTCGCGTGCTCATCGAGCTCGCGCGGCAGGGCTCGCTCGAGGCGACCGCTCTCGTCGGCGGCGGAGGCGCGTCCCTGCACGATCCGTCTTCCGGCAACGTCGTCGTCCGCTATTCCGATCTCTACGTCGTCGACGCGCGCGGAAGGGAGCTGCCTGCCGACGTCGTCGTCCACGACGGTGCCATCGCGATTCGCTTCGACGACCGCGGTGCGACTTACCCCGTCACCGTCGATCCGCTCATCGCGACCGAGCAGCAGAAGCTCGTCCCCGCCGTCGCCACAGACGTCGCCGACTTCGGCGCGTCCACCGCGGTGAGTGGCGACACCGTGATCGTCGGCGCACCGGGCTTCTCGAGCAGCATGGGAGCGGCGTATGTCTTCGTCCGGTCCGGCGCGTCGTGGACCGAGCAGCAGAAGCTCACCGCCGGCGACGGCGCCGAGGGAGACCGCTTCGGCTCGTCGGTAGCCCTCAGCGGAGACACGGCCGTCGTCGGCGCTTCCGGCCACGGCGACGACGGGCAAGGCGCGGCGTACGTCTTCGTCCGATCCGGCGCGTCGTGGACCGTGCAGCAGAAGCTCACCGCCAGCACCCCGAGCGCAAGCGCGGCCTTCGGCGGTGCGGCGGCGCTCACTGGAGACACTGCGGTCATCGGGGCCCCCGCCGAGTCGGGCAAGGGCGCAGCGTACGTCTTCGTGCGCTCCGGCACTTCGTGGAGCGAGCAGCAGATGCTCACCGCCAGCGACGGCGCGAGCGGACACGGCTTCGCCAGGTCGGTGGCCATCAGCGGAGAGACCGCCCTCGTCGGCGCCTACGGGGTGTCGGCGAACCGGGGTGCGGCATACGCCTTCGTGCGCACGGGCACCTCGTGGACCGAGCAGCAGAAGCTCACCACGAGCGACTCCGCCCCCAACGACTTCTTCGGCTTCTCGGTGGCCCTGAGCGGCGACACCGCGGTCGCCGGCGCACACGTCAAGGCGGCTGCGACCGGGGCCGCGTACGTCTTCGTTCGGTCCGGCGCGTCGTGGACGCAGCAGCAGAAGTTGTCTGCGCCCGCCCCGTTCTCCGGCGACGCGTTCGGATCTTCGGTCGCGGTGAGCGGCGATGCGGCCGTCATCGGGGCGAGCGGCAGGGCATTGCACACGGGCGCGGCGTACTTGTTCACGCGCGCGGGAACCAGCTGGCCCCTGCAGCAAGCGCTCCCGGCCAGTGACGTGGCCCAAAACGACTTCTTCGGTGCCAACCTCTCGATGACGGCAAACACCGTGGTCGCCGGCGTGCCGCAAAAGTCCGCGAACCTCGGACAGGCGTACGTGTTCGTCCTCCAGAACGACAAGGGCAACGGCTCGGCGTGCTCTGACGGCACCGAGTGCGCGAGCGGGTTCTGCGCGGATGGTGTCTGCTGCAACACGGCGTGTAGCGCCGGCACCTGCGATGCGTGCTCCGTCGCTGCCGGCGCTCCGTCCAGCGGAACTTGCGCCCTGCTCACCGGCAACGCGTGCGACGACGGTAGCGCGTGCACGCGGTCCGACACCTGTCAGGCCGGCACGTGCGTCGGAGGCAACGACGTCATCTGCTTCGCGCTCGATCAGTGTCACGAGGTCGGCGTCTGCGATCCCGCGACGGGCACGTGCTCGACCCCTACGAAGATCAACGGCTCCGCCTGCAACGACGACGACGCGTGCACGCAGACGGACACTTGTCAGGCGGGCAGATGCACTGGAGCCAACCCGGTCGTATGCGCGGCCCTCGACGCGTGCCACGACATCGGCGTTTGCGCTCCTGCGTCGGGCGCATGCTCCGATCCGACGAAGGCCGACGGCTCGCCCTGCAGCGGCGGGACCTGTCAGGCAGGCACTTGCACCGAGGGGTCCGCCGACGCGGGCGCCACCGAGGACGCCGGCTCCACCAACGACGCCGGCTCCATCAACGACGGAGGCTCGAGCACGGATGCGGGCTCGACCGCTGACGCCGGCTCGACCATCGACGCCGGCGCTTCCAAGCTCGATGCTGGTGCTTCGATCTCCGACGCCGGCTCGACCCTCGCCGACTCCGGTGCTGGCTCGTCGGGCGCGGCCACCGGAGAAAGCGCCGGCACGTCGGAGAGCGGCGACGGCGACGGCTGCGCAGTCACGAGGCCGGGACGGTCCCGCGCGAGCGGCGGCGCGCTCGTCTTCGGTGCCATCGCAATCGCGATCGCACGGCGTCGCCGCCCCCGCGCTGAGGGGGCACGCCCGAGCCAACGACCTCGGGCATCTGGGTGACGGCACGACCACATCGTCCAGTGGTGACGCTCGAATCGGCGATGATGAACGATGCCTCGGGAGCGGAGCGCGCGCGCGCGTTTTCACGTACGT